>CAZIVW010000003.1:158057-179852 GCA_964542975.1 uncultured Sphingopyxis sp.
GTGCCGCTAATCGGCACAGGCGAGGGGGAATAGGAATAGCGTGTTAGATGGTGAAGCTTTCGCCGCAGCCGCAGGCCCCCTTGGCATTGGGGTTGTTGAAGACGAAACCAGCGGTGAAATCATCTTCGACCCAGTCCATTGTGCTGCCGATCAAATAGAGAACCGATGCGCCGTCGATATAGAATAGGCCGCCGCTGGTTTCGATTTTCTCGTCAAATTTCACTTCTTCGGACACATAGTCGACGGAATAGGCCAGGCCAGAGCAACCGCGACGCGGGGTGGACAAGCGCACACCAATGGCATCCGCAGGGGCATCGGCCATTAATTTGGCGATGCGGGCCTCGGCATTCGCGGTCAGGGTGACAGCGGCGGGGCGGGTGCGGGTTTTGGTGTCGGTCATTGTCATTCTCCCCCCACATGGCGCGGGGTCTTCATAATATGGGGCGGCGCTGGCAAAAACCAACCGCCGCCCATGATTCTAGGGTTCTGACCCTAGAGCATACCCAGTTCAAGACGGGCTTCGTCGCTCATATTCGCGGGGCTCCATGGCGGGTCCCAAACCAAATTCACCTCGGCATCGCCGATGCCGGGCACAGAACCGACGCGCAGTTCAACCTCGCCCGGCATGGATTCGGCCACAGGGCAATGCGGGGTGGTCAGCGTCATGGTGATCAACGCATGGCCGTCATTAATTTCGACATTATAAATCAGGCCAAGATCATAGATATTGACCGGAATTTCGGGGTCGAAAATTTCTTTCAGCGCATCGATGACGGCTTCATACAGGTCGCCGCCGACCCCGTGGGGGTCCACGGGTTCGGGCTTGGCGGCCAAAAAGCCTGCGAGATAATCACGCTGACGCTCAGCGGGAGCGGCTGCTGCGGGGTCTGCGGCGGCTTTGTCCAATGCAGGGGCCTTGGGCGGCGCGTCGACGCTGGCTACCTCTTCGATTTTGAAGCTACGTTCTTCACTCATCCGAAAATCCTTTCGACCCTGTTCAGGCCTTCGATCAGAGCCGCCACATCATCGGCGTTGCTATATAGTCCAAAGCTGGCGCGCGCGGTGGCGGGGACGCCCAAATGATCCATCAACGGCTGGGCGCAATGATGGCCAGCGCGGATGGCGACACCGTTTTCATCCAAAATCGTGCCAATGTCATGGGGATGGACCCCCGCCATTGCAAAGCTGACGATACCCGCGCTGTTGGCGGGGCCGAACAAGGTGATGCTGTTACGGCGGGCCAATTCTTCGCGCAGATTGGCGACTAGTGCGCCTTCATGGGCATGGATTTTGTCGATGCCGATGGCCGACACATAATCCACCGCTGCGGCCAAGCCCAAGGCTTCGATGATCGCGGGGGTGCCGGCTTCGAAACGGGTGGGGGCGGGGGCGTAGGTGGTTTTGTCGAAGGTTACGCGGTCGATCATCGAACCGCCGCCTTGCCATGGCGGAAGTTCAGAAAGTTTACGGCCCCATAGCGCGCCGATACCGGTTGGGCCATAGAGCTTATGTCCTGAAAAGACATAATAATCTGCGCCCAAAGTTTCGACATTCACCGAAATGCGGGGGACGGCTTGGCAGCCGTCGATCAGCAATTTTGCGCCGACTCCATGGGCGATTTCGGCCGCGCGGGGGACGTCGAGGACGCTACCTAGCACGTTGGAAACATGGGCGAAGGCGACCATTTTATGGTCCGGCGTGATCATCGCTTCGGCGGCGTCCAAATCGATGGCGCCGTCTGGGGTGAGGGGGCAGACGTCCACCTGCCAGCCAGCCAATTGCCACGGCACGATATTGCTGTGATGTTCCAATTGGGACAGCAGCACGCGGCCTTTTTCGGGGCTGGCATAGGCGACCAGATTGATTGCTTCGGTCGCGCCGCGCACGAAGGCTATATCGTCTTCCTTCGCGCCGATGAAGGCGGCGATGGTGCGGCGGGCCTTTTCATAAGCCAAAGTCATGTCCGCCGAGCGGGCATAAACGCCGCGATGCACGGTCGCATAATCGCGGCCCATCGCGTTGACGGTGGCGTCGATCACGGCTTGCGGCTTTTGTGCCGTTGCGCCGGTGTCGAGATAGTGCCAGCCGCCCGCAAGGCCGGGGAAATCGGCGCGGACGGCGTTCACGTCATAGAGGGGCGAGGCGTCAAGGGGAGCCGAGGGGGTCATGCGACCAATTCGCCGAGTTTGGCCAGCGCCAGTGTTTGCAGCTTTTCTTCATCGGCTGCGCCATCAAAAGCGCCGGCGACAAAGGCTTGGATGAGCAGGCGCTTGGCGTCCGCTGGCGCGAGGCCGCGCGATTGCAGATAGTAAAGCGCCATGGCGTCGAGTTCGCCAATAGCGCAGCCATGGGCGCATTTGACGTCGTCGGCGTAAATTTCCAGCTCTGGCTTGGCGTTAGCCGTGGCGGTGCGGTCGAGCAGCATGGCTTTGACGTCTTGCACGCTGTCCGTTTGCTGGGCACCACGCGCGACCGCGACCCTGCCGAGATAGGTTCCGCTGGCTTTGCCGCCCAGCACATTGCGGACGATTTGGCTGGATGTGCCACCTTCTTCGGCGTGGGTGACGGTGGTGACCAGTTCGATATTTTGATCGCCGCCGCCAATTTGTGCGCAGCCCAGCTTGAAATCTGCGTCTTTCTTCATCGTGACATTGAGTTCGATACGGCCATATTGGCCGCCAATGTTCAGGGCATAGACGGCGGCTTTTGCGCCGGCTTCGAGTATAAGGTCGATTTGCTGGACATTCGCTTCGCCGCTGCTGCCATTCAGGATGATGGCGCGTTCGAAGCTGTCACCCGCCGCGACGATGATCTGTTCCGCAGCAGGCAGGGGCCATAATGTGGCGAGCGCATCCAGATCGGAATAGCGCCATTCCTCTGACTTGCGGGTGGGGAGAGCGAGGGCGTTCATTAGGCCACAACCTCTGCATAGCCATGTTCTTCAAGTTCGCGCGCCAATTCTGGACCGCCCGATTTGACGATGCGGCCAGCGGCCAAAACATGCACAAAATCGGGCTGCACATAATCAAGCAGGCGTTGATAGTGGGTGATGAGCAGCACGGCCTTGTCAGGCTTGCGCATGATGGCGTTAATGCCTTCGCCGACGATACGCAGCGCGTCAATATCAAGGCCGCTGTCGGTTTCATCGAGGATGGCGAGTTTGGGGTCGAGGATGCCCATTTGCACCATTTCGTTGCGCTTTTTTTCACCGCCCGAAAAGCCGACATTTACGGGACGCTTCAGCATCTCCATATCCATTTTCAGCAAACCCGCCTTTTCGCGGGCCAGTTTCAGGAAGTCGCCGCCCGACAGCGGTTCTTCGCCGCGCAGCTTGCGCTGGCTGTTCAGGCTTTCGCGCAAGAATTGCACATTGGATACGCCGGGGATTTCAACGGGATATTGGAAACCGATGAACAGGCCCGCAGCGGCGCGTTCAAAGGCTTCTTTTTCCAGCAGATCTTCGCCCGCAAATTCCACGCTGCCGTCCGTCACGTCATAGCCGGGGCGGCCGCCCAGCACATAGGATAGGGTCGATTTGCCCGCGCCATTGGGGCCCATGATGGCGTGAATTTCACCCGCGTTAATCTTGAGGTCCAGACCCTTGAGGATCGGCTTGTCCGCTACGGTGGCGTGGAGATTGTTGATGTGCAGCATGTTTTTTCTTTTCCGTATCAGTTCAGCGTCAGCGCAAAAGCGCCATCATTCGGTGGGCTGCGGACGGCAGCGGAAGAGGTCGAGCGTCATGCCCTTGGCGACGATATTCAGATGCTCTCCGTCATGGCTGAGGGTCCATGTGTGGCGGCGGTAATTGGCGCGCGGCATGTCTGGGCCATCGGTGACGACATGTTCGAAAAATTCGACCCGATATTGATCGATCGGCTTTTCGGTAATGCGGATGAGCTTGCCGACCTCAAGCGGGAAGGTGAATTCATCCTCCTCGATTTGCAGCAGGCCTTGGTCCTCATTGTTGCACATGGGGATGATATGATTATCTGCTTCATACCAATTGCCGCGCAATTCAGCGGGGAAGCTGGTGGCGCCTTTGGGGGCAGCGGCCAGCGCGCTGGATGCGCCAAGCGCAAGGCCGAGGCTGGCGAGGAGAGCGATGTTTTTCATTAGCCGACCGATCCTTCGAGGCTGATACCCAGCAATTTTTGCGCTTCGACGGCAAATTCCATCGGCAGTTGTTGCAGCACTTCTTTGGCGAAACCATTGACGATCAAGGCCACGGCTTGTTCTTGGTCGAGGCCGCGCTGCATGGCGTAGAAGAGCTGATCATCGCTGATCTTGCTGGTCGTTGCTTCATGTTCCACCGTGGCGGATGGATTGCGCACTTCGATATAAGGCACGGTATGCGCGCCGCATTGATCGCCGAGCAGCAGGCTGTCGCACTGGGTGAAGTTGCGGACGCCCTCGGCGGTGGGGGCCACACGGACGATTCCGCGATAGGTGTTGTTCGACTTGCCCGCGCTGATACCCTTGGACACGATGGTCGAGCGAGTGCGCTTGCCATTGTGGATCATCTTGGTGCCGGTGTCGGCTTGCTGGAAATTATTGGTGACGGCGACCGAATAAAATTCGCCCACACTATCATCGCCGTTCAGCACGCAGCTGGGATATTTCCATGTCACCGCGCTGCCGGTTTCGACCTGTGTCCATGACACTTTGCTGCGCTTGCCTTGGCAGAGCGCCCGCTTGGTGACGAAATTATAGATGCCGCCTTTGCCTTCGCTGTCGCCGGGATACCAGTTTTGCACCGTACTATATTTAATCTCGGCATCATCCAGCGCGACCAATTCCACGACAGCGGCGTGAAGCTGGTTTTCGTCGCGCATCGGGGCGGTGCAGCCTTCGAGATAGGAGACATAAGCGCCCTTATCCGCCACGATGAGCGTCCGTTCAAACTGGCCGGTATTTTCCGCGTTGATGCGGAAATAGGTGCTGAGTTCCATCGGGCAGCGCACGCCCTCTGGGATATAAACAAAAGTGCCGTCCGAGAAGACCGCGCAGTTGAGCGTGGCGAAGAAATTATCCTGCATCGGCACAACCTTGCCGAGCCATTTTTTCACCAATTCGGGATATTCGCGGATCGCTTCGGAAATAGACAGGAAGATCACGCCCGCGCGCTTTAATTCTTCGCGGAAGGTGGTGGCGACGGATACGCTGTCGAACACGGCGTCCACGGCGACTTTTCGTGCGCCCTCAACGCCTGCCAGCACCTTTTGCTCTTCGATGGGGATGCCGAGCTTCTTGTAGACTTCCAAGATTTCGGGGTCGACTTCATCCAAGCTATTGAGCTTGGGCTTGGCCTTGGGCGCGGCATAATAATAAGCGTCTTGATAGTCGATGGGCGCGATGTTGAGCTTGGCCCAATCGGGGCATTCCATCATCTGCCACATACGAAACGCCTTCAGACGCCATTCCAGCATCCATTCGGGTTCGTTTTTCTTGGCAGAGATGAATCGGACCGTGTCTTCCGTCAAACCCTTGGGCGCGAAATCGGTTTCGATGTCGGCGGACCAGCCATGTTCATAATCAGCAACGCGGTCAGCCGCATCCCATGCGGCTTGATCCCTGATATTTCCTTCGGGGACGGTCGTTTCGGGATGATCAGTCATAGCTATATCCTTGCCGCTGCATCGCCAGAAACGGGCGCTGAGACGGGTGAGGGGGAGAGAGGGTTATGCCCATGGGGATCACCCATTGGGTGCGTGGCCGGTGTTATCAGGCTGGCCACGCTAATATTGGCCAAGGCCCCGCGAACCGCGCCATTGACGGCGGGCCAATGGGGTTGGACCTTGCAACTGCTGTGCAGGGCGCAGTCCTGACGGCCTTCTTCGATGCAGCTTGTCAGCGCGATGGGGCCTTCCACCGCTTCGATAATATCGGCCAAATTGATCGCCGCAGCGGGTCGGGCGAGGCGGACGCCGCCGCCGCTGCCGCGCGAGGCGACCAGCAAGCCCGCGCGGGCCAATTGGCTGACCAATTTTTGCACGGTGGGGCCGGGGATATGCGTCTGTTCCGCCAATTTGGGCGCTTGTAAGGGCACCGACCCGCATTGGCGGGCGGCGGCGCACATCAGCACCACAGCATAGTCGGCAAGGTTGGACAGTCGCATTTTTTCCCTCATTCGCACTTGCGAACGATTCTTAACTGGAGTAAATCACTCCACTTATATAGAAACAGCCTGTGTTTTGCGCAAGGGTGGTGGTGCGCCGTGCAAAAAAAATGGCATCCAATATCGCCGAAGCAAGATTGGATGCCAGATTGAAGAGCGTCACTCGATGAAGAGATCAGGCCCCTCTGGGTCGCAGGACGCTTATGCCCCAAGGCGGGGGCGCGAAATTGCATGAATGCGACAAAAATAATGTATTAAAATACTTTCTCCGGAACGCTCTTAGGTTTCGGACACAATGGGCGGGACGACGCCGTGCAGCGATTTTCGGCCCAAGGTGGTGGCCATCATATAGGGCGATACTTTGCGGAGCTGGCCGGGGGTGGCCCCCGCAAAATGTTTGATTTCACGAATGAGGTGCGACTGATCGTAAAAGGCGTCGGCCATGTCGCCCGATTCCAGTGATTCGCCGCGCGCCAACAGCGAAGCAGCCCGGACAGCGCGATATTTGCGGGCCAACATGCTGGGCGTCAGGCCATAATAGATTTTGGTCATCCGTTCGATGGACCGGAGGGACATTTTGGCTTGGGCCACCAAATCCGCCACTTTTGGGGACGGGGTGCTGGTCAGCCATGTGTCGACGGTGCGAATGAACCACATGGGCGCGCGTTCGGCATGGGCCAAAATGGCGCGCACCAAATTATGGGCAATGGTCACGCGCGCCGCATCATCTGTTTCGGTTTCCAGCGCGGTGGCAACGCTGTTGATCCATGGGCCAAAGCTGTCGAGGGCATCGACCACCTTGTCGGTCAGCTTGTCCGCATCATCACCCATCAACGCGGCCCAGCCTGCGGGTTGTAGGCCAAATCCCATGACCAAAGTGGGGCCATGTTGCACCGCGCGAACCGTGCTGCTGGTCGGGCCGATGATCGCGATACGGGGGGCGGGGAAGGCGGCGCCATTGCCGAATATATATTGGCCGTTGGGGTGGGACATGAAGCGGACCTGTGGGCGGTCGGCGCGTTCAAATTCGTCAAATTCCGCAAGGTTGAGGCGGGCGATATAGAAGGTGGAAACATAATCCGCGATGTCCGCGTCGGGCGCGAAATATTCGAGGCTGAGCGGGGGGGGGGCGGGCGATAGGATGATGTTGTTCGGGGCGTCGCGGGGCGCGCCGCGTGCATCGATGGACGGATTTCCAACAGATGGAATTTTTTCTTTTGTCATATGCGGCCCCTTAAGTGCTTTTTATCAGCACCTAAGGGGATAGCTTCTATGGCAATTCTATAGAGTCAAGATGATTTGGCTTGATGATTACAGTGGAATTATTTTTTCGAATGAACCCATTGCTTTACGCGTTCGTCCAAAACATCAAGCGGAACGGGGCCGGACCGCAAAACAACATCATGGAAGTCGCGGATGTCGAATTTGTCTCCCAGCGCTTGTTGCGCTTGATCCCGCAATTGCATGATTTTGATTTTCCCGATGGTATAGGCCGTGGCTTGGCCGGGGAAGACGATGTAGCGTTCCACGGCTTTTTCAATATCGCCATCGGGGTTGGGTGTGGTTTGTTTGAGATAGGCGATGGCTTGTTCCCGCGTCCATTTTTGGTCGTGGATGCCGGTGTCGACGACCAAGCGGCAGGCGCGCCATAGTTCCATCGCCAAGCGGCCAAAGTCGCTATAGGGGTCTGTATAAAAGCCCATATCTTTGCCCAATTGTTCGGAATAGAGGCCCCAGCCTTCGGTATAGGCCGTGAAGCCGCCAAAGCGGCGGAAGGCGGGCAGGTCGGTCAACTCGGTTTGAATGGCGCGTTGCAGATGATGGCCCGGCACGCCTTCATGATAGGCCAAAGCCTCAAGTTCCGTTTTCGACATGTCGCGCAGATTATAGAGATTCACATAATAGGTTCCGGGGCGCGACCCGTCGGGCGAGGGGGAGGAGTAAAACGCCTTGCCCGCTGATTTTTCGCGGAAAGCCTCGACCGGTTTGACGACCAAGGGGGATTTGGGCAATGAATGGAAATATTCGGGGAGCTTGGCCTCCATCGCGCGGGTGAAGCGGTCGACGTCCGCCAAATAGGCTTCGCGGCTTGTATGATAATATTGGGGCGCATCGCGCAGATGGGCGAAAAATTCGCTCAAGCTGCCGGTAAAGCCGACCTGATTCTTAATCCCCTCCATCTCTGTATGGATGCGGGTGACTTCGGCGTGGCCAAGGGCGTGGATGTCGGCGGCGGTCATGTCCGTTGATGTATAGCTGGCAAGCAGGGCGGCATAATAAGCCGCACCATCGGGCAGGCGCCAAATGCCATCATCGGTCGATGCGCTGGCTTGTTGGCGGACCATTTCGGCGCGCAGGCGCGTGTAGGCGGGCGATGTTTTTTCGGTCCATGCCTGATGGGCCTCAGCCAATAGATCGGCCTTTTGCGCGTCGGGCAGGTTCAGGGCGTTCAACTTGGCGGTGAAATCTTGCAGCATCGCATTGTCGGGGCGGTTCAAATTGTCGATGTCAGAGATGACATAGGCATAGACCCATTTGGGCGGGGCGATGCCAGCCGCCGCGCGCTGGGCGGATTGGGCGGATTGTTGATCGAGCAAATCGCCAAGGCCCGCCAAGCGGCGGATATAGGATTGGGTCTGTGTCACATTGGATATGCGGTGCATATTGATCAGAAATGCGGGGGCTTGGCTTTGCACCCCGTTCATTTGTTCAAAAATATAATCATGGTTGCGGAAGGGGAAAAGCCGGTCGGTGCGCGCCGCTTCGCTGGCGAAGAGGCGCAGCGACAGGCGGTCATTGTCATTCAACTGGTCGGCGGAAAAGCTGCTGTTTGCGGCCGCTGCGGCGGCTTGTTGCAAGGCGTGGCGGGCCACGGCGGCTTCGTCGCTGGGGTCGGTCCATTTGCCGTCATCATCGTCGCGGATACCGCGCATGGTTTTGGCCAAGGGGTTGGTGGACAATTGGGCAAGGTCCAATTTGTCCAAAAATTCCGCAAGGTCGCGGTTGGCCGGAAGGGTGGCTGAAGCCGAGGCAGAGGGGGCCGCAGAGGGAGATTCGGGGCCAGCCTGCGTGCTGGCGGGGGCGCAGGCGGATAAGAAAAGCGCCGAGACACATGCGGACAGCAACAAGGATGTGCGGGGCGTGCGGGCGGTGGGGGAAGATTTCACAATATTCTCTCATCTTGCATGTGGCCAAGCATCAAGGCTTGCCATAGCGGTCTGGGCGGCGCAATGCCGCACCATGTCCTTAATCGCTTCGCTTGTTGACGGCGCTTATGCGCTGGCCCGCCCGCTGATCCACAAGATGGACGGCGAAAATGCCCATAATCTGACGCTGGATGCGTTGGAGAAAATGCCTGCTGCGCGCCAGCCGCTGACCAGCAGTATATTGGCCACCAATGTTGCGGGGCTGCATTTCCCCAACCCCGTTGGCTTGGCCCCCGGTTTTGATAAAGATGCGCGGGTCGCCCATGTGATGCCGCATTTCGGATTCGGATATGTCGAGGTCGGCACGCTGACCCCCTTGCCGCAAGATGGCAATCCGCGCCCGCGCTTGTTTCGCTTGGTCGAAGATCAGGCGGTGATCAACCGCATGGGGTTTAACAATGGCGGGCAGCAAGCGGCGTTGGCGCGGATTGCGGCCTTGCGCGCCAAGGGGCTGGCGGTTCCGCTGGGCATTAATATTGGCGCGAATAAAGACAGCATCAACCGCATCGACGATTATGCCAAGGGCACGTCGGCGATGGCGCATTTGGCGGATTATTTGACCGTCAATATTTCGTCGCCCAACACGCCGGGCTTGCGCGCGCTGCAAGATCGTGGCGCGTTGGAAGAATTGCTGGATGCGGTGAATGAAGCGCAGGCCAATGACACGGGCAGCGCGCCCAAGCCGGTGTTTTTGAAGGTGGCACCGGATTTGGAGCCAGCGGATATCGACGATATTTTGTCCGTGGCCCATTCGCGGCGATTGTCGGCGATTATCATCAGCAATACGACGATTGAACGGCCCGCCTTGGCATCACCGCATGGCGGCGAGGCTGGCGGATTGAGCGGTGCGCCGCTGCAGCGTTTGGCGCTGCAACGGTTGAAGGATTTCCGCCGCGCCAGCGATGGGTCGATCGCGCTGATTGCGGCAGGCGGCATTGCCAATGCGGACCATGGATGGGACCGTATTTGTGCGGGCGCCAGCTTGATTCAGATTTACAGCGCAATGGTCTATGAAGGGCCAGCCTTGGCACAGCGCATTGCCAAGGGATTGGAAGACAAAGCAAAACAACATGGCTTTGCCAATATTGCGGATGCGGTGGGCAGCGGCGCGGCCTGAGGTCCATTTCATCAGAGCCAAGGGCGTAACGCAAGGGCGATAGGGCGCGTGCCTATATCGCTTGCGCCTGCGGGAATGCGGCGTCACAGTCGGTTGATGATAAAGCGATTCCTTGCGATTTCGGCCTTGCTGTGCGCCAGCTTGCCGAGCCTTGCTGCGGCGCAGGCGGTGGCATCCTCTGCCGATCCCCGTGCGTCAGAGGCGGGGCGGCAGATTTTACATGAAGGCGGCAGCGCAGCCGATGCCGCCGCTGCTATGGTCGCCGTGCTGACCTTGGTCGAACCGCAATCGAGCGGTATCGGTGGCGGCGGATTTTTGGTCTATCACCAGCAAGGCCAAGGCATTTCCACCATTGATGGCCGCGAAACCGCGCCAGCTTCCGCCACGCCCGATCGCTTTTTGGGGGCGGATGGCAAGCCTCGTCCCTTTATGGATATTGTGCCGGGCGGATTGTCGGTGGGCGTGCCGGGCAATGTGCGCTTGATGGAAATGGCGCATAAAAATTGGGGCAAGCTGGGTTGGGCGCAATTGCTGGCCCCCGCGATTAAATTGGCGGAGGAGGGGTTTGAAGTGACCCCTGTGCTGCATGATTGGTTGGTGAAATTTGACAAAAATTGGGCGGATTTTCCCGATGCCCGCGCCATTTATCATGTGAACGGTCAGCCTGCGCCCGTTGGCACCATATTGAAGAACCCCGCCTATGCGGCCTTTTTGCGGAAATTGGCCGCCGAGGGGCCGGATGCTTTTTATCGCGGGGATAATGCCGCCGCCATTTCGCGCATTGTGGCCAACGCCCCGCGCAATCCGGCGCAGGTTACGGCGGCGGATCTCGCATCCTATCGCGCCAAAGAACAGCCCGCTGTTTGTACCACTTATCGTATTTACAAATTGTGCGGCATGGGGCCGCCGTCGTCCGGCGCGACCACGGTGTTCGGCATTTTGACGATGCTGGAGGGGTATAATCTGAAGGCGATGGGCAAGGATAATGCCATGAGCTGGCACTTGCTGGCCGAGGCGATGCAATTGGCCTATGCCGACCGCGACCAATATTTGGGCGATAGCGACTTTGTGTCCGTGCCCGTGCGAGGGTTGTTGGACAAAGCCTATTTGGCGCAGCGCGCCAGCCTGATATCGCCTTATGCCCGCAAGGGGGATTATCAGCCCGGAACCCCGCCGGGGGCGGAAGCGCGGTCGGCATCGGGACCCGTGGCGGAACAAGGGACGACCCATTTTGCGGTGGTGGACCATCAAGGCAATGTCGCCAGCATGACATCGACGGTGGAGAGTATTTTTGGCAGCCAATTGATTGCCAATGGATATTTTCTGAACAATGAAATGACGGATTTTGACCTGTCGCCAACCAAAGGCGGCGCGCCTGCGGCCAATCGCATAGCAGCGAGCAAGCGGCCTTTGTCGTCCATGGCCCCGACCATTGTTTATGGGCCGGATGGCAAGGTGATATTGGCGGTCGGTTCGGCGGGGGGACGGCGGATCATCATGCATGTCGCCAAGACGCTGATTGGTGTGCTGGATTGGGATTTGTCGGCGCAGGATGCCATTGCTTTACCCAATATCTTTTTCAACAAAGATGGCGTGTTGATTGAGGATAATGACGATGGCCGCCGGATTGCGGCGGGCATGGCGCCCTTTGGCTATGCGTTTACGCCGTCCGCTTTGCCATCCAAACTGAATGCGGTGGAACAGACGGGCGCGGGCTGGGTTGGTGCGGCAGACCCCCGTGGTCCGGGCAGTGCATCGGTTGACGGATCGCCCCCGCAAGGTTGATAGAAGGTCATATAGCTATGGCGATAAATATCGCGTCGGACTGGGGAAGAGCCCAGCCGCATATTTGGGCAGAGATTGGGAGCGCGGGATGAAAATAGAAAACCCCCATTTGCAGCGTTTCGATAATTTGGTCGCCATGTTTTTCGACCGCGCGCGGCGCGGCGGGGCGGACCCATTTTTATGGCATAAGCAGGACCGGATTTGGGTGTCGCAAAGCTGGGACGAGGTGGCGCATCAGGTTGCCACTTTGTCCCACAAATTGCGGAACATGGGCCTGCGCAAGGGCGACCGCGTGATCTTGGTTAGCGAGAACCGACCCGAATGGTGTGTGGCGGATCTGGCGATTATGGCGGCGGGGTGCATTACCGTGCCGACCTATACGACCAATACCGAACGCGACCATCAGCATATTTTGGACAATAGCGGTGCGCGGGCGGTGATTGTGTCGACCGCCAAATTGGCGCGCAGTTTGATGCCCGCCGTGATGCGGTCCAACGCCAAATTGGTGATTGCGATGGAGCCGCTGCGCTTTGGTCAGCAGGGCGATGTGGCCTTGTATAATTGGGCGGATTTGCTGGACGGCGAAGAGGATTATCGTGCGGAGACAGAGGCGTTTATGGCCGATGTTGGGCGCGGGGATTTGGCCTGTTTAATCTATACGAGCGGCACAGGCGGTGCGCCGCGCGGGGTGCAACAACATCATGGCGCGATTTTGCACAATATTGCAGGCGCGGCAGAGGTGTTGGTCAATGATTTTGGCTTGGATGACAAAGAAGCCTTTTTGTCCTTCTTGCCGCTGAGCCATGCTTATGAACATAGCGCGGGTCAGTTTTTGCCGATCATGGTTGGCGCGCAAATCTATTATAGCGAAGGCCTAGAGAAGCTGGTGTCCAACATAGAGGAAACCCAGCCGACGGTGATGGTGGTGGTGCCGCGCTTGTTCGAGGTGATCCGCCAGCGCATGATAAAATCGGTGCAGAAACAAGGGAAAATGGCCAATTGGATGTTGGCACAGGCCCTGAAACTGGGTGAGAAAGATTATCACCATGGCTTGGGGTTGTTGGACCGGCCCATGGATTTGCTGTTGGACAAATTGTTCCGCCCGAAAATTCAGGCGCGCTTTGGTGGCCGGTTAAAGGCGCTGGTGTCGGGCGGTGCGCCGCTGAACCCCGAAGTGGGCGTGTTTTTCCATTCCATCGGCCTGACCTTGCTGCAAGGATATGGGCAGACAGAGGCGGGGCCGATCATTGCGTGCAACCGCCCCAAGGTGGGGATTAAAATGGACACGGTCGGCCCGCCGTTGATGAACACCGAAGTGAAAATTGCCGAGGATGGCGAGATTTTGGTGCGCGGCGAATTGGTGATGACCGGATATTGGCACAATGAGGGGGAAACGGCGCGGACCTTGGTGGTTGATCCGGCGGAACCCGACAAAGGGCCGTGGCTCTATACCGGCGACATTGGGCATATTGATGAAAAAGGCCGTATTTTGATTACGGACCGCAAAAAAGACCTGATCGTCAATGACAAGGGCGACAATGTGTCCCCCCAGCGGGTGGAGGGCATGTTGACGTTGCAGCCGGAAATTATGCAGGCGATGGTGTCTGGTGATAAGCGACCTTATTTGGTCGGCATATTGGTGCCCGACCCCGAATGGGCGGCGGAATGGGCCGAGGAACATGGCCTGCCGCGCGATGTGCATTTGCTGCGCGAACATGACAGTTTCCGTGCCGCCCTGCGCGATGCGGTGGACCGTGTGAACGGCCAATTGTCGGTGATCGAAAAGGTGCGCAAATTTGATTTGGCGGACGGTGCCTTTACGATTGAGAATGAGCAAATGACCCCGTCGATGAAAATCCGCCGCCATGTGCTGCGCGAAGTATATGGCGATAAGATTCAGGCGCTATATCGGGCGTGATGAGCCACGCTGGCCCCGCCGCCGTCAAGGCGGTTGGGGGCGGCGGCTGGGGACGGCCGTTGGGCGTGGCGATTGCCGCACCCGCGCGGGGGGCGGAGCCTTGGGGGTCAGGAGCCTTTTTCGTCGGCGCGGCGATAGGGGGTAAAGTCGCCCAAGACGCAGGTCGGGCCGCGAATGCCGCTGCTGCGGTCGACCAGATGAAAGAAATCACCCGCGCAGCTTTGGTTGCCAAATTGGCGAATGACCATGACATCGCTGTCGCGCGCCAAGCCCGGGCAGGAACCGCGCAGGTCGTTGCGATAGGCCAATTTGCTGTTGGCGCGGTAGATCAGCATCGTGTCGCTGACGCGGATGCTGTCATAGGTGCGGATGGTGGACAGGCATTTTTGCGGTTGGCCCGCGACCTTGCCGCCCAATTCCCGTTCGACCAATTTGAGCTGCTTGGGGGTGAAGGGCGCGGCGTTATCGACCAATGCAGGCGCGGGGCCAGTGCAGCCCGCCAACAGCGCGGCGGACAGCGCCGCCATGAGCATGCGGGGGGAAAGGCGGTGTGTGATCATGCAGCATCCTTGAGCGCGCGTATGCGGGCCAGCTCGTCGGCGCTGGCGGCGCGGAAAAAGGGGTTGGTGGCGCGTTCCTGACCAATGTCGGTGGGCACGGTGGCATGACCCGCGTCGCGCGCGGCCTCGACAGCCGAAAGGCGCTGGCGAAGGGCAGCATTATCGGGTTCAACGGTGACGGCAAAGCGCGCGTTGGACAGCGTATATTCATGGGCGCAATAGACACGGGTGGCGTCGTCCAGCCCCGAAAAACGCTGCATATTGTCGAACATTTGGCTGGCGGTGCCTTCGAATAAGCGGCCACAGCCCATGGCGAATAAAGTGTCGCCGACAAAAATCACCTGATCTGCGGCGAAATGAAAGGCGATGTGACCCGCCGTATGGGCGGGGACGTCCCAGGCCGTAGCAATATGCGCGCCAAGCTGGATTTGGTCGCCATCGCGCACCAAGCGGTCGAGGGTGGGGATACGCTCTGCCTCTGCCGCGGGGCCGGTGATGGTGCATCCGGTTGCGGCCTTGATGTCGGCATTGCCGCCTGTGTGGTCGGGGTGCCAGTGGGTGTTCCAAATGTCGGTGATCGTCCAGCCCCGTTCTTGGGCCACCGCTAGCACCGGTTCGCTGACCGCTGGGTCGACGACCATCGTGGCTTGGCTGGCAGGGTCGTGGACCAGCCAGACATAATTGTCGCTGAGCACCGGAATGCGGACGATTTCGAGGGCTGTCGGTTCATATGTCTCGGTCATCTCAGTCTCCGCGCGGTGGGTCCTTGGGCGGCTTTGATTCCATGACGGAACGCGGCGCGCTGGGCCTTGAATGGGTGATGAAAACATGGGGTGCTGGGCGGTAATTGGAAAGGGGGCATGGCGCAAAATTGTGGGGCGGCGGGGCCGATAGGGTTATCTAGGGGCCTGACGCTAAGGAGCTGACGCTGGGGGCTGACGCTAGGGGGCTTAGGGGGGGAATGAAAAGGCGGCCACGGCTGGATGCCGGTGCCGCCTTAACGAGAGGCAGGGAATGTCCCTTGCCGAGGAAATGGCATCAGGGCGCGGAATGTTCCGCGCCCTGATGCTAATATTAAAACTTCATGCGAACCGAGATTTTGGCGGCATGATCATGGCCAGCGGTGCCCAAAATGCCGTCATAGCCAAGGCCAACCGACATGTTCGAACCCGCGTCCAGCTTGGCTTCGACCTGCATCACGGCTGCATCGCGCGATTGCGGTGCACCAGCGATGGTGAAGCTGTCGCTGCCTGCGAAGTTGGCGAAGTTCAGCACGCTGCTTGGCGTCAATTTGCCAAAGCCATGCTGCCAGCCAACCATACCGTTCAGCGAGAAGATGCCCGATTGTGCGGTCGAGAAACGGGCACCCAGCGTCGACAAGGTGGTGTTTTCCGAACGCTTTTCAGCGCTGAGGGCCGCAAGGCCGCCATTTTCGGTGAAGGCATCGGTGGTGGTGTCGATGTAGATGACATTGGCCATCGGTTCGACATAGCCACCGCCCAGCGGCAGGCGGTAACCCAATTCCGCAAAGGCTTGGAACAGCTTGGCGTCATAGTCCGCCGTCAGGCGATCTGTGAAGCGGCCGAAGTTGACGGTGCGTGCGGTGGTGACATCACCCCATGCATAGCCAGCGCCCAATTTGAAGCGAGCCTTGCCCGATTCTGCGCCGACATAAGCGAGCAGATGCGCGGTTTCGATTTCGCTGTTGGTCAGGTTGCTGCGAAGCTGATTGTCGCTTTCATGCTTGATCATCGAACCTGCCAGACCAACCACGACATTGTCGGTGATGGCGGCATCGGCACCCAGAATGAAGCCCCACGCATCGCGCTTGGACGAACCGGTGTTGCGGTTCTTGGCTTGATCCAGATCACCATTGCCGAAGAACAGCTCGCCCCAGATGGTCGAACCATCTTGGTTTTGCAGGCGGTTCAGAACAGCATTGCGTGGCAAGCGGCTGTCATCGGCCAAGGCGGTGTGCTGGGTTGCATGCACTTCGCCCGACAATTGATCCAAGGCCGTGCGGGCCGCTGCTGCATCAGGCAGATACAGCATTTCGTCGATCAGATTGTTGCCACTGGGCAGGGTGTCGAGCACGTCGGCCGTGGCGATTTGGTTCGGTGTTTGGGCAACATCGGCAAAATCCGCCACCTGTGTGATCGTCAGGTCGACACGCGTTGGATCGCTATAATCCAGTTCCAGATCCAAGAAAGCGGTGTCTTGGATATTGTCGGACGCAAATTGACCGTCGATATTATTGGCGGACAAGATGGTATAGCGCGATGCCAAGCCCCGTGCGCCCGTTTGCGCCAGAACCAATTCACCATCCAGCGAGATGTCACCATCGGCCGTGACATTGTCGATATTGTTGCCGTCGATTTCGACGATCAAGCGGCTGTCTGCGCCAAATGCCATGTCGCCATCGGTGGTCAGCGTGTCACCAGCGACATTGTTGACCATGGTCAAGGTGCCATTGTTGACGAAGTTTTCCAGCCCAACAAAGCTGGCATTGGCGGCCGATATGGTGCCGGTGTTGGTGACAATATCGTCGCCTGCGCCAAAGTCATTGGTGCCGCCAGCGGTGTTCCACGTGCCGGAGTTGGTGACGGTGTCGTCGCCGCTGACGGAAATGGTGTCATATTCTAGCGTGTCATTATTATAGACCTCGCGGTCGCCGGCAGTTGTGATCGTGCCAGTGATCGTGCCGCTGTTGCTGATGGTCACGTCGTGGGTGAGGGTCTCATTGTTCGCCACGGCGAAGATGGCATTAGCGGCACTGTTGCTCGCCGTATTGGCTATATTCCCACTGTTGCTAATGGTGATGTTGCCATAGTCGGTCGCAGCATAGATGCCAGCCAACGAACCCGAAACAGTGGCCGTATTCGTGATGCTGATATCACCAGTGGAGAGGTGGGCGGCTCCAATGCCGGCATATTCTCCGCCGCGAACGGTACCATTGTTGACGATATTGATGTTGCCCTCGCCATCGTGACTCGCAGCAATGCCCATGCTGAGGGCATTGATCGAACCATTGTTGGTGATGGAAATGTGGCCTTCATTTTCATGTTGGGCGTAAATGCCGCGCTGGCCAGCATTGATCGTGCCAGCATTGTCGACGATGATATCGCCAAGGCCATTATGATAAACATCGACACCATTATCGTTCGCGGTGATGGTGGCGGCATTGTTAACGGTTAAGCTGCCATCGTCATAATGGTTTGCATAAATACCATTATTATCGGCGGTGATCCGTCCGGCGGTGGTGATGCTGATATCACCACGGCCGATGTGCGAGGCTTCAACGCCATTATCACCGCTGTTCAACACCGATGTAGCCGTTGTGGTGATAATGATGTCGCCGAAACTGTTATGGTATGCATCAATGCCGTCAGATTCTGCGTTGATGGTACCGCTGTTCGTGACGATAATGTCGCCATCGCCATCATGATCGGCATTAATGCCATCGCCATCAGCCGTGATGGCACCGCTGTTCGTGACGATAATGTCGCCATTGCCATCATGATCGGTAATGATGCCATCTTCATCAGCCGTGATGGCACCGCTGTTCGTGACGATAATGTCGCCATCGCCATCATGATCAGCAATGATACCATTGTAGGCAGCCATAATGGCACCGGTATTGGTGATCGATATATCGCCTATGCCGTCATGATAGGCTTCGATGCCATTATCGTCGGCATTGAGAATAGAGCTGGCTTGGGTCGTGATGATAATATCACCGACGCCATAATGGCTGATATCGATCGCATCAAAATATGCGTTGATCGTGCCGCTGTTGTTGACGGTGATGTTGCCTGTACCGCCATGCTCGATGATGATGGCATCATCATATGTGCTGGTGATATTGCCTGTGTTGTTGACGCTGGCGTCGCCATGGAGAAGTTCACCCAGCATGTCCACGTTGATGGACTCATAGGTGGACAGGATGTTGCCGTTGTTGACGACGCTGACATTGACGAAATTCGGTCCGTCGTTGTCGTTACGCACGATCGTACGAATGCCGTCGGCACCGGCGATGATCGCGGCATCATTGGTGATGCTGATCGTTGCGGCTTCGTCGGCGGTCAGGTAATTACCTTGACGAGTGGTGAAAATACCATCTTCGTCAGCGTTAATTGTGCCGGTGTTGGTGATGATGATATTGCCAACGCCGGTGTGCGCGGCACCGATGCCGTCAAGGACACTGTTGATCGTGCCGCTGTTGTCGATGATGATATCACCGGTTCCGCTATGGTCGCCGATGATCGCATGGGAAGAGCCAAAATTGTCACCATCGGGCTCAAGTTCGGTCATCAAGGCATTGACGGTGCCGCTGTTGGTGATCGAGATATTGCCGGTGCCGCTATGCAGGGCATAAAGGGCGTGACGATCCGTGTTTACATTGGATGGATCATTTTGATCCATCGTGTTGCTGACAACGCCAGCATTGGTGATGCTGATATCGCCATCACCATAATGGGTAGCGGTGATGCCGCTGTCGATGGAATTGATTTCGCCCGTGGCTTCGTTGCCGAGGATGATGTTGGCGTCGCCATAGGCCACGGCATTCATGCCAACAGTGGCATTGATCGTGCCGCTGTTGCTTTGTTGCAGCGTGCCGCTGGCGTCATGTTGGGCATGCATACCAATGACGGCGTTGATCGTGCCGCTGTTGGTGACGTCGATCATGCCTTGGTCATCGGTGAAGGCCGAGATGCCGAAGCTGGTGTCGCTGGTCAGCGTGCCGCTGTTGTCGACGATGATGTCGCCCTTGCCAACTTGCCATGCGCGGATGGATTGGTTGGCGCTGTTGATGTCGGCGCTGTTGGTGATGGTGACATTGCCGTCCGCGTTGCTGAGGCCAGCAATACCGATATTGCCGCTGGTGATCGCGCCGCTGTTGGTGATGGTGACATTGCCCAGCGTATCTTCAGCCGCATTGTTCCATGCGGTGATGCCATGGTCCGCAGCGTTTAATTCCGCGCTGTTGGTGACATTGATGTCGCCCGCACCAGCGAGATAGGCGTTGATCGCATCATTATTGGCGCTGCTGATCGTGCCGGCGGTGGTGATGTTCACATTGCCGTCGCCATAATGCCATGCGTTGATCGCGCTGTCCGTGGTGGCGAGCGTGCTGTCGGCCGAGGTGGTGACGCTGAGGTCGCCGGTCGCGGTGTCGGTGCCAATGACGACAATGGCATTATTGCCACTGGCGCTGCCGCTGTCGGTGAGGGATACGCTCACGTCGCCGCTGCCATAGCTTACCGCAAGAATGGCGGGGTAAAAGCTGTTGTTGTCCGACGCAATCGTGCCGTTGGTGGTAATCGAAATATTGCCTGAGCCGGAGGCATAGGCGGCAATACCAATGTTGCTGCCCGTGATCTCGCTGGCATTTTCGTCGACAAAAATAATGTCGGCATCATCGGAGTTGGTGAGTTCGATGGCCGCACCGTAAGAATTGCTGCTGTTAATGCCAAAGCCTGCGACGGTTTCGATGACGAGGCCGGGTGTGTTGATGTTTCCAACAATCCGCGTGTCATTGCCATCGGGGTCAGCGGGGCCGCTGCACAGGACGGTGTCGTTGGGGCCTGCGGTGCAATCACCAGCCATGGCGGTGCTTGGGGCCAGCGCGGCAACGCCGGCCAGAATCAGAACGCCGCCCAAGGCAACGCGCGATGCACCAGACAGCAGGTCCGCGAAATGCGGAGCGAAGCTGACGACCTGACCGCCGCGCTTACGCAGGCGGCCACCACGTATCGCCGTGGGGCGCGTGCTGGTGACGATGGATCTTGTCCTGTTCATTATCTATCCTCTTTTTATATTAGATATATCATATATCTATTTATTGACGTTGATGGGGCACGCCATGGGATGATGGCGCTTGGTGAAATTGGGATAAGGGGTTGCTGCTTAGGCTGCGACGTTGGTTGCCATGCTGGCGTCAGCGGCGCTGAGTGAACCGGATGAGACCGGATCGCTTGCCCCCTGCGCGGGATGTGCGGGCGCGATGGTGATCAGCGATTTGATTTCCGGACTGTCGCCCGTCACCGTCATGACGCATTGATCGTCCAGCAAGGCGACGTCGTAAATTTCCGCAACCGGACCGTCCATGCGCAGCCAGTCGACGCAGCTGCCGGTGGCGAGATCGATGACCTGAATGCCGGTCCATGCTTCGCTGTCGGTGTCGATCAGGCGCTGGGCGAGGGGAAGCCCGTCGAAGCGTTGATAGCGGGGGCGCGACAGGCCGACAAAGGCATAGCGGCCGCGAAAGGCGAGGCCGCGCGTAAAGCCGGGGCAAAAGGCGCGGGGGACAAAACGGCCTTTGCCCGTTGATGCTCCCTCGACCACGCCCAATTCGCCGGTGCCGCTGTTGAGCACCCATAATTCGCCATTATGGATGCGCGGGCTGTGGGGCATGGACAGGCCGTCGCAGATGATCTGATTGGTGCGGACGTCGATGATGATACCGCCACCATGGCGACGATCGCGCCAGCCATCGATGGTGTCGGAGCGGCTGACGGCGGTGACATAAGCAGGTTCGCTCTTGTCCATCGCCAGTCCATTGAGGTGGCAGCGGTCCTCGGCCACCAAGGCGCTGATGAACGAAGGCCGCCAGATTTCGCGAAAGCTGTGGCGCGGATCGATGGTTGCCAAGCAATTATAGCGCGTGTTGACGAAAATAATCTGACCATCGCGGTCGATGCCAATATCATGGGCGTCGACGCTGCCCGTATTGTGGACCGTGCGAGCGGTGTAACAGGCTGTGAACAGTTGATTGGCGCGTTGTCCTGCATCCAAGCTGTTGGTGAAATGGCTGATTTGATAACCAGAGGCCAAGTAAAACTCGCCCGCTTGATTAATGCACAACCCCATGGGCCGTGGGATTGAGGACTGGTGAATATGTGCGCCGCCATCATCCTTTGTGCCCAATATATAGAGCAGATTGGATTGATAGGATGTGAATGCAACGGACACGCCCAATGAGCGTAGTCTTTTTGATAATCCGTTTGACTGACTGAGAACTGTTTTTTGTTCTGTAGCGGATGTTTCGTTCTTCGCTGTATTCAGTTCAGAGGACAAGGAATATTCCCTAG
>CAZIVW010000004.1:0-169621 GCA_964542975.1 uncultured Sphingopyxis sp.
GATGATGGTTTCATAAGTCATGCGATATTCTCCAAATTCCTCACAGCCAGCGAACCGTATCGGCACCATTCCAGCTTCGCTTGTCCCAAAGCACTAAATGGCCAGCATGAACAGCCTTGCCGCCACTGCGTTCAGGCCAGCGGTGTCCATCGTTCCTGTTCCGGCAATGGCGCGAAAATGGCATCAATCCATTCATCACTCACCGCCTCGGCGGTCGGCGGGTTCCATTTCGGGCTATGATCTTTGTCGATAATCAAGGCCCGCACGCCTTCCAAAAAGTCGTGCATGGTCACCACCCGCGCACCAATGGCATATTCCTGTGCCATTTGGGCGGCAAAGTCCGGCATCTGCGCGCCCTCTGCCAATTGGCGCAGCGTCACCTTGCAGGTTTGCGGCGATTTGGTTCGCAGCACGTCCCATTGCTGGGCCGCCCATTCGCTGTCGTCGGCCTGCAGCGCGGCGATAATATCTTCCAGCCGATCGCTGGCAAACAGACGGTTGATGCGCGGCATGTCGCCCAAAATCGCGGCATCCGGCGGCGTGATCGCCGCATCGGTCAAAATCTGGTCCATGCGTGACGGGTCCGCCACCAAGGCCGCCTTGACGTCAACCAAGCGGTCAGCCGGCAGATAATGGGTCGCCAGACCCAGCGCCAACGCTTCTGCACCATTGATGCGCGCACCAGTCAGGGCCAAAAACACCCCAACACGGCCTTCCAAACGCGGCAAGAACCAGCCGCCGCCGACATCAGGGAACAAGCCAATGCCCGATTCCGGCATGGCGAAACGGGTATTTTCCGTCGCCACGCGATATTTTGCGGGCAAAGAAATGCCCACGCCGCCGCCCATGGTAATGCCGTCTATAAAAGCGATGATCGGCTTGGCATAGGTGAACAGCAAATGGTTCAGCCGATATTCGGTATGGAAAAATTGGCGGGCCTCATCGCCGCCCTGCGCGCCGCTTTCCGCCAGCATCCGAATGTCGCCGCCCGCGCAAAAACCGCGCCCTTCGGCATGGTCAATGATCACGGCCTTCACCGCATCATCACTCTGCCAATCAAGCAAGGCTTTGGTCATC
Organism: uncultured Sphingopyxis sp.; assembly: GCA_964542975.1. Taxonomy (GTDB): domain Bacteria; phylum Pseudomonadota; class Alphaproteobacteria; order Sphingomonadales; family Sphingomonadaceae; genus Sphingopyxis. The sequence goes on from CAZIVW010000004.1 coordinate 1,078, forward strand.
GCCTCGCACATCGGCAGGTTCAGCGCGTGAATCGCTTTGGGGCGGTTCAGGGAAATCCGGCCCACGCCGCCTTCAACGGAAATTAAAACATCAGCGGTCATCAGCGTAGCAAGTCCCTTCCAACAATCATCCGCATGACCTGATTTGTGCCTTCCAAAATCGAATGCACGCGCAGGTCGCGCCAGAAACGCTCAATCGGATAATCTTTCAAATAGCCATAGCCACCAAACAATTGCAGCGCGTCATTGACGATTTTCGACCCATTGTCGGTCGCCAAACGCTTGGCCATGGCCGAAAAACGGGTCTTGTCCGGCGCGCCCGCCGTCACCTTGGCCGCCGCCAAATAAAGCAGCGCCCGCGACGCTTCCAAATCCGTGGCCATGTCCGCCAGCATGAATTGGGTATTTTGGAAATCGGCAATCGCTTTGCCAAATTGCTGGCGATCCTTAGTATAAGCCACGGCTTCATCCAAGCAGCGCTGCGCGCCGCCCAGCGAACAAGCGCCAATGTTCAAACGCCCGCCGTCCAGACCCGCCATCGCAAAGCGAAAGCCGTCGCCCTCTGCGCCCACGCGGTTTTCCACAGGCACTTTGACATTGTCGAACATCAATTGCGCGGTGGGCGACGCATTCCAACCCAGCTTGCGTTCCTTGGCGCCAAAGCTGACGCCCGCCATATCCTTGTCGATCACCAAACAGCTAATGCCCTTGGCACCATTGTCGCCCGTGCGGACCATGGTAACATAGACATCATTGACGCCCGCACCGGATATAAATTGCTTGGTGCCATTGACGATATAATGATCGCCCTCACGCCGCGCGGTGGTTTTCAACGCGGCGGCATCCGATCCCGACCCCGGCTCGGTCAGGCAATAGCTGGCCATTTTGTCCATCGTCACCAAATCGGGCAGATAGCGGGCCTTGAGGTCGGCATCAGCAAAGCTGTCGATCATCCAGCTTGCCATATTGTGAATCGAAATAAAGGCGCTGGTGGCGGGACAGCCATAGGACATGGCTTCCATAATCAATGCGGCTTCCAACCGACCCAGACCAATGCCACCCGATTCTTCGCCCACATAAATGGCGGCAAAGCCCAGATCCGCGGCGGATTTGATCACATCACGCGGGAAATGGCCTTTTTCATCCCATTCCGCCGCAAATGGCGTAATCGCATCGGCCGTAAATTTACGGGCCAAATCTTGAATGGCCAGTTGGTCATCGCTCAGTTGGAATTGATCCGTCATGCATCCCTCTCTCTATCCCGCACAGCCACGCAGGCATATTATCCGCAGCTAATCTGACCAATGACCATAGCGTCGTCATAGCTGATGTTCACGCGGTCGGTCCGCAAGTCCGCCGTCCAAGCGGAATGGGGCGGTCCCCAACGCAAAACACGGGCACCCGTGGCTTTTAACACTTCATTTTCAGTGGCTTCAGTCACTTTCTGTCCCACCAGATGCTGAACCTTGTCAGCCACACATTTCATTTCCAGCGGCGCAGCGCCGGTGTCAATGCCGTCACCCGTGGTGGCACAAGCCGCCAAAGGCAAAATGGCCATCAGGGCGATCAAAGATTGTCCGTTCATCATCATCTCCATTTCTCTTGTATCTCATCCCAGATACCAATGGGTCACGAAGCCAATAGGTTTCATCCTTGATCGCCTGCGGATTTTATTTCCAAAATCCGCCCTTATCCCATTGTCGGAATGACAAAGGCATTGCCCCCGTCCAAGGAACCATCGGGCCAGCGCGCGGTCACGGTCTTGACCTTGGTCCAGAATTTCACGCCTTCCATGCCATGTTGGTTGGTGTCACCAAAGGCAGAACGCTTCCACCCGCCAAAGCTGTGATAAGCGACGGGCACCGGAATGGGCACATTAATGCCGACCATGCCCACATTCACCCGCGCCGCAAATTCGCGCGCCGCATGGCCGTTGCGGGTAAAAATCGCCACGCCATTGCCATATTGATGCTTGCTGGGCAGCGCGAGCGCCGTTTCAAAATCGGGCGCGCGGACGATTTGCAGCACCGGCCCAAAGATTTCTTCCTTATAACTTTCCATGTCGGGCGTGACATGGTCAATCAGGGTCGGTCCAACAAAAAAGCCCTTTTCATGGCCCTGCAGGGTGAAACCACGGCCATCAATCACCAGTTCCGCGCCTTCTTCGGCGCATTTGGCGATCCAGCCTTCCACCTTCTCCTTATGGGCCTGTGTCACCACGGGGCCATAATGGGCTTCCTCGTCGGTGGAGACACCCACGCGCAGCGCCTCAATCGCAGGAATCAGCTTGGCGCGCAGACGCTCTGCCGTATCCTCGCCCACCGGCACGACCACTGGCAACGCCATACAGCGCTCGCCTGCCGACCCAAAGGCCGCACCCGTCAAATCATTGACGACCTGATCCAAATCGGCGTCCGGCATCACAATACCGTGGTTTTTCGCGCCGCCCATGGCCTGCACGCGCTTGCCAGCGGCAACCCCACGCTCATAGACATAATGGGCGATGTCGGACGAACCAACAAAGCTGACGGCCCCAATATCGGGGTGATCCAAGATGGCGTCGACCATTTCTTTGTCGCCGTGCAGCACTTGGAAAATGCCTTGGGGCATTCCGGCTTCCAAGAATAATTCGCCCAAACGCACGGGGACCGAAGGGTCACGCTCGCTGGGTTTCAATATGAACGCATTGCCCACCGATGTCGCCACGCCGCCCATCCACAGCGGAATCATGGCGGGGAAGTTAAACGGCGTAATGCCTGCACCAATGCCAATGGGTTGGCGCATCGAATAGACATCAATGCCGGGACCAGCGCCTTGGGTATATTCGCCCTTCAAAACATGCGGCAGGCCACAGCAAAATTCGATGACTTCCAAACCGCGCTGAATATCGCCCTTGCTGTCGGCAATCACCTTGCCATGTTCGGCGGACAGCATTTCGGCCAGCGACTGCATATTCGCTTCGACCAAGCGTTTAAATTCAAACATCACCCGCGCACGGCGTTGGGGATTGGTGGCGGCCCATGCGGGCTGCGCCGCCTTGGCAGCGGCCACGGCGCGGTCCAGCACAGCGCGGTCGCCCAAGGCCACACGGGCCTGCACACCGCCATTATTCGGGTCCAAAATATCGCTAAAACGGGCCGCAGCACTGGCCGCGCCGCCAGCCACCATATGATCAATCTGTCGCATGGGGTCATCCTCTCCCAATATTCGGTGGGCGCTGAGCCCCCTTCCCGCCCATGCTCCATCACCACCATCTTTATCGCAACAGATAGACTTGCAGAGCAAAACTGCATATTTGCAGCATATGAACTGGGATAGGCTGCAATATTTCCTTACCGTGGCACAGCACGGCACATTGGCACGGGCGGCCCATGCCCTGAAAGTCGACGCCACCACCGTCAGCCGCCAAATTAGCGCGCTGGAAAATCAACTGGGCGAGCGATTGTTTGAACGCTCGCCAGCAGGGTTTCTCTTATCCTCGGCGGGCCGCGACCTGATGCCCCATGCCGAGGCGATGGCCAGCGCCGCAGCGCACATCGACCAGCATGATCGCAAACATCAAAATAACAGCCTCAGTGGCCAATTGCGGATCAGCCTGTCCGAAGGCTTTGGCAGCCATTTTATCGCCAGCAGTCTGCACCATTTTCTGCGTGCCCATCCGGCCTTGGAAATTGATCTGGTGGCCTCCAGCGGCTTTCTCAACCCCTCTCGGCGCGAGGCAGATTTGGCAATTTTGCTGGCCCAACCCCGCAAAGGCCCGCTGATCACCCGCCGCATCGCCAATTATCAATTGGCCCTTTATGCGCCGGCATCGCGTCCCGACTGGCATGATTGGCCCAGCGACAAACGGATCAGCACCAGCGGCATTCCAATTGTGGGCTATATCCCCGATATTTTATACGCCCCAGAATTGGACTATCTGGAAGAAATTGAACCGGGCCTCAAGGCTACGGCCCGTTCGTCGTCCATCATCGCGCAAAGCCAAATGATTGCGTCGGGGGCGGGCATTGGCGTGCTCCCCTGTTTTTTGGCGGCCGATCATCCCGCATTGCAACCGATCCGACCCGACAAACGCCTGCAGCGCAGCTTTTGGCTGACCCTGCACCAAGATCTGGTGCACCAACCGCGCGTGCGGGCCTTCATTGATTGGATTGAGAATCAGATATGGCAAGGTCGCCATCTTCTCAATCCTTCGCCAAATTGACCGTTCGTCGAAAGATTACACAGTTTCATTCACTATTTTGTCGCAATTTGTCGCAACAGTGACAAAGCGCTTGCGACCTATTCGCAATCCGTTGAATAAGTAACAAAACCATGCGCCGCAGCCTGCGAAAAATATAGAGATTGTTGATGTCAGCGAAACTTTCGCGGCCCCTGATAGGGGCGTTCAGTGTCATATTCCTGCTGACAGCAGCCTGTTCAGGCGGTGACGACAAATCACGCCCCGAACGCGGCGCACCCGAGGTTGGCTTTGTTACCGTCACCCAGCAATCCGTTCCCATCACATCGGAACTGGGCGGACGCACCACGGCCTTTGAAACCAGCGAGGTTCGCCCCCAGGTCACGGGCCTGATCCGCAAACGCCTGTTCACCGAAGGGGCGATGGTCCGCGCAGGCCAACCCTTATATCAAATCGACGCCAGCCTGTATCAAGCCAGCGTCAAACAAGCCGAAGCCAATTTGGCCAGCGCACAGGCCCGCGCCCGCGCTGCGGACGAAAAAACCCGCCGCCTGAAACCTTTGGCAGAAATGCAGGCCGTCGCGGAACAAGATTATACCGACGCCGTCGCCGATGCCGGCATCGCCCGCGCCGCTGTCGCCCAAAATAGCGCTGCCTTGGAAACCGCGCGCATCAATTTGCGCTTTGCATCCATCACCGCGCCGATCAGCGGCCGCATTGGCCGATCCATCGCCACCCCCGGCGCGTTGGTCAGCGCCAGTCAGGCGGAACCACTGGCTGTCATCCAGCAGCTCGACCCCATTTATGTCGATATCCAGCAAAGCAGCGCGGACATCACCCGCTTGCGCCAAGCCTTGGCCAATGGCGGCGTCACCGCAGGCGATGCCAATGTCCGGCTGAAGCTTGAGGATGGCAGCCTCTATGGCCCGACCGGCAAAATGCAATTTTCCGAAGTCACGGTAAATGAAAACACCGGCACCATTGCCATTCGGGCGCGTTTTCCAAACCCCAATGGCTTGTTATTGCCCGGTATGTTCGTCACCGCTATTTTCGACCAAGCCGTGACCCCCAACGCCATTTTGGTGCCGCAACAAGCGGTCCTGCGCGATTTTGACGGCAGTGCTTATGTCATGCTGGTCGGCAAGGATCAAAAGGCCGAACGCCGCAAGGTCAGCACCGACCGCACCGTCACGGGCAATTGGGTCATCACCGATGGCCTGAAACCGGGCGACAAGGTGATCACCCAAGGCCTGAACAATTTGAAACATGACATGCCCATTCGGCCCGTCCCCGCTAGCAGCGTGCCGCAAATTGGCCCCGCACCCAAAACGCCTGCCGCCAAAACATCTGCCAAGGGCGGCTGACCGATATGTCCCGCATTTTCATTGAACGCCCCATTTTCGCATGGGTTTTGGCCATCATCGTCATGCTGGGCGGCTTGGGCGCGCTGCGTGGATTGGCGGTCGAACAATATCCCGATATTGCCCCAACACAGGTCAATATCCGCACCAGCTATCCCGGAGCGTCCGCCGAAGCGATTGAGAACAGCGTCACTCAGATTCTCGAACAACAATTAACCGGCCTTGACGGCCTGATTTATTTTAGTTCGCAATCCTCATCGCGCGGGCAGGCCAGCGTCACGGCTACCTTTGCCAAGGGAACCGACCCTGACATTGCGCAGGTTCAGGTCCAAAACGCCATCCAATCCTCCATTTCGCGTCTGCCACAACAGGTGCAAGCGCAAGGCGTTCGGGTCAGCAAATCCAGTGCTTCGCCGCTGATGATGGTCAATGTCTATGACAGCACCGACACGCGATCCAATTATGACGTGTCCGATTATCTGACCACCAACATCCAAGACGTTATCAGCCGAATCGAAGGCGTGGGTGAAGTTAATATTTTCGGTTCATCCCATGCCATGCGCATATGGCTGAACCCGCAACGTCTGGCCGCTGTGCGACTGATGCCTTCCGATGTCATTTCCGCCATCAGTGCGCAAAATAGCGAAGTGGCGGCAGGCGAAGTGGGCGGTTTGCCAGCGCCCAAAGGGCAATTGCTCAACGCCACCGTCACCGCCCAATCCCGTCTAGAAACCGCCGAAGAATTCGAAAATATCATCCTGAAAACCGAACAGGATGGGGCCACTGTGCGGGTCAAAGATGTCGCACGCGTCGAAATTGGCGCGGAAAGCTATGGCGGGTCCGGCCAAATGAACGGCCATCCCGCCGCCGGTATGATGATTTTCCCCGCCCCCGGTGCCGACGCGCTGAAAACAGCCGAGCGCGTGAAAACCCGTGTCGAGGAACTGGCACAGGATTTCCCTGACGGCTTAACCTTTACCTATGTCAACGACAGCAGCGACTTCATCAAATTATCGGTCAGCGAAGTCGTCAAAGCCTTGATCGAAGCCATCATCTTGGTGGTCATCGTCATGTTCGTTTTTCTGCAAAGCTGGCGCGCAACGCTCATCCCAACCATTGCCGTTCCGGTGGTGTTGCTAGGAACCTTTGGGATATTTTACCTGATGGGGTTCAGCATCAATACGCTGACCCTGTTCGGATTGGTGCTGGCCATTGGCCTGTTGGTCGACGACGCCATTGTCGTGGTCGAAAATGTCGAGCGGCTGCTAGCCGAAAACCCCGACATGACGCCGCGCGAGGCCACTTTCCAATCGATGAAGGAATTGCAAAACGCCTTGGTCGCCATCGGTCTGGTGCTGTCCGCCGTCTTCCTGCCGATGTCCTTTTTTGGTGGGTCAACCGGCGTCATTTACCAACAATTTGCTGTTACCATCATTGCCGCCATGGCCTTGTCGGTGCTGGTGGCTCTGGTCCTCAGCCCCGCGCTGACGTCGACCTTGTTGCGTAACCACCACCAGCAACAGGACAAGGGCGGCCCCCGCCGCTTCCCCGCATTGCAGGGACGGCTGGAACGGGCAAAACACTGGTTCAACACCGGATTTGATCGCACCAGTGACCGTTACGCCAACAGTGTAGCCAAAGTCGTCAACAAAAAATGGCATTATCTGGGGCTTTATGCGCTGCTGCTGGTGGCTTTGGTCTTCTTGTTCCTGCGCTTGCCCAGTGGGTTTTTGCCCAATGAAGATCAGGGCAATGTCGCCCTGCAATTCCGTATGCCCGCTGGTACCACCCAAGAACGCACCATCGAAGTGCGCGAGCAGGTGCGAAAATATTTTGTCGACAATGAAGCCGACAATATCCGCACCCTATTCTTGATCGCGGGTGGCGGCGGCGGCGGCGTGACGGGCCAGAATACGGGCCAAGGCTTTATGAATTTGGTCGACTGGGACACGCGCAAGGGCGCGGAAAACAGCGCCGATGCCATTGCGGGCCGCGCCAACAAGGCTTTGTCGGCCATTCGCGATGCTCAAGTATTTGTCTTGGTTCCCGGTGCCATTCGCGGCCTGGGCGATACGTCCGGATTTTCGATGCACCTGCAAAATCGCAGCGGCCTGACGCGCACGGACTTTGCGGCAGCGCGGGACCAATTGGTGGCCGCCGCCAGCGCCAGTCCCAAATTGGCATCGGTGCGCCTGACCGACTTGCCCGATGTTGCATCGCTGAAAATCAATATCGATACCCAGCGGCTATCCGCCTATGGTCTTAGCAATGCCGATGTGAACAGCACCTTGTCGACGGCATGGGGCGGACGTTATGTTAACGACTTCATCGACGAAGGCCGTGTCAAACGCGTCTATGTCCAAGGCGATGCGGCCTATCGCTCAAAGCCCGAAGATTTGGCTCAATGGTATGTCCGTGCGCCCAATGGCGACATGGCACCCTTTAATGCCTTTGCGACCATCGACTGGTCGACCACACCGGCCAGCACCTCGCGTTTTGGCGGTGTGCCAGCCTATCAAATCTCTGGCCAACCCGCCCCCGGCATCAGTTCAGGCGAAGCCATGGCCGAAATGGAAAAAATCGCTGCTGACATCAAGGGCACCAGCGTCGCTTGGTCGGGTTCATCCTTCGAAGAACGGGTTTCTTCGGGGCAAGCCCCCTTGCTCTACACCCTGTCTTTGTTGGTCGTTTTCTTATGTCTGGCCGCTTTATATGAAAGCTGGTCCATCCCCTTTGCGGTGATGTTGGTCATTCCGCTCGGCTTGCTGGGCGCGGTGCTCGCTGTGTCGCTGCGCGGATTGGAAAATGACGTATATCTGCAAATCGGCTTGCTCACCACCATGGGTCTGGCCGCCAAAAACGCCATTTTGATGATCGAATTTGCCGAACAAGAAGAACGCAAAGGCAAGGGTGTTTTGGAATCGGTTCTCATCGCCGCCCGCATCCGTTTGCGCCCCATTTTGATGACCAGCTTTGCGTTCATCTTTGGCGTTCTTCCCTTGGCTCTGGCCAGCGGGGCGGGGGCCAACAGCCGCATCGCCATTGGCACGTCAGTGATTGGCGGTATGCTGGCCGCAACCTTATTGGCCATTTTCTTCATCCCGCTGTTCTTCGTGTTGGTGCGCCGCGGCGTTCGCGATGGCATAAATGCCGTTCGGTCGCGCACGGGTCGCGCCAAGACCCAAATTCATGGTCAGGAGAATCCGGCATGACCCATCACGCCCGTGTTCGGACGCTGTCATGCCAGCGGTTCGCGCCCCTCATGCTCGCTCCCTTATTGTTGGCTGGCTGTTCCTTGGCCCCAAAAACAATATTGCCCGCACCGCCCGTGCCCCAAAGCTGGCCAATCGGCGATGCCGCGCTGATCGCCAGCGAAGCCGCCGTGCCGATCCTATCCTATCGCGACATCTTCACCGATGCCCGCCTGCAAAAGCTGATCGAACAAGCCTTGCAGGAAAATCGCGATCTCCGGGTTGCCTATGCAAATGTCAGCGCCGCCCGCGCACAGGCCCGCTCCAGCCGCGCCGATATTTTTCCCGACATCGGCCTGAGCGGCAGCGCCACCCGCACGGGCAAATCCGGCAGGGCGGATCAATCAAGCTATGCCTTGCGCGGCGGGATCAGCAGCTTTGAGCTCGACCTTTTTGGCCGCTTGTCCAATGCGGCGGCCGCGGACCGCAATGCCGCCTTGGCAACCGAAGCCGCGTCGCGCACGGTGCGCGTGGCCTTGATTGCCGAATTGGCTAATGCTTGGGCCAGCTATGGCGCCAATCGCGATTTGCTCAACATTGCCGAGGATACGGCAAAAAATGCGCGTGAAAGCGTGCGCTTGACCAAGGCACGGTTGGACGGCGGCGTCGCCCCGCGCACCGACCTGCGGCAAGCGGAGCAAATTTTGGCGACAGCAGAGGATAGCATCGCCCAGCAAAGCGCCCTGTTGGCGCAAGATGAAAATTTGATCCGCCTGCTTATTGGGCAAGATGTCGACAGCAGCTTGCTGCCCGCCAGCCTAGCACAAGCATCCGCCGGAATCGGCGCGCCGCCCGCTGGCACCCAAAGCGAGATTTTGCTGCGCCGCCCAGACGTGATGCAGGCCGAATATGATTTGCGCGCCGCCAATGCCGATATTGGTGTGGCCCGTGCGCGCTTATTCCCGTCCATCTCCCTCACAGGCTTGCTGGGCTTGGCCAGCGATGCCCTGTCCGGCCTGTTCAACGGCGATGCTTGGAATTGGTCCACTGGGGCCAATATCGCCGCGCCCATCTTTAATTTTGGTGGCCGACAGGCGGATGTTGCGGCCACACAGGCCCGCCGCGATGCGGCATTGGCCCGCTATGAAGGCAGCGTCCAAACCGCCTTTCGCGAAGTGGCCGACGCTTTGGCCGTGCAAGCCACCATCGCCGAACGTCTGCGCGCCGCCCGCAACAATAGCGAAGCCGCACTGGACAGCGCCCGCCTTAGCGAGGCGCGCTATCGCGGCGGCATCGACAGCTTCCTTGCCAGCTTGGTTGCCGAGCGCAGCCTCTATACCGCCCGGCGGGGCGAGATTCAGACACAATATCTGCACGCCCAAACCCGGATCAACTTGTTCCGCGCCTTGGGCGGGGACAGTGCGGCCCATGGCAATCAATCCGCGCCATAGGCCCGCCGCCCATCAACCAATGCTTTTGGGAACCGCCAGTGCCCCGCGCAATGGTCCGTTCCACAAAATCAAAATCCCAAGAATCAAAAAAGGCATCCCAATATATGGGATGCCTTTTTTGTTAATCGCTGTGCGATGGGGCCGAATTAACGCAGCAGGTTCAGCACGCCTTGTTGGCTTTGGTTGGCCTGTGCCAACATCGCCGTCGATGCTTGTGACAGGATCGATGCTGCGGCCAATTTGGTCGATTCCGCCGAGAAGTCAGCATCTTCGATCCGCGATTTGCTGTCCTGCAAATTGGTGACGCTGGACGTCAGATTGTCAATCGCGGCTTCCAAACGATTTTGCTGGGCACCGATATTGGCACGTTGGCTAGCGACGCTATCGATGGCAGCATCCAAGGCTGTCAAGGCCGCAGAGGCACCGGTCGCGGTCGACACGTCCAGCGTATCCACGCCCAACGATGTCGCATCCATATATTCGATTTCCAAATCAACCGTTTCACCGCTCTTCAGACCCGTTTGGATAGCCAGGCTAACCGACGTCGCAGGGGCCGGAGTTGGCGTTGGGGTTGGGGTCGGCGTTGGTGTGGGTGTTGGCGTCGGAGTAGGTGTCGGCGTAGGCGTAGGCGTTGGGGTCGGCGTAGCGCCCGACGACAATAAATTGGTGCCGTTAAAATTGGTGCGGCCCGAAATATCACCGATCTGGTCGATCAGTGCATCAACTTCGACTTGGATCGCGGCCATGTCGGTGCTGCTGTTGGTGCCGTTGGCGGCTTGCATGGCCAGTTCACGCATACGAACCAAAATGTTCGAAATATTGCCCATCGCGCTTTCAGCGGTTTGCGCCGCCGAAATACCGTCATTGGCGTTGCGGATGGCTTGCGTCATACCGCGAGCATTGGCATCCATACGGGTAGCAATCGCCAAACCGGCCGCGTCATCCTTGGCGCTGTTGATGCGCTTACCGCTGGACAAACGTTCCATCGCGGTTGCCTGCATTTTGCCAGCCAAACGCGAGTTGTTCTGAGCGCGCAGCGCGCTGACATTGGTATTGATTACAGTCATGATCTTCCCTTCCAACCATCCAATCCCCCAAGCCCTACCTCTTCGGCATTTTGGGGGTGATGAATTCGGTAACGGCAGAAGCGACGCAAGTTTAAATCAAAAGATAATGGCTTTTTTATAATTAAATAATATCATTGTTTTTCAATATTATACATGTCGCTTTAATGACATCACCCCTGCCACTTTGGCCCGGCATGATGGACCGCATGCAAAAAAGCGCCCCGCATATTTGCGAAGCGCTTTTTGTCTTTGGCTTGACGGTGGATCCGTGTTGAACGGCCAGAAAAGAAAATTTATCTGGCCGCCAATGGTCCGATAGGCCGCTTAACGCAGCAGGCTCAACACGCCTTGCTGGCTTTGGTTGGCCTGTGCCAACATCGCCGTCGATGCCTGCGACAAAATCGATGCCGCCGCCAATTTGGTCGATTCCGCCGAGAAATCGGCATCTTCGATACGCGACTTCGACGCTTGCAAATTGGTGACATTCGACGTCAAATTGTCGATGGATGCTTCCAGACGATTTTGCTGAGCACCAATATTCGCACGCTGCGATGCAACGGTGTTAATCGCGGTATCCAACACCGACAAAGCTGCAGCTGCGCCGCCCGCTGCCGTAAAGTCAATATCCGCAACGCCCAGCGACGTGGCGTCCATATTGGCGATTTGCAGCTTCACAACATCACCGCTGTTGATGCCCGTTTGAATTTCGATTTCCGTGCCCAGCACCTGCGCGACCGGCGGGGTTGCGGCCGCATCAGCCGCGACCAATTCCACAGCGCCATCGGCCAGCAGCGATTTGCCGTTGAATGTGGTGCGGTCCGAAATATCGCCGATTTGTTCGATCAACGCCGCCACTTCGACCTGAATAGCGGCCACGTCCGTGTCACCATTGGTGCCATTTGCGGCCTGCATCGCCAGTTCCCGCATACGAACCAAGATCGACGAGACATTGCCCATCGCGCTTTCGGCGGTTTGCGATGCCGAAATGCCGTCATTGGCGTTGCGAATGGCCTGCGTCATGCCGCGGGCGTTGGCGTCCATACGGGTAGCAATGGCCAGACCGGCAGCATCATCCTTGGCGCTGTTGATGCGCTTGCCGCTCGACAGGCGTTCCATGGCCATGGTCTGCATGTTCGATGCAACGCGCGAATTATTTTGGGCACGAAGGGCGCTAACATTGGTATTGATTACGGTCACGATCTTCCTTTCGACCCTTCCCTGTCCCCTGCGTTTCAGAGGCGCTGCGGAGAAGTGTTATCGTGGCTAACGGCAGGTCGGATCGAAGTTTAAGCCGTTAAAATAAAATATTTCTATATAAATAGATATATCGAAAAACCCCCGAAACTTTGCCAAATCTACCAATCAAAACGACCAAACCCCCAATATCTTTCATCAAAATATGGCACCAGTCACCGCCGCCACGCACATGCGCAAATTATTGGCTAAAAACAGCAAGATAAAAAATCACAAATCACAAACAATATACTGAACAAACTAGATTTTATACTATAATATAAAGCATATCCACATGCCATTACGGCAATTTCCTGCCGCACTCTGCACCGGTAATATTGCTGTTCAAAAATCTGTCACCACCACCCTAGCATGGGCCGAGCGAGCGCAAAAAAATCCGTCAAAAGTCCGACACCCGCCCGCAGCCATTAGAAAAACACGGAGAATAAGCAGCTTTTCACAATCTGGCACAGTGTTTGCATTATTCACCCATAGCGGCGCACAGCCTCCCCAAATGGTGCGCCCAATCGGATGGATGAGATTTTATGAGCACGATTGATCAGAGCCGGCTTTTGCAAATGCGCAGCACGATTCTCAATCAAAACGAAGCGTTGCAACGCGCTGCCGGACGTGGCCCGATGGCATCGGGCGGCATGGACCCATCGCAGACCCAAAATGCGGTGCCCGATTTCGGCGCGGCGATTCAAAACGCCTTGCAACAGGTCAATGAACAGCAAAGCCGTTCCAGCTCGGCCTCCGAAGCTTATGAGCGCGGCGACACCCACGACATCGTCAGCGTGATGATCGAACGTCAAAAAGCATCATTGGGCTTTGAAACAACGCTGCAAGTTCGCAACAAATTGCTGTCCGCATATCGCGACATCATGAATATGCCGGTGTAATCCATGGCTGAAGCAAACGCCCTCGCCCCCATCGATATGATGAATCAACCGGTTCCCAATGCGGCGGCGCGCCCCGCTGGCGGTGCGACCGAGATTTTCGGTGGCCGTCTGGAACCCTTGCGTCAATTTACGCAGCAACCAGCGCTGCAGCGCGCTTTGCCAGCCATTGCGACAACCACCGCCATTGGCATTGCCGCCATGGCGTATTTCCTGACGCAATCCGCCCCGCAAACCCAGCTATATGCAGGCATGGCGGATGCGGACAAAGCGGCCGTTGCTGATGCCTTAACGGCATCGGGCATTCCCCACACCATCGACAGTGCCAGCGGCGCCCTGACCGTCGACGCCGACAAAGTGCATCAAGCCCGCATGGCGCTGGCCAGCCAAGGCTTGCCGAAAGCGCAGCCCACGGGTGACAGCATGATCTCGTCACTGCCCATGGGGTCCAGCCGCGCTGTCGAGGGTGAAACCCTGCGCGGCGCGCGCGAAGCGGATTTGTCGCGCACCATCGAAGCCATTGACGCCGTGCAAAGCGCCCGCGTGCATATTGCATCCGCCGAACCCAGCCTGTTTGTCCGCGAAGACAAGCCCGCCACCGCTTCGGTGATGCTGACGCTGCTGAATGGCCGCACCTTGACCGATGGTCAGGTGCAAGCCATTCGCTTTTTGGTCGCATCCTCCGTGCCTGGCATGAATGCGGAACAAGTATCGGTGATTGACCAACGCGGTGCTTTATTGTCCGACACCGCGACATCCAGCGACATGAAAGCATTTCAACTGCAAACGCAGATGGAAGACCGCTTCCGCCGCGCGCTCGACACTTTGCTGCGTCCCATGCTGGGCGTCGGCAATTTCTCGGTCGAAGTGCATGCCGATGTCGACATGTCGGAAAGCCAAGCGACCCGTGAAAGCTTTCCCGAAAATGATCGCGCCTTAACCCGCGAACAAATCAACCGGTCGGTCAGCGGCACCACCGCCCCCGCCATCGGCATTCCCGGTGCGCTGTCCAACGAAGCGCCCCAAGCCACGCAATTGCAGGCCGAACGCGCCGACGGCACCGCTGCTGGCCCAGCCGGTGCAGCGGGCACGCAAAGCAATGAAAATTCCACCCGCGCCTTCGAAGTGGGCCGCGAAGTATCGGTGACGCACAATCCCCAAGGCCGCCTGCGCCGCGTGTCGGTGGCAGTGGCGTTGAATCAGGGCCAAAAAGCCCTGCCCCCTGCCGATCTCGCCAAAATTGATGCGCTGGTCAAAGGCGCGGTTGGTTTTGATGCCACGCGCGGCGACGTGGTGGCGATCAACCAACGTCCCTTCATCCAAATCGAAGAACCCAAGGTCGAATTTTACGAACAGCCTTGGTTTGCGCCCTTGGCCAAACAAGGCTTTGCCGTGCTGATCGCCCTGCTCGCTTTTTTCTTCATTGGCCGCCCGATGATGCGCGCCGCCAAACAGCGCAAAATCGAAGCCGCCAAAGCGCAGGCCGCGATTGAAACCCAGTTGATGGCGGCCATCGAACCACCCGCCGAAATCGTCCCCGAACGGCGCAACCGTGAAATCACCCTCGACATGATCGAAGCGGCCCCCAGCTATGAAGATCGCGCCAATTTGGTGCGCGCCTTTGTCAGCCAAGACAGCGAGCGCGCGGCTTTGGTCGTTCGCCAATTGATGCAAGGTGCCTCCAATGCCTGAGTTTACGATGATGCAAGGCGATGAGGACGGGCTGAATGCTGCGGCACCCGCCATCGACGGGCCAGCCGCCGCCGCAATCCTGCTGATGCTGCTGGACGAAAGCGAAGCCGCGACCATCTTGAAACATTTGGATCCGGACGAAGTGCGCCAATTGGCCAAGGGCATGTTCAATGCCGCCAACGCCAGCGAAGTCGAAATTGAACAAGCGCTGGAAAGCTTTGTCAGCCGCAGCCGCAATATCAGCGCGCTGGCCGTGGGTGCCGACACGCGCATTCGCACCGTCATTCACCAAGCCGTCGGCAATGTGCGCGCCGATAATATCTTGGCCTCCATCGCCCCGCAGCGCAGCGCCGCGTCGCTGGAAATGCTGCGCTGGATGGATGTGGAAGCCATCAGCGGCCTGTTGGCCAGCGAACATCCCCAAGTGGGCGCGTTAATCCTGTCGGTGCTGGTCCCCGATGTGGCTGCCGCCGCCGTCGAAACGCTGGACGAACTGTTACAGGCCGATCTGGTGCTGCGTGCCGCCCAGCTCACCTCGGTTCCCGCCGCTGCTATCGAAGATTTGGAAGCCGTCTTGGCCAATGCCAATGCCGATGGTCAGCGCGTCGCCAAACAAAATATTGGCGGCCCCAGCGACGTCGCCAAAATCATGAAGAAAATGCCGAAATCGCTGTCGGAACGCACCATTCGCGCCCTGAAAAAGCAGAATAAGGTGCTGGCCCAGATTATCGAAGAAGAAATGTTCATCTTTGAAAATCTGCGCGACTTGGACGCCAAGAGCCTGGGCACGGTACTGCGCAGCGTGGACGCCGCCCAATTGGCTGTGGCGCTGAAGGGTGCAGACCGGTCGATGGCCGATCTGTGCTTGGCCACCATGTCGATGCGCGCCGCCGACACCATTCGCGACGAAATGGCCGAAATGACCATGGTCAAGCGCGCCGATGTCGAAGAAGCGCAAAAATCCATTATGCAGATCGTCCGCGAAATGGCCGCATCTGGCGAGATTATGGTCGCAGGCGCAGGGGAAGAATATGTCTGAGTTCATCCGCTCGCAAAATTTCCAACCGGTCGCCTTGGCCGACGCCATGGCGCAAAATAGCGGCTTTCGTCCCTATTTATTCGCCGCGCCATCCGCACCAGAAACGGAACTGGTGGTGCGCGAACAATCGACACCCGCCCCCGCGCCATCCCCCATGGAACAGGATGACGACCCCTTTGCACGCGGCCTTGCCGAAGGGCAGCGGATCGCCGAAACCGCGCATCAAATGGAACGCACCCAATTGCTGAACCTGATCGCGTCAACCAAAGCCTTGCAGGACGAACCCAGCGAGGAATTGGCCCAATTGATCGCCGAAACCGTCGAACGTCTGGTCCATCAAATTGTCGAAGCTGCGCCGATTGATGCCGAGTGGTTGAAAAACCAAACTGAAATCGCCGCCGCCATGGTCGCAGAGGCGGACAAAGCCCGCACCTTGTGGGTCAACCCCGCCGACGCCGCCCTGCTTTATGATGCAGAACTGAAATTGCCGGTGGAATCCGACCCCAATATGATGCGCGGCACGGTTCGCATTGAAACATCGGCGGGCTGGATTGAACATGGCCGCGCCGTCTATCTGGACGAATTGCGTTCGGCATTGGGCAAAGAGGCCATGCCATCATGACCCGCCGTATGGCCCTATCTGCCCAGCAATTGCTGAACGGCGTTGATCTTGGCAACGCATCGCCGCGCCGCATTGGCACGTTGGTCGCCCATGAAGGCATCATGCTGGAAGTATCCGGCTTTCCCCAACCATTGGGCAGCAATGTTCGCATCAAATCGGCCAATGGCGATTATGTGAACGGCGAAGTGGTGGGCTTTCGCGGGCATCGCAGTTTGGTTCTGCCTTTTGACACCAACCAACCCTTGGTCACGGGTGCGCCAGTTGAACCCCATGGGGCCAGCAGCATGGTGCCTTGTGGTAAAGCCTTGCTGGGCCGCATCATCGATGCCCAAGGCAATCCCTTGGATGGCCGCCCCGCGATTAAATCCCAATTTCAATGGCCGTTGGCGGGCCGCAAAGTCAACCCGCTGCGCCGGGGCCGCGTGACCAAGCCGATGAATATGGGCGTGCGCGCCATTAACGGCTTGCTGACCATCGGTGAAGGCCAGCGTGTTGCGATTATCGCGGGGTCCGGCGTCGGAAAATCTGTGCTGATGGGGCAAATGATCGGCGGCACCGACGCCGATGTCATCGTCGTCGGCCTGATTGGCGAACGCAGCCGTGAAGTCAGCGACTTTGTGGAAACCAAGCTGCCGCCTGATGTGCGCAAAAAATCGGTGGTGGTTGCGGTTCCGGCCGATCACCCACCGTTGCTGCGCCTGCGCGCCGCGATGCGCGCCACCGCCATTGCCGAAGCCTTTCGCGATGAAGGCAAAAAAGTGCTGCTGTTGATCGACAGCCTGACCCGTGTCGCCCACGCCCAGCGTGAAATCGGCCTGACCTTGGGCGAACCCCCGACCATGAAGGGTTATCCCCCCTCGGTTTTTGCGTTGATTCCATCTTTGTGCGAACGCGCAGGGATTGACAAAGAAACCGGCGGATCGATCACCGCGCTTTACACCGTATTGGCCGATGGCGGCGACATTGACGACCCCGTCGTCGACAGCGCCCGCGCCATTGTGGACGGCCATATTATTTTGTCGCGCACCTTGGCCGAACAAGGGGTATATCCCGCCATTGATGTCGCCAAATCCCTGTCGCGAACCATGGCCGACAGCATTGACGCGGACCATGCCGCCGCCGCCGCGCGGTTCCGCCAACTCTGGTCCATCTATGAAGAAAATCGGGACTTGATGCTGATGGGGGCCTATGTCGCGGGCACCGATCCGGTGCTGGACATGGCCATTGCCCACCGCTCATCCCAATTGGCCTTTGTCTCGCAGCCCGCCGGTGCGCAGGTTGATTTTCAAGCATCTCGTCAAGCTTTGATTGAAGGATATTCTGCATGAACGCCGCCACTGCACGCCGCAAACGGATTATTCGCGTGCGTTCTGTCGAACATCAATTGGCCGAAGCCAATTTGGCCCGCGCCAATGGTGAATTGGCAAATCTGGTGGAATTGTCCCAGCGGTTGGAAAATCTGCGCGCGGATCTGGCGATGGCCAAAGGCCTGATCGAAGGCCGCGCTATGAACAGCATGGGCGAATTGGCGATGCGGCTGGATATGGCCAAAGAAAGCCTTGTCACCCCCATGCAAAATGCCAGCACCCGCCGCGACCAAATGAATCAATTGGCCCAGCGCGCAATGATGAAAGAAGAATCAGCCCAGCGCCTCTATGACCGCACCCGCAAAGCGGAAGAGGTGGAAATGGAACGGCGCCGCGACGCCAACCGCCCACATCGCCGCGGGGCGATGAGCCTGCGCTTGATGAAGGGGGGTGTCGAATGATGGGTGCTCTTCCTTCCTTTGCCCAAATGCAAACCCCCGCAAATGGATTGGCTGGATCGCCGCTGGGCACCATCGGCAGTGAACAGGCTGACCTGTTGGGCTTTGGCGCGCTCTTGTCCCAAAGCGCCCCGAACGCGGCTCTGACGGAAAGCAACGCAGAACAAGGCGCGGGCCATTTTCAGGACGTGAATGTCATTTTGCAACTGCTGCGCTCATCGCAATCCGACATGGAATCGCCGTCGCCCCTTAGCGACGGCCAAGCACCGGCCGCCGCGTCGCCCAGCACGGGCAGCCCATCGGCTCCGCTGGCCGCGCTGCCCTTTGACCCCAGCCAATTTGGCCAAGCCACGACGCAAGATTTGCTGGATATGGCCGCCCAATTGGCCGAGCAAAGCGCCGCGCCCGCAGCGCCCCCGACGATCAACGCACAGATCATGGCCGCGCAACAGGCCGCTACACTGTTGCCGGGCAAACAACCGCTGACCACCAGCGATACACCAACGGATGTTCCAGCCGACACCGCATCATTGGCTGACCCTGCCGAAGCCAGCGACCATGCCAGCACACCGGCACGCCAACAGGCCGAAGCGCTGGAAATTTTGCTGTCACTGACCAATGCAGCGCCCACGGGCGCGTCCACCGCCGCCATCACCGCCGCATCGCTTGCGGCGGCGGCTGGCATTAGCACCACGCCCTCGCGTTCCACCACTTCCACAAACGCGCCCCTCGCCGCGCTCGACCAGCCAAGCGACAGCAGCGCCAGCGTGTCAGATCTGCTGATGCCCCCTACCGCCACCCTGTCGCGCAAGCCTGTTGGCCAAAGCAGCGCTTCTTGGACGCCAGCACAGGCCGAAAACCGCAGCGTCGCGGATGCCGTCATGGCTGCGCCCAGCGCCCCCATGCGCGGCATGACAGCCTCGGCCACTCCGCTTACAGTGCCCAGTTCGCCAGCATCAACCGCCGCGCCCGCCGCCGATTTGGGGGCTGCCATGTCGGTGATGATCACCACCGGCGCGGCCAACGCCGGTCCCGTTCAAGCCACGAGCGCCGCCGAAGCCGCAGCCGCCGTCCCCGAACATTGGCTAGACATGCACGCCGACGATGCGTGGATCGAGCAACTGGCCAAAGACATCGCCGCCACCAAATCCGCAACCGGCGACATAAGTTTTCGCTTAATGCCGCGCCATTTGGGCCGTTTAGATGTGTCGATGATGCAAAGCGAGCAAGGCGTATCGGTGCATATGGACACTCAACATGAACAAACAGCCGCCATTGTGACAGCAGCCCAAGGCCGTTTGGTTGACGAATTGCGTCAACAAGGCGTGCGAGTTGCGGGGGCAGATGTGACGCACACACCGCAAGATATGACCCGTCAAAACAGCCAAGGGCAAGGTCGTAGTAGCCAAAACGAACTTCACCATTTAATTGAAACGGCATCAGAGCGCTTGCCGGAAACCGACAGCGATGACAAAGGCACCGCCGACCGTCACGGTCGCTTTGCCTGATCAGGAGCCGATAGATGAGCAAGGACACCACCACTGAGCCCGAGAAGAAGGGCGGATTGAAAAAAATCCTTCTGATTTCTGTGGCTATTATCGCCCTGATTGGCGCGGGTGCGGGTGCGGGCGTCTATTTCGGCGCGCTCAGCGCTTCCGAAAAACGCCCCGAAGATAATTTCCCGAAATTGGTCGTGCGCGGCAAAGAAGCCCCCGTGCCAGCGGCCAATGGCAAAGAAGATGAAACGCCGCCAAAGGTCGGAACCGTTTCGGTGCCCAACGACCAATTCAAGGTTGATCCGCGCAAATTTGAAATCACTTATTATCCCATCCCCGACCCCTTCACGACCAATTTGGCGGATGGATCGGGCTTTCTGCAAATCGGCATCAGCCTGTCGACCTTTTATGACGGCAAAGTCATCAACAATATCAAACGTCAGGCCGTGCCCATTCGTTCGGTGGTGTTGATGGTCTTGGCCGAGCAAGACCCCGGCCTCTTGTCGACATCGCAAGGCAAACAGCAATTGCAACGCCAATTGACCAACGCCATCAATGATGTGCTGCGGGAAAAAGAAGGTTTTGGCGGTATCGATAATGTCTATTTCACCAGCATGGTGATTCAATGACATCGGCGAAAAGCAAAGCGGCGAAAGCGCCACCACAAAGCGACGCCCCGTCGCCGCTCTTGCTGCGCCAAAAAGAGGCCACGCATCATTTCCCCGCGCTGGACGCCACCGCGAATCAATTTTCGCGCAGCCTGCGGGACCTGATCCGCGCCTTGGGCGCACCGACGATTCAGGTGGAACGCAGCAACAGCGTGCAAATGACCTTTGCCGAATGGCTGGGCGGCATTTCGCCCGCCATTTATTGGCGTTTTCATGTGCCAGCCCTCAAGGGCCCGCTGCTGATCGCGGGGTCGCGAAAATTGGTGCTGCAACTGGTCGATATTTTTTATGGCGGCAAAGGCACCTTGGTTGGCGACCGCGAAGACTTGACCGACGCCGAAGAACGTTTTGCCGCGCGGCTGGGCCGTGACATGGCCCTGCAAGTGGCCAGCGCATGGCGCGATAAGCTGCATTTGGAACCGGTGCTGGATATTGTCAGCGCGGATGGCGGAAAATTGACACCCGCGCGCGGCGGCGATGATGTGGTCGTGCAGCAATTCGCCATCAAAGGTGCACCCTTTGATGGGCTTAGCATTTTATGCGCCTATCCCTTGGCGGCGATGCGCGGCATTGCGGCGGCGGAATTGATCGTGGAACCCGATATTCCCGATCATCAAGACCCCGTGTGGAAATCGACCTTGCACAAAGCAGTGCAAAATGTGCATTTGCCCGTGCGGTCTGTCTTGGCGCGCAATGAAATTCCGTTGGTGAAATTAATGGCGCTTGAGGTGGGTGATATCATTCCGTTAACCATACCCCGTTATGTTCCCGTAACGGTATCCGGCCTGCGCTTTGCATCCGGTACCATTGGCGAATCCAATGGCAATGCCGCGATTATGATTGAGCATATCGAAGAAGGACCGGACCATGAGTGACATGAGCGAAGCCGACACTGCGCCCGCACGCGAACGTCGCGATACACGCAATATTTCGACCGCGCCCAATTTTGACCTATTGGCTGGTGTGTCGCTGCGTGTGTCGGTCGAGGTTGGGTCCACCACCATGCCGCTGTCCGATTTATTGTCGATCAGCGAAGGCAGCGTCATCGAACTGGACCGCGCCGCCACCGATTTGCTGGATATTTACGCCAATGGCACGTTGATCGCCAAGGGCGAGATTGTCAGCGTCGATGGCCGCTATGGCATTAAGGTGGCCGAATTGGTGGCCCCTGAACGCGGCTGGGCAGGCGTCGAGCGGAGAGGCTGAGGCTGATGCTCGAATATATTCTTCGTTTGCTGATCATGCTGCCCGTCGTCGGGGCGATGGCGTGGGGCAGTTTGTGGCTGTGGAAAAAGGCACAAATTGGCCTGCCGATGGGCAGCCAGCGGGCGGGCCGCGCCATGACGATGATTGACGTCATGCCGCTGGGCCCAGGGTCCAAGCTGGCGGTCGTCGAATTTGGCGGCAAACAAATTATGATCGCCATTTCCCGCGCGGGCATCACCCGCTTGGCGGACAATGGCCCAGATCGTGCTGGCGGCGATGATCGCTATGACCAATCAGCGCCGCACGCCCCTTATGCCGAACGCATTTACAGCGATCAGGGCGATGGCGACTTTCATGTCGGCTGACCGCATCCATCCGATGGCGGCTCATTTGCGCGGTGCGGGGCGCTGCATCGCTCTGCTCGCCATGGTTGCGGCCCTTGGTTTCTGCGCCCTTGGCTTGGGCGCAGGCCATGCCATGGCCCAGACCGCCGATGGCCTGAACCGCGCGGTCGCGGAAATTGGCGGCGATGGCCGCCCACTCAGCCTATCCCTGCAGATTCTGCTGTTGATGAGCTTGCTGACGGTGCTGCCGTCGCTGCTGCTGATGATGACCAGTTTCACGCGCATCATCATCGTTCTGTCCATTTTGCGCCACGCGCTGGGCTTGCAACAAACGCCGCCCAATCAAGTGTTGGTTGGGCTTAGCCTGTTTTTGTCGCTGTTCATCATGCAGCCGGTGCTCAGCGAAGTGAATCGGGTGGCCATTGAACCTTATGGTCAGGAACAAATTGATATTGGCGAAGCGGTGGTGCGATCGGGTGACGCCGTTCATGGATTCATGTTGGCGCAAACCCGCAAATCCGATTTGATGATGTTCGCCAAAATCGCCAAAGCGCCCACCTATGCGCGGCCCCAAGATGTGCCATTCACCATTTTGCTGCCCGCCTTTGTGACCAGCGAATTGAAAACCGCATTTCAAATCGGCTTCTTAATCTTTCTGCCCTTTTTGGTGATCGACCTGATCGTCGCATCCGCGCTGATGTCGCTGGGTATGATGATGCTGTCCCCGATGATTATTTCCATGCCGTTCAAATTATTGCTATTTGTTCTGGTGGACGGATGGGCGCTGACCATGGGATCCCTCGCTTCCTCCTTTGTGGGGGTTTAGCGGATGGAGGCCGATTATTTCATTGGCGTCGCGCAACAAAGCCTGTGGGTGCTGGCCTTGGCCGCCGCGCCCCTGTTGCTGCCCATTTTGGCTATTGGTGTGTTGCTGGGCATGGTTCAGGCGGCCACATCCATCAACGAACAAACGCTGACTTTCATTCCCAAATTGATTGTGGCGGCCATTTGTCTGGCGATTTTCGGGGGCAGTATTTTGGTGTTGCTGACCGATTTCACCAAAGAAATTTTCAGCCAAATACCGGCGCTGGTCCGCTGATCGCCCGCTGGACGAGCAACAGGGCATGAACCCCGCCGACATCCCCAATATCGAGGCCATGCTGCAATTGTGGATGGTGTCGATGATCCGGCCCGGTGCGGCCTTTCTGGCCGCGCCCGTCTTTGGCGCGTCCAATGTGCCGGTCCAATTGCGTCTGGTCATCGCCTTGGCCGTCGGCCTGCCTGCGGTCAGCGCATCCGGCATGGCGCTGCCCCTTGACGGTTTGGTCTCAGTGCCCGGATTCCTCTATATTTGCAGCGAGGTATTAATCGGCCTCACCATCGGTTTTGTCCTGCAAATGGGGCTGGCCGCGGCCTTGATCGGCGGCGAAGTGATCAGCAACGCGATGGGTCTGGGTTTTGCCGCCATGGCCGACCCGATGAGCGGCCAAATGAGCAGCGCCATTGGGCAATTTTTGTCGATGCTGGCGACCGCCCTCTTTCTGGCCGCTGATGGGCATTTGTTGTTGGCCGACATCATTGTGAAAAGCTATATTGCCATCCCCCCTGGCGGCGGATTTCTGTCGCTCAATGCCATTGGCAGTGTGATTGAATTTGGCAGCCTGATGTTCGCTGCGGGCCTGACCATTGCCCTGCCCGTCGGGTTCGTGCTGATATTGGTGCAAATCATCATGGGGGTTATTGGCCGGTCAGCCCCCGCTCTGAATCTGTTCGCCGTCGGTATTCCGGCCACCCTCCTCGCTGGCCTGATCCTGCTGGGTATCGGCACCCCCGCGATGGCCGAGGCCATTGCCCGTATTTTGTCCGACGCGCTGGATTTAGCGCGCAGCATCGCGGCCAAGGGCTGACGCCATGGCAGAGCAAGGCGACAAAGACCAAAAAACCGAAAAGCCCACCCCTAAAAAGCTGCAAGACAGCAAAAAAGAGGGGGATGTGCTGATGTCCCGCGAACTGGCCACCGCCTTGATGATGCTGGCGGCGGCGGGCTGGTTGATCGCGGCGGGCGGTTGGTTTGTGCAATCGGCTAGCGAGTTGGTGCGGCGCGGCCTGACGCTCAATTCCGCCGATGTTAGCGATTTTGACCCCGCCCAAGCCGTGATGCGCAACGGTGTCGAGATTCTGTTGCCGCTCGCCAGCTTGTTCGCGCTGGCCCTGTTGGCGGCGATCGCGGGGCCCGCCATGCTGGGGTCCTTTGGCTGGCGCGGGAAATCGCTGCAATTCAAAGGAAATCGCATCAACCCGATGAGCGGGCTGAAACGCATGTTCGGCATGAACGGCGTGATCGAACTGATCAAAGCCTTGGCCAAAGTCGCGCTGCTGGGGGTCATTGGCTATATGATCATCGCGCAAAATCTGCCCGCGATCATGGCCTTGGCGGGGTCCGACTTGATCGGCGCCATTGGCTTGGCGGGCAAGAAAATCGGTCTGGCTGTGCTGACGATGACGGGCGGCTTGGTGGTCATTGCGCTAATTGACGTGCCCGCCCAATGGTTCCAGCGCAACAAACGCCTGATGATGAGCAAGCAAGATATTCGGGATGAAATGAAGCAAAGCGAAGGCTCGCCGGAATTAAAACAGGCCCAGCGCCAACGCCGCCACGACCTGTTGTCCAATTCGGCCCGCCAAGCGGTGACCGAGGCCACGGTCATTCTGACCAACCCCACCCATTTCTCGGTTGCGCTACGCTATCGCCCCGGTGTGGACGCCGCCCCTGTGGTCGTCGCGCGGGGGCGCGGTGATATTGCGCTGGCCATTCGCGAACTTGGCCGCGATGCGGCGGTTCCGATGTTGGAATATCCGCAATTAACCCGCGCTATTTATTTCACCTCGCGGGCGGGCAATATGATTGCCGAAGAATTATTTGTCGCCGTCGCCACCGTTTTGGCCTTTGTGTTCCAATTGGAACAAGCCATGGCCGAAGGACGCAGCCAACCCATGGTCGATGTCCCCCCAACCCACCATTACGACCCCGAAGGCCAAAAACAGACCGGCGCGTAATTTCTTGCGGGAATCCGCTTAACCTTCGCATTTCTGCGCCGTTAACAGGGCAAAGGAATTTGCCATGGTCAGCTCTATTGTGAACAGTTTAGGCTTGGGGTCGGGAATCGATACCAAGCAATTGGTCAATGATCTGGCCGCGGCGTCCCGCGAGCCTAAGGTCGAGCGTATTACCACGCTGTCGACCCAAAATACCGCGAAAATCAGCGCATTGGCACAGGCGCGGTCAGACCTGAATGGCTTTGCCGATTCGCTGGAACTGATGGTATCGGACGGAACCCTGCGCAGCAAAGCGACCTCGTCCGACGAAAATATCATGTCTGTCACCGCCCGCGCCGGCATGTCGGCCGACAGTTTCAACGCCACGGTCGTCGTCAGTCAATTGGCCCGCGCCCAGACCAGCGTATCCGCCATTGTCGCGGACCGCACCGCCCCCATTGGCCAAGGCACGATGACTTTGGCCGTGGGCGACAAAAATTTCACCATCACCATCGGATCAACCAACGACAGCCTCAACGGCTTGGTCGATGCGATTAACAAAAGCGGCAGCGGCGTGACCGCTTCTTTAGTCAGCGACGAAGGCGGCCAGCGGTTGGTCCTGAAGGGCGCAACCGGCACCGCCAACGCCTTTACCCTAACCCCCAATGCGGGCGCAGACGCCAATTTAAGCAATTTTTCTTATGGCAATGGCGGCGCCATGACCTTGGGGCAAAGCGCAGCCAATGCGGAATTTACCGTCGATGGTATCGCCTTCAGCCGCGCATCCAATATTGTGGATGACGTGCTGTCGGGCCTGTCGCTCACGCTCAAGAAAACCTCCGGCGGCCAGCCCGTGGAAATTGGTGCCAGCCGCCCGTTGGACATCATCCGCCAGACCGTTGGCGACTTTGTCAGCGTCTATAATCAACTGAAAAACAGCCTGACCGAAGCGGGCAAGCTGAGCGGTCTTGGCACCTCGATGCGCCAGTTGGAATCGGAACTGACGGGCATGGTCAACACGCTGCTCACCAGCCACCCCAGCATTAACAATCTGGCATCCATCGGCATCAGCACCAGCAAGGAAGGCCTGTTGGTGCTGGATCAAGCCAAGCTAGACGCCGCTTTGGCCAAGGATGCTGGCGCGGTAGAAGCCATTTTCAACCCCCGCCGCGATGGCACACATAGCGCCGCGACCGACCCAGGCATCGCCGGTGTGTTGGACGCCCTGCGCGACAAGGCTGTGGCCACGGATGGTGTGCTCGACCGTGTGAACAAATCGCTGGAAAGCCGCCAGAAATCGCTGCTGGAGCAGCTCGAAAAGATTGAAGTGCGCGAAGAAGCCTATCGCGCGCGTTTGGAAAAACAATATAGCGGTCTGGACGCCAAATTGGCGGCTTATAAGGCCACGCAATCCTATCTCGAACAACAGATCGAGATATGGAACAACCAATATAGTAGCTAAGAGAGGCTATCGTGGTCGCAACTGCCTCTACCCTTCGCGCAGCGGGAACCTATCGCCGTATGCAGCAAGAAAGCCGCGCTGCCGGTGCCGATCCGTTGGAACTGGTGGCAATGCTCTACGACGAGCTGGAATTGTCGCTGGGCGTTATGTCGTCGATGATCCGGCAAGGTCAACGCGTGTCCGCCACCGAACCCGCCACGCGCGCCCGAACCATTTTAATCGGGCTTGATGCCAATCTGGACCATCAGGCGGGCGGAGAAGTGGCCGAAGCTTTGTCGCGCGTATACCGCAGCATGCGCCGCAAATTGGACGATGCCGTGCGCACGAACAGCGACGATATGGTGCATGAATTGCTGGACGGCGTGAACAGCGTCAGCAGCGCATGGCGCCAATTGCGGGAACAAGTGCAATAAAGCCTTGCGCCCTAGCGCTTGGCTGTGGCGCTTAACCGCTATGCTGGGTCCTGACCCTAGGCCGCCTGCAGTTGCACCCCATATTTGCGCATTTTCTCGATCAATGTGGTGCGCTTCAGCGTCAACAGACGGGCCGCTTCGGAAATAATGCCGTCGGCCAGATCCAATGCGACGTGAATCTGTTCCAATTCAATCGTTTCAATTTCCCGTTTCAGATCAATCGGGCGGCCATGTGCTGGTTTTTTGGCCATCGCATTGCCACTGTCGGCCAATTGCTCCTGCTCATCAGCCGACAAGTCGATCGCCAATGCGCTGTCATCGCCAGCCTCCATGGCATGCTGATCGGCCGTCATCATGGCGATCAAATCATCCGCTGCCTTGAAAATCGCGTCCGCCGCATCGGCTTCCGCGTCACCCAGATCAGGCGTCGGCATTGGCATCGCCATTTCGTCCATATCGGGGGTCAACATGGCGGCAAAAGAAAAGGGAGCGAGCGCAGCCGTTGGGTTGATTAACACTGTGACTTCGCTGGCCGTCAGCATTTCACCGCCGTGCAGCACACTGGCGCGTTCCACAAAATTGCGCAATTCACGCACATTACCCGGCCAACTATGCTGCATCAGCACTTGCATCGCGCTGCCGTCAAAGCGGCAATGATCTTCGGCTGGCAGGCTGGATTGGAAATGGCGGATCAGCATCGGAATATCTTCCGTGCGGCTCGCCAAGCCAGGAACCTGCAACACCACCACACCCAAGCGGAAGAATAAATCTTCGCGAAAGCGGCCATCGGCAATGGCATCATCCAAATTTTGGTGCGTCGCCGAAATCACGCGCACATCGACGGGGCGCATTTCGCTGCTGCCGACACGAACGATGGTGCGATCTTCCAACACGCGCAGCAGCTTTACCTGCATTTCAAAACGCATGTCACCAATTTCGTCGAGAAAAATACTGCCGCCTTCGCTGGCTTCAAAATGACCAATACGCCGCGCTGTCGCGCCCGTGAAAGCGCCCTTTTCATGTCCGAAAAGTTCTGATTCAATCAGCTCGCTGGGGATCGCGCCGCAATTGATCGCAGAAAAAGGCTGCTTCGCGCGCGAACCCAAATTGTGTATGGCGCGCGCAACCAATTCCTTGCCGCTGCCCGATGGGCCGCAAATCAACACCGACGCCTTGGAACGGGCAACACGTTGAATCATCGCACGCAAATGCTGTGCAGCCGGGCTGTCACCGATAATTTCGGCTGCTCCCAACTGATCCACCTTGTTTCGCCCCATGCTCATCGTCATCTCCTCGCGTCTCCCCAGACGCGTTTGCTGATGGGGTGATAATTAAGGAAATTAGTAAATAAACATTTATCGCCAGCAGCGCGTTCGGGCCAGACAGGTCCATATCGACGCATAATCGTCAATTTTTCGTTAGAAATATATTTAATTACCGGTAACGTAACAGATCAAATGAAGCCTGAACCGGTCCAGTTCAGACCTGGGACTGACGCAAAGCGCCGCCCAGAATCGCTGGCCGCCTTGATTCGCGGCCTAGGTCCGCCAGCCCATGGTGATGGAGATTCGGCGGTTGCGCGGGTCCAATGGCGCATTCGCTATATAGGGTTCACGGTCCGCGACCCCCTCGATCCGCGAAAAACGATTCCCGACGACCCCGCGAAATTCCAGATAGTTACGGGACACTTCCGCCCGCTCTACCGACAAGCGCCAATTGTTGGTGCCCGATGCCGCCGACCATGGGGCGGAATCCGTGTGGCCCCGTACAGACAGACGATTGGGCACATTTTGCAACGCCCCCGCAATTTCGGTCAGCAAGCGCGACCCTTGCGGCGTCAACTGCCCAGTACCCATGGCAAACATCGAAAAATCGCTGTCATCGACCACATCAATACGCATGCCTTCGGTGGTTTCCGAAAAGCGTATATTCTTCGCCAAGCGCTTCAAATCACCACGTTTTTGGATGCGTTGCAGCAGTTCCTTGGCATCGTCGCGAAATTTCTGCGCCTCTTTCTGGCGGCTGGACAATTCAGCCGGCCCACCCCGTGCATCGCGCGGAATGGTCAGCGACTTGGACCCCGTTTGCCCTTGGCGATGGGGATAATCATCCACCGATACAATCGAATCACCATTAAACAAGCTGTCCGATCCCGCCGTTTCCTGTTTCGATTGCACCAGAGTCGGGGAAAAATAATCCGCCAGCGCCTTGCGCTGCTTTTCCGTCGTCGCACCCAGCAACCACATCAACAAGAAAAAGGCCATCATAGCCGTCACAAAGTCGGCATAAGCCACTTTCCACGCCCCGCCATGATGACCGGCATGGGCTTCTTGGATCACCTTTTTAACGATGATCGGACGCGGCGGAAGGTTGGGACGCGCAGCCATTTATCGGGCCCGCATACCATCAAAGACTTCGGCGAAGCTGGGCTGCAGATCATGCGCCACGCCCGAACGGGCGGCTTCGATCACCAATGGCTGCGGATGGCCATGCAAGGACGCAATAATCAATTGCTTCACGGTTTGATAAATGGCCGCATCGCTTTCAATGATGCTGCGGGCGCGGGTCGCAAAGGGACCGACAAAGCCATAAGCCAAGAGAACGCCCAAGAAAGTCCCCACCAAGGCCGACCCAATCATCGCGCCCAAAACTTCGGGTGGTTTGTCGATGGAACCCATGGTTTTCACCACACCCAACACCGCCGCCACAATCCCCAATGCTGGCAAAGCATCGGCTAGATTCTGCAAACCGTCGGCGGGTTTCATCGCGTGATGATGGTGATTTTTCAGCGCATTATCCATGACATCTTCGACAGCATGCGGGTCCAATGTGCCCGACGACACCACCACCAACCGCAACGTATCGCAGATCAGGTGAATCAGCGTCTCATCCTCCAACAATTTGGGATATTGCTGGAATACGGTCGAATTTTTCGGATCTTCAATATGCGGTTCCACCGCGACCGGACCATCGGTGCGCAACATTTTCATCAAAGACGACACCAGCAAAATGCAGCTTAGATAATCATCTTTGGTATATTTGGGGCCCTTGAAAACCTTGGCAACGCCGCCCGCCAGCGACTTCAGCTCTGCCCCGCTATTCCCGATGATCAGGGCACCAATTGCGGCGCCGCCAATGATCAACATTTCATGCGGCAGGGCATGCATAACGGGGCCAAGGTTGCCACCCGTCAGCGCAAAGCCCCCGAATACCAGCACCAAAAGCACAACAATGCCGATAACGGGAAACATGCGCTATTTTCTCCTGTTAGGTGTAAACCCGTTCAGAAATGGGCCTCTTGAAGGTTAACGGCAGGTCCCGCGAAATGTTGAGCGGATTAGGATAAAATATCGAACAAAGTGCGACGATTAATTTGCGAAAAGGTCGCCTGTGCCGCGCTCAGGGTCAAATCCTGTGCTTTTAACAGCGAAATCGCCTCCGCCAGATCGGTGTCTTCCAATCCAGAGCGCTCATCCTTTACGGAAATAGACCGTAAATCAAGGCTTTCCGTGATGCGGTCCAAGCGTCCGGCCGCCAAGCCGACGCCAGCATGTTGGTCGGCAACATGGCCGATCATGCCCATCACCACATCACGGTCCGTTTCCATGCCCGCTTCATTGCTGGTGGCAATATTATTAGCCACATCGCGAAGGCTAGCCGACAGGCTGACGCCATTGATGGCAAAGACATCGCCCGCCGCCGGCAAAGGCGCAAATGCAATATCGGTGTCAAACCGCATCACGCGCGGCACAGCGGAAAACAGCGCCTCGCCATTCGACCCGCGCGTGGCGGTCAAATTGTCAATCTCGTCTGCAATCGATTGAATTTCAGCGGCGATGGTTTCGCGTGAACTGCCGTCCATCGTGCCGTTGATCGCCGTCATCGACAAATCGTTCACCCGCTGGAGCAGCGCCGAAACCGATTTCATCACCGACTCGCCCTGCGACACCATGCCGCTGGCGGTGGTCAGATTCAGTTGCCAACTGCTCATGCTGCTTTGCGCGGTCGTGATGGTCGAAATGCGGCGCGATGCCACCGGATCATCCGACATGCGTTGCAGGCGTTTGCTGCTGCTGATCTGAATTTGGGTTTTTTCAATATCCGACGCCAACCGCTGTTGGCGCGAAATTTCGCGGGTCATGCGATTACCAACTGCGTTGATCATCGTATCAATCCTTTACAACGAGCTAAGCAGCGTTTGCATGGTTTCACGGGCGACCTGAATGGTCCGCGCCGCAGCGGAATAGGCTTGTTGGAAACGCAGCAATTCTGCGGCTTCCTGATCCAAATTGACTTCGCTCACCTCGCCCCGCGCGGCCGCCGCGCCTTCATAGCGCGTATAAGCGGCCGCATCCTGCGCCCGCGCCGCCGACGTGCTTTGCGCTTGGGCCGCCAAATGAGCAGACCATTGCGATTCCGGGGCATTGGCCCCGCGCGCCCCACCCAGCGCCAGCATATTGCCGTTGCTGCTGGTCGAATCCGCCGCCGCGACTTGCGCTGCGGTCAGCGACACAGCCACCAATGTCGCGGCGCTGGTGCCCTGAAACAAAGCCACGCCCGCATTGCCATCGGCATCCAAGCCCGATTGATGAGCCGTGTTCAAAACATTGGCAAATTCCATGGCCTTGTCATCCAGCGCGGCGCGCTGGTCCGACACATGGCTTGCCGCCTCGGCAAATCCGGCCAAAGTTCCCTTGCTGGTGGCAAAGGGAACCGCACCGTCAATGCTGTAACTAATCAGGCCGGTGGCGGAAACAGTGGCGCTCAATTCCGCACGATATCCTGCGCCCAACAGCAATTCGCCGCTGTCCGACGCCCGCACCGTGGCGACGCCGCGATCATCCAACGACACGGAAATGCCACCCTTGGCCGCCAATTCGTCCAGCAATTGGTCGCGGCGATCCATCAAGCTCGCTTGATTGGTCGACCCTGCGCGCGCCTTGCGCAGACCATCGTTAATTTCTTCCAACGCCGACAAGTCGGTGTTGAACTGGGCCACTTCGCCATTGGCGGAATCACTGACGCCTTGGGCAATGTCCGCCAATTGCGTGGCGGTGGACCGGAAACCCGTGGCCACTTCGTCAACGGCTTGCAAAAATTGCGCGCGCAGCGTCGGGTTATTGGGGTCTGCCGTCAACAAATCGGCCGATGTGTAAACTTTGGTCAGGCTGGTGGCGATATTGTTGCTGTCATTGCTCAGGGCATTTTCAACACGGCTCATCCATTGCAAGCGCACACCCGTACGGCTCGCTTCGCCGGACGACAGGCGCGAATCTTCGACCAGCCATGTATCAACAGCGCGCGCAATGCCCGTAACTTCGACGCCAGCGGGCCGAATCGCCCCGCGATACAGCACCGATGCGCCAGCGCCCTGCAGCTCTGCCAATTGCAGCGTGCGGCGGGCATATCCCGGCGTTTGGGCGTTGGCGACATTGTCTGCAACCGTAGCCAGCGCACGGCCATAGACGCGCAAACCGCTCGCCCCAATGGAAAGAAGATCGCTCATCCGGCAATCCTTTCAATCTTATTATCTTTGGTATTTCCATCGGTTACAGCAGAATTGCTGCTCCCGACGCCAACCCCATATCCTCGTAATTGCTTCTCGACCATATCAGCGATGCCAAATTGCCTCATATTCGACATGGCATCCGCTGTGCGGGCATCGGCCATCTCACGAAAATTGTCGGTTGCGCTGGATCCAAAGACATCCTCGCTTAACTTTGCTTTACGCATAGAGGCTAAAAGTTGACGTAATATTATCGCTTCAAAAGATTCCGCGACTTTGCGAATTTCATCACTGTCGGATGCCGCCTCCGCGCCATCGGCCTTCGCAGCCAGCGATACGGCCTGTCCCGCATCCCGTGGGGCCTGCGCCGCCATCGGCACAAAGGGCGCGCGCGACGAAGACGACGAAAGCAAAGCGGAGGAGGAAAGTGAAACGGTCATATAATCACCAATTCCGCCGTCAGAGCACCCGCCTGACTCAGCGCTTCCAAAATGGCGACCAAATCGCCGGGGGGGACACCCAATTGGTTGATGCTGTCGACCAGATCGGCCAGCGACGCATTGGGCTGCATCACAAAAGCGGGCCGATATTCTTGCTCGACACTGATTTCGCTGGACTGTTCCACCGTGGTTCGGCCTTGGCTGAAGGGCGCAGGCTGGGACACCATCGGCGATTCCTTGATCGACACGCTCAGCTTGCCATGCGTCACCGCCGCCGTTCCCACGCGCACCGCGCCGTTGATCACCACAGTTCCGGTGCGGGCATTGACGATGACCTTGGCGGACGGGTCCGACCGTTGAACCATCAGATTCTCGATCATCGAAATTTGGCGCACTCGATCATCACCCGATCCGCCCGTGCGAATGGATATGCTGGCGCCGTCAATCATATTGGCCATGCCGCCACCATATAGGCCGTTGATCGCGTCCGTGACGCGCTTGGCGTTGGTGGCGTCAAATTGATGCAGGTTGAAAATCAACTGGTCGCCTTGGGTCAGGCCGGTATCCACCGACCGTTCCACCGTGGCACCATTGGCGATGCGGCCACTGGACGGCACGTTGATCGTCACCTTGGACCCATCCGCCGCGTTGACGCCCAAGCCGCCGACCACCAAATTGCCCTGCACCATCGCATAAATATTGCCGTCCACCCCATAAAGCGGGGCCAAGACCAAGGTGCCGCCGCGCAGGGACTTGGCCTTGCCAATCGCCGACACGGTGACGTCAAGACGCTGCCCCGGTTTGGCAAAGGCTGGCAATTCGGCCGTAATCATCACCGCCGCCGCATTTTTCAGCGCGGGGTTCACACCCGGCGGCAAGGTCAGGCCAAAACGCGATACCGCGCCCTTCATGCCGATGGTGCTAAATTCCAAACTGTCATCGCCCGTGCCCGCCAAGCCGACCACAATGCCATAACCCGTCAATT
Organism: uncultured Sphingopyxis sp.; assembly: GCA_964542975.1. Lineage (GTDB taxonomy): Bacteria > Pseudomonadota > Alphaproteobacteria > Sphingomonadales > Sphingomonadaceae > Sphingopyxis. Next base: position 35,133 of record CAZIVW010000004.1, read on the forward strand.
GGTTGGCACGCAGGCCTTGAAACTGGCCCATATCCTTGATCCGCTGGGCAGACGCATCGCCGGAAAAACCCAGACCCGCGACCAACAGCGCCAAGATTGCAAAGACAGAAGAAAGCTTGGTCATGACAAAAGAACCTTTTCCCACCATCCTAAAAGGGGCTGATCATCGAGAAGAAGCGGCCCAGCCACCCTTGGCGGCTGGCGCGGGCAATCTCGCCCTTGCCGACATAACGAATTTGGGCATCCGCCACGCGGGTCGACAAAATTCGGTTATCGGGGCTGATATCCATCGCCCGCACAATGCCCGAAAATTGCACATGCTCGTCCCCGCGATTGAGCGTCAGCATTTTCTCGCCGCGCACCAACATGGTGCCGTTGGGATAAACTTGCGCCACGGTCACGCTAATCTCGCCATTCAAGGTGTTGGATTGCGCCGCCGCACCCTTGCCTTGGAATTGCTGGTCGCCGCCCATGCCAATATCGCTGGGCTTGAACAAATTTAGCGGTCCCGTGCTGGGCGGGGTCAATCCAATCGACCCGCCGCGCTGGGTGGACGCACTATTGCTTTTGCTCGCCATGGTGCGTTCGACCAATTGAATGGTCAGCACATCACCGACTTGGCCAGCCCGCCCCCCTGATGTCAGCGGGGTATAGGCCCCCTGAAAAATCGACCCATTGGCTGGCAAGCCATGGCTGACCACCGGCGCGGACGCGGCATAAGGGTTGATCTGTTCCTTCTTGCTTTTCGCAGCCACAGGCACCGCCATGCCGCCACATAGCAGCACAGCAACACCGCAGGCCGCAGCCCAGAAGACGGCAGGATTAGAGCGATTGCGCCGCATTTTTCATCATTTCATCGGTGGCCTGGATCATCTTGCTGTTGACCTCATAGGCGCGCTGCGTTTCGATCATGTCGACCAATTCCTCGACGACATTGACGTTCGACCCTTCCAGCATCCCGCCGCGCAGGCTGCCGCGCCCTTCGGTGCCAGCCACGCCGACAATCGGTGCGCCCGATGCGGCTGTTTCGACCAACATATTGTCGCCAATCGACTGCAATCCGGCCGAATTGGCAAAGCGGGCAATTTCAATCTGGCCCAGTTCCACCACTTCGGCTTGGCCTGGCACGGTCGCAGACACCATGCCGTCGCCGCCAATGGACACGCCCGTTGCGCCTTCTGGCACCTGAATTTGGGGTATCAACGGCTTGCCATCGCTGGTCACAATCGTGCCATCAGCGGCCATGGAAAAATTCCCTGCCCGCGTATAGCCGGTGCGGCCATCGGGCATGGTGACTTGGAAATAGCCCGATCCTTCAATCGCCATATCCAGCGAATTTCCGGTGACGGTCAAGCCGCCCTGCGTATCAATACGCGCGGTTCCCGCCAGCGACACGCCGGTGCCAAGGTTCAGACCAATGGCATAGCGATTATCCGCGCTGCTGGGCGCACCAGCGGCGGTCATCGTTTGATAAGCCAATGTTTCAAAACTCGCGCGGTCGCGTTTGAAACCGGTGGTGTTCACGTTGGCCAAATTGTTGGCAATGACCTGCATCCGGAAGCTTTGGGCATCCAGACCGGTTCGTGCGACGTGCAAAGCGCCAAAGCTCATGACTTTAAACTCCTATCGGGGAAGCTGCATCAAATTGGTCGTCGCGCTGTCCATGTCGCGAGCATTTGTGATGAGTTCCAACTGATTATCCCAGCTTTTGCTGGCTTCGATCATCTCGACCAGCGCGCTGGTGGCGCTGACATTCGATCCTTCCAGCGAATGATTGATCAATCGCGCTTCGGGATCATCGGGCAAAGCACCGCCGCCGCGAACGCGAAACAAATTGTCCAACCCTTTGACGATATTAGACCCTGTGGGCGTCACCAGACGCAGGCGGTCCGCCTCGATCGGGTTTTCACGATCACCGCCAATCGGCACCATCCACACCCGACCTTCTTGGTCGATACGGACGCTGTCGGCGGGCGGAATGATCAATGGGCCTTGCATGCCCATCACCGGATGCCCGTCACCCGTGGTGAGCAGGCCCGTGGCATTTTGCTGCAAATCGCCGCGCCGCGTATAGCCTTCTTCGCCATTGGGGGCCTGAACCACCAACATCGCATCGCCTTCCATGGCGATATCCAGATCGCGGCCCGTCGCGGACACCGTGCCACTGCGCATATCTGCGCCAATGACTTCTTCCGAACCCATGGCACGCGTGGTCGCGCCAGGGCCCTTCATCCAAATCGTCTGCATTTCGGCCAGATCACCCCGAAAACCCGGTGTCTGGGCATTGGCCAGATTATGGGCGGTGGCGGTCTGGCGCGACATGCTGCCGCGCATTCCGGAAAGGCTGGTATAGATTAAACGGTCCATGACATCGGTCCTGCTGCGCGGCCTTCATCACTGCTTATCAACGCATGTTCATGATGGTTTGCGTCAATTGCGATGCGCCTTCGATCGCCTTGGCATTGGCTTGGAAATTGCGTTGTGCCGCAATCAACAGCACCAATTCCTCGGTAATATCGACGTTCGAACGTTCCAGCGCGCCGGAACGGATGGACCCCATGGAACCAGCCGTCGCGCTGTCGATAATCGGTTGGCCGCTGTCGCCCGTCGATTGCCAATGGGCATCGCCCACAGGACGCAGGCCTTCCATGGCGGGGAATGTCGCCATCGCCACCTTGCCCAACATTTGGTCGCTGCCATCCGCAAAAGTAGCGGTGACCAGACCATCGATACCGATGGAAACATTGATCAAGGCCGCCGTCGGGTCCAGCGGCGATGCCGTTGGCAACACAAAGTCGCTCGCGCCGCCCAACGTCCGGTCGGTCACATCGCCATTGGCGTCCACCGGCAGCAATTGCAGGCGCGCACCGGTGGTGTCCACCACATGGCCGTCAGCGGTGGGGGAGAATGTCCCGTTGCGGGTATAGCTGATATTTTCGGCTGGCGGCTCGCTCTTCACGATGAACATGCCTTCGCCAACAATCGCCATATCCAGCGTTTTGGCGCTGGTTTCATAGCTGCCCTGCGTGAATTGCTGGACAATACCGGTCAAACGCTGGCCCTGACCCGCCACCGACTTGGTCGATTGGGTGGGCGATGCTGCGAAAATATCGCCAAATTGCGCGGTGCTGCGCTTAAAGCCCGTCGAGCTGGCGTTGGCGATATTGTTGGAAATGACCGACATGTCGGTCTGCGCGCCCTTAAGGCCCGACAAAGATGTATAAAACGACATGCTCTTATCCTTCCTGCGTGGTTGGGGTCAGGCCTGCGTTACCGGCCTTAATGTCTTGAAGAAGCTGGGTCTGCGCGGCCATTTGTTCGGAAATCTGGCTCAACACCGTGTTGGTTTCGCTGATCCCAGCCAGGCTGGAAAATTGCGCCATTTGGGCGACCATTTCTTGGTTATTGACCGGATTAAACGGATCCTGCTGTTGCAACTGTGCTGTCATCAACCGCAGAAAATCATTTTGATCCAACTGCTTCTCTTTGGTGAAAATGCTATTGCTCGTGGCGCCATATTGGGCCTGAATATTGCTGATGGTCATGATTATTGCCCCATCCTAAGGGTTTCGTTGATCAGGCCTTTGGCGGTTTCCAGCACCTGAACATTATTTTGATAATGGCGCGCCGTTTCGACCATTTCGACCAGTTCGGCGGCGCTATCCACGGCGGCTTCCCACACATTGCCCTCGGCATCCGCCAGCGGATGATTGGGGTCATGGCGCTTGCTTGGTTCCAACTTGGATGTGGTAATGCGGTCCACACCAACAGTGGCGCGGCCAGCATCGTCCATCACCGTGCGAAACACCGGCTTCATGGCGCGGAAGGCGCCGCGCTCGCTGCCCGACACGGTGCCGACATTGGCCAAATTGGATGCGGTGGTGTTCAGCCGAACCAAATTGGCCGACATGGCGCGCCCGCTGATATCAAAGACAGAGAAAGGACCGGTCATCATGGTCACTCTCCCTTCAACGCGCGCGTCAGCGTGTTGATACGCCCCGTCAAAAAGGACAGGCTGGACCGATAGGCCAGCGCATTTTCGGCATAGGCCGTCTGTTCGGTCGATAATTCCACCGTATTGCCATCCAGCGAATCCTGAACCGGAATACGATATTTCACCGCGCCCTGAACCGATCGGCCATCACGGGCCATATCCAGCGCCTGTGAAAAATCGATGTCCCGGGCTTTGTAATTGGGGGTCGCAGCATTGGCGATGTTGGAAGCAAGCATCGTCATGCGCTGGCTACGCAATTGTAGCGCCGCTGCGTGCACACCAAATAGCTTTTCTGACGCCATCATCCTAATCCTTCTAACACGGGATCACCGCACATTTCGTCATGGGTGCAGAAGATCAGGACCATCTATGCAACGCCTGTGCCAAGTTCAGATAAACACTGGTTTTCCGTGACATAAAAACAAAATCTGAGCAGCATCCGTCGCACTAAGCGCCCGCCCAAACGCCGCCCGTCAAAATTCCGACAAGCCCGCGACGGACGCCAAAGCGGCCGCATAAGACGCGCCGCAAAGTGCACGCAATTCCATCACTCCCGCCGCACTGGCACGTTTAGTGCATGGCCCGCAGCCAGCAAAAGCGCAGAGCGTGGCACCAGTGATGGAACGCCCCCGCCCTACGCCCGCTGCGGACCCCGCATAAGCTGCCGCGCAGGCTGCCTGTTGGGGCGGCTGCCCATCGGGTCAGCGGACCAAAGCGGCAATGCCTATGACGACGTGAAGAAAGGACCAGATGATGCACGTGCAGCGATCAACAGATCAACAGGGTGACACCGCCCGATATGCCGCACCTCGTCAACAGGGCGGATTGCGTCCCGCGCCTTTCCATCGGACGGGCGGCCACCCCAGCTTGGCTTCGCGCGGCTTGGCTTCGCACGGCTGGGCCGCGACATGCGCGATCACAGCCGTCGCCGTCATGGGTCTGATTGCCGCCGCACCATCGGATGCCATCGCCGCCGCCGCCAGCCCTGCCTCGCAAGACTGGGCCGCCGTCGATGCACAAACCCAAAATATTGCGGGTGCCTTGGGGCGAACCGCCGCCCCCATTGATCGCCGGATCAAATTGGCCCGATGCCCCGAAGCACTGGCCATTACGGCGATGGACAGCAACAGCTTGGCCGTCCGCTGCGCCTCCTTGGGCTGGCGTCTACGCGTCGCCATGCGCAGCAATGCCGCCCAAGATTCCCAAGATAGCGCGCAAAGCAACTTTTTTGCGCCGAACAGCAGCGCCGCCAAACGCACCCCCGCCGCCCCGCCGATGATCCGGCGCGGCGATGTCGTGCGGATCAGCATCGACACGCCCAATTATTCGGTCAGCTATCCCGCCACCGCTACCCAAGAAGGGCGGCTGGGAGAAACCATCACCCTGCGCGGCGCGGACCCGAAAAATCCTATTTTGGCCGTTGTCACCGGCCCCGGTCGGGCAGAGATTAACCGATAGGCGTCACTTTCGATCTTTTATTCACAAAAATAACCGTTTATTATCAATTGGTAATGAACGATCGACGATGATCGTCATTTTTATTTTCATAATTTGTCAATTTTTTTGCGTTTCGCGCTTAATCGGGCGATCGCCCAGCCGTTAACATCCATCAGATATGGCGTCCCTTTTCGGACGTCGGGTGGTGGAGACGCTTATGTCGGGTGATAATCGGATAGGGACAAATGCCATTAGTGGCATCGCTCGCGCCCAAGCCGCACGCCGCATGGCGGACGACGGCAGCACCCGCATCACGGCCACAGCCCCCACCGCGTCGGGTTATGACAGTGCGCCGGTTGCCAGCTTGATCAGCACCGCTCGCGCCATCGCCGACCAAGGCCCGCCTGTGGACATGGACCGTATCGCTTCGTTGAAATCCGCCATTGCCGATGGCAGCTATCGCATCGATGCGAACCAAATTGCATCATCCATGATGACCTTTTTCGGAAGGAATGGCTGATGCATCCCGCACTGAATAACCTCAGTGAACAATTGGAACATTTGGTCCGTGCCTTGGACGGCCATCATGCTGGCACAATTATCGCGGCGACCGAGAATCTGGCGGCTGCGGTGGTTTTGCTGGACGATGCCTATATCCCCGCTGACCAAGCCGAAGAGGCCGGCCTGTTAATTGGGGCGACGCTGGAAAAAATGGATGCCGCCGCCATTCGCATCAATATGCTGAAGGCATGGACGCGTCAGAGGATTGACAGAAACCATCAAATCCGTGGCATTCGTCAACGCGGCATGGCCCTAAGCTATTAATTCCCAGCATATTTCCTGTATTTTTCACAACATGGCATGATGATTGCATGATGGTTCCGAGACAATATGCGTCTCTTTGGAACCAAGGCCATGAATACAGTCTATCAACCCTTATCTGCCCAACAAGCGACCACGCCGGTCGCCCAAGCCGTGCAAAATGCCTCGGCCCGCACGGGCATTGATTTTGGCTATTTGATGGACGTCGCGCGCGTCGAAAGCAATTTTGACCCAGACGCCAAGGCCGCGACATCCTCCGCGCGGGGGTTGTTCCAATTTACCAATCAAACATGGCTGTCCACGCTGGACCAACATGGCGCAAACCATGGGCTGGGCTGGGCATCCAACGCCATCAGCCGCGACAGCAATGGCCGCTATTCGGTGCGCGACGCAGGCCTGCGTCAACAGATTCTGGCGATGCGCGACGACCCTGCCGTGGCGTCCAGCATGGCCGCCGCGCTGACCGCCGACAATCGCGCTTATATGGAACCGCGCATTGGCCGCCCTGCGGAATCGGTCGATCTCTATCTGGCCCATTTCTTGGGCAGCGGCGGCGCTATCAATTTTCTGTCGGCCATGCAGGCCGATCCCAATCAAGCCGGTGCCCCCCTATTGCCCGAGGCGGCAGCCGCCAACCAATCCATTTTCTATGGACCAGGCGGACGGATGCGCAGCCTAGTGGAAATTCGCGAATTGTTCCGCGCCAAATTGGACAGCAGCCCCGATAGCATGATGTCCGGCATGTCCCCTTATATGTCGCCCGACCTGTCCGCCGGAATGTTGCGCTCACCCCTGTCCCCCATGTCCCAGCCGATGGGGTGGGAGATTTCATCGTCCGCCACGACCCAAGCGGGCAGCGGCGACCATGGCCGTCCACCTTTGCAAATGATGGAAATTCAGCCGATGCCCAAAAAATTATCCATGGGCTTTGCCGCTGACGCCTATCGCCGCCTTGCCTCGCTGTCGGGAGAGCGCGGATGAACAAAAGCTTTAACCTGAACGCGATTGGCGGCGTGGCCGTGGCGTCGGCCCTGCCTATCGCGATGTTGATCGTCGTGGCCTTGATGGTGGTGCCGGTATCGCCGCTGATTTTGGATATCAGCTTTATCGCCAATATCATGGTCAGCCTGCTGATCTTGATGGTCGCGCTGCAAGCCTCCAAACCGCTCGATTTCTCTGCTTTTCCGACGGTCTTGTTGCTGGCGACCCTATTTCGTTTGGCGCTGAACGTCGCCTCGACCCGCGTGGTGTTGGTGTCGGGTCACGAAGGCACGCACGCCGCCGGTCAAGTCATCGAAGCCTTTGGACAAGTGTTGATCGGCGGGGATTATGTCGTCGGCCTGTTCGTATTCTTCGTGTTGATGATTATCAATTTGGTGGTGATTACCAAGGGTGCGGGGCGCGTGTCCGAAGTATCCGCCCGCTTCACCTTGGACGCTCTTCCCGGTAAGCAAATGGCGATTGACGCCGATTTAAACGCTGGCCTGCTCACCCCCGAAGAAGCCAAAGCACGCCGCCAAGAAGTCGCCACCGAGGCGGATTTCTATGGCTCGATGGACGGTGCATCGAAATTCGTCAAAGGCGATGCGGTGGCTGGCCTGCTGATTTTGTTCGTCAATATCATTGGCGGGCTGATTTTGGGCGTGTTCAGCCATGGCCTCAGCTTTTCCGAAGCCGGATCTTTTTATGTCACGCTGGCCATTGGCGATGCTTTGGTCGCGCAAATTCCCGCGCTGCTGCTGTCGATTGCGGCGGCCGCCATTGTCACCCGCGTCAGTTCGCCCTTTGACCTGAGCGGTCAGATTGGCAGCCAATTTTCCGCGCCGCATATTTGGTTTGCGGTCAGCGGTATTTTGGCGATGCTGGGCATGATCCCTGCAATGCCGCAAATGCTGTTCTTACCCGCTGCGGCCATATGCTTTGCCGTGGGTTGGCAGCGCCGCCGCTTGAACGAATTGGCCGAAGACATTCCTCCGCCTGCCGAGCCTGCGCCGGACCCGCACCATATCGCATGGTCGGACGTCACCGCCACCAGCCCTTGCCTGTTGGAAATCGGTTATGCGCTGGTGCCCTTGGTGGACGAACGGCGGGGTTCGCCGTTGATGACGCGGATCACCGGTATTCGCCGCCAATTGTCGCGCGAACTGGGCTTTGTCATCCCGGCGGTTAAGGTCATTGATGACCTGTCCTTGCCCGGCAATGCCTATCGTATTTCGGTGGCGGGCGTCATCATTGGCGAAGATGAAGTCTTCCCCAATGAAATGTTGGCGCTGGACGGCGGCGACTTGCTGCACACGGTTCCCGGGCGCGCATGCAAAGACCCGACCTTTGGTCTGGACGCGCTGTGGATTCCCAAAACCGCGCAGAATGACGCGATTGCGGCGGGCTATACGGTTGTGGACCCCTCCACCGTCATGGCGACCCATTTGAACAACAGCATCATTGGCGCGGCGTCTGAACTGTTCGGTATCGACGATGCCCAAGCCCTGATCGACACGCTAAAGGCCCATTATCCGCAACTGGCGCAGAATCTGTCGCCCCAAGGCTATCCGCTTCCTCGCATTGCTGCTTTGTGCCGCGCTTTGTTGGTGGAACGGGTGCCGCTGCGCGATTTCCGCAAAATTGCCGAGGCGATGGTCGGCCTGATTGGCCAACAATTGACCGACGCCGATCTGGTCGAATCCGTGCGCCAACGCATTGGCGCGCTGATTATCCAAACGATCGTGCCCAGCCGTATGCCCTTGCCGGTCGTTACCTTTTCGCCGGAAATAGAGGTGCTGCTCAATCAAGCGGTGCGCGCCAATCCGGGTGCAGAATGGCCATTTGAACATGGCATGTCGATGAAGATTGTCGAGCAAATTGGCGATGCTGTGGAACCGCTGCTGCTGTCCACGCGCAGCTTTGCCTTGGTTGCATCGCCCATTTGCCGTTCGGCCCTGTCCCGCTTGGTCCGTGCCACCTTCCCCGATGTCGCGGTCATTTCCTATTTGGAAATTCCAGCGAATAAACAAACGGAAATTGTCGCCACCATCGGCGCGGAGGTGCCACGTCTCAGCCATGACTCCGACCAATATATGGAAGGTCAGGTGCAATGAGGGACGAGGTCGCTGGGCAATTGAAACAGATGCGCGCCGCGCAATCCTATGCCGCCGCCGACAGTGCAGAGGCGTTGATCGCCGAATATAGCCCGCTGGTCCGCAAAATTGCGTGGCAGGTCTATTCCAAAGTATCGCGCACTCATGATCTGGACGATCTGATTCAAACAGGGCTGATCGCGCTGATCGAGGCAAAGCGCCAATATCAGGATCGCGGCTATGCCTTTTCCACTTATGCCACCACGCGCATACGCGGGGCGATGATCGACCAATTGCGGCGCGATGCCGATGTGGGCCGCTCGGCCATGGCCGCGAACCGCCGCATTCAGGGCACCCGCGCCAAGCTGGAACAGCAATTGATGCGCGGCCCGACCAGCCGCGAAATGGCCGAAGCTATGGATATGAGCGCCGAAGCCTTTTTTGAATATGAGCAAAATGCCCAGCAAGGCCGTTCCACCAGTCTGGATGAACTGATGGAATTTGATCATTTCATGATCGCGGACGAAAATGAGGGTGGCTTCGCCGCCATCGAAGACGCCGATATGAAGCAAGCCTTGGTCAAAGCCATCGTCCAATTGCCGGAACGCGAGCAGATGGTTCTGCAACTTTATTTCCAAGAGGATTTAAACTTGCAGGAAATCGGCATGGCCATGGACGTCAGCGCCGCACGTATTTGCCAGATCAAACGCAATGCCATGGCAACGATCGAAAAGCTGATGATCGAAATGACCGAATTGGACTGAGGTCGGCCCAATGCCACCATGGTGACGGCAGGATCGAACCGTCACGGGCCTCTTTTCGATAGTATACATGTTAGAGAAATAATGGATAGCAGACCGGACCACTTAGGTCCGGCTGGCATCGCTTATACGGCCCCAGCGGTCCGGACATTCTGGCTCCATGCCGCGTCGCTTTTTTCAAAAAAGCTCACCATTTTTGTCCGCCCCAAATCGGTCATGCACACCAAGGTGCGGCGGCGATCCCGCTGGTCCAAATAGCGCAAAACCAAGCCGACATTTTCCAAGGATGCAATCATCCGCAGACCGGACGATAGGGGCACAGCAGCGCCCGTTGCCAAATCACTGGCGCTCAATTCCCGCCCGCTGCGCTCTGCCAACATCAAGTCGAGCATCATATCCCAACAGGCACCGTTCATGTCCATTTCGGTGAAATGCGCCTTGCGCAATTTTTGGATTTGGATGCTATACATCAAATGATGAACCAGTGGATTGGGTCGATGAGCCTGCAAACGATCCATAGCTTCCCCATGTAGTTCATTCACCCCGACCTCATCGCCGCGATTGGCGAGTAGTTGGTGAATTTGGTCAACACGGGATTTGAGTTCGGCAATCTCTTTATTAGAAAACTGCTGCATATGCGCACCCCCTAAGCAGCTAAAATGCGTAGACGAAGCTCGGCCCCATTATTGCTTATAAATCTATCCTGTCACCAGCGCTGTCACTTGTACCCCGTCCCATGAGACGGCGGAAATAATGACATCAATTCACACTCAACATCAATGCTTATTCTTCATGCACCAATGATTAGTTTAAATGATAAATTTACGGTCATGATGAATAGGTTCAAATAAACGGAAACAATGGGTGATTTATTATAATATAGAATTTGCTACCACTGCCTGCACCGGCGAAACAGCCAATCCTGCCTTCGCCAGCCACGCCGCGGGAACAAAGCCCCCCATGATTCCGCTATATCCCCGACCTGCTAAGCTCGCCCTCCTTCAGAAACTGTCCATTCATCGCGTCAGACGGCCAACGTCACCAAAAGAAAATATAGAATGGCGACCGCGCCCACGCCGATCACCAAAATCAGGACAAGCCATAACATCCATATCTTCGTCTGTGCCGCTGCGCCCCTTTCGTCGTCCTGCCCCGCGTCCACCCGTATCTGTTGATCCGCGCGGCGGGGGGCATCGCCATACACAGGATTCTGTGTATCGGCGGAACCGACCGCAACATGTGCAGAATCAGCGTCAACTGCCAGATTATCTGGTTGATATCTCAACGATTGATATGGGGTAACATGCTGAAATACACCGTGACTCGCCAAAAGTCGCGCAGCCTCGACACGGCTATTCACGCCCAATTTCTTCAAAGCGCGGCGCATGCGCTGATCGACGGTGTGGGGTGATACCGCCATAATACGCGCAATTTCCTTGGACCCCTTGTGCGCATAAACATGCCGCAGGGTTTCGACCTGCTCATCAGTCAATCGGTCCAGAATATGCTGCATATCATCTGTCATGGTCTATAACATAATAAAGAAGAGCTTATGGTCAAATCTCAACCAATTGTGCTTGCCATATTGGCTGCAATTTCTGCGCTATAGCCGCTATATAGTCATGATGATCCAAATGCTGAAGCCATGACGGGTCCGAAATCAGACCAATCTGGCGGCGATAGTCATATTCATGCACTCGCCGCGCCACCATATCATGCTGCGCCAACGACAAGGGCGCGGTCGTAATCCCCAAACCCGCCGCTACCATGCGAACACAGCGATCATCGCTGGCACTGCGCAGCGAAAAGCGCGGCCGCACCCCGCGCTGGGAAAAGAATCGACTGGTCGCGTCCAACATCTCGCATGATCGGCGGGCAATCATAATTTCGGCGGCCAATTCCTCGGCCAGCAGCGCATCTTGACCCGCCATCGGATGATCCATGGGCAGCAACATCACATAAGGCTCATCCAGCAAAGGGAAAATATGGGGCCCCTTTTCCCCGTCGCGCAGCAAAGTGAGCAGCATATGCGCACGGCCCGTTTTTAACGCCGCTCGCAGCTCGCTATCGCTGCCCTCGATCAACTCAATTTCAAATTTGGACGATAGCAATTGAATCAGGCCTTGCAGATGATCGGTGGACACCGACCGGATAACCCCCAATTTCAATTCGGGCCAATCATGATGCAGCCCCGCCCCAAAGGAATCGGCGTTGCGAAATCCGCGTTCCAAATCCCGCGCAATGGGCAAAAATCGCCCGCCCGCCTCGGTCAAGCGCACCTGCCGCCGTTCGCGTAAGAACAAGCTGGTGGACAGCAATCGTTCGAGTTCGGCGACCCCCGTCGACAAGGTTGGCTGCGTCACACGCAAGCGCAGCGCCGCCTGCGTAAAACTGCCAGCATCCACCAATGCCAAAAATTGCCGAATATGAGAGCGCTTTATCATAAAAAAAACCTATGCGAACATCAGGGCAATTTCAATTTTTCATTATTCCGATCCTCTGTCAGATTATCCACCGAACTTGGGGTGAAGGGTGGGTCCCATCCCGTGCCCGAACCCATATTTGGAAGAGGTTTTTCATGCGCGCGACACCGGATTTTGATTTCAACCTTGGTGAAACGGCGGACATGATCCGCGACAGCGCGGGCCGCTTTGCCGATGAAAAAATCGCCCCCTTGGCCGACCGCGCCGACCGCGACGACTGGTTCCCCCGCGATGAATTATGGACCGCCATGGGCGAATTGGGCCTGCACGGCATCACCGTCGAAGAAGAATGGGGCGGGCTGGGCCTTGGATATTTAGAACATGTGATCGCAGTCGAAGAAGTCAGCCGCGTGTCGGGGGCGATTGGCCTGAGCTATGGCGCGCACAGCAATTTATGCGTCAACCAAATCCGCCGCTGGGGCAATGAAACGCAAAAGGCCAAATATCTGCCCAAGCTGATCAGCGGCGAACATGTCGGCAGCCTAGCGATGTCCGAAGCGGGGGCTGGCAGCGATGTGGTGTCGATGAAGCTGAAGGCGGAGCGTAAGGGCGATGGCTATGTGCTGAACGGCACAAAATATTGGATCACCAACGCCAGCCATGCCGACACATTGGTCGTCTATGCGAAAACCAGCCCCGAATCCGGTTCGCGCGGCATCACCGCCTTTTTGATCGAGAAAGATATGGCCGGTTTCGCCATTGGTCAGAAAATTGACAAGGTCGGTATGCGCGGCAGTCCCACGGCGGAACTGGTGTTTACCGACTGTTATGTGCCCGCTGAACAAGTGATGGGACCGGAAAATGGCGGCGTCGGCGTGTTGATGTCGGGCCTTGATTATGAACGTGTTGTCTTGGCGGGCCTGCAATTGGGCATCATGCAAGGCTGTTTGGACGTGGTCATTCCTTATGTGCGCGAACGCACGCAATTTGGCCAAGCCATTGGCAGCTTCCAACTGATGCAAGCCAAGGTTGCGGACATGTATGTCGCGCTGCAATCGGCGCGGGCCTATGTCTATCAAGTCGCCAAGGCGTGCGATGCTGGCCAAACCACGCGCTTTGACGCGGCGGGCGCGATTTTGCTGGCCAGCGAAAATGCCGTGCGCGTGGCGGGCGAAGCGATTCAGGCGCTGGGCGGCGCGGGTTACACCCGCGACTGGCCGGTGGAGCGTTTCTGGCGGGACAGCAAATTGCTGGATATTGGCGCGGGAACCAATGAAATTCGCCGTATGTTGATCGGCCGCGAATTGATCGGAGCGCGGTCATGAGCGCGCCTGTCATCCCCAGCCGTTATCAAGCTGATGACCCCAGCAGCCAAAAACGCGCCGCGCATAATATCGCGCTGCGCGATGCGCTCTATGACCAAGTGGCGAAAGCCGCGCTGGGCGGCAATGAAAAGTCCCGCGAACGGCATAAATCCCGCGGCAAATTGCTGCCTCGCGAGCGGGTGGAACGCTTGCTGGATGCCGGATCGCCCTTTTTGGAAATCGGCCAATTGGCGGCCAATGGCCTATATGAGGATGATATCGCGGGCGCAGGTCTGATCACTGGCATTGGTCAGGTGTCCGGCCACACGACGATGATCGTCTGCAATGACGCCACGGTCAAAGGCGGCACCTATTACCCCATGACCGTGAAAAAGCATTTGCGCGCCCAAGAAATCGCCGAAGCCAATCACTTGCCCTGCGTCTATTTGGTCGACAGCGGCGGCGCGAACCTGCCCCATCAGGCCGAGGTTTTCCCCGACCGCGACCATTTTGGCCGTATCTTTTTCAATCAAGCCAATATGTCGGCCAAGCGCATTCCCCAAATCGCCTGTGTAATGGGCAGTTGCACGGCGGGCGGGGCCTATGTGCCCGCTATGTCCGACGAAACGGTGATTGTGAAAGAACAAGGCACGATTTTCTTGGCTGGCCCGCCATTGGTGAAAGCCGCCACCGGCGAAGAAATTAGCGCCGAAGATTTGGGCGGCGGCGATTTGCATGCCCGCAAAAGCGGCGTGGTCGATCATTTGGCCGAAAATGACGAACATGCCCTGACCATCGTGCGCGACATCGTCTCGCATCTTGGCGCGCAGGATGGGTTTAAAGTGGAACAACGCGAACCGCGCCCGCCCAAATATGACCCCCAAGAATTATATGGCATCATCCCCGACGATGTCCGCGCACCCTATGATGTGCATGAAATCATCGCCCGCATTGTGGATGGGTCGGAATTTCACGAATTTAAGCCGCTTTATGGCAGCTCACTGGTCTGCGGCTTTGCCCATATTTGGGGCATTCCGGTCGCCATCCTCGCCAATAATGGCGTATTGTTCAGCGAAAGCGCGGTCAAGGGCGCGCATTTCATTGAACTGGCGCAGCAACGCCGCATTCCTTTGTTGTTCTTGCAAAATATATCCGGTTTCATGGTCGGCGGAAAATATGAAGCCGAAGGGATCGCCAAACATGGTGCCAAGCTGGTGACAGCGGTTGCCACCGCCACCGTGCCGAAAATCACCGTGTTGATCGGCGGCAGCTTTGGCGCGGGCAATTATGGCATGTGTGGCCGTGCCTACAGCCCGCGTTTCCTCTTCACTTGGCCCAATGCCCGTATTTCGGTGATGGGCGGCGAACAAGCCGCCAGCGTGCTAGCTACCGTCCACCGCGACGCCGACAATTGGTCGGCGGAGCAAGCCGAGGCGTTCAAAGCCCCCGTGCGCCAGAAATATGAGGATGAAGGCAATCCTTATTATGCCACCGCCCGTTTTTGGGACGATGGCATTATCGACCCCGCCCAAACCCGCGATGTGCTGGGCATCGCCTTTTCCGCGACATTAAACGCCCCGATTGTCGATCGCGGCTTTGGTGTGTTCAGGATGTAATGGCCATGATCAAATCTCTTCTCATCGCCAATCGCGGCGAAATCGCTTGCCGTATCATCCGCACCGCGCGGGATATGGGCATTAAAAGCGTGGCCGTCTATTCCGACGCGGACGCCAACGCCCTGCATGTGCGCGAGGCGGACGCCGCCGTCCATATCGGCCCATCCCCTGCCCGAGAATCCTATTTGGTGGGCGAGCGTATCATCGCCGCCGCCAAGGCCAGCGGGGCCGAGGCTATTCACCCCGGCTATGGATTTTTGTCGGAAAATGCCGAATTTGCCCAAAGCGTCATCGACGCGGGCCTGATTTGGGTGGGGCCGAAACCCGCATCCATCACCGCTATGGGATTGAAAAACGCGGCCAAAACGCTGATGCAAGCGGCGGGCGTGCCCGTGACCCCCGGCTATATGGGCGACAATCAAGACCCTGAATTTCTGGCCGCCCAAGCCGCCGACATTGGCTATCCCGTTCTGATCAAAGCCGTGGCTGGCGGCGGCGGCAAGGGAATGCGGAAGGTCGATCAACCTGCGGATTTTGCCGATGCCTTGGCGTCATGCCAGCGCGAAGCGGCAGCAAGCTTTGGCAACGCCCATGTTTTGATTGAAAAATATATCCTGACCCCGCGCCATATCGAGGTTCAGATTTTTGGCGATGGTCATGGCGATGTGGTGCATTTGTTTGAACGCGATTGTTCGCTGCAACGCCGCCACCAAAAGGTGATCGAAGAAGCGCCCGCGCCCGGCATGGACGCGGAAACCCGCGATGCTTTGTGCGCCGCCGCCGTGCGCGCGGCCAAAGCGGTGGATTATGTCGGCGCTGGCACGATTGAATTTATCGCCGACGCCAGCGAAGGTCTGCGCGCCGATCGCATTTGGTTCATGGAAATGAACACAAGGCTTCAGGTGGAGCATCCCGTCACCGAAGCGATTACCGGCGTCGATCTGGTCGAATGGCAATTGCGCGTCGCCAGCGGCGAGCCTTTGCCGCTGGCGCAAGAGGAGCTAGAGATTCAAGGCTGGGCGATGGAAGCGCGGCTTTATGCCGAAGATCCAGCGAAGGGATTCCTCCCCTCCACCGGCCCGCTCGACCTGTTTCAAATGCCGCAATATGACGGACGGGTGGATACGGGCGTCTATGAAGGGGCGCAGGTTTCCCCCTTTTACGACCCGATGATCGCCAAGCTGATCGCGCATGGCGATGACCGCGATGAAGCGCGGGAGGTTTTGGCGTCGATGATCAGCGATTGCGCCGTCTGGCCCGTCAAAACCAACAGCGCCTTTTTAATCCGCGCCTTGGAACATACTGATTTTGTGGCCGGGCAAGTCGATACCGGTCTGATTGGCCGCGATGGTGACGCCATGGCCGCCGAAGCCGCCCCCAGCGCCGAGGCATTGGGCCGTGCCGCCATGGCTTTGGTGCCCAAATCCAACTTCGCCGGTTTTCGCCTGAACGCGCCGACCGTGCGCAGCGCGCCATTTTTGCTGGATGGCAAAGTGGTGGACGTCCCGTTGCACGGCCCCGGCAGTGACGATCTGGCCCCCGCCATGTTGGTGGCGGAACAAGGGTCGGTTTGGCAATTGCGACCTTGGCGCATCGACGGAACGGGCGCGGCGGGCGGCGGGGATGGGTCGATTTTGTCGCCCATGCCCGGCAAAATCATCGCGGTCGATGTCGCGGTGGGCGACAGCGTGACCAAAGGTCAAAAGCTGCTGACCCTAGAGGCGATGAAAATGGAACATAGTTTGACCGCCCCCTTTGACGGGGTGGTCGCCGAATTAAACGCCGTCACCGGCGCGCAGGTCGCCGTGGAAGCCTTGCTGGTCCGCATCAAACCCGCAGCGGAATAAGAGCAACAACCAACAGGCGGCGCTGGGCGATAGGGCCCGACGCCGCCTGTTCGGCAAATCACTCTGTCATTTTACTCGGCCAATTGCTGGGGAAATAGCGGCGCTTTGCTGACCATCGCGGGCAGAGAGCGTTCCATTACCCCGCCCAGCCACTGGGCCGCCGCAACCATTTTCGGCAGATCATATCCGGTGCCGATGCCGCTGCGTTCCAGCATATAAACCACATCTTCGCTGGCGACATTGCCCGCCGCGCCGGGGGCAAAGGGACAGCCGCCAATACCGCCCAGCGCCGCGTCAACCGTGCGCGCACCGGCCTGAACCGCCGCCCACACATTGGCCAACCCCGTTCCCCGCGTGTTGTGGAAATGCACCCGCACCGGCAAGCCCGCCACCGCGTCCGCCACGCGGCCCACCAAATCGGCGACTTCCGCAGGGGTGGCGACGCCAATGGTGTCAGCCAAGGCAATTTCACGCGGGGCCGCATCGGCAGCGCGTTTGGCCATTTCCACGACATGATCGGGGCTGACTTCGCCGTCAAAGGGGCAACCAAAAGCGGTGGCGATGGTGATTTGCCCGCTGCGTCCCGCCCCCTTGGCCATGCCGACAATCACCCGCGCGATATCCAGTGACTCCGCGCTGCTTTGGCCTTGGTTGCGCACGCCAAAACGGTCGCTGGCGACGCATACCGCGCCCAATTCATCCAATCCGGCCGATATGGCGCGCTCGGCCCCGCGCTGATTCAGCACCAAGCCAATATAGGCCACATCATCGCGCCGTGGCAGCAGCGCCGCCAATTCATCGGCGTCCGCCAATTGCGGCACGCGGCGCGGGTTGACGAAACTGGTCACCTCTATCCGCCGCGCGCCATAGGCAATGGCATGGTCAATCAGGCGCAGCTTGTCTTGGGTCGAGATCAGAGTCTTCTCATTTTGCAGTCCATCGCGTGGACAAACTTCGACCAGTTCAATATTTTGAATCATTTCCATGCTTCACCTGATTGCGCCTTGGACCAGTAATAGGGCGGTTTGATTCCACGCCTCCATCCATCACCTGATGGCGGGCCAGAGCCAATCAGTCAATTAAGTTGACAGACATGGTCCCTCGTCCTGCCCTATTCCGCCGCGAACCGATAGCGATGCAGATCGCGCCCATGCGCGCGCAGCCAATGGCGCGCGGCCGCCACATCGCCGTCATGCAGTTCATCAACCAAGGCATGAAAAGCGGGGCTATGGTCCATATGCCGCAAATGCGCCACTTCATGCGCCACGGTGGCGCGGCGCACATGGTCAGGGGCCATAATCAACCGCCAGCTATAGCGAATATCGCCATGCGCCGTGCAACTGCCCCAACGGCTGCGCGGGTCGCCAATGCCCACACGGCCCAGCGGCAAACCAGCACCCGCCGCCAAAATCTGGCTTTCCTGCGTCATCACCGCCAAGGCTTTGGCCCGCAGCCACCGCTGCGCGCGCGCGCCGACGCTTTCCACGCCGCCGCCCATATATAAACATCCGTCATCCAGCACGGGCGTGCGCGGCGCGGCGGCGTCCCATTTGATGGTCAACATGTCGCCCAAATAGGGAAAACGGCTGTCCGGCGCGGCAACCACAGGCCGGTCCGCCTTGGCGGTTTGGCCCAATATCCATTCTTGCTGCTGCCCGGCCCATTTCAAGGCTTTGCCGGCATGGCCGCGCTGGGGCATGGTCAGGCGCAATTCCCCGCGCACCGCATCAAAAACCAAGCGATAACGGCGGGAACGGGCATGGCGTATAATCCGCACCGGCCATATATCCGCCCCCACCTGTATCACAGGCGGGGCGATATCGGTTTTCGGTTTAAACCACCCGCTCAACAAGGTGATTTTCCAGCGATCCGGCATAATCCTCGCCGACCGTCCAGCCGACAATGGATTCGCCCGCACGGTGAACGGCGCTGCGGTCGCCGCAGATCAGATAATGCCAGTCTGGCAAAGGCCGGTCTTCGGCCCGCAAACGATAAGCGCAGGTCTGGGGCAACCATTCAATGTCCGCCACCTTGGCTTTGGTCAGGGTCAGGCAATCGGGCACATGGCGGCGGCGCTGCTTGTAATTGCTGCATTGGGCCGTTTCCAAATCCAACAAGCGGCAAGCCACATTGGTGGGATAGATGCGGCCCGTGTCCTCATCCTCCAGCTTGTGCAAACAGCATTTTCCGCAGCCGTCGCACAAAGCCTCCCACTGCCCCGCATCAAGGCTGTTCAGCGGGGCTTCCCAAAAAGGTCGGGCGGACGGGCTGGTCACTTGACCCACTTCGCCAATTCAGCGGCAACCAATTCGGGCTTGCCTTCATCTTCGTCGGTGACGACATCATCCAGCGGCAACAACGCCAAAGGCTTGCCATCTGGGTCCATCAAAAAGGCCAATTGGCTGTGCGCGACCAGATAACGGTCGGGGGCCGACCCCGCTTGCTTGTGAAATGTCACCGCATAGGATTTGGCGACCTCGGCAATTTGCTCTTTGGTGCCAGTCAAGCCGATCAGGCGCGGATGATAACGCTCCACAAAGCTCTTCAGGGTCTCCGCCGTGTCGCGTTCGGGGTCCACAGTGATAAACAAAGGCTGGATTTTTGCGCCGCGCGCGGCGTCTGTCTTTTCAAATTGCGCCAAGCCGCGCATCAACTTTTGCGCGTCAATGGGGCAGATATCGGGGCAATAGGTATAGCCGAAATAGACCATGCGATATTGGCCCGCAAAATCCGTGTCCTTCACGCTTTTGCCATTTTGATCGGTCAGCGTGAACGCCCCGCCAATGCGCGCATTTTCTAGCGGCGGCGAACCCACATCATCGGACGATGGCGACGAACATCCAGCCAACAAAGCTGCCAAGATCAGCACAAGGGTTGAACGCACAGGCCTTTATCCTCATAATATTAGAAATCACTGCGTTCAGCCTTGCTAGGCTGGGCACTGAAAATCAAGTTTTGCGTGGCAATATTGCGGTAAAGCGCCTTGGGGTCCGTCAATGATGTTTTTGAAGTTTCGCCATGCCCTGGGGGCCTTGGCTATCATGGTTGCCGTTTCGGCCAGCTTGGCGCCGACCAATGCGATGGCGCAATTTCGCGGTGGCTATGCCTTTCTCAAGGCGGTGGAAAGCCGCGATGGGACCAAGGCGACCGAGGCTCTGCAAAATGACAGCACGCTGATTAACTCGCGCCACCCTGATAATGGGGAAACCGCCTTGGCCATTGCCACCAAGCGTCGGGACCCGACATGGGTGCGCTTTTTGCTGAGCAAGGGCGCAGACCCCGCCATTGCGGATCGTCAGGGCATCACCCCGTTGATGCACGCCGCTTTGTTAAACTTCACCGAGGGCGCAGCCGAATTGCTGGCCAGCAAAGCCCCGGTGGACCAGACCAACCGCCGCGGCGAAACGGCGCTGATCTTGGCGGTGCAATCCCGCAACACGGCTTTGGTCAGCTTGTTGGTGCGCAATGGCGCGAATCCCGATAAATCCGACCATATCGCTGGCCTATCGGCGCGTGGATATGCCCAGCGCGATGACCGCACCGGCAGCATTATATCGGCTTTGGACGCCAAATCCGATGTTCCCGTTCGCGATGGCGGTGCCGTTTTTGGACCACAATAAAACTACTTAGTGGATATAGGTCTCTCGCGGCTTCACATTGAATGTGATAAATTGTTGACGGTCACATTTTGATGTGAGACATCATCATCATGTCTACACAGCTCATTGATCGCATCCGCTCCATCGTCAGCGACGGCAGCGTGTCTCGTTCCGGTCTGGCCCGCGCGGCGGGCCTGCATGCCAACAGCTTGCGCGACCTCGATTCCAACAGTTGGAATCCCACGGCGGAAACGCTGCGCAAGCTGGAACAATGGCTGGAACATGGCAGTGATGTGTCGCCCATGGCATCGGCCGAGGAGATTATTGCCGAAGCCCGCAATGGCCGCATGTTCATTTTGGTCGATGACGAAGACCGCGAAAATGAAGGCGATCTGGTGATTCCCGCGCAAATGGCGACCCCCGATGCCGTCAATTTCATGGCCACCCACGGACGCGGCCTAATTTGCCTGACGCTCAGCAAGTCCCGCGTGGACGAATTGGGCTTGGAATTGATGAGCCGCAAAAATGGCACCCGCCACGAAACGGCCTTTACCGTATCCATCGAAGCGCGCGAAGGCGTCACCACCGGCATTTCCGCTGCTGACCGTGCCCGCACCATTGCGGTCGCCGTCGACGCGTCGAAAACGGTCGATGATATCGTCACCCCCGGCCATGTTTTCCCGCTGATCGCCCGTGACGGCGGCGTCTTGGTGCGCGCTGGCCATACCGAGGCCAGCGTCGATATTTCGCGTCTGGCAGGCCTCAACCCATCGGGCGTGATTTGCGAAATCATGAATGATGACGGCACCATGGCCCGTCTGGACGACCTGATTCCCTTTGCCCGCAAACATGGGCTGAAAATCGGCACGATCGCGGACCTGATCGCCTATCGCAACCGCACCGATCGTTTGGTGGAATTGGTATCCGAAGAACCCTTTGAATCGGATTATGGCGGCGACTGGCGTCTGAAATCCTATCGCAACAAAGTGGACGGCACGATCAATATGGTGCTGCAAAAGGGCCATGTTGTGCCCGATCAACCGACCTTGGTGCGGATGCATCCCGTGTCGATGCTGGACGATATCATGGGTCGCCCGGGCCCGAAAAAGCGCCGCCTGCAACGCTCGATGGAAGCCATTGGCGCGGCTGGTGCGGGCATTATCGTCATGCTGATGCGCCCCTTGGCTGGCTCGGCAGAGGCGGAAAATGCCCCCGCCCCATCATCGGGCGGCACCATGGATCTGCGCACCTATGGCATTGGCGCCCAGATTCTGGTCGATCTGGGTGTCGCATCCATGGAATTATTGACCCCATCGCATAACAATCTTGTGGGATTGGAAGGCTATGGCCTATCGGTCGTCGCCGAACGCTCTATCCCTGGGGAAACTGAATAATGGCGCATGTCCTAATTGTTGAAGCCCGTTTTTACGACCATCTGAACGACATGCTGTTGGACGGCGTGCGTAGTGCATTGGAAGCCGAAGGGCATAGCCACGAAACCGTCACCGTACCGGGCGCGCTGGAAGTGCCTGCGGCCATTGGCTTGGGCGATCAAACCCAGCGTTTTGACGCCTTTGTCGCGCTGGGCGTGATTATTCGCGGCGAAACCTATCATTTCGAAGTGGTGTCCAACGAAAGCGCGCGCGGCATCATGGCCTTGACGCTGGACGGGCTGGCGATTGGTAACGGCATTTTGACCGTCGAAAATGAAGAACAAGCGCTTGCCCGCGCCGACAAAACACGCAAGGATAAGGGTGGCGAAGCGGCCAAAGCCGCGCTGGCTATGTTTCAGTTGAAGGAACAATTTGGCGTTGCTTGACAAACCACCTCCCAGCCGATGGACGATCAAAGAGATCAAAGGTCGGCTGGTGGTGATGGACAATGAAACCGGCGCTCCGCCGCTGAGTGCGGCAGAGCGTATGGCGGAATGGGACAGGAAAGCAGGCCATCAGTCCAGCGGCGCACCCCATTTTGGCAGCGACGATAAATCTGCGGATGCTGGGGCGGCTTTACCGCCTCGCACCGCATCCCCCAAACGGCAGCGCGAAACGCAAAACCCATGGGGTGCCCATGTGGGTTCCGCAAAAGCTGCGCCGCGTTCGCAGGTCCCGTCGCCGCTTCAAGCCCAGCGACCAGCCGCTGCACGGCCCAACACTGACCCGAAACAGCGGCCCATGCCCACCAAAGCCCCCACCGCGCACACCGCACGGGGCGGTGTACGGAACAGCATCAAATTCACGACCCGCGCCGCATGGGACAGCAAGGGACCGCGCACCATAGAATTGGGCGATATCGGCCAACAACATTTGGCGAAAATGCTGATCATCGGCTTTATCGGGTTGGTTTTCATGGAAATTCTGATTTGGTCGATGGAATCGCTGTCGGGCCTGTTCGTCCATGCCGCGCTGATCATCATACTATGGCCGCGCCGCGCCGACATGATTCGCCATTTATTGGATCATCTGATCGCTCAGGATAAAAAGAGCCAGTTGTAACACTGGCTCTTTTCCCATGATTCAGCCCTTCAACGTTGGGTAATCAATATAGCCCTCTGGCCCCGGCGTATACCAGTTGGTCATGTCATTGGGGGCCCATTCCGCGCCTTGCGCGATACGCTCCACCAAATCGGGATTGGAAATAAAGGGTCGGCCAAAGCTGATGGCATCGGCCAATCCGCTGTCCAAATCGGCCTGTGCGCGGGTGACATCATAGTCGCTGTTCAGCACCAATGGACCCGCAAAGGCCTTGCGAATGGCGGGGCTGAGCTTGGGCACATCGGTCGAACCAAAGGTGCCATCGGGTCCCGGTTCGCGCAGTTCCAAAAATCCAATGCCCAAATCACTCAGCATTTTTGCGGCCAAGGGAAAGACATTTTCGGGGGCGCTGTCGTCCACGCCTTGCGAGTCGCCATTGGGCGACAAGCGCACCGACACATGCTCCGCGCCCCACACCCCGATCAACGCCTCGGTCACTTCGCGCAGCAAACGAATACGGTTTTCCGGCGACCCACCATAAGCATCGGTGCGATGATTGGTGCCGTCGCGCAAAAATTGGTCGATCAAATATCCATTGGCGGCGTGCAATTGCACCCCATCAAAGCCCGCCCGTTTGGCATTTTGCGCGGCATGGACATAATCCGCCACAACACGCGGAATTTCCGCCAATTCCAAGGGCCGCGCCTCTTCCAATTCCAAACGACCAACGGGCGTATGCGCGCGCCCTTCTGCCTTGGTCGCCGATGCCGAGACGGGCGGCTTGCCGTCGTTAAACACGCTGTGCACCAAGCGCCCCATATGCCATAATTGGGCGATGATCCGCCCGCCTGCTTCATGCACAGCGGCGGTCACAGCTTTCCACCCTTCCACCTGTGCATCGGTCCATAAACCGGGGGCGGAGGGCCAGCCCAAGCCTTCTTGCGAAATGCCCGTCGCCTCGGAAATGATCAGGCCAGACGATGCGCGCTGGCGGTAATATTCCACCGCCAATTGCGTGGGCACAAACCCCGCCCCAGCGCGTCCACGGGTCAGTGGGGCCATCAAAATACGGTTCGGGGCGTCAATTGCGCCCAATTGAACTGGCTTTAACAATATATTGGTCATCAATCTCTCCGTCCCGTTCATCGTCATCATGATCTAGGCCAAAATTCAGCGCCGACGCGTCTTGTCGGTTCCTGTCGCTACGCGCCAAAAATCCCGACCAAGCTATGGGTCCGCCGCCATCTGCACAATGGCTAGGGATGCTAGATTTTCTTCGCGGGGAATAAGTCTTTTTTTGCTACTATTTGCAACCAGACGCCCCATGGCGGGCTGAACAGCGCGGGCTGGACAACAACAGGCTGATGGCGCGCGCCGCTATTTCCGCCCCGTAAAACGCGAAGCAGTTGCCGAACCGCGCGCCCTCGCCTATCTAGCGGTCATGGCTATGCTTCTTCCTGCTGACCCGACCATTGACGAAATTCGCGCTGCACTGGCGCCGCATATTGCGGCATCTGCTGCATTCGACGGTTTTAGTCAGCGGGCATTGGATGATGCCGCCGCCGCGCTGGGCGTGGATGTTGATGTCGCCCGTATCGCCTTTCCAGATGGTCCGCGCGGTATGATCGCCGAATGGTTCGCCGCCATCGACACGCAAATGGCGGCCGAACTGACCCCAGACATGCTGGCCAGCATGAAAATTCGCCAACGCATTACGGCCTTGGTTGAAACGCGCATCGCCTTGGTCGCCAAAGACCGCGAAGCCTTGCGCCGCGCTTTTTCTATTTTGGCGATGCCGCAAAATGCGGCGCTTGCCGCAAAGCTTGCGTGGAATGCCGCCGACCATATGTGGCGCTTGGCGGGCGATACCGCGACCGATTATAATCATTACAGCAAGCGCATGATTTTGGGCAGCGTTTACGCCGCCACCATGTCGATTTTCTTGAATGATGACAGCGATGATTTCGCCGATACCAAGGCCTTTTTGGCCCGCCGGATCGATCAAGTCATGCGCTTTGAAACATGGAAGCATCGCCGCGCCGCCAATCGTCCCGAACGGCCCAGTTTGGTTCGCTTTATCGGTCGGTTGCGCTATCCAGGCTAGAGCCAATGCCTATATATGACATCATGATACGCTGTCATATTTTACAATAATCCTTATTTATTCATCGCGCCCCAGCGGGATCATAAAAAGTTTACAGCAAAATGCGCTGGGGACTAGCGGAAGTCATGCGATATTGATAATCGCTCGCAATGACTATCCGGCTTGATCAGGTGCCCTTGGGCCACGCTTTTCGTATCACCTGCGTTCATTGGGACGTCTTGTCCACCGAAGAAGGCCGTCGTTTACGCGAATTTGGTTTGGACGAAGGGGCCACCGTTACGCCCGCACATCGGGGCAGCATCTTTTCGCGCGACCCTTTGGCCCTGACCATTGGCCGCATGCAAGTGATCATCCGCGCGGGTCAGGCCGCCGCCATTGAAGTGGTGCCAGCCGCATGACCACCACCCCAACCATCGCGCTGACCGGCAATCCCAATGCTGGGAAATCCAGCTTGTTCAATGCCCTGACCGGCGCGCGTCAGAAAATCGCCAATTACCCCGGTGTCACCGTCGAACGCAAAGCCGGTATGGCCGCTTTGGCGGACGGACGCATGGTCAAGCTGATCGACCTGCCCGGCACTTATAGTCTGGACCCCAGCAGCCCCGACGAACAGGTCACACGCGACGTGATTTTGGGGCGGCAAGCAGGCGAAGCCCGCCCCGATGCCTTGGTCGTCGTCGTGGACGCGGCCAATTTGGAAAACCATCTGTGCTTCGCCTTGGAACTGATCGACCTTGGCCTGCCCACGGTGGTCGCGTTGAACATGCTAGATTTGGCAGAGCGCGATGGCTTAATGCTGGACCCCGCCAAATTATCCGCCGAATTGGGTGTGCCCGTTGTGTCCACCGTGGCGGTGCGCAAACGCGGGCTGGACGATTTGCTGGCGGCGGTCGACGCCGCCACACGCGCGGCAGCGCCTGCATCGGACCGACCGGATGTGCTGACGCCCCATGTTCACGCATCGGACGCATCCGTGCGCCGCCGCGCGCGCGACATTGCCCAAGCCGCGATTATTTCGGAAACCCCCGTGCGCCGTTGGACCCAGCGTTTTGACGCGCTATTCCTGCATCCTGTGGCGGGTCTGGCGATCCTATTGGGCCTGATGTTCCTGATGTTCCAAGCCGTTTATGCTTGGTCCGAAGCGCCCATCGGCTGGATTGAGGACGGATTTGCAGCGGCCCAAACATGGGTGGCGGGCAATATGCCAGCCGGATTTCTGCAAGATTTAATCATCGAAGGCGCGCTGGGCGGTGTCGGGTCGGTCATTGTCTTCTTGCCCCAGATTCTGATCCTGTTCCTGTTCATTTTGCTGCTGGAATCGACGGGCTATATGACCCGTGCGGCCTTTTTGATGGACGGTTTAATGTCCAAGGTCGGGCTGTCGGGCCGGGGCTTCATTCCCTTGCTGTCCAGCTTTGCCTGCGCCGTGCCGGGCATTATGGCCACCCGCGCCATTCCGGACCCCAAAGACCGGCTGACCACCATCCTCATCGCCCCGTTGATGACCTGTTCGGCGCGTTTGCCCGTTTATACGCTCATCATCGGTGCCTTCATTCCCGCCCGTCCGGTGGGCGGCACGATCATTGGCTTGCAAGGCTTTGTGCTCTTTTGCCTCTATATCGCAGGGATCATCGGCGCGCTGTTGGTCGCATTGGTGCTGCGCCGCACGCTGGCCAAGGGCAGCAACACCGGTTTCATGATGGAAATGCCCCGTTATCAATGGCCGCGCATGGCGGACGTCATGCTGGCCCTGTGGCAACGCGCTTGGCTGTTCCTGCGCCGCGCGGGGACCATCATTTTCGCCACCACCGTCGCCTTATGGTTGCTGCTATCCTATCCCAAGGCCCCCGAAGGCACGGATGTCAGCCAAGTGGAATATAGCGTGGCCGGCCGCATTGCATCGGGCATTGAAGTGGTCGTGGCCCCCATTGGGTTTAACCATGACATTGCTTTGGCCCTGATCCCCGCCATGGCCGCCCGCGAAGTGGCGGTATCGGCCATGGCCACCGCCAATGCGATTGACGTGGGCGATGACGAAGAAGCCTTGGCCCAATCGCTGGGCGAGCGGCTGCAAAGCAAATGGTCGCTGGCGACGGCTTTGGCCTTTTTGGCGTGGTTCATCTTTGCCCCGCAATGCGTATCGACCATCGCCATTACCAAGCGCGAAACCAATGGCTGGAAATGGCCCTTGTTCATGGTCGGCTATTTATTCGCGCTGGCCTATATTGCGGCGGGCGTGACCTATTGGACGGCCGTGAGCTTCGGTTTGGGCTAAGCCAAATTTCTTGGCTATTCGCTCTTTCCCGTTTAAGGCAGACAAGTCTTTACTGTATGGCCGCGCGCTTTATGCTCGCGGCCATATATTTTCCCATCAGGGCATTTTGAACGGAGCGAAGCAGCAATGGCTGGCAGCGTCAACAAGGTCATTTTGATCGGCAATCTTGGCGCCGATCCTGAAATTAAGTCTTTCCAAAATGGCGGAAAAATCGCCAATTTGCGTATCGCAACGTCGGAACAATGGAAAGACCGCATGTCGGGCGAACGCAAAGAGCGCACCGAATGGCACAGCGTTGTCATCAATGGCGACGGCTTGGTCGGCGTGGTCGAACGCTTTCTGAAAAAGGGCAGCAAAGTCTATATCGAAGGCAATTTGCGCACCCGCAAATGGCAGGACCGCGATGGCAATGACCGCTACACCACCGAGGTTGTGGTGGCTGGCATGGGCGGATCGCTGACCATGTTGGATGGCCCATCGGGCGGCGGTTCGGGTGGTGGCTCGCGCGGCGGTGATCGCGGCGGTTCCGACTGGGGCAACACCGGCGGCGGCGGCGACGATTGGGGCAGCAGCGGCGGCAATAGCGGCGGCGGCTGGAACCAAGGCGGCGGCGGCAGTGGCGGCTGGAATCAGGGCGGCGGGTCGAGCGGCGGCAACGGCGGTGGCCGTGCACCATTTGATTCCGACTTGGATGATGATGTGCCCTTCTGATCTGCCGGATTTTGTGAATGGATAGCCGGTTAACCTCCGCCGATGTGGCGCGCGGGGTTGGCCGGCTTTTCGCGCTTCATGGCATGGTGATTTTGCCCGAAGTGCCCCTGCCCAATGGACGGCGCAGCGACATATGCGCGCTGGATACCAAAGGGCATATCATCATTGTCGAGATAAAGGTCAGCCGCGCCGACCTGCATTCGGACAAAAAATGGCCCGAATATCTGGAATATTGCGACCAATTTTACTGGGCCCTGCCCGCCGGATTACATGCGGATATATTGGATAGCGAAGCCTATCTGCCCAGCCGATCAGGCTTGATTGTCGCCGATGCTTATGACGCCGCGATCATTCGCCCCGCTGCGCTGCATCCCCTGCCCCCCGCACGGCGCAAAGCCGAATGGCTGCGCTTGGCGCGCACAGCAATGCGGCGGCATATGCAGTTGCTTGACCCTGCGCTGATGCCGCCGCTTACTGATGTTTGAAGCGCAAGCTATGCGCCCAATATCAAGCCGCTAGCGAGAGCGATCCGCCCGTAAAACGATCTTTCATCCGGCTGAGGTAACGGGCCAAAATATCAATTTCCAGATTCACCAAAACACCTGCCGCTGCTTCGTCCAGCGTGGTCATTTCTTGGGTGTGCGGAATGATGTTCAGCGTGAAATGCGCATCCCCATTGGCTTGGTCGGTCACGCTGTTGACGGTCAAAGACACGCCATTGACAGTGATCGACCCTTTGGCAGCAATATAGGGTGCCAGACTGGCAGGCGCGGCAATGGTGATGATGACGGAATCGCCGCTGGGCGTCACCGACACCATTTGGCCGACGCCATCGACATGGCCGGTCACAATATGGCCGCCCAATTCGTCGCCAATCTTCATCGCCCGTTCCAGATTCAACCGGCGGCCCGCGTCCCACATGCCTTCGGCGGTGCAAGCCAATGTTTCGGCGCTGGCATCAATGGCGAACCAATGGCCATCACCGTCCGTGCCCTTGTCCACCACCGTCAAACAAGCACCAGAACAGGCAATGGATGCCCCCATATCAATGGTGGCAGGGTCATAGCTGGTGCCGATGACCAATCGTGTGTCCCCACGATCTTCGCGGCTGCGGATCCGACCGATATCGGTGATGATTCCCGTAAACATGGCGCTTATTCCTTCCTGATCCGCTCATAAATGTCCAACTGGTCGCTGCCAAGCTGGTGCTGCCCGCATTTTCGCCACCGCCCATGGGCGTCAGCCAAGCTGCCAAGACCAATGTCACCCAAACAGGCGCGCCCGCCGCCCAGCAAGATCGGCGCACGATAGAGCAGCAAGCGATCGACCATATCCGCCTGTAAAAAGGCCGCCGCCGCTTTCGCGCCGCCCTCTATCAACACGCTATCAACGCCTTCTAGCTTGCTCAGCGCGTCAGGGGATGCCAGCGCGGTCCATCCATCCGGTGCAGGCTGGCTGGTCAGCATCAACCGCTGGGGGCTGCGCTGTTCCAATCCCGCCAAGCGGACATCCAATGTCGGGGCATCGGCATCATAGGTGCCGCGCCCAACCAATATGCCCTGATGCCGCGCCCGTTCCAAATGCCCATGGGCCCGCGCACGATCGCCAGTGATCCAGCGGCTGCTGCCATCCGCCATCGCGATACAGCCATCCAAAGACGTCGCCAATTTCAAGCTGATATAGGGGCGCTGGCGCAATTGGCGGGTCCACCATGGGGCCATAGCCGCGCGCGCCTCGTCCGCCAGACAAGACAGGCGCACAATGACTCCTGCCGCCCGCAAACGCGATATGCCCAGCCCATTGGTGCGCGGGTCTGGGTCTTGGGTGGCGATGACCACGGTGCCAATGCCCGCCTGAATCAACAAATCCGCGCAGCTTGGCCCGCGCGGGCTGATATGGGCGCAGGGTTCCAAGCTGACATAAGCCGTCGCGCGCTGCGCGCCCGCGCCTGCTTGGCTCAGGGCCATGGCTTCGGCATGGGGGCGGCCACCCGCCTGTGTCCAGCCACGCCCCACCACATGCCCGTCCTGAACAATCAGGCAGCCAACATTGGGATTAGGGGCGCTATCCGGTCGCGCACGCTGCGACAAAGCAATACAGGCCGCCATCCATGCGCGATCATGTTTCCGAATGTCTGGATTTGGCGATTCCCCATGATCCATCAGCATCGCCTCCGCGCCTTATTGTGTCGCGGCAGATGATTTGGTGGCAGGCGCGCTTGGCGCTGCGCCAGCCGATTCGGCACCAGCTTCTGCACGTGAAACCCCAGCAGCCCGCTCCGCCAATGTCGAACGGGGCCGTTCCACCGGCTTATTCAAATCATCAGCGGCATCGCCCAAGGTTTCGCGTGTGACTTTATCCGCTTCGCTGCTGTCATATTCAACGCCCAGCAAATCGGCCAATTTTTGATATTCCGCACGGCGCAAGGCATTGCGACGAGTCGTCTCTTTCGCCCGTTCTACCCACGCTTCGCGCGCCGCACTATCGTCGCGGTTTTCGGCCCAATTGTCGAAATAGATAATATCCGTCTTGGGCTTTTCGACAGGGATTAAATATTTGGAAAATCCATAAAAAATGACGAAAACTAGGGCCGCAGACACACCGATTAGCGGCCAACGATGGGGCCTTGGTTGGCGTATATAGGTCCAAAAATCAGACAGGCCGCCGCCAATATCTACTTTGCCAAACATCTTCATACACGCTGCCTAAGCCAATTTCGTTGAATATGCGAGGGGAAGGATGATCATGATCTTCGTGCCAGTTTGGATGCACGATTGCATAATTTGCAACTCTGAATAGCATTTTACTACTTGCGAAAATCATTGTGCAGTGCAATATCACACTTGCCTTTTAGGCATCCTCTCCCAAAACTTTCACGGGCCACCCTCGGGTGGCCCTTTTTTTTCGACTAATTTAGTTAGGAATGGCGGAAAACCGCCACTCCCCTATATTTTCCGCTTATTGATCCGGCGTAATCCGTTCGAATCGGCGCACTTCTGCGATAAAGCTGCCCGGTAGAATCGCCTGACTCTTCGACTCGCGATCGATATGGCCATAGCGAATGGCAACATCCGTCAACCGATCATCACCGCGAAACATCGCACAATGCAGCGTAAAATGCGCTTGGCCAAATTCCGCTACACGGGCGGCAATGGTGATCTGGTCATCTAAGGTTGCATATCCATGATAAACAATCTCGCAATGCTGTTCGCGGATGTCTGTACCATATTGGTGAAAATAAGGACCCGGCTGGACTTTTCCTAGCGCGCGAAAATATTCCGTAATGCCAATATCTGCATAGATCAGATAATTGCCATTAAAGACGATATTCTGGCCATCAATCTCGTTAAAACGCACGCGGATGACTTCGTGAACGCGAAAGTCATCGCGCGGAACTTTCAAATATTCTGGGTTCATCAACCTTGCCCTATTCCGCCGCCACCGCGCTGATTACGTCCAAGGGCGCACAGGCCGCCACCAGCCATTCCAGCTCATCACCCGCCATGGTTGGTGCCAATTTTTCCAATACGGCCGCGTGATAATCGTTCAGCCACGCCCGCTCGCTGTCGTTCAACATCATGATGTCGATCAGATTTTGGGCAATGGGCACATAGGTAATGGTTTCAAATCCCAAGATCGGCTGTTCGGCATTGGCGATTTCTATGGGAACGACGACCACCAGATTTTCAATCCGGATGCCAAAGCTGCCCGCTTTATAATAGCCCGGTTCATTGGACAGGATCATGCCGGCGTGCAAAGGCTCTTCGGTTCCTGCCTGCCCACCAGATGGCTTGGCAATACGCTGTGGCCCTTCATGGACCGACAAATAGCTGCCGACGCCATGACCGGTGCCATGCGCGAAATCGACGCCATCGGCCCATAAATATTGGCGGGCCAAAATATCCAACTGGCTGCCGCGTGTGCCCAGCGGAAAACGTGCCTGCGCCAACGCAATATGGCCTTTTAACACCTGCGTGAAGCGGCGGCGCATTTCGGCGCTCGGTTCGCCAATGGCAATGGTGCGGGTAATGTCGGTTGTGCCGTCGGCATATTGGCCGCCGCTGTCGACCAAATAGAGGGTTCCAGTTTCGATGGCGCGGTTGCTGTTTTCGTCCACCTTATAATGCGGCAAAGCCCCATTGGGGCCAGCCGCCGAAATGGTTTCAAAACTCAGGTCCAGCAACAAACCGCTGTCTTGGCGAAAACGCTTGAGCTGCGCTGCCGCCGATAATTCATCCAAACCGCCCAAGGGGGCGTTTTCGTCCATCCATTTCAAATAGCGCGAGACGGCCACACCGTCGCGAATATGGGCGGCGCGGGTGCCCGCCAATTCCGCTGGATTTTTGATCGCTTTGGGCAAAACGGCGGGATCACGGCGGCGGACCACCTCCGCCCCTGCGGCGTTCAACGAGGCAAAAATCGCCGCGACGGCCCGTTCTGGGTCCACCGCTACCTTTTTCCCGCCCAGCGCCGCCAAGGCGGCATCCAAATCGGCGCGATCATGAATGCGAACGCTGTTGCCCAAATGGGCGCGCACATCGTCGGTCATTTTTTCGGGTGCCACATAGAGGTCCGCCGTGGCATCCTTGTGCAAAATTGCAAAAGACAGGCCAACGGGCGTGCAATCAACGTCGCTGCCGCGAATATTAAATGTCCATGCAATGCTGTCCAACGCGGTCATCACCGTGCAGTCCAGCCCTTCGTTGCTGAGCCAATCCGCGATCATCTGGCGCTTTTCGACGGCGGGCTGCCCCGCCAACGACAGGTCATGAACGCGCAGCGGAATCAAGCTGCGTTCCGGCTGATCGTCCCAAATGTCATCAATCGGATTCGCATCCACCGCCACCAGTTCGGCGCCCTTTTTCGCCAGAATAGCGGAAATTTGGGCCGCCCAATCGACGCCATGCAGCCATGGGTCATAGGCAATCCGGTCCCCCGCCTTGACATGCGCCGCCAACCACAGGCCCATATTGGATGCAGGCACATCAACATGGTCATATAAGCCACCGTCCACCTGCTCGCGCACTTGAACCGCATAGCGGCCATCGACAAAAACCGCCGCTTTTTCCGCCAAAATCGCTGCACTGCCCGCCGAGCCACCGAAATTGGTGAGCCATGCCAAACGTTGGGCATAATCACCGACATATTCGCTCATATGCTCGTCGCTGATCGGCACAATGAAACCATCCAAGCCTTTTGCGTGCAAATTTGATCGCAATGCAGCAAGGCGCTGGGCGTGAACGGGGCTAGACATGCGGACTTCCTTGTTCCTAAGCTCACTCAACCACCATTGACCGTGAATGCGGGAGTGACAATGATGCTGCCTATTTGGATGTTTTTAGCCGCAATTGCTACCCCGCTTGTCATTTCAACGGGCGCAAATGCCCATGAGAAAGAATCAAAATTGACCACCCTGCCTGCGGCCCCGGTCGCCGAACAGCGCCCCTATCAGTTTGAACTGCACGGCCAGTCTGTGTCAGATCCATGGCACTGGCTGCGCGACCAAAGCTATCCGACCGTCGATGACAAAGATGTGCTGGACTATGTGAACGCAGAAAATGCTTATTATGATGCCGTCATGGCCCCCCATCAGCCGTTGGTGGAAACCCTGTTTCAGGAAATGAAAGGGCGCATCAAAGAAGCGGACAGCAGCGTCCCGCAAAAAGACGGCGATTGGCTCTATTGGGTCGAATATGAAGCCGGTGCGGAATATAAGAAATGGTATCGCAAACCCGTGGCCGGCGGCGACACCCAATTGATATTGGACGAAGTGGCCTTGGCGGCGGGCAAAGAATATTTCCGTTTGGGTCAGGCCTCTATTTCCCCCAACGGGCGCATTTTGGCCTATGGCTATGATGATAATGGGTCAGAGCGTTTCGAAGTGCGCTTCCGCGATCTGGACACCGGCGAACTGCTGCCGGACGTGATTCCCGGCACCTTATCCGCCATTGTGTGGAACGCGCAAAATGACACGGTTCTTTATGGGCTGGCCAATGAAAATTGGCGCACGGACAATGTGCGGATGCACAAATTGGGCACGCCAGTCAGCGACGATAAACTGTTATTCCAAGAAAAGGATATCGGTTTTTCCGTCGGCATCGGTCAAACCGCCGCCGATAATTATATCGTCATCGCCACTGGCGACAATGAAACCAGCGAAGCCTATTTGCTGCCCGCCAATAATGTCACCGCCAAGCCGATGCTGGTTTCAAAGCGCAAAAAGGGTCGCGAATATAGCGTCGATGAACGGGACGGCCGTCTCTATATTCTGACCAACGACGATCACGCCAATTTCCGTGTCGCCACCGCCAGCATCGACAAGCCGAATGATTGGAGCACATTGATTGCCGGATCGGATGACGTTTACATCACTGATTTGGCGATTTTCCGCGATTATTTTGTGTTGGAAACCCGCGAAGCTGGCTTGGATCAAATTGATATCCGCCGCTATGACGCGCCGCTGACCGCTGGCCGGATCGCCTTTCCCGAGTCGA
Organism: uncultured Sphingopyxis sp.; assembly: GCA_964542975.1. Lineage (GTDB taxonomy): Bacteria > Pseudomonadota > Alphaproteobacteria > Sphingomonadales > Sphingomonadaceae > Sphingopyxis. Next base: position 70,068 of record CAZIVW010000004.1, read on the forward strand.
CCTATGTTGCGGGGCTGGGCGACAATCCGGAATATCATCAGGATAAATTGCGTATCGGTTATGAATCGATGATCACGCCAGACACCGTCTATGACTATGATTTGGCGACGCAAAAATTGGAAACTCTGAAGGTTCAGGAAATCCCATCTGGTTATGATATAAATCAATATCGAACCGAATGGGTGAATATTCCCGCCCGTGATGGGGAAATCATTCCGGTGTCCTTGGTTTATCACAAAGACACAAAATTGGACGGCAGCGCGCCGCTGCACCTCTATACCTATGGCAGCTATGGCTATCGTGTGTCGCCAGGCTTTTCGACCACGCGCATGTCCTTGCTGGATCGCGGCATGATCTATGCCATCGCGCATGTGCGCGGCGGGGATGATTTGGGTCGCCGTTGGTATTTGGCGGGCAAAACCAACCAGCGCAAAAACACCTTTAATGATTTTATCGACGCGGCACGCGGTCTGATTGACCGCAAATATAGCAGCATGGGCAAAATCTCGATTGAAGGCGGCAGCGCTGGCGGCCAAGTGATGGGCGTGGTCTATAATGAAGCGCCCGAATTATGGGGCGCGGTACTGGCCGATGTGCCCTTTGTCGATGTGGTCAACACGATGATCGACAAAGACCTGCCGCTGACCCCCGGCGAATGGCCCGAATGGGGTAATCCGATCACCGACAAGGCCGCATATGACTATATCCGGTCCTATAGCCCCTATGAAAATGTGACAGCCAAAGCCTATCCGGCCATGCTGGTCACAGCGGGGCTGAACGACCCCCGCGTTACCTATTGGGAACCCGCAAAATGGGTCGCCAAGCTGCGCGCCACCCGCACCAATGATTCCACCTTGTTGCTGCGCACCAATATGGGGGCGGGTCATGGCGGCAAATCGGGCCGTTGGACGTCGCTGAAGGAAACAGCGGAAAGCTATGCCTTCATCCTATCCCAATTGGGGGTGGAGCAATAACCCATAAAAAAAGGGGCAGGGATCAGCATCCCAGCCCCTTTTTTTTATGCGGCGTTACAAAGCTTAAACCGTCAGCCTCGCCGCCATCCGGCCTATGTTATGGCGTGGAGACCTTGGCTGATGCACCGTCTGGCCCGGTCTGTTCCAATTTGTCTTGCCCTGTTCCAACGGACACAGAGGCGCTTTCCCGCGGTTCCAAAATGGCGGCGGTTTCCACCAAATCCAGCGCACGGCGCGCTTCATGATAGCGGCGGGCGTCGATCAGCCATTCTCCGGCGACTTTGGCACCCGGCATGGCTTCGACTTCGGCAATGGCTTTATCAACCTGTGCGGCGGTCAAATAGCGGCGGGCGCGTTCCAACCGTTCCTTGCCGCTGGTCGGCGCGCTGTCGGCGCTGCGCAAAATGGCCAATTCGCTGAATTCACGGCGCACCGCTGTCCAAAAGCTTTCGCTATTGCCGCCAACTTGCCCCATTAATTGCGGCACCAAGGCCTCTAGCTCGCCGCGCAATTGCTCGATGGTGATCGGGTCCCGCGACGCGTCAATGATGGTTTTCACCGCATTGGGTTGGGCATCACCGAAACGCAGGCGCAATTGCGGGTCCAAATAACCCAAGGGCAATCCACGATCCAGCGCCCGCCGCGCGGCAAAGGCCACCAGCAAGCCTTCGGCGCGCGTGGCATTGCCCGACGCCGATTGCGCTTCCAAGCTGATGCGCGCCAAGCGATGTTCCAAATCATTCACCCGCGCCGCCAAGGCGGCATCATTATTCGCATCAGCCGTGCCATTGGCCACCGGCATGACCATCGACGGGGTGGTCGCAGCCGTATCGGATGCCGGTGTTTGACCCAATATATCGCTGGTCACATCCGGCATTTTGCCGTCATTGACCCAATAATTTACGGCCCAACCGCCGCCGAAAATGCCGACCAGCAACAAGAATAACGCGCCCAAAACAAGGGTCCGCGCAGAGAGTGCCCGCGGCGGCGGCGGACTTTGTAGGGTTGGTGTTTCAACAGGTTCAATGGACATGCATGACTTTCAAGCGACCTTAATGTGGCTGCTTGTGGCATAATTTCGTCGCCACTGCCAACATTGCCGCATCACTGGGGTCATCGGCAATCGCGATATGCCCCCATCCCGCCCCTGCAGCCGCCGCAACTTTGGCGCTGATAGCAATCAAGCGGAGATGGTCGCGGGGCATTGGGACCAGATGATTCAGATAATCCGCCGCGCGGGTCGAATGGGCCATCAGCACCGCCGCTTTGGCGGACAATTCCTGCCACCCCGCCGGCGGCGAAACGCGGTCCACCGCATAGCAAGGCAGGCGATGCAATTGCGCGGAACCGCCGTCCAAATCGCTATGATCCCGCCCATTCAGCCATAGGATGGATCGGATTCCTGCGGCCTGCATATCGCCAAGCAAAGTCTGTCCATCGCTGTCGCCCACTTGCTCCACGCGAAATCCCGCCGCGCGCGCAGCATCGGCGGATGCCGCGCCCACCGCATAGACCGGCAGCGATTGCAACCGCTGCAAACCCGCGCCGCCCAAGCGCATGGCCTGTGCACTGGTGACCAGCAAGGCGTCGTAGCGCCCTATGTCGGGCACCGCCCACTCCAACGGTTGCGCCGCGAATAAAGGCAGGCTGTGCGCGTCCAACCCCATGGCCAGCGCTCTTTGGCAGCTTTGATCAGCGACCGGTTGCGGGCGGGTAATCAGCAAGGGCAAAGACGGTAAAGCGGACATGGGATTCATGACCTCACCCGCCAAATAGCGCGCATATGTCGGGCGATGCCGCATCCAGCATTTGGCGAGCCAAATCCTTGGCGCTATTCTCGTCCTGCACCACCGTGCTGCTGGCGACACAATCGCTGCCGTCCGCCGAATAAATTTCGGCATCCAGCCACAAGGTCCCATTGTCCATAAAATAGGCATGGGCCGCCACGGGGGATCGGCAATCGCCGCCCAATCCGGCCAAAAAGGCCCGCTCTGCCGCCACCGCTGCATAAGTGGGTTCATGGTTAATCGCACGGATCAACGCCAATGTGTCGACATCGTCCGAACGACATTCAATGCCAATCGCCCCTTGGGACGCCGCAGGCAGCAACAAATCGCGTTCCTGCACATGGCCCACGCCATACATGCCCAAACGATCGAGTCCGGCCGCCGCCAGCAAGGTCGCGTCCACATCCCCTTCCGCCAATCGCGACAGGCGCGTGGCGACATTGCCGCGCAGCAATTTGGTCTGAATATCGGGGCGAATCCGGCGCACCTGCGCCGCGCGGCGCGGGCTGCTGGTGCCCAGCCTCGTTCCGGCCGGCAAATCCATGATCGATGATGCCGCCGTCCCTTGGGGAACCACCAAACGGTCGCGCGGATCGGCGCGTTCCAGCATCGCTGCCAAAGCAAAGCGGGCGTCGCGTTCGGTTTCCACATCTTTCAACGAATGGACAGCGATATCAATTTCATGGCCATCCAGCGCGAAATCCAATTCGCGAGTCCACAAGGCTTTGCCGCCCACTTCGGCCAAGGCGCGGTCCAATATACGGTCGCCGGTCGCGGTCATCGGCACAATTTCCAAAGACTCTGGCGCCAGTCCATGGGCTGCGATAAGCGCGGCCACGGTCATATTGGCCTGAGCCATCGCCAAAGGGGAAGCGCGGGTTCCAATACGCAGCGGATTTTCGGGATTCGGCAATTGCATCATGCCATGCTGCTAGCGTGACTTGCTCTCTCGATAAAGGGGCGGGTAAAGGAAGCATTAGATTATGACTATTATCCTAGGCCTGGAATCAAGCTGCGACGAAACCGCAGCCGCGCTTGTCGACCACAATCGACGCATTTTAGCCCACCGCGTTGCGGGGCAAGAGGAAGAACATCGCCCCTTTGGCGGCGTGGTTCCCGAAATTGCCGCGCGCGCCCATGTTGATCGGCTGACGCCGCTGGTCGCGGGGGTTTTGGCCGATGCTGGTTTGACGCTGGACGATGTAGACGCCATCGCCGCCACCGCTGGGCCGGGCCTGATCGGCGGCGTGATGGTGGGGTTGGTGACGGGCAAGGCACTGGCCCATGCTGCCAATAAGCCATTGATCGCGGTCAATCATTTGGAAGGCCATGCGCTCAGCCCGCGTTTGGACAATGAAAATCTGGCTTTCCCTTATTTGCTGTTGCTGGTGTCGGGCGGTCATTGCCAATTGCTGTTGGTCCAAGGCGTGGATGATTATCGCCGCTTGGCCACGACCATTGATGATGCAGCCGGTGAAGCCTTTGACAAAACCGCCAAATTATTGGGGCTGGGCTATCCCGGTGGTCCTGCGGTGGAACGATTGGCCCAAGGCGGCAACCCCAAGGCTGTGCCGTTCCCCCGTCCCTTGGTAGGCAGCAAAGAGCCGCATTTCTCTTTTGCCGGATTAAAAAGCGCCGTCGCCCGCGCCGTGGCGGCGGGGGAGCATAGCCCTGCCGATCTGGCCGCATCCTTTCAACAAGCGGTGGTCGATTGCTTGATCGACCGCAGCCGCATTGCCTTGGCCGCCTGTCCCGAGGCCACCGCCTTTGTGGTCGCGGGCGGTGTTGCGGCCAATCAGGCCATTCGGGCGGGCTTGACGGAATTGGCGGCGGAATATGGCAAGGATTTTGTCGCGCCGCCATTGTGGCTGTGCACCGACAATGGCGCGATGATCGCATGGGCGGGGGCCGAGCGTTTCGCCGCTGGCCTGACCAATGAATTGGATGTCGCCGCCCGTCCCCGCTGGCCTTTGGACCCCAATGCCGAAACTGTGCGCGGTGCGGGAGTGAAAGCATGAGCATGAATTTTTCCCGTTTCGGTGTGGTCGGCGGCGGTGCATGGGGCACAGCCTTGGCGCAATTGCTGGCGACCGAGGGCGCCCCCGTCCGCCTATGGGCCCGCGAGACAGAGGTGGTCAGCGCCATCAACGCCGACCATCGCAACCCGTTGTTTTTGCCAGACAGCCAATTATCCCCGTCCCTGACCGCCACCGATAATCTGGCCGATATGGGGGATTTGGACGCTCTGCTGATCGTTGTTCCCGTTCCGTTCATGCGTTCCACGCTGGCGATACTGACAGACACCCCCGCGCCGCTGATTTTGTGCAGCAAGGGTATGGAAGCGGGCAGCTTTGCCTTTCCCGTTGATATTGTGCGCGACATTTTCCCTGATCGCCGCTGTGCCGTGCTGTCCGGCCCGACCTTTGCCCATGAAGTGGCGGCGGGCCTGCCAACCGCTGTGACCTTGGCGGCGGACCAAGCGGATTTGGCGCAAGCCTTGGCACAGGCCATCGCCCGCCCCCATTTTCGTCCCTATATCTCCACCGATGTGATGGGCGCGGAAATTGGCGGCGCCATTAAGAATATTTTGGCGATTGCCTGCGGCATTGTCGAAGGCGCAGGCTTGGGCTTGAATGCGCGCGCCGCCCTCATCAGTCGGGGATTTGCCGAAATGACCCGCTTTGGCATGGCGCGGGGCGCACAGGCCGAAACATTGGCGGGGCTGGCGGGACTGGGCGATTTGGTGCTGACCTGCACATCGTCCAATTCGCGCAATTTTTCGCTGGGCGAAGGGTTGGGACGCGGAATCAGTGCCGAAACTTTGCTGTCCGACCGCCGCACCATTGCCGAAGGCGCGCATAGCGCCCCTGTGGTCGCCGCTGCCGCCGCAGCGCAAGGCATTGATATGCCCATCACCGCGGCCGTGGCAGATTTGGTGGCGGGCAAAATCAGCGTGGCTGACGCCGTTCAGGATTTGCTGACGCGCCCGCTGCGCGCCGAGGGCCGGTGATATGCCCATGATCAAAATTTTGACCCTATATCTTGCCACGGCACCCAAATCGGCTAGCCTTTACGGGGTTGGGAAAAATGAAGGGCCTGTTGCTTGACGAACAGTGTCGATAATGCGGGTCCCAACGGCTCTGGCTTAACGGACACCGCCGACGCCAAGGGCCATGCAGGCAGCGATGCCGATGACGCCGCGCGCACCAACAGCGACACGGCCACCTTGGCCAAAGGCGGCCGGACCAATGTGTTCGGTTTTGTGCTGCGCTTGGTTGCGCGCATGCCCTTCCTCTATTTTGCGGGGCGTTGGTATGGCCCCGATTCCGTAGGCCGCTTTGCCTTTGCGGTGTTGGTCATCGAATTGGTAGCCCAATTGGCCACATTGGGGCTGAAACGCGGGCTGGCTGAACAATTAAGCGCCCCCAATGCCGACCATCGCACCGTGGTGTGGGATGGCATGTTCGTCGCTCTCTTGGCCTCCGCCATCGGTTCAACCCTGCTATTCTTGGTGCCGCAATTGATGTTCCCTAATGCCGATATTGGGGGCGTCGATCGCTGGCTGGCCTTTTTGGTGTTCTTCATTGCCGGAACCGAAATCGCGCTGGCCGCCTGCGCCTATAAATATGACATTGGGGCCAGTGTGCGCGCCCGCGCCGTGGTGGAACCATGGATTATCAGCGGTGCGGCGGCCGGATTCTGGTATGTGTCGGTGCGCGATGGATTGATGCTGTCCTATGCAGCGGCGATGGTCTGCACCTTTTTGACGGCCTTGGTGCCGATGGTGCGCCATTATGGCGGGCCACGGGGCTGGCGGCCCCGTCCTGCGACCTTGATCGCGGTAGCGCGGCGCAATGCACCGTTGGCGGCGGCGGATGCCATTGAATGGGGCACACGCCGGCTCGACCTGCTGATTCTGGGGCAATTTGCGTCCACCTCGACCTGCGGCATTTATTATATGGCCCAGCAAGTGGCGTCCTTGCCGCAAAAATTGAAAACCAGCTTTGAACCCATATTGGGTCCGGTCATCACCCGCAATTTGGCCGAAAACCGCTTGGGCGCGGTCGCGGCGCAGGTCAGCCAAGTTGGTTTTTGGATCATTGCGGCGCAGGCTGGTGTCGCGCTCGCCTTGGGGATTCCAGGCCAAGCCATCATGGGTCTGGTGGGACCGGAATTTGTCGTCGGTGCCGCAGCACTCGGCTTTTTGCTGGCCGCCGAAGTGGTGGCCGCCACCGCCGTCGTCAGCGAAGCCGCCTTGGTTTATATCGCCCGTATTCGCAATTTGCTGGTCAGCATCAGCACCTTGGCGGTTCAAGCCCTGTTTAGCGTCATGTTGGTGTTGGCCTGCAAATGGGCGGATCTGCCCGAAATCACTTATGCCGCCGCCGTGGCGCTGGGATTGATGCTGGCGCTGGGCTTCGCCTCGGTCGTCAAATCACGCTTGCTGTCGCGCTTGCTGGACGCACCGGTCAACAGCCTGCGCTGGGCCTTGGTTTGGGCCACCGCTGGGGCGGCGCTGCTCGGCTGGGGTGCCACCAAATTGCCCGAATGGGCCGAACTGCTGATCGGCGTTCCAGTCATTCTGGCCATTTATGCGTGGCTGATTTGGACACGCGGTTTTGGCCCTGCTGACCGGGAATTGTTCCGGAAACAGCCCAATGCGGCCCCATCAACGCCATAAAGACGGCGCGCAAAACCCAGCAACGAAAATAAAAAAGGCCCTGTGCGATACAGGGCCTTTTTCTTTATCCAGCAAAAGGATGCGCAGGCGATTAGCCGAGCTTGGCGGCAACCTCTGCCTTCAAATCACATTGAGCGCGCGGGCCGACTTGCGCGATAATTTCACGCGCGCAAATCGCCCCCATTTTCAGGCAATCCGCAATGCTGCGACCTTCGGCTTGGCCCGACAGGAAACCGGCGGCGAACAAATCACCCGCGCCGGTGGTGTCGACAACATCATCAATGGCTTCGGCAACCACGCTGATATGCTCGCTGCCATTGACCACCGCAATCGCGCCCTTTTCGCCGCGCGTGACGACCAGCAACGGCACTTGCCCCGCCACCGACGCCACGGCCGCGTCAAAATCATCCGTGCCCGCCAAGGCACAGATTTCGACTTCATTGGCGAACAAAATGTCAAACAGACCTTCGCGGATCAACCCGCGCAAATCATCGCCATGACGGTCGATGATGAACGCGTCGGACAGCGTAAAGGCGACTTTGCGGCCCGCAGCGCGCGATACATCAATGGCGCGGCGCATGGCAGCCCGCGACAGCGGCGGGTCCCACAAATAACCTTCCAAATATAAAATGGCCGCGTCTGCGATCCATTCTTCCTTAATCATCGCTTGTTCCAGCAAATGGCTGGCACCCAAGAAGGTGTTCATGGTGCGCTGGCCATCTGGCGTCACCAAAATCAAGCAGCGCGCGGTCGGCGCGCCTGCGCTCAGGGCCGGTGTTTCATAAGAAACGCCCAAGGCGCGCAGATCATGGGTGAAGACGTCGCCCAACTGGTCCTGTGCCACCTGACCGATAAAGGCGGTCTTGCGGCCCAGCGCCGCCATGCCAGCCAAAGTATTGGCGGCTGATCCGCCCGACATTTCAATGGCAGGTCCCATCAAGCCATAGAGACGATCGGCTTCTTCGGCATCGATCAGGCGCATACCGCCTTTCAGCAAACCTTCGGATTCAATCACTTCATCGCTGGCGCGGGCGATCACATCAACAATCGCATTGCCTATCGCCAAGACGTCAAAACGGGCGGACGCGGACATATGTCATCCTATATTTGGGGGAGTTCTTGTCCCAAGCCCTTAATGATCGGCCATCATTTACGCAAGCACTGCGCTTGACCCACGGGCTTTATCGATTCATTTCTTGGGCATGGCCGATGTTCTTAAAGCCCTGTTCCTTGCGCTAGGCGATCTTCCGCGCCCGCATATTTTGCGGTTATTGGTCCGCAGCATCGCGCTGACCATGACGATCTTATTGGCGCTGGGCGGTTTGTTGTTTTGGGGCCTTCGCCATCTGGTCGCGACCAGCGGATATTTGGGCGGATACAGCCAGAATATGGCTGAAATCTTGATTTTATTGGCGGCGCTGGCTGCCATGTGGTTGTTGTTTCGCGGCGTGGCGATTTTCGTCATTGGCCTGTTCACCGACGATATTGTCGAAGATGTCGAGCAGCGCCACTATCCCGCCGCACGGATGACCGCCGTTCCCGTCGGTTTCCGCCGCAGCCTAGGGTTGGGCCTGCGGTCGGCGGGGCGGTTTCTGGCCGTCAATATCATCGCCCTGCCCGCCTATTTGCTGCTGTTGCCAACGGCGGTGGGCACGCCCATCTTGGTGTTGATCATCAACGCATGGCTGCTGGGGCGGGACTTGGAATCGATGGTCCATCAACGCCACCCCCTTGCGCCACCCTTGTCACCATCCGCCCGATGGAGTCTTGGCCTGTTATCTGCCGCAAGCCTCTCTATTCCTATCGTCAACTTCTTGGCCCCGCTGATGAGCGCGGCTATGGCAACCCATCTTTTCCATCTGCGTCACGAGGTCAAAATATGAACCGTCTTACCGTCCGGACCAGCCTGTCCCTTGCCTTGCTGTCCGTGATTTTGACGGGCTGTGCTGGCCCCGTGATTCCGCGTTCGGGGGGGCAAACTGGGAAAACGCCGCCGCGCCCTGTGATCACCACCCCCACACCCCCGCCGGTGGTGCGCCCCGTTCAGCATAATGTGATCATCGGCCAAAGCGCCGATGCCCTTGGTCGATCCATGGGACGCCCGCGGCTGGACGTAACCGAAGGGGCCGGACGGAAATTGCAATTTGTCGGCGCGGCCTGTGTGATGGACGTCTATATCTATCCGCCCAGCAGCGGCGCCGCGCCTGTGGCCACCCATGTCGACGCCCGCAGCCCCGATGGCCGCGATGCGGATATCAATCGCTGCGCCCAATCGCTGCAGCGGCGCTAAACGGGCTGGGCGTCAGGCGGCAATTGAGCCAGCGCCCATGCGGCGGCATCCGCCACCATAGCGGATTCATCCCCGCATAAATTCGTCAGAATCGGCACATAAGCCCGATTCCCGCTGTTTCCCGCCGCGATCGCTGCGTTACGCACCATGCGATTGCGGCCAATGCGCTTGATCGGTGATCCTGCAAAAATCTGGCGAAAACTAGCATCGTCCAAGGGCAAAATATCGCCCAATTCCGGTGCGCTTAACTCGGCGCGCGGCAAAAAGGCGCGGTGGCGCTGGGCCGTTTGCGCAAATTTGTTCCACGGACACACACTCAGGCAATCGTCGCAGCCGTAAATATGATTGCCCATGCCAGACCGCAATTCTTCGGGAATCGGGCCGTCATGTTCGATGGTCAAATAAGAAATACAGCGCCGTGCATCGACCTGATAGGGCGCGGGAAAGGCTTGGGTCGGGCAAATTCGCTGACAGGCATCGCAGCTACCGCAGCGATCACGCCCCGCCACAGAGGGTTTCAGCGATATATTGACATAGATCGCCCCCAAAAACAGCCAGCTTCCATGCTCGCGGCTCACCAAATTGCTATGCTTGCCTTGCCACCCCAGCCCAGCCGCCTCCGCCAATGGTTTTTCCATCACAGGGGCGGTGTCGACAAATAATTTTAGCTGTAGGTCGGGAATCTCCGCCACCATCCGCCGGGCCAAGGCTTTGAGCGCCTTTTTGACGATATCATGATAATCTGCCCCCTGCGCGTAAACAGAAATGCGGCCAAGATCAGCATGATCCGCCAATAACATGGGATCGTCCGCTGGCGCATAGCTCATGCCCAGGCTGATCACCGATTGCACATCCGGCCACAGTCCTTTGGGTGATCCCCGTTGTTCGGCGCGGCTTTCCATCCAAATCATATCGCCATGACAGCCGTCATCCAACCATTGGCGCAGGCGTTTTACCGTGTGCGGCGCGGCGTCCGCATCAGCAATTCCAAACGCCACAAAGCCCAATTCACGGGCGGCGCTTTCCAGACGGCTCTCTAGAGATGGCGTCATGATGGGTTCTGATGAAGTGGACATGATCTTCGTCCTATACAGCAGCTTTGCGGCTGTGCCATATTTGCCGTGATGAAACTGGTAATCCGCCAGTAGCCGTAACGGGCCGTCGTGATATGCTGCCATCACAGCATAGGACGAATGTCTGGACGATATAGGGCGAGAGCATGGCATTGCAGGATTTCAGCATCCAGACCAACGGGTTGACCAAAATTTTCAATGGCAAGACGGTGGTGGATGATTTCAACCTGCAGGTTCCGCGCGGCAGCATTTACGGCCTGCTTGGTCCCAATGGCGCGGGCAAAACCACCAGTATTCGCATGACTTTGGGTATTATTGACCCCGATCATGGCTCATCCACCCTGCTGGGGGGGCACAGCCCCGCCTCTGTGCGCCATGCGATTGGCTATTTGCCCGAAGAACGGGGACTTTATGCCAATATGAAGGCGCGCGACATCATTGCCTTTCTCGGCGCGCTGCGTGGCTTGCCGTGGAACGAAGGGCGGCGGCGCGGTGCATGCTTGATGGAGGATGTCGGGCTGGATCACGCCATTGACCTGAAAATCAAAAATATGTCCAAAGGCATGGCCCAAATGGTGCAATTGCTGGGGGCCATTGTCCATCAGCCCCAATTGATTGTGCTGGATGAACCTTTTTCCGGTTTGGACCCCATCAATCAAGGCCGACTGGAATCGCTGGTGCTGCGCGAACAACAACGGGGGGCGACCATCCTTTTTTCAACCCATGTCATGGCCCATGCAGAGCGTTTGTGCGACCAAATCAGCATTATAGCCAAATCCCGCCTTCGCTTTCAGGGCACCGTGGATCAAGCCCGTGCTTTACTGCCCATGCAGCTCAGCTACGCCCCGCGCTTGAAAGACCGCTTGACCGAACAGCAAGCCTTGCTGCCCCCCGACGCCATATGGCGGGCAGATCGTTGGCATTTTGCCATGGCGGAATCTGATATCGAAGCCCTGCTCAGCCGTATATTGGCGACGCCCTTTGGGATCGCGGGCCTCTCCATCGATCATCCTGCGCTGCACGAAGCCTTTGTGCATATTGTCCAACAAGCCGAAAATGATGATGGGAAACCCCACGCATGAAGATGTTTTTCCTGAACAGCATCACCGTTGCGCGGCGCGACTTCATGGCCATTGTGGCGACCCCCAGCTTCATCCTTTTTCTGCTCGCCCCGTTATTTTTCATGGGCTTGGGCCTGTTTTCCAGCATCGGCAGCTCCAGCATCATTCAGGCGGAGCGGAATAAAGAATCCATGTCGGTGGTCATGACGTCACAGGATATCCTGCTCATCAAGCGGGCCGACGACATGATGCGCGCCAATATGACAGCGGAATCCCAGCCGCTGCGGATCGAATATTCCGTCCTGCCGACCAATTCCGAAAAAACCGATTATGACGCCATGTTCAATCAAGCCGGACGCGAGCGCGCAGCGATGCTCTATGGCAATCTGGATCAGCCCCAAATATTGGATCGACGCGAAAATTCACGATCCGGTGACTATCTTCGCCTGCTGGCACGGCAAGCGGCGCTGGAACGGGGCTTGGGCACAGCGACGCTGCCCCCCGCCACGCTGCGCATCCTTCCCTTTCCCACCAATGCAAAAATCGGCCAAGACAGAAATGACGTGAAAATGATCGCGATGCTGAGCATCACCGCCATTTTCATGCTGACCTTGTTGATTGTGTCCCAAGCCACCAGCGGCATTGCCGAGGAAAAAGCCAATAAAGTCATCGAAATATTGGCGGCGGCGGTCCCGTTGGAAAGCGTATTTTTGGGAAAATTATTGGCGATGATTGGGGTTGGCGTCATTTTTGTCGCCTTTTGGGCTTTGCTCGGCACGATGGGCAGTGTGGCCTTTGCCTTCACCCCGCTGATCGGCAACAGCGACCCCGCGTTACAAGATGCGATAATGCAAGGCAGCATGCCGCAAAATATCGTCCCTGCTGTTGGTTGGGGCGCTTATGCGATACTGGCGCTCATCTATACGATTTGCACCTTCTTGCTCTATGGCTCGCTGTTTTTGGGCATGGGCGGCCTCGCTTCCTCACCCCGCGAGGTTCAGATGCTCAGCTTTCCCCTCGTCATTCTTCAGATGATGGCCTTCATGCTGGCCGCAACCAGCGTCGCCAATGGAATGGACGGGCCGATGGGCCTGTTGGCCCAGATCATTCCCTTTACCACCCCCTATGCCATGCTGGGGCGCGCGGCCGTGGATGATAATTTGTGGATACATGGAGTCGCCCTTTTGTGGCAAATTTTCTGGATTGGCGTGATGATTAACCTATCCGTCCGCCTGTTCCGGCGCGGCGTTTTGGGCAGTGGAGATTGGCGGTTTTGGCGTGCGAAATCACGCTAACCTCCGCCTTATCTCATACACTCCACGCACAACAGCGACCGCCGTTGACAAAATTGTAAATAGTGGCATTCTAAAACCTATCGGCCGCACAAGACGGCTTAGGAGAGGAATGCGCTATGGCGACCCAATATCGTGTAGAATCCCCTGTTTTAGATCCCCTCGACCTCAGCCGGGCTGAGTTGTGGAGCGAGGACCGCTGGCAAGCACCATTGGCGAACCTACGCGCCAACAGCCCCATCCACTATACAGCGGAATCGAAATTCGGCCCATATTGGTCGGTCACCACCTATCAGCATATCCAACATGTTGAGGCGCTGCCCAAAATCTTCTCTTCCTCATGGGAATATGGCGGCATCACGGTCGCTGGCGACGGCATTGAACATATGCAGGAAGGCGATGTCGCCATGCCGATGTTCATCGCCATGGACCCGCCACAACATACCGCCCAGCGCCGCACCGTTGCGCCAGCCTTTGGCCCCGCAGAAATCGAACGCCTGCGGAGCGATACGATGGCGCGCACCCGCACCCTGCTGGAATCGCTTCCTTTGGGCGAAACATTCGATTGGGTTGAATTGGTATCCAAGGAATTGGCCACACAGATGTTGGCCATCTTGTTCGATTTTCCATGGGAAACACGCCACAATCTGACCAACTGGTCGGATGCCTTGGGCGACGTCGAATTGATGCACGAGGAAGCGGACCGCCATGCGCGCCTGCTTCAAGCCTTTGAAATGGGCGGTGCATTCCGCCAATTATGGGATGAAAAGGTCAAGAAACCGGGGGAACATGACCTGATTTCCATGATGCTGCGTTCCGACGCGATGAGCCATATGAGCGAACAGGAATTTATGGGGAATCTGACATTGCTGATCGTTGGCGGCAATGACACCACCCGCAACAGCATGTCTGCGCTGGTCTATGGGCTGGACCAATTCCCCGACGAGCGCCGGAAGTTGGAAGAAAATCACACCCCAGATCTGGCTGTAAACGCCATGCACGAAATTATTCGCTGGCAAACCCCGCTGGCCCATATGCGCCGCACGGCTACGGAGGATGTGGAACTTTTCGGGCACCAAATTCGCAAGCGCGACAAATTGGCGCTATGGTATGCATCCGGCAATCGGGATGAGAGTATTTTCCCCGACGGTGATAAAATCATCGTGGATCGCCATAACGCACGGCGGCACTTGGCCTTTGGCTATGGTATTCATCGCTGTGTCGGCGCCCGTATTGCTGAACTGCAATTAACCACGCTGATTTCCGAAATGCAGCGCCTGCGCCTGCGCGCTCATGTTGTCGGTGATCCTGTACGCGTGCACGCCTGTTTCGTGCATGGCTATAAATCGCTGCCCGTTCAGCTTGAACGTTATTAATCCCGCATCATCGGGAAACAGAAAGGGCGGCTGAGTTATCAAGCTCAGCCGCCCTTTTTGATAGGTGATAGCGCCAGCAAAGCGGGTTTAGATAGATTCCCCGGACAATCGCTGACAAATCATATCCAACTGATCCAAGGTGCCGAATTTCAGGGTCAATGCCCCTTTACCGTCGCCAAAATATTGAATCCCCGCCGCAATGCCCAATAATTCCGACAAATGGCGTTCCACGGCCTGAATATCTGCATCACGTTCCGACGGTATCGTCTCGGCTTGCGGCGGCTTGGCAGTGACTTTGCCCTTGCCCTCGCGGACCAATGTTTCAACGGCGCGAACGGACAAACCTTCTTTGACGACGCGCTGCGCAATATCCGCGGCTGCATCGACGCCGATCAACGCCCGGGCATGGCCCATGGCCAACGCACCGTCGCCAACCAAGGTTTGGACGCTGTCCGGCAAGTCCAACAGACGCATCAAATTGGCGACATGGCTGCGTGACTTCCCCACCAGTCGCGCCAGCGCCTCTTGATTATGTCCAAAATCTTCGATCAGCTTGCGATAGGCGCTGGCTTCTTCGATGGCGTTTAGATCTTGGCGCTGAATATTTTCAACCAGCGCAATCTCATAGGTCGCCGCATCGTCAAGATTGCGAACCAAGGCCGGAACGCGGTCCAAACCAGCGCTTTGCGATGCGCGCCAGCGGCGTTCCCCCGCCACCAATTGATAGCCGTCCCCATCCGGCGAACGGCGCACGATAATCGGCTGTAACACGCCGCGCAGCTTGATGGATTCCGCCAATTCCGAAATCGCCGTCTCGTCAAACTTGCGCCGCGGCTGACCTGGCAGTGGATGAATCGCATTTACGGGGACATGCTGAACAGAATCCCCCTCTGCAATCGGACCATCAACGGCTGCAGGCGTGTCAGCAAATCCAGCGCTAACCGCTGCCGTTACAGGCGATTGGACGGGCGATTCCACCGCAGCATCGCCAAACAAGGCGCTCAGCCCGCGTCCCAAACCCGATGGGCGCTTGCGTGGAACAACCGAAGTCGTTTCTTTTTCATTCTCGGACATCAGGCGGCCTCGCGTAAGCTGGGAAGGCGATCAATGAGCTCGCGCGCCAAAGCGATATAAGCCGCCGATCCGGGGCAGCGATGATCATAAATCAACGCTGGCAAACCGTGGCTGGGCGCTTCGGACAAACGCACATTGCGGGGAATGACCGTTTCAAACACCACCGGTCCCAAACATTCCCGCACATCTTCGGACACTTGATCCGTCAGGCGGTTGCGGCGATCAAACATCGTCAACGCCACGCCCAAAATGGTGAGTTCGGGATTAAAGCGTGCGCGCACCCGTTCCACGGTGGTCAGCAATTGGCTCAACCCTTCCAGCGCGAAAAATTCACACTGCAACGGAACCACCAAAGCCTCTGCCGCGATCAATGCGTTCAGTGTTAACATTCCCAAAGATGGCGGACAGTCGATCAAACATATGTCCCACTGGGCGGAATCGGCTTGGGTCAGGGCTTGCTGCAGGCGGTGCAGTCGGTCGGAAAATTCCACCAATTCAATCTCTGCGCCCGACAAATCCACCGTCGCTGGAATGATGTCGAGCCGAGGGACAGCCGTGCGCACAGCGGCTTCGCTCAGGCTGACTTCTTGGCGCAACAATTCATAGCTGGTCAGTTCACGCTGCGCTTTGGTGATGCCCAGCCCCGTCGACGCATTGCCCTGTGGGTCCAAGTCGATAATCAACGTGCGCCATCCTGTCGCAGCCAAAGCTGTGGCAAGATTAATTGCGGTCGTTGTCTTCCCTACCCCACCTTTTTGGTTCGCTACAGCGATGCGTATCATTTTTTGTCTCGCTTCGTTGTCGGAAACTGTCCCTGTCCCACCAATATGCGGCTGTCAGCATCCGTAAGGCTATGTTCCACGTGAAACATAGTCTGCCAGTGTTGAGGCATGCTGGCCAGTTCATTCTGTGCATTGCGCCCTTTTGGCAGTAACCAAATCGTTTCGTCGGTCGAAAAACGACGCGCAAGTCCCATCAGCCTGTCCAATGGCGCAAAGGCCCGCGCGCTGATCACCGATATGGGGCGCGATGGTACCAGCTCCAATCGCGATTCCACCACTTCGACATGGGGCAAATTCAACGATTCCGCGACATCCCGCAGAAATTGGCAACGTAATTTTCGCGATTCGACCAAAATCATCGGTGCATCATTCAAAATCGCGACCACCATACCGGGGAGACCCGCCCCACTGCCAAGGTCCATCCAAGACGATATGGGCGACTTCACATGATCCAACAACTGCGCGCTGTCCGCCAAATGGCGAACCCACATGGTCGGCAGCGTCGACGCCGAGACCAAATTCTGCCGCTCATTCTCAGCCGTCAACAATTGGCCAAAGGATTCAAGCTTGGCCCAACGTTCCGCTGATGGTTGGAAACGCTCGCGCATCCATGCGCGGGCGGCCTCTTCATTTTGTAGAATCTCGCTCATGCTGCACGACGCTTGCTGTGAACCATGATCGCCGTCAAGGCTGCGGGCGTCACGCCCTCAATTCGCGCTGCCTGCCCCAATGTCTCTGGCTTAGCCAGCGACAGGCGCTCGACCATCTCTCGCGATAGGCCGCCAATTTCCCGATAATCCATATTTGAATCCAATATTACCGCTTCATTGGCGGCCAAAGAACGAAGCTCGGCTTCCTGACGGGCGATATAGGGCGCATAATGCGCATCCTCGACCATCTCCGCCAACAACAGTCTGTCAAAGCTATGCAGTTCGGGTGCGATCTGAATCAGCATGTCCATGGTGACATTGGGGAAGCGCAACAATTCAACGCGTTTACGCGTGACCCCGTCGGCGGGCAACGCCAGTTCCAGCGCACGATAATCCGCTGTCGCGACCGGCATGTCTAGCAACGCAGCGATTTGGTGACGCTGGGCTTGGCGTTCGCGATGAACATCCGCAATGCGCGGGCTTACCAAGCCAATATCGATTCCTAAATCCGTCAAGCGCGTGGCGGCATTGTCGGCGCGCAGACGTAAGCGATATTCGGCGCGCGCCGTCAACATGCGATAGGGTTCCGTAACCCCCTGCAACACCAAGTCATCGACCATTACGCCAATATAGCTGATCGAGCGATCCAGAATGAGCGGCGGTTTGCCCAGCACCTTCAGGGCGGCATTGGCCCCCGCAATCAATCCCTGTGCTGCGGCTTCTTCATAACCTGTGGTGCCATTTATCTGACCCGCGCAATAGAGGCCTGAAATGGCGCGCAATTGAAGCGTCCGATCAAGCGCACGCGGATCGATATGATCATATTCGACCGCATAGCCAGCAACGACGATTTCGACCTGCTCCAGCCCGTCCATGCTCCGCATCAGTTCCAACTGGACCTCCGGAGGAAGAGATGTTGAGACACCATTGGGATAGACCAGATAGGTATCGAGGCCTTCGGGTTCCAAGAAGATTTGGTGGCTATCTTTATCCGCAAAGCGGTGAATCTTATCCTCAATCGACGGGCAATATCGCGGCCCTTTGGCACCAATCGCGCCTGTAAATAGCGGAGAGCGATGCAAATTCTCGCGAATAATATCATGCGAGCGTGGATTGGTTCGGGTGATCGCGCAGAATATTTGCGGAACCACCCGTTCATTGTTCCACGTGGAACAGGTCCAATCTTCACCATCGGTCGGTTGTTCTTCCAAGCGCGCCCAGTCGATGGTCCGGCCATCAAGGCGGGGCGGCGTTCCGGTTTTCAACCGTGCCATCGGAAGATTTTTCGCGCGAAGCTGTTCCGCCAAACGTTGGGAACCCGCCTCGTTGACGCGCCCGCCGTCATGCTGTTCTTCTCCGCGAAACATGCGGCCGCCCAGAAATGTTCCGGTTGCCAAAATGACATTTGGGGCGTTCAACGTCCGTTCGTCTGCCAGAACAATACCTTGAACGACCTGGTTGTTATCATCTAGCAACAACGCGGCAGCCTCGCCCGCCACAACATCCAAATTGTCATAATCTGCCAGTTGGCGCTGGATGCTGTCGCGATAGCGGGTTCGGTCGGCCTGAATGCGCGGACCTTGAACGGCCGCCCCTTTGGAGGCATTGAGCATGCGATAATGGATGGCCGCGTCATCGGCTGCTCTGGCCATCAGCCCGTCAAAGGCATCAATTTCTCGGACCAAATGCCCCTTACCAAGCCCGCCAATCGCGGGATTGCAAGACATGGTGCCGATGAGTTTGGGGTCAAAGCTGACCAATGCCACCCGCACACCCAAACGGGCGGCAGCGGCAGCGGCCTCAGTTCCAGCGTGACCGCCACCAATGACAATCACATCATAATTTAGGGGTTTGTTCATCGTGACATCGCCCATATCCGATGTCAGGCCATTGGTCCACCACCGCGATGTTTCACGTGAAACATCGCGGCAGGCCCGGCGTCATTTGCCAATGCAAAAGCGTCCAAACAAGGCATCCAGCATCGATTCCACCCCGCTTCCCCCAGTCAATTCGCCAAGACTGACCGAAGCCAAACGCAATTTTTCCGCCAGCAGAATAAGGTCCGATGCTTCCCGACTTCCGTCCTCAATCTGCAAATATTGGCGCGCCTGCACCAAGGCAGCACGTTGCCGCTTACGAAGAGCGGCCTCCCCCTCCTTGGGCAACATATTTTGGGCCGCCGCGACAATGCGATCATGCAAAGCCTCCATCCCTTCCCCATCAGCGGCGGAGATGGTCAGGTCGCATTTGGCGGCTTGGACCCGCCACGCCTCATCCAACAAATGCCGGTCGGCCTGCGCCGCGATGCGGATCAACAACGGATGGTCGGGGGCGTCGTCGGGATGCCCCATCCACAATAATATGTCCGCCTGATCGATGGCCGCTTTGGCACGGTCAATCCCAATGGCTTCGATGGCGTCTTGCGTCTCCGCCCGAATACCTGCGGTGTCAGAGAAACGCATGGCAATACCGCCAAGCGACAGGCTGGTCTCCACCACGTCACGCGTCGTGCCCGCGATAGGCGATACAATGGCCAATTCCCGCTGGGCCAAAGCATTGATCAGCGTCGACTTGCCCGCATTGGGCGGCCCCGCGATCACCACGGAAATACCCTCCGCGATCACCTCTGCCACAGGCCGCGCGAGCCAGATATCCCATTGTCCGGTCAGATCGGATATGCCGTTTCGGATGGTGGCGGCTGTGCCATCGCCGCCGTCGACATCATCTTCATCCGAAAAATTAAGCTCCGCCTCAGCATAGGCCATCAGGGTCAACAGCTGATCCTGCCATTGCTGCACCGCTTGGGATATATGGCCATTGGCCATTGCCAAGGCTTGGATACGTTGGCTCTCTGTTTCCGCGGACAGCAAATCCGCCAGCCCCTCTGCCTCCGCCAAATCAATTCGGCCATTAAGGAAAGAGCGCCGCGTAAATTCCCCCGGCAAAGCGGGCCGCAAATCGTCCATGGTCGACAGACAATGTTCAACCGCCGCCACCACAGCGCGCCCGCCGTGCAAATGCAATTCCGCGAGATCTTCCCCCGTTGCCGTTGCAGGTCCCGGAAACCATAAAATCAACGCATGATCGAGCGCCTGCCCGTGGGGGTCTTTTAACAATGCCACGGACGCTTGACGGGGCTTTGGCAGGCGCCCTGCCAGCGCATGCAACGCCGCGCCCGCCGATGGACCGCTGATACGGATCACCGCAATGGCAGCCGGTGGCATACCACTGGATAGTGCAAAAATAGTCTCGTTCATAAAATCCTGATTCAGCTCTTTCGATCCGGTCGCTGGTTGCTGTCCTTTGTGTCGCCCTGTTTGCTATCCGCAAAAGGGGCCATGACAGAACGGAGCAAATCCAAACCATTTTGTCCCAAGGGCGACCAGCTTTTCACCATGGTTTCGACCATGTCCGGTGTGATGCCTTTGCCCATCATATCCTTCATCTGGTTCTGATAGCTTTCGTGCAACGGGGCCAAGTCGGGCAAGCCCATAAAACGGCGAACCTCTTCGGGGGTGCAATCAATCTCGATATGGAATTTCATCTTACTCTCCTCCCAGACTTGAGCCTGCAGGCAACCACCGCTAACTTCGCTTTTTAGACGCCAATAAGCAAGAGTCAGGAGAGACGCTCAATGTCAGCGACCAATGTAGAAATTCAGGCACTTAACGACGAAGGTCAAATTCCCGCTTATGCGGCGCGTCCGGCAGGTCAGGCCAAAGGCGCCATCATCGTCATCCCAGAAATTTTTGGTGTGAACGCCGGTATTCGCAAGAAAGTCGATGACTGGGCTGCCTTGGGTTATCTGGCTGTTGCCCCCGATATTTTCTGGCGCTTCGCCCCCGGCATCGAATTGAATCCCGATGTTGAATCCGAATTCCAAGAAGCCTTGGGATATTTCGGTCAATATGACGCCGACGCCGGTGTCAAAGATTTGGAAGCCAGCATTCGCTGGTTGCGCAGCGAAGGCGCGGCAAAGGTCGGCTGCGTTGGTTTTTGTCTGGGTGGCCGCCTTGCCTATATGGCCGCGACGCGCACCGACATTGACGCCTCGGTCGGCTATTATGGCGTGATGATCGACACCATGCTCGACGAAGCCCATGCCATCGCCAACCCCTTGATGCTGCACATTCCCACCGAAGATCATTTCGTCGACCATGAAGCCCAAAAGAAGATTCACGCCGCGTTGGAATCCAATGCCAAGGTCACTCTTCACGACTATCAAGGGCTGGATCATGGCTTTGCCGCAACCATGGGCAACCGCCGCGATGAAGCCGGTGCTCAGTTGGCCGACGAACGCACCCGTGCCTTTTTTGCGGACCATGTGGGGTGAGCGCGGCGGCGGGTATCACCGCGTGGCATGACTTCATGTCTCAGGGTAGCGATCCCGCTGCCCTGAAAGCCATGTTGGCCGAGGATGCGGTGTTTCATTCACCGGTCGTCCACAGTCCGCAAATGGGCCGAGACAAAGTCTTTGCCTATCTGTTCGCTGCCAGCCATGTGCTGGGCAGCGATGATTTTCGCTATGTCCGCGAATTGGTGGACGGACAGCAGGCGATGCTCGAGTTTACATGCGAAGTTGACGGCATACACATCAATGGCGTCGACATTATTCGCTGGAACGACGACGGCTTGATCGACGATTTCAAGGTCATGGTGCGCCCGCTAAAAGCCATCAATAAGGTTTGGGAGAAAATGGCCGCGATGCTGGCCAGCCAAACACCGCCACCGGTGTAAACATCGCGGTTCGGACCAACAGCCATCCATTGTTTCGCGTGGAACAATGGATGGTCATCCCAGCTTGGATCAGATCAGCATTAACGCCGATAATTCCTTCAGCAATTGGGGCGGAAATTCATCGCCCATATCGCCCTCACAAAGCACAGGAGGCGCATCCTCCGCCGACAGGTATCGCCAGCCCTGATGCGCCCGTTTTGGTGTCGCACGGACGCGCTGAAGCGGTAAACGACAGACAATGTTGATCCGTCCGTCGGGGCGGTCATCAAAGCGCACAATCTCCACCCTGCCCATCAACATATGTTTGATGATGAAATAGAGCCCACCGCCGATCAACTGATCCGCCTGTTTGGGGCGATTGCGGGTGGGGATATGAATCTCCCCCGCCGCATTGCTCAGAAATTTCAACCGCTCGGCCAAGGCAGGATAGTCTGCACAGCCCACAGCGGGTCGGGTTAGGTTCAGGCGTGTCATGCCCCCTAAATGGGACGGCCAAGAAAAAAGGCCAGCCCTGATTGTTCAGGACCGGCCTCATTTTCCAGAAAGCGAGAAAGATTATTGATTCATGGAATCAAAGAAATCTTCGTTGGTCTTGCTGTCCTTAATCTTGTCGAGCAGGAATTCCATCGCGTCGACCGTGCCCATCTGCATGAGGATACGGCGCAGCACCCACATTTTGGACAGCTTGTTTTTCTCGACCAGCAATTCTTCCTTACGCGTGCCGGACTTGCCAACATCCAAGGCAGGGAAGATGCGCTTGTCAGCGACCTTGCGGTCCAGAACGATTTCGCTGTTACCGGTGCCCTTAAATTCTTCGAAGATCACTTCATCCATACGGCTGCCGGTATCAATCAGGGCCGTTGCGATGATCGACAGCGAACCACCCTCTTCGATGTTACGGGCGGCACCAAAGAAACGCTTGGGGCGTTGCAGGGCGTTGGCGTCCACACCGCCGGTCAGCACCTTACCCGATGATGGCACCACCGTATTATAAGCGCGGCCCAGACGGGTGATGGAGTCGAGCAGGATGACCACATCCTTTTTATGTTCGACCAAGCGCTTGGCTTTTTCGATCACCATTTCGGCGACCTGAACGTGGCGGGTCGCGGGTTCGTCAAAGGTCGACGAAACGACTTCGCCGTTCACGCTGCGCTGCATGTCCGTCACTTCTTCGGGACGTTCGTCGATCAACAGCACGATCAAATAAACTTCGGGATGATTGTCGGTGATGGCTTTCGCAATATTTTGCAGCAGCACCGTCTTACCCGTGCGCGGCGGCGCAACGATCAACGCGCGCTGGCCCTTGCCTTGTGGGCTGACCAAATCGATCACACGGGCCGACTTATCTTTGCTGGCGGCATCCAGCGTATCCAGCGACAATTTCTGATTGGGGTAAAGCGGCGTCAGATTGTCAAAATTCACGCGGTGGCGGACAACATCGGGGTTGTCGAAATTGACGCTGATCAGCTTGGTCAGCGCGAAATAACGCTCACCATCTTTGGGGGCGCGGATTTCGCCTTCGACCGTGTCACCGGTGCGCAGGCCATATTTGCGGACCTGATTGGGCGAAACATAAATATCGTCGGGACCGGCCAGATAATTGGCCTCTGGGCTGCGCAAAAAGCCAAAGCTGTCCGGCAGCACTTCGATGGTGCCCGAACCGATAATTTCTTCACCCTCTTCGGCCAATTCCTTGAGGATGGAAAACATAAGATCCTGTTTACGCAGCGTCGACGCGCTTTCGACACCCAATTCTTCGGCCATTTCGACCAGTTGGGCAGGCGACTTACGTTTCAGTTCTTTAAGATGCATGGGATATCCAAATCATGAATATATCTGGGAAATAAAATCGCACCGGTCGGTGCCTATCCAGTCTGGGGAAGACTGTTTCACCAACCCATAACGGCTGAACTGCCCGCCACGGATCGGCTTGATAGTGTTGGCGGCTTGTTTTGCGCCAACCCCGAAGAAACGGGAATAGCGCGCTTTTACGCAAAAATCACACCAGCGTCAAGAAAATGCAGGGCATGGCCCAATGAAAAAGGGCCGCCAATTTTGGCAGCCCTTTATAAGTCCCATCGTCAAACCCAAGGCGCGCGATCTAGTTACCGGGGCGAACGACAGCCAAGACCACAATGATCGCAGCCAAAATACCGGGAATTTCATTGACCAAACGCAAGCGCTTTTCTGACATTGGGCGCAAACCCTTGGCCAATTTTTTGCAATAGCTGACCGTCCAACCATGATAGCCGGACAGCAACAGCAGCAACAGGAATTTCCCATGGAACCAGCCTTGGGAAAAATAGCCGCCATTGATGGCCAGCATTAATCCCAGCACCCAAATGATAATCAGCGATGGATTCATAATGATGTGGCGCAACCGATTTTCACGGTCAATCCATTTGCGATCCTCTTCGGACCCCACCGCGCATTGATGGTGATAGACAAAGAAACGCGGCATCATGAACAATCCCGCCATCAAGAAAATGGCGAAAATAATATGTCCAGCCTTAACCCACAGCATAGTGACTCCCAGAAAACCTATCATCTTGCACCTCGCTTATCCGCGAACACGCCTGATTAATTGTTCCACATGCGCAATGGGCGCGTCGGGCACAATGCCATGGCCCAAATTAAAAATATGGGGCCGATCGGGAAAGGCCGCCAAAATATGATCCACGGCTTTGTCCAGTGCCTCGCCGCCCGTCACCAATGCCAGCGGGTCGAGATTGCCCTGAACCGGCAATTCCACTGGCAAATTGGCATGGGCCCAATTGGGGTCAACCGTTTCGTCCAACCCAATCGCATCAGCGCCCGTGCCAGCGGCATATTGCAATAATTTGCTGCCTGCCCCCTTTGGAAAGCCAATAATCGGCGTGTCGGGATGCAAGGCCTTTACGCGGCGAATGATTTCGGCGTTGGGCGCGATCACCCATTGGTCAAATTGTGCGGGCGACAAGCTGCCGGCCCAGCTATCAAAGAGCTGAACCGCCTCGACCCCATTTTGGATCTGGCCGGACACATAGGTGACGCTGACCTCGATAATCGCGTCGATGATTTCCTGAAATGCCTTGGGGTCGCGATAGGCCAAGCGGCGCGCCAAGCTCTGGTCCTTCGACCCCTGCCCTGCCACCATATAGGTCGCGACGGTCCATGGGCTGCCGATAAAGCCCAGAAAGGTGGTGTGGGACGGCAAAGCCGCTGCCACCTTTGCCACCGTATCATAAATGGGGTTTAGGCGCTGTGGGGCCGCTTCTAGGGCAGATAGAGCGGTATCGATCAAGGTTGGGGCCAAACGCGGACCTTCGCCCGCTTCAAACCATAAATCTTGCCCCAAGGCATGGGGCACCACCAAAATGTCCGAGAATAGGATGGCACCGTCAAAATCAAAGCGGCGGATCGGCTGCAAGGTGACTTCGGCGGCGGCATCGCTGTCATAGCAAAGCTCAAGGAAGCCACCCTTGGTTTCCCGCAAGGCGCGATATTCCGGCAGATAGCGACCCGCTTGGCGCATCAACCACAAGGGGGGACGGTCTTGCTTCGCCCCTTGCAGCGTTGCGAGCAAGTGTTTCGGTGAGCCCATGAGCAGCGCCTCTTTCTTTCTACTATTATAATTATTTATAAAAAATAGTGGTTGTTAGTTGGTCGGTGAATAGCGGGGTTTTAGGCGTGGCTGTCTGATTTGCCAACAGATTGACTCCCCAGATTCCGCGATTTTTGACAGAGTCGTGAAAACTTATCCCGATTATCCACAGCCTGTGCATAACTTTTGTCCCATGTGGATAAGCGGCAGAGCGGAATCGGTGGATTTGGGGATGGATTTTCTGTCCAAAATTTATCCCATCAGTTATGCACAAACTTATCCACAGGGTTGAATAGGCTTGTTTGCTTGCCTTTTTCGCGGGGGCAAGAGAAGGATGGGCGATGGTCCGTTTACATCTTCATTTGATTTCCGATTCAACCGGCGAAACATTGGAAAATATCGCCAAGGCTGCCATCGCTCAGTTCGATGATGTCGAGGTTATCCGCCATTTCTGGCCCATGGTTCGGTCGGAATCCCACCTCAATCGCATCATGAAAGAAGTGGAAGCCAGCCCAGGGATGATCCTGTTCACGCTGGTTTCTGGGGAATTGCGCGCCAGTTTGGAACGGCGCGCAGAGGAATTGAAATTGCCGTTGGTCCCTGCCCTCGATGCTGTGTCGGCGGCGTTGGAACGGGTGCTGGGCCAACAGGCCAAAGCCCGTCCGGGGCGGCAGCATGTGTTGGATGCCGCTTATTTCGCCCGCGTCGATGCGATTCAATTCACCGTGGCGCATGATGACGGCATTGCATGGGAAAATTGGGAACAAGCGGATATTGTGCTGGCGGGTGTGTCGCGCACGTCGAAAACCCCGACCAGCATTTATCTGGCCAATCGCGGGTTCAAAACCGCCAACATCCCCATCGTGCCAGAATCGCCGCCGCCGGACCTGTTGTTTCACTTGAAAAAGCCATTGGTGGTTGGCCTCACCACATCCTTTGACCGCTTGGTTCAAGTGCGCCGCAACCGTTTATTGTCGCTGAATCAACAAGCTGAAACCTCTTATATCGAGGAAAGCCATGTGAAGGCCGAACTGGCTTATGCCCGCCGAATGTTTGCCGACAATGATTGGCCGGTGATTGATGTCACCCGCCGCAGCATTGAAGAAACAGCCGCTGCGGTTATCCGCTTCTTCGAGGATCGCACCGTATAATGGCTGATATCAATTTGTTACTAGCGTCGCAAAGCGCGGGCCGCGCCCAAATGTTGCGGGCGGCGGGTTTGACCTTTGAAACATCCCCCGCACATGTTGACGAAGAGGGTTTGACCGCTGCCTTGCAGGCAGAAGGACAAACGCCGCGCAACATTGCCGATGCGCTGGCCGAAGCAAAAGCGATTAAAATATCCTCGCGCTTGCCGGGTGTGATTGTGCTGGGCGCGGACAGTGTTTTGGCGTTGGACGACGGCATGATGCTGACCAAGCCGGACGACAAGGACGACGCCAAGGCACAGTTGCGCACCATGGCGGGCCAGCGCCACCGCTTGTTCAGCGCGGTGGTCGCGGCGCGCGATGGACAGGCGATTTGGCGGCATGTCGATGTCGCAAAATTGACCATGCGCGCCTTGTCGGATGCGTTCATCGACGCTTATGTGGAACAAAATTGGGACAGCATCCGCTGGACCGTGGGCTGCTATGAAATCGAAGGTGCGGGGGTGCAATTGTTCGATCGGGTCGAAGGCGATCCATGGACAATCATTGGCATGCCCATGCTGCCTTTAATGCAATGGCTGCGGACAATAGGAATTGCCAAAATATGACCGATAATCGCCCCTTTGCCGAAGTGATCGGGGACCCGATTGCCCATAGCAAATCGCCCCTGATTCACAATTTCTGGCTGCAATCCTTGGGCATGGATGCCGATTATCGCTTGGCCCATGTGACGCCAGACGCCCTGCCCGCTTTTATCGCAGAGCGTCAGCAAAACCCCCATTGGCGCGGCTGTAATGTCACCATTCCGCACAAGGTCGCGGTGATGGACCATGTGAGCGATCCGGGCGGGGTGAAAGATAGCATTGGCGCGATGAACACCATCATTCGCCAACCCAAGGGCGATTTGGTGGGGACGAACACCGATGCCGCCGGATTTTTCGCGCCCATTTCCGACGTGAATCTGGACGGTGCGCCAGTGGTGGTGATTGGTGCTGGCGGGGCCTGCCGCGCCGTGCTCTTTGCCTTGGCGCGCGCTGGTGTGGGCGAGGTAACGATTTTGAATCGCAGCCCGCTCAAAGCCATGGGCTTGTTGGCGCATTTTGGCCTCAAGGGGCAGGTGCTGGGCCTCGACGCCGCTTTGCCACCTGCGGCTTTGTTGGTGAACAGCAGCAGCTTGGGCATGAAGGGCCAACCGGCCCTAGAGGTTGATCTATCCCCCCTGCCCGCCGATGCCATTGTTTATGATCTGGTCTATGCCCCGCTGGAAACCGATTTGCTGCGCGCGGCATCGGCGCGCAATTTGGCGACGATTGACGGGCTGGACATGTTGATCGGCCAAGCCGCCATGGCCTTTGAGCTATTTTTCGGGGCGGCCCCGCCGTCGGACAAAGATGATGAATTGCGGGCGTTGCTGACCGCTTGATTCCGCATGCCCCCGGATGGGGGCATGACAGAAAAGGATCATCTTTCGGCCATCAGGCATCCGTAACCACTATCAAAGGGGGAATGAAACAGGTGTTACCAGCCGGAAAGCGTCCCGCGCAGCGACCATTTTTGCGCCGTCAGACCCCCTTTATATTGGGCCTGACGGGGTCCATTGGCATGGGAAAATCGACCGTTTCGGCGATGTTCCGGCAATTGGGCGTTCCGGTTTTTGATGCCGATGCCGAGGTCCATAAATTGCAAGGACCCAAGGGGGCCTTGGTTCCGTCCATTGAGGCGCGCTTTCCCGGCTCCACAGGCCCCAATGGCGTGAATCGTCAGATATTGGGCCCCATGGTTTTGGGAAAACCAGATGAATTAAAAGCGTTGGAACGGCTGATTCACCCCGCCGTGGGCCGCGCGCAAAAACAGTTTCTGATGCGTCACCGATCGCGCCCCTTTGTGATTTTGGACATTCCCTTGTTGTTCGAAAAAGGCGGCTGGCGCCGAGTCGGGGCGATTGCGGTGGTGTCCGCCCCCATATGGATGCAGGGAAAACGGGTGATGCGCCGCCCCAATATGACAGCGCGCAAATTAAAAGAGATTCGGAATTTGCAGGTCGATGACCATGTGAAGCGCGCCTTAGCGGATTTTGTCATCGACACAGGCCGCCCGAAAAGCATCACGCTCCGTCAAATAAGGCGGATCACCACTTGTCTCCGTTCCCAATCGGGTCCAGATTACCCCTTGTATGAGAGAGATTATTTTCGATACGGAAACAACGGGCTTTGATCCAAAAAGCGGCGATCGAATGGTAGAGATCGGCTGCGTGGAATTGGTGGATCGGCGCGAAACCGGAAACAGCCTGCATATTTATTTCAATCCGGAACGGGACATGCCTGCACAGGCCGAAGCCGTTCACGGCCTATCCAGCCAATTTTTGTCAGACAAGCCCTTGTTCGCCGATAAAGCGGACGAGATTTTGGCCTTTGTCGGCGATGCGAAATTGGTGGCGCATAATGCGCGTTTCGACTTCAGCTTTTTGAACGCGGAAATGGCGCGCGCGGGCCGTGCGGGAATCAGCATGGAACGCATGATCTGTACGCAGGACATGGCGCGCAAAATGCACCCCGGTGCCAAGCATACGCTGGATGCGCTTTGCACCCGCTATGGCATTGATCGCAGCCACCGCGTGAAGCACGGCGCTTTGCTGGACGCAGAGCTGTTGATGCATCTCTATATTGAAATGACGGGCGGCCGCCAAATTGGCTTGGGTCTGATGGGCAATCGCGGCACCGAGGGTGCTGCGCCCGTGGCCGATAGCCAAGGAGCAGCATCGCCGCGTGCCTTTCGTGAACCACGGCCCCACGCTGCCAGTCCGGCGGAATTGGCCCGTCACAGCGAATTCGTTGCCAGTTTGAATCAGGCAATCTGGCTCGAAGGGACATAAGGCGGGATATTCCCGCCAAGGTCCACATTCTGGAAGGAGTAAGACAGATGGAAATTCGCGTCTCTGGTCACCAGATCGAAACCGGTGAAGCTCTGCAGGAGCGCGTAGCCGACCGGATGAACGCGATCGCGGATAAATATTTTTCCCGCGCTATCGGGGCCAATGTGGTGTTTAAGAAAGGCCCGCACGACAGTTTTCGATGCGATATTGTCGCCCATGTGATGCAAGGGCTGATTTTGAAAGGCCATGGCCAAGCCCAAGAGGCCCCCGCCGCTTTTCAGGCCGCGTCCGACCGTATTGAAAAACAGCTTCGACGCTATATGCGACGCCTGAAGGATCGGGGCGGCGCCGTAGAACAACAGGCCTATGACGCCAGCGTGTTGGACAATGCGAGCTATACCGTATTTGACGTCGGCACCGACGAAGAAGATGTGGGTGATGCCCCGCTGATCGTTGCGGAAACCCGTGTCGATATTCCGGAAAGCAGCGTGTCGGATGCGGTGATGATGTTGGATCTGCGCGATACCAATGCGTTGCTGTTCCTGAACAGCAAAACCCAAGCCCATAATATGGTCTATCGCCGACATGACGGCACCATTGGCTGGGTAGAGCCGCAATAAAGACTAGCTTTTCCCCGCAAACCGGCTTATTGGGCGCGCCCAAAGCTATTTTATGCCGGTTTGCGGGGATCGGTATTCCCTTATAGCATCGTCATGCTGACGGGCCGCTCCTGTGCGTCCGACAGCAAATAAGATTTGATTGAAACGATGAACCTGACCAACCTCCTTTATCCCGCAACCGTTCGTGGTCATGTGGCGCTTGATTCCAAAAAGGCGCTGTTCCCGCTGGTTGGCGACATTGCCAGCCAAGCCTTGGGCTTGAACGCGCATGAGGTGAGCGAAGCATTGCTGGAACGGGAACGCTTGGGTTCGACGGGCTTTGGTCGCGGTATCGCCCTGCCCCATGCCAAATTGCCCGGCCTGACCGGTGTTCGCGGAATCTTTTTGCAATTGGCCCGTCCGATTGACTTTAACGCTGTCGATGGCTTGCCGGTTGATTTGCTGTTTGTTCTGCTGTCCCCCTTGGACGCTGGGGCCGATCATTTGAAAGCTTTGGCGGGTGTATCACGGATGCTGCGCAACGAAAGCTTTTCCGAACGGCTGCGCGGTGCCAAGTCTGACGAGGCTTTATATGCTTTGCTGTCGGACAGTGACGCGCGCGACGCGGCCTAATATTGGCGCGGCTGACATGGCCTGCCGCAATATCATCTGTTCAAAATGGCACGGCTGACCAGCCGTTTTCAGGTCGACCTGTTGGTGCGACAGGCGCAGGCTGCTGGCGGCTTTGCCATGGTGCTGCACAAGGGCGACAAACATGGCGGCGCGCTGATGGTGCAATGCCGTGATCGCGGCCAAATGGGGGCGCTGATGGAACGGCGCTGGACCATGGATGGCGGGGTGATGTGGGATGCGGTCGGGCCATCAGAATCGACCAGCGAAGACCAGCAAAATGACTATCTCGCTAAGCGTTTGCGGAATGATCCGGATTTGTGGGTGGTTGAACTAGACATCGCAAATGCTGCGCAGCTCGTCGTGTCATGGTTAAGTAATGCTTGACACAATGACCATGCGCAATAAAGGGCGCACAGCTTTTTAACGCGTAGGTCGGGCTGTGAGTTCCATCGGATTACCGAAAAAACTCTATGACCAGTCTGGACACGCAGTCGGATGATGGCCGCAGGCGGTTTTGGGTTTTGCTATATGCCCCCACCGCCTGTTTGTTTTGATTTGGTCCATCAGCCGCCCTTTTGACGGACCATATGAGTCGTTTTTATAGTGCTGCCGGTGTGGCCGCCATTGCCATGGTTGCCGCCACAACGGTTTTTCTAGCGGAGCCAGGCTTAGCATCGGATTTAGGTGCCGATATCGCCGCGCCAAAGTTGCTGATTTCCGAAACCGAGATTTTGGACGATGCGACGGTTATGGAATCAACCCAGACGGATTTGATTCCAACCCAAGGCCCCGCTGGCGAATTGCCGACGCAAGACAAGACCGAGGTAGAGCCTTTGGTGTCCGCGTCATCATTGGCAGAATTGGTAACACAAACCAGCATTCCATCCCGGATCGACGCCGAACTGCGCTGCTTGGCCAGCACGGTTTATTTCGAAGCGCGCGGGGAATCGTTGAAGGGCCAATTGGCCGTTGCCCATGTTGTTATCAACCGCGCGGAATCGGGTCGTTTCCCGACCAGCCTGTGCGGCGTGGTCTATCAGCCCAGCCAGTTCAGCTTTATCCGCAGCGGTAAAATGCCCCGCGTGCGCGAAGGGCGCCAATGGACCAACGCCGTGGCCATTGCCCAAATCGCCATGGAAGATAGCTGGAAAAATCACGCCAGCGGCGCGCTTTATTTCCATGCGCGCCATGTGTCCCCCAATTGGGGCAAAAAGCGCATTGCCCAGATCGACAATCATATCTTTTATCGTTGACGATATCGGGCCGTTCGCAAGATCGGCCCGCGGCGCGCAGGGCAGGGCATTGATTGCCATTTAAGATGGGATAGCGCATGATGGTTTCCATGATGCGCTCTCTCTCTTTCGTGCTGCTAGGCTCGGTCAGTCTGATGCTTGGTGCTTGTGCCACTGCGGTTCCGCCTGTTGAGGTCACCCGCTTTCATACCAACCAACCGGCTGCATGGCAGGCGGGCTCGCGCTATGTGGTGGATAGCGTGCCTTTGGCTGACCCATCCCAAGCCGTTGGGGCATCCGCGTCTTCCGCGACATCCTCCATCGAATGGAACAGCTATCGCGCTGCGGTGGAACGCCAGTTGCAGCTTCAAGGCTTGACCGCAGCCCCCGATGGCAGCGCCGCACCGCTGAAAATCCGCATTGGTTTTGATCGTTATGAACGCACCCCTGCTGGCAAACGCTCCCCCGTGTCGGTGGGTGTCGGTGGATCGACGGGCAGCTATGGGTCGGGTGTCGGTCTTGGCATCGGTATCAATTTGGGCGGAGGTCCCAAGCCAACCCAAGAATTAAGCCTGTTCGTTCGTTTGGATGACGCCAATACGGGCCAAGCCTTGTGGGAAGGGCGGGCGCTGACAACTGTGTCGTCCAAGGCCCCAGCATCGCAGCCAAGTTTGGCGGCCGCAAAATTGGCGGAAGCCTTGTTCAAGGACTTTCCCGGCGTGTCCGGACGGACTATTAGCGTTCCATGAGCATCAGCATTAACGCCGCCTTTGACAGCGGCAATATCGCTGTCAGCAGCATTTCGGGAACGAGTGCGCGCCTGACGATTCACAAAGACCGCGAGTCCGACTTTTATCAATGGTTCCACTTTCGTGTGGCCTGCGACATTGGCGATGCGCTGGAATTGTCGATTCACGATTTGGCCAATTCCGCTTTCCCCGATGGGTGGGACGGCTATGCCGCTGCCGCCAGCTATGATCGCGAACATTGGTTCCGTCTGGAAACCGACTATGATGCGGGAACAGACAATGGCACGCTGACCATTCGCCACACGGCCGAAGGCCCGCTGTTGTGGGTGGCTTATTTCGCGCCTTATTCGATGGAACGTCACCATCATCTGATATCGACGGTCAGCTTGATGGACGGTGTCAGCTATCGCTGTTTGGGCAATAGCTTGGACGGTCAACCGATTGACTGTTTGACCTTGGGCACGGGTGACAAGCAAGTGTGGCTATATGGCCGCCAGCATCCCGGTGAATCCATGGCGGAATGGTGGATGGAAGGCGCATTGGAAATGCTGACCGACCCTGCCGACCCCAATGCCCGCGCGCTGCGCCAAAAATGCCGTTTCCATATTGTGCCCAATATGAATCCCGATGGATCGCGCATGGGACATTTGCGTAGCAATTATGCGGGCGTGAATCTGAATCGTGAATGGGCCAACCCGACCGATGAGCGCAGCCCCGAAGTCAAAGCGGTGTTGGCCGCGATGGACGAAACGGGCGTCGATTGGGCGATGGACGTTCATGGCGACGAAGCGATTCCGGCGGTATTCTTGGCGGGCTTTGAGGGGATTCCCCATATCCGCGAAGGCCAGATGGAAGCCTATGACGCTTTTCAACACTTGCTGGCCAAGAACAGCCCCGATTTCCAAACGGAACTTGGCTATGAAAAATCCGGTCCCGGTCAGGCCAATCTGACATTGTCCACCACCCAAGTCGCCCAGCGTTTCGGCGCGGTGGCGATGACGCTGGAAATGCCGTTCAAGGATAATCGCGATCTGCCCGACCCAGAACAAGGCTGGTCGCCGGAACGGTCCAAGCTGTTGGCCCATGCTTGTTTGGCGACCTTGAATCAGATCATCTGATTCTGATTATTGACGCGCCATCAAAAAAGGGTCCGACCTGTTACAGGCCGGACCCTTTTTTATGGGGTAGGGGATGCGCGTTTATGCGGCGTCGCGGTCGGTGCTGACCAAGGTTGGGGTGGCCGCGCCGATTGCGATCTTGTGCGGCTTCATCGCTTCGGGCACTTCGCGCACCAAATCGATGCTCAGTAAACCATCGGCCAGATCGGCCTGATGGACGCGCACGAAATCGGCCAATTGGAAGCGGCGTTCAAAGGCGCGGGTGGCAATGCCGCTGTATAGCAGATTGCGTTCGCTCCCTTCCTTGGGCGCGGCTTTGCGGCCCGTGACCAGCAACAGATTCTGCTGGGCCGTAATGTCAATTTCATCCTGTTTGAAACCAGCGACCGCAATGGTGATGCGGAATTGGTCGTCGGACAATTGTTCAATGTCAAAGGGTGGGTAATTTTCTGCGCCCGAACCGCTATTTTCCAAAAATTCAAACAAGCGATCAAAACCCACGGTCGAGCGGCGATAGGGGGTCCAGTCAAAAGCGTTACGCATATTCATTCTTCCTTAAACAAGCGAAGTCTGTTCAACAGCGGCCAGTTTGGCCCGCTGACCGGCCCCAAGTGGCGACCGGATGATCCAGATTTGGGAAGAAAGATTTCCCTTTCAAGGGGCAGAAAACTTTTCGGCGATTGGGTCAAAGGGCCTTGGCCCTTTTGGGTAAGGCGCGCTATGGCGCGGCCAATCCTTGCCCATAGGGGCTTGCACAGAGGAAGGAATATCGATGCCAAAGCTCATCTTAATCCGCCACGGCCAATCGCAATGGAATCTGGAAAATCGTTTCACGGGTTGGTGGGACGTGGATGTCACCGAAAAAGGCGCCGCCGAAGCCCGCGCTGCTGGCGAATTGATGAAGGAAAAGGGCATCACGCCTGACGTTGCCTTTACCTCTTTGCAAAGCCGCGCGATCAAGACGCTGAATCTGGCGCTGGAAGCCTTGGGCCGTCTGTGGGTTCCCGTGACCAAAGATTGGCATTTGAACGAACGCCATTATGGCGGATTGACCGGCCTTGATAAGGCCGAAACGGCGGCCAAGCATGGTGAAGATCAGGTGAAAATCTGGCGTCGCAGCTTTGACATTCCGCCGCCGCCACTGGACGCGGGTTCGGAATATGATCTGGCATCAGACCCACGCTATGCGGGCATCGACGTGCCTGCGACCGAAAGCCTCAAGGACACCATCGCCCGCGTATTGCCTTATTATGAAGCGCATATCGTGCCCGAATTGAAAGCCGGTAAAACCGTGCTGATTTCGGCCCATGGCAACAGCCTGCGCGCTTTGGTCAAGCATTTGTCGAATATTTCGGACGATGAAATCACCAGCCTTGAAATTCCAACCGGCCAGCCGATCGTTTATGATCTGTCGGACGATTTGGTCGCTGGCGAACGCTATTATCTGAGCGAGCGTTGATCGCTTCTGATGCAGTGATGTGATAAAAAGCGATGCGATAAAAAAGGGGGCTGGTTCGTGATGAACCAGCCCCCTTTTTATGTCCTAGGCGAAAAGCGGCGAAAATTAATCGCGCAGCAATTCGTTGATGCCGGTCTTGCTGCGGGTTTGCGCGTCCACGCGCTTCACGATGACAGCGCAGTAGAGCGACGGACCGGGTGTGCCGTCCGGCAAAGGCTTGCCAGGCAGCGAGCCGGGGACCACGACCGAATATGCCGGCACTTCGCCAATGAAGATTTCGCCCGTGTTGCGGTCAATGATCTTGGTCGACGCGCCTAGGAATACGCCCATCGACAAAACCGCGCCTTCGCGCACGATCACGCCTTCGGCCACTTCCGAACGCGCACCGATGAACGCGCCGTCTTCGATGATGACAGGGCCAGCCTGCAGCGGTTCCAACACGCCGCCAATGCCAGCGCCGCCCGAAATATGCACATTCGCGCCGATTTGTGCGCAGCTGCCGACGGTGGCCCATGTGTCGACCATCGTGCCTTCGCCAACGCGGGCACCGATGTTCAGGAAGCTGGGCATCAGCACCGCACCCTTGGCGACATGCGCGCCGCGGCGCACAACCGCACCGGGAACAGCGCGGAAACCAGCGGCGCGATATTGCTCTTCGCTCCAGCCTTCAAATTTCGTTGGAACCTTGTCCCACCAAGACGAACCATTGGGCGCGCCCGACATGCTTTCCATATCGTTGATGCGGAACGACAGCAGAACGGCTTTTTTCAGCCATTGATTCACCTGCCAATTGCCATCGGCGTCCCGTTCGGCCACGCGCAGGCTGCCGTCATCCAGACCGTCCAGCGCGGCGTTGACGGCGTCACGGACTTCGCCTTGGGTATCCAAACCCAGCGTTTCGCGTGCTTCCCACGCCGATTCAATGGTCGATTGCAATAAGGTGGTCATGATCTTCCTCAATATTCGGGCAGCGATTCCAGCCAGTCGGTCAAATCATGGATATGAAAATCGACATGGGCAGGCACATGGTCGCGATGGCCGCTTTCGCTGCCATTGTCCAGCCAGACCGTGGTCATGCCCAAGGCTTTTGCAGGGGTCAGGTTGCGCGCCATATCTTCGAAAAACAGGCTGCGGCTGGGGTCAACGCCCAAGTGGCGGACCATGACGTCATAGGCGCTGGCCACGGGTTTGGGCTGATAGTTTGTTGTACGAATATCGCAAATGCCGCTGAACAGGTCGCTCAGCCCCCGCGCTTCCAATACGCGCGCGGCATAATCGGCATCGGCATTGGTATATATATAGCGTGCACCGGGCAGGCGCTGCAAACCCGCCCGCAGCCGTTCGTCGATGGTCAGGCGGTCCAGCGCAATATCATGCACATCGACCAGAAATTCTTCGGGGGCGACATCGTGGTGGCGCATCAACCCCGCCATGGTGGTGCCATAGCGGTGAAAATAATCTTTTTGCACCAGATGGGCTTGGGCTTCGTCAACATTCAGCAATCGCATGATGAATCCGCGCATCTTGATGTCGATCAAATCAAATAATTTGGCGGACGGCGGATAAAGCGTGTTGTCGAGATCGAAAATCCAGTGGGTGATATGGTCAAGCGATGGCGTCATGGCCTCTGCCTATGCGGGCAGCGCATAGGGCGCAAGGGCCGACCATGCCGCAGCCTTATGATCAAAACTTTGGGTGTTGGCGGCGCTGCTGCTGGGCAGGTCGATCAGGCGGATGGGGGAAGGAAGTGTGGAATCCCTATGTCGCAGCCAATCGCCGCCTTCGTTCAAAATACGCCGACCCAGCATGCTCGCTTTGCCGCCGTTAAACGCAATGGCCTTGAGCGCGGGCAGGGAGGGGAGGAGCGCGCGTAAATCTTGCGGCGCGGCGTCCTTAATATCACTGTCCAAACTGGATGAACGCTGTGCGCTCTGAATGACGTCCCACAGCGCGACGCCATTTTCCAACAAAATTTCGATTCGATTTATATAATTTGATGATGATAGCCGGAGTCGCAGGACATCATCTAATAATCGCCAAAATTGATTTTGCGGATGGG
The DNA here is from genome assembly GCA_964542975.1 of uncultured Sphingopyxis sp. Classification (GTDB taxonomy): domain Bacteria; phylum Pseudomonadota; class Alphaproteobacteria; order Sphingomonadales; family Sphingomonadaceae; genus Sphingopyxis. Next base: position 107,297 of record CAZIVW010000004.1, read on the forward strand.
CATAATATTCGCCTGCCGCCAAGGATTTGGCCCCCGGCAGACTGCCCAAAATCAGCAATTGGCAATTTTCGGCCCATATGGGCGCAAAGCTGGTGTGACGAAGCAGGGACATAGGGCTGGATATGAAGCATATTTCCCCTTCGCAAGTGGCTTTCGCCTTGACCCATGGGGAAATCCCCGATAGTGGGCGCGCGGCTCGAGATGGGATCATTGTATCTTTTTTCGGTCACAACAGCGCTTGAACATTGCTGGCGCGGATGGAGCCTTCGAAAGATCCTATGGATTTGTCGGGGTCTTTTGCTGTTACAAGGTCGGTCGCTTTTCGCGTTGTGCGCGGAAAAGGGCACGAAGCTTCATCCACCGCAGTACAGTAACCGTTCGCCCTTATGGGCGGGCAATTGAAGGTGAAGCATTCATGCCCACGATCAACCAGCTGGTCCGCAAGGGCCGGACCCCACAGAAGGCGAACTCTAAGTCGCCTGCTATGGACGCAAACCCACAAAAGCGTGGCGTTTGCACGCGCGTTTATACGACGACCCCGAAAAAGCCGAACTCGGCTCTTCGTAAAGTTGCCAAGATTCGCCTGACCAACAGCCGTGAAGTCATTTCCTACATCCCCGGCGAAGGCCACAACCTGCAAGAACACAGTGTTGTCCTGATCCGTGGCGGTCGTGTTCGCGATCTTCCCGGTGTCCGTTACCACGTACTGCGCGGTGTATTGGATACCCAAGGTGTTAAGGATCGTAAGCAGAGCCGTTCGAAGTACGGCGCGAAGCGTCCGAAGTAAGAATCGGCCACTTCTCGGCTATTTCCATCCCATGTGCTTTGCGCTGGGATGATGTTGTAAAAGGAATTTCCCATGGCTCGTCGTCGTCGTCCAGAACGTCGCGAAATTCTGCCCGATCCCCGTTTCGGTGATGTGGTGCTGTCCAAGTTCATGAACAGCGTTATGCTTGACGGTAAAAAATCCGTTGCAGAACAGATTGTTTATGGTGCTTTGGAAACCGTTGAAGCCCGTGCAAAGAAGGAACCGCTGGGCGTGTTCCACGAAGCATTGGCCAACATTCGTCCGAACATCGAAGTTCGCAGCCGCCGCGTTGGTGGTGCGACCTATCAGGTTCCTGTGGAAGTTCGTTCGGAACGTGCCCAAGCATTGGCCATTCGTTGGCTGATCACGGCTGCCCGTAACCGCAGCGAAACCACCATGGCTGCGCGTTTGTCCGGTGAATTGCTCGATGCATCGAACAACCGTGGCAATGCCGTGAAAAAGCGCGAAGATACGCACCGCATGGCGGAAGCGAACCGCGCCTTCTCGCACTACCGCTGGTAACGCCACTTGTGACGATTACGGTGCTTCGGCGTCTCGTAATCGTCACAAATATTCCTATATCGGGGGTTGTCATCACGGCATCCCCCTAAGTCCAAGGAAATCACCATGGCACGTAGCCATCCGCTCGAACGGTATCGTAACTTTGGTATTATGGCGCACATCGACGCCGGTAAAACCACGACAACCGAGCGTATTCTTTATTACACCGGTAAAAACTACAAAATCGGCGAAACCCACGAGGGTAGCGCAACGATGGACTGGATGGAGCAAGAACAAGAGCGTGGTATCACCATCACCTCTGCTGCGACCACCTGCGTGTGGAAAGCCGAAGATGGTCAGGGTCCGGAACACCGCCTGAACATCATCGACACCCCAGGCCACGTTGACTTCACCATTGAAGTAGAGCGTTCTCTGCGCGTACTCGACGGCGCGGTTGCCGCGTTCGACGGCGTTGCCGGCGTGGAACCGCAATCGGAAACCGTGTGGCGTCAGGCTGAAAAGTACGGCGTTCCACGCATGTGCTACATCAACAAGCTCGACCGTACCGGCGCGAACTTCTATTATTGCGTACAAACGATCATTGATCGTCTAGGCGCAGTGCCACTCGTCCTGTATCTACCCATCGGTGCAGAAGGTGACTTCATTGGTCTCGTTGACTTGCTCAACGAACGCGGCATCGTCTGGAAGGACGAAAGCCTCGGCGCGAACTTCGACTATGTCGAAATTCCAGACGACATGAAGGACAAGGCTGCGGAATATCGCGAAAAGCTGATCGAACTTGCTGTTGAGCAAGATGATGCTGCGACCGAAGCTTATCTGGAAGGCACGATTCCTTCGGTTCCTGAACTGAAGAAGTTGATCCGTAAGGGCACGCTGAACCAGTCGTTCGTTCCCGTTCTTTGCGGTTCGTCGTTCAAGAATAAGGGCGTTCAAGCTCTGCTCGACGCTGTTGTCGATTATCTGCCTTCGCCGCTGGATATTCCTGACGTTCAGGGCATCAACCCTGCAACCGACGAGCCTGACACCCGCGCAACTGCTGACGACGCTCCGCTGTCGCTGCTGGCGTTCAAGATCATGAACGATCCGTTCGTGGGCTCGCTGACCTTCGCTCGTATTTACTCGGGCACCCTCACCAAGGGGACCTACCTGAACTCGGTGAAGGATAAGAAGGAAAAGATCGGCCGTATGCTGCTGATGCACGCAAACAGCCGTGAAGATATCGACGAAGCACGCGCTGGCGACATCGTGGCTTTGGCTGGTATGAAGGAAACCACCACGGGTGACACCATCTGCGCCGTTAACGCGCCGATCATCCTGGAACGCATGGAATTCCCAGAACCGGTTATCGAATTGTCGGTGGAACCAAAGACCAAGGCTGACCAAGAAAAGATGGGCATCGCGCTCAATCGTCTTGCTGCTGAAGATCCCTCGTTCCGCGTTTCGACGGACCATGAATCGGGTCAAACGATCATCAAGGGCATGGGCGAGCTTCACCTCGACATTCTCGTGGACCGTATGCGCCGCGAATTCAAGGTGGAAGCCAATGTTGGCGCGCCGCAGGTGGCTTATCGTGAGTCGCTGGCGAAGCCTGTCGAAGTGGACTATACCCACAAGAAGCAATCGGGTGGTACCGGTCAGTTCGGCCGCGTGAAGGTTCAGGTCAAGCCTGGCGAGCGTGGTTCGGGCGTGGTCTTCAAGGAAGAAATTAAGGGCGGTAACATTCCGCGCGAATATATTCCTGCCGTTGAAAAGGGCTTCCGCGAGTCTGCTGACAATGGCCACATGATTGGCTTCCCCATCATCGACTTTGAAATCACGTTGGTGGACGGTGCCTATCACGATGTCGACTCGTCGGCACTGGCATTCGAAATCGCTGGCCGTGCGGCCATGCGTGAAGTTGCTGCAAAGGCAGGCATTAAGCTGCTGGAACCAGTGATGAAGGTCGAGGTCGTCACGCCAGAAGAATTTATGGGTGACGTAATCGGCGATTTGAACAGCCGTCGCGGCCAAATCCAAGGCACCGACAGCCGTGGTAACGCACAGGTTGTGGAAGCGGTTGTGCCGCTTGCCAACATGTTCGGCTATGTGAACCAGCTTCGCTCGTTCACGCAGGGCCGTGCACAATACACCATGCAGTTCTCGCACTATGATGAAGTGCCGAACAATGTGGCGGAAGACCTCAAGGCCAAGATGGCCTGATCCGAGATTGCCGCGCGGACTTGCTTCGCGCGGCAAGACCGATTATGGGCGCAGCCTGTTCAGCAGGGTTCGTCCACGACTGATCAAACCCAAAACATCGAACAAGAAGGTTCATTTAAATGGCTAAGGCTAAATTTGAGCGGACGAAACCGCACTGCAATATCGGCACCATCGGTCACGTTGACCATGGTAAGACCTCGCTGACCGCAGCGATCTCGAAGGTTCTGTCGGAACGTGGCGGCGGCTCGGCTGTTGACTTCGCAAACATCGATAAGGCTCCGGAAGAGCGTGAACGCGGTATCACGATCTCGACCTCGCACATCGAATATGAAACCGATGCACGTCACTACGCACACGTCGACTGCCCAGGCCACGCTGACTATGTTAAGAACATGATCACCGGTGCTGCTCAGATGGACGGCGCGATCCTGGTTGTGTCGGCTGCTGACGGCCCGATGCCACAAACCAAGGAACACATCCTGCTCGCTAAGCAGGTTGGCGTTCCCACCATGGTTGTGTTCCTGAACAAGGTTGACCAGCTGGACGATCCCGAGCTGCTCGAACTCGTCGAACTGGAAATCCGTGAAGAACTGTCGAAGCGTGACTTTGACGGCGACAACATCCCCATCATCGCTGGTTCGGCTCTGGCCGCTCTGGAAGGCCGCGACGACAACATCGGTAAGGAAGCAATTCTGAAGCTGATGGAAGCTGTTGACAGCTGGATCCCGCAGCCCGAACGTCCTATCGACCAAAACTTCCTGATGCCAATCGAAGACGTGTTCTCGATCTCGGGTCGTGGTACGGTTGTGACCGGTCGTATCGAAACCGGCGTTGTTAAGGTTGGTGAAGAAGTCGAAATCGTCGGCATCAAGGACACCAAGAAGACGACCGTTACCGGCGTTGAAATGTTCCGTAAGCTGCTCGATCGCGGTGAAGCTGGCGACAACGTTGGTGCGTTGATCCGTGGCGTTGCTCGTGACGAAGTTGAGCGTGGTCAGGTTCTGGCGAAGCCCGGCACCATCACCCCGCACACCGAATTCAGCTCGGAAGTTTATGTTCTGTCGAAGGACGAAGGCGGCCGTCACACGCCATTCTTCGCTAACTACCGTCCGCAGTTCTACTTCCGCACGACCGACGTGACCGGCGAAGTGATCCTGCCAGAAGGCACGGAAATGGTTATGCCTGGCGACAACGTTCAATTGTCGGTTCGCTTGATCGCTCCGATCGCCATGGACCAAGGCCTGCGCTTCGCAATTCGCGAAGGCGGCCGTACGGTTGGCGCAGGGGTTGTAGCCTCGATCATTAAGTAATATAGGGCCGCAAGCCGCCTGATTCGGACAACGATTCGGGCGGCTTGTCGCTTTGAGATTTTTGATGGCCTTCACGGTTTCCGGCGCGGAAATGCGCGGAAAACGGGACGGCCATTTCCGCTCTTTCGCATCGTCATACGGGATTCGACTGGAACAGTCATGGAAACGCAGAATATTCGCATTCGCCTGAAGGCCTTTGATCACCGCGTGCTTGATCAGGCAACGACGGACATCGCAGAAACCGCACGTCGCACGGGCGCCCTCATTCGCGGACCAATCCCGCTGCCGACGCGCATTGAAAAATTCACTGTGAACCGTGGCCCGCACATCGACAAAAAGTCGCGCGAGCAATTCGAAGTTCGCACACATAAGCGGTTGCTCGACATCGTGCAGCCCACCCCGCAGACGGTTGATGCGCTGATGAAGCTGGATCTCGCTGCAGGCGTAAACGTAGAGATCAAGTTGGCCTAAGGCCAACGCAGCCCCAGTCGTTTTACGGCTGGGGTCTCTATCGTTAAGCCCCATATGGGGTGAAGTGTCCGAATTTCCATTCGGATCGACGATAGGGTGGATACCGCCGACGCTGTTTTTCGGATATATTCCAAATAAATAGTGATCGGGCTTGGTCCCCCGTCTTGTTGCCATGATTGACATGGTAGCTCCCAGCCCGGACGGGGCGATCAATCAAATTTAAGGGTTGGGTGGGCAGCAAGCTGGCTATTTATAGCTTTTTGAGGTCCGCAAGCCGGTTGAAATGGTTCATCCGGCCTCTGTTGAGGAGTGTATCATGCGTACTGGCGTGATCGCGAAGAAAATGGGGATGACACGCCTGTTTCAGGAAGACGGGCGCCATGTGCCTGTCACAGTCCTGAGCCTGGAAGGCTGTCAGGTTGTCTCCGTACGCGATAAAGAACGTGACGGTTATGTAGCCGTTCAACTCGGTGCGGGCTCGGCAAAGGCAAAGAATGTTGCCAAGCCGCAGCGCGGTGTCTTCGGTAAAGCCGAAGTCGAACCGAAAGCAAAAGTCGTCGAATTCCGTGTTGCTGATGATGCCACGCTCGACGTAGGTGCCGAATTGTCGGCAGAACATTTCGTATCCGGTCAAATGGTCGATATCCAGGGTGTTACCCAGGGTAAAGGCTTTGCTGGTGCTATGAAGCGTTGGGGCTTCGGTGGTATGCGTGCATCGCACGGCGTGTCCATCAGCCACCGTGCACATGGTTCGACCGGTCAACGCCAGGATCCAGGCAAGGTCTTCAAGAACAAGAAGATGGCTGGCCATATGGGTGCTCGCAATCGCACTCAGCAGAATCTTGAAATCGTTCGCACCGATGCAGAGCGCGGTCTTCTCTTCGTCAAGGGTTCGGTCCCTGGCTCGAAGGGTGGCTGGCTGCTCGTTCGCGATGCGGTGAAGCTGCCGCGTCATCCTGAAGCGCCTTATCCGGCTGCTATCAAGAGCGCATCTAACAGCAACAACTCGTCTGACGCCGCGCAAGCTGACGTCACCGACGGCGCACAGGAGTCCTGATCATGAAGGTCAAGGTTCAAAACCTCGACGGCAAGGCCGGCGCTGACATCGATCTGAACGACGAAGTCTTTGGCGTTGAAGCCCGCGCTGACATCCTGCACCGCGTTGTTGCGTGGCAGCTCGAAAAGCGTCGCGGTCCTGCTCGTGCAGCCCGTGAACGTAGCGACGTTGCGCGCACCGGCAAGAAGTTCGGTCGTCAAAAGGGCGGCGGTACGGCACGTCATGGTGACCGCAAGGCACCAATCTTCATCGGCGGTGGTAAGGCCCATGGTCCTCGCGCTCGCACGTTTGGTCACTCGCTGAACAAGAAGATCCGCGCACTCGGCCTGAAAATGGCTCTCAGCGACAAGGCACAGGGCGGCAAGCTGCTGGTTGTGGACTCGCTGGAACTGGCAGAAGCCAAGACCAAGGTTTTGGTAGGTCAGCTGAGCAAGCTGGAACTGGGCAACCGCGCGTTGTTCATCGACGGTGAAAATGTTGCGACAAGCTTCTCGCAGGCATCGGCCAACATCGTGGGCGTCGATACGCTTCCTGCGATTGGTGCCAACGTCTATGACATCATCCGTGCCGACACGCTGGTTCTGACCCGCGCGGCGGTCGAAAAGCTGGAGGCCCGTTTCAATGGCTAAGGCAAAGACGATCGAAGCCCGTCATTATGACGTGGTTCTCTCGCCGGTGATCACTGAAAAGTCGACGCTGATGAGCGAAAATAACGCCGTCGTGTTTCGCGTTGCGGATTCCGCAACCAAGCCGGCAATCAAGGCCGCCGTTGAGGCGCTGTTCGATGTCAAGGTTCTCAGCGTCAACACGCTGGTCACCAAAGGCAAGACCAAGCGCTGGAAGGGCAAGCCCTACACTCGTAGCGACGTGAAGAAGGCGATTGTTCGTCTGGCTGAAGGCCAGTCGATCGACGTCACCACGGGCGTCTGATCGTAGGGAAAGGCAAGAAAAATGGCACTTAAATCCTATAATCCGACCAGCCCAGGTCAACGCGGTCTGATCCTGATCGACCGTTCGAACCTGTGGAAGGGCAAGCCCGTAAAGGCTCTGACCGAAGGTAAGAGCAAGACCGGTGGCCGTAACAACAAGGGTCATGTGACCTCGCGTGGTATCGGTGGTGGTCACAAGCAACGCTATCGCATCGTCGATTTCAAGCGTCGCAAGTGGGGCGTTCCTGCAACCGTCGAGCGTTTGGAATATGACCCCAACCGCACGGCTTTCATCGCCCTCATCAAATATGAAGACGGTGAAGTTGCATATATCTTGGCACCACAGCGTTTGGCTGTTGGCGATCGTGTGATCGCGGACAAGAAGACCGACGTGAAGCCAGGCAATGCGATGGAATTGTCGCAAATGCCGGTTGGTACCATCGTTCACAACATCGAAATGAAGCCCGGCAAGGGTGGCCAGATCGCTCGTTCGGCTGGTACCTATGCTCAGGTTGTCGGTCGTGACCGTGGTCTGGTAATCGTGCGTCTTGGCTCGGGTGAACAACGTTACATCCGTGGCGAATGCATGGGCACCGTCGGCGCTGTGTCGAACCCCGACAAAGCGAACCAGAACCTTGCAAAGGCTGGTCGTAACCGTTGGAACGGCATCCGTCCGCTCACTCGCGGTGTTGCAAAGAACCCTGTCGATCACCCGCATGGTGGTGGTGAAGGCCGTACCTCGGGTGGCCGTCATCCGGTAACCCCATGGGGCAAGCCGACGAAGGGTGCTCGTACGCGCCATAACAAGTCGACCGACAAGATGATCATCCGGTCGCGTCACGCGAAGAAGAAGAGGTAAGACATGGCTCGTTCAGTCTGGAAGGGTCCGTTTGTCGACCTTCATCTCCTCAAGAAAGCAGAAACGGCTCAGGACGGCGGCAACAGCTCGCCGATCAAGACCTGGTCGCGTCGCTCCACTATCCTGCCGCAGTTTGTCGGCCTGACCTTCAACGTCTACAACGGCCGCAAATTTGTGCCGGTGTCGGTGAAAGAAGATATGGTTGGCATGAAGCTGGGTGAATTTGCGCCGACGCGCTTCTTCCCTGGTCACGCTGCCGATAAGAAGGGCAAGCGCTAATGGGTAAGGCACAAAACCCCCGCCGCGTTGCGGACAATGAAGCATTGTCCGTTGGCACGCAAATCCGTGGTTCGGCTCAAAAGCTGAATCTGGTTGCTGCATTGATCCGCGGCCACAAGGTGGAAGACGCGCTCAACATCCTGTCCTTCTCGAAGAAGGCTATGGCTGTTGACGTTCGCAAGGTTTTGGCTTCGGCCATTGCTAACGCGGAAAACAACCACAATCTCGACGTAGACAGCCTGATCGTGTCGGAAGCCAGCGTTGGCAAATCCTTCTCGATGAAGCGTTGGCACGCACGTGGTCGTGGCAAGTCGACCCGCATCGTAAAACCGTTTAGCCGCATCCGTATCGTGGTGCAGGAAAAGCAGGAAGAGGCGTAATATGGGCCAGAAGAGCAATCCGATCGGCCTGCGCCTGCAGGTCAACCGCACCTGGGACAGCCGCTGGTTCGCCGAAGGCGCAGACTATGGCCGCATGCTTGTGGAAGATCTTAAGATCCGCAAGTTTGTGTTCAAGACTGTTCCCCAAGCTGCTGTTTCGAAAGTTGTCATCGAACGTCCGGCAAAGCTTTGCCGCGTGTCGATCTATGCCGCTCGTCCGGGCGTCATCATCGGCAAGAAGGGCGCTGACATCGAAAAGCTGCGTAAGGCTCTTAGCAAGCTTACCGGTAGCGAAGTGTCGCTGAACATCGTCGAAATCCGCAAGCCGGAAGTCGATGCGAAGCTCGTCGCTCAGGGCATTGCTGACCAGCTGGAACGCCGCGTTGCATTCCGTCGTGCGATGAAGCGCGCCGTTCAATCGGCGATGCGTCTGGGTGCCGAAGGCATTCGTATCAACTGCGCAGGCCGTCTTGGTGGTGCAGAAATCGCTCGTACTGAATGGTATCGTGAAGGCCGCGTGCCTTTGCATACGCTGCGCGCTAACGTCGACTATGCCGAAGCCGAAGCCCACACCGCTTATGGCGTGTGCGGTATGAAGGTATGGATCTTCAAGGGTGAGATCCTCGGTCATGACCCGATGGCAACCGATCGTCTGATGCTCGAAGCACAGACCTCGGGTGTGCGTCCTGCGCGTTGATAGGATAGACTGTCATGTTGCAACCGAAGAAAACCAAGTTCCGCAAGGCATTTAAAGGCCGTATTCACGGTAATGCCAAGGGCGGTACGGATCTGAACCATGGTTCTTATGGCCTGAAGGCTTTGGAACCTGAGCGTATCACTGCGCGTCAGATCGAAGCAGCACGTCGTGCGATCACGCGTGCGATCAAGCGCCAAGGCCGTTTGTGGATCCGTATTTTCCCAGACGTGCCAGTTTCGTCGAAGCCTGCCGAAGTCCGTATGGGTAAGGGTAAAGGTTCGCCGGAATTTTGGGCTGCTCGCGTTAAGCCGGGCCGCATCCTGTTCGAACTCGACGGCGTACCCGGCCCTGTGGCCGCACTCGCTTTCGAACGTGCAGCGATGAAGCTTCCGATTAAGACCAAGGTTGTGGCCCGTCTGGGCGACACCACGCACCTGGAGGGTTAAGGACAATGGCTAAGACCGAAGATCTGAACCAGAAGACCGACGACCAACTCGCCGAACAACTCGGTGAACTGAAGCGTGAGGCGTTCAACCTCCGCTTCCAGGCCGCAACGGGTCAGCTGGAAAAAGCATCGCGGGTGAAAGAAGTCCGCCGTGCAATCGCCCGCGTTAAGACCGTTCAGTCGTCGCGCCGTCGCGCTGCGGCTGCACAGTAAGGAGACTATCATGCCGAAGCGCATTTTGACCGGCACGGTAGTGTCCGACAAGGGCGATAAGACCGTGGTTGTGAAGGTAGAGCGTAAGGTTAAGCACCCGCTCTATGGTAAGATCATCCGCCGTTCGAAGAAGTATCACGCCCACGATGAGGACAACAGCTTCAAGGCTGGTGAAACGGTCCGCATCGAGGAAACGAAGCCGATTTCGAAGCTGAAGACCTGGAAGGTACTCGACAAAGTCGAAGTTTCCAGTAAAGCGGCCTCGACCGAAGCTTAATCTCTTCGATAGAATTTTCACGGAACCGCCGGGGTGGCCCGGTAGGCCAAGGAAGAAGGAAATGCATCGATGATTCAGATGCAGTCACAATTGGATGTCGCTGACAACAGCGGCGCTAAGCGCGTCCAGTGCATTAAGGTGCTGGGTGGCTCGAAGCGTCGTACTGCCGGCGTGGGCGACGTTATTGTCGTATCCATCAAAGAAGCTCAGCCGCGTGGCAAGGTGAAGAAGGGTGACGTGCATCGCGCCGTCATCGTTCGCACCGCGAAAGACGTTCGCCGCGCTGACGGTTCGGTTATCCGTTTCGATGGCAATGCTGCCGTTCTTGTCAACAAGAACGAAGAGCCCATCGGCACGCGTATCTTCGGCCCAGTTGTTCGCGAACTTCGCGGCAAGGGCTATATGAAGATCATCAGCTTGGCGCCGGAGGTTCTGTAATCATGGCTATGGCTAAGATTAAAAAGGGTGACACCGTTGTCATCTTGTCCGGTAAGGACAAGGGTAAGACGGGTGAAGTAACCCAAGCTTTGCCGAAAGATGGCAAGGTCGTTGTGGCGGGTGTGAATGTGATCACCCGTCATAAGAAGCCCACCCAGCAGAACCCGCAGGGCGGCCTGGAACGCAAGGAAGCTCCGCTTCATGCGTCGAAGGTTGCCATTGCCGACCCCAAGACGGGCAAAGCAACGCGCGTTCGCTTTGAGACCAAGGACGGCAAGAAGGTCCGTGTGGCCGTGAAGTCCGGGGAGACCATCTAATGGCTGATCTCTACACTCCTCGCATGCGTAAGCTGTACGACGAGAAAATCGTTGCAGCGATGACCGAGAAATTCGGTTATAAAAACGTCATGGAAGTGCCCAAGATCGCAAAAATCACGCTCAACATGGGCGTGGGTGATGCGGTTCATGACAAGAAGAAGGTCGACGTAGCGGCTTCGGAAATGGAACTGATTGCTGGTCAAAAGCCTGTGATCACCCGTGCGAAGAAGTCGATCGCTGGCTTTAAGCTGCGTGAAGGCATGCCCATCGGTTGCAAGGTCACCTTGCGCCGTGAACGCATGTATGAATTCCTTGATCGTCTGATCACCATTGCAATGCCCCGCATCCGCGACTTCCGCGGCGTGTCGGCGACGAGCTTTGATGGTCGCGGCAACTATGCCATGGGCCTCAAGGAACAGATCATCTTCCCAGAAATCAACTATGACCGCATTGCTGAAGTGCGCGGCATGGATGTGATTGTCACCACGACGGCTCGTACCGACGAAGAGGCCCGCGAACTGCTGAAGCTGTTCGGTTTCCCCTTCCCGATCGAAGCCCAAGAAAAAGAAGCAGCTTGAACTCCCATGGAGTTCAAGCTCGACTTGGAACAAGGAAAGAGAACTTAAGTCATGGCGAAACTGAGTTCGGTTAATAAGAACGAGCGTCGCAAGCTGTTGGTGAAAAAATATGCCAACCGTTATGCGAAGTTGAAGGCTATTGCAGCCGACAAGTCGCTCGACGAAACGGAACGTCTCATTGCACGTCTGAAGATGGCGGAAGTACCGCGCAACGGAAACCCGACCCGTATTCGCAATCGTTGCGAGCTGACCGGTCGTCCGCGCGCATATTACCGCAAATTCCGGCTTTGCCGTATCCAGCTCCGTGATCTGGCCAACAAAGGCCTGATCCCCGGCGTTGTGAAGTCGAGCTGGTAAGGAACACGAAGATGGCAATGACCGATCCATTGGGTGATATGCTCACCCGTATCCGCAACGGCCAGCAGGCCAAGAAGGACAGCGTCCTGACCCCTGCTTCGACCTTGCGTGTCCGCGTTCTCGATGTGCTGCAGCGCGAAGGTTATATCCGTGGTTACACGGAAGAAGCTTTGGGCTCGAAGGGCCAGCACAAGGGCATCCGCATCGAGCTGAAATATTTCGAAGGCCAACCGGCTATTCGTCACGTAGCTCGTGTATCGAAGCCTGGTCGCCGCGTATATTCGGGTTCGAAAGAACTTCCGATTGTTCGCAACGGCCTGGGCATCACCATCGTCTCGACTCCGCGCGGTGTTCTTTCGGACGCCGAAGCACGCGAACATAATGTCGGCGGCGAAGTGCTGGCGGAGGTGTTCTAATATGTCTCGCATTGGTAAAAAAGCAGTCGCGATTCCTGGCGGTGTTACCGCCACGATCGACGCTGGCCAGCTGTCGGTAAAGGGCCCCAAGGGCACTTTGTCGATGCCGCTGTCGGACCTGATCACTTATGAAGTGAATGACGGTTCGATTTCGGTGCAGCCTGCCAATGATGGCAAGCAAGCTCGTGCATTTTGGGGCATGCAGCGTACGCTGGTGCAAAACCTGATCACGGGTGTGACCACGGGCTTCTCCAAGGTTCTGGAAATCTCGGGCGTTGGTTATCGTGCCAATGCTTCGGGCAAGAATCTGAAGCTTCAGCTTGGCTACAGCCATGACGTTGAATTTGTTGTGCCGGATGACCTCGAAGTCAAAACGCCTGACAATACAACGATCGAAATCAGCGGTGCTGACAAGCAGAAGGTCGGCCAACTTGCGGCTGAAATTCGTCGCTGGCGTAAGCCTGAACCCTATAAGGGCAAGGGCATCAAGTATCGCGGCGAGTACATCTTCCGCAAAGAAGGCAAGAAGAAGTAAGCCATGGCACATCTTACACCTTTTCAAAAACGTCGTCAGCGCGTTCGTACCGCGCTTCGTCTTCGTGCCGCTGGACGCCCGCGTCTGTCGGTTCATCGTTCGGGCCGTCACATCTACGCCCAGGTTATCGACGATGCGCAGGGTCTGACCCTGGCCGCAGCTTCGACCCTGGAAAAGAGCGTTCGCGGTTCGACCGGCGCCACCGCAGCCGCTGCTGCTGAAGTCGGCAAGCGTGTCGCAGAAGCCGCTAAGGCTGCTGGCGTTACGCAAGTCGTGTTCGACCGTGGCGGTTTCCTTTTCCACGGGCGCATCAAAGCGCTGGCCGACGCGGCACGCGAAGGCGGACTGGAGTTCTGATGATGGCAGACGAAGTAAAGAACGTCGAAGGCGCTCCTGAAGCAGCCGCAACCGAAAACGCTCCTCGTCGTGGCCGTGGTGGTCGTGGCGGTGGTCGTGATGGCAATGGTGGAAACCGTGGCCGTCGTGATGACCGTCGTGGCAACCAACGCGACGAAGACGGTGGTGAAGAACTGATTGAAAAACTGGTTCACATCAACCGCGTATCGAAAACCGTTAAGGGTGGTAAGCGCTTCGGCTTTGCTGCTCTGGTGGTTGTCGGTGACGGCAAGGGCCGCGTAGGCTTTGGCCACGGCAAGGCTCGCGAAGTGCCAGAAGCCATTTCAAAGGCCACTGCGGCCGCGAAAAAGGCGATGGTTCGCGTTCCTCTGCGTGATGGCCGCACTCTGCACCATGATGGTCGCGGCGTGTTTGGTGCAGGCAATGTGACCGTTCGTTCGGCCCCTGCTGGTACCGGTATCATCGCTGGTGGTCCGATGCGTGCTGTGTTCGAATCATTGGGCGTTGCTGACGTGGTGACCAAGTCGGTCGGCACCTCGAACCCCTACAACATGATCCGTGCAACTTTCGAAGCCCTGCGCGAACAGACCAGCCCTAAGTCGGTTGCTCAGCGTCGTGGCAAGAAGGTTTCGGACCTCATCAAGCGCGGCGGTGCATCCGATCGCGTGGCAGAGGCCGAAGCTGCGGCAGTGACGGAGTAAGCAAATGGCTGAAAAGAAGATCAAGATCCGTCAGATTGGTTCGCCAATCCGTCGTCCTAAGGATCAGCGCGCCATTTTGATCGGTCTGGGACTGAACAAGATGAACCGCGAAGTTGAACGTCTGGACACGCCGGAAGTGCGCGGAATGATCCGCAAGCTCCCGCATCTGGTAAAAGTGATCGAGGGCTAAGCCCTCTTTCACCCAAAGGAAAAACTGCCGTGAAGCTCTATCGTTTGTTGACCGGTCCCGATGACAGCGCCTTTTGTGCGCGGGTTGAGGGGCTGTTAAACAGAGGATGGCAGCTTCACGGCAGTCCTTCTATGACGACGGTCGATGGACGCGCTTATTGCGCCCAAGCCATTGTGATGGAAAAGGCCGGACCCTATCCGGGGTTTGTGCCATCAAGCGAAATAGAACCGGATTAATTTTAATCTGGTGCGCGACAACAGCGAAAGCGAGTGCATATTATGACGATTAAACTCAACGAACTCCGCGACAACAATGGCGCCCGCAAGGGTCGTATGCGTGTTGGCCGTGGTATCGGTTCCGGCAAGGGCAAGACCGCAGGTCGTGGTCAAAAGGGTGCCAAGGCACGTTCGGGCGTTGCGATCAACGGCTTCGAAGGTGGTCAGATGCCCCTCCACATGCGTATTCCAAAGCGTGGCTTTAACAACATCTTCGCCAAGGATTTCGCGATTGTGAACCTGGGCCAAGTGCAAAAGCTGATCGACGAAAAGAAGCTGGACGCTTCGGCTGTTGTTGATCACGCTGCTTTGAAGGCTGCTGGTGTGGCCCGTGGCGGTAAGGACGGCGTTCGTCTGCTCGCCAAGGGTGAGCTGACTGCCAAGGTTTCGTTCAACGTTGCTGGTGCCTCGAAGGGCGCTGTCGAAGCCGTTGAAAAGGCCGGTGGCAAGGTCGAACTGCCAGCCGTCGCTGCTGCAGAATAATTTCATCGCCGCGCATAAGTATTTTTCTTATGCGCGGCTTTGATTTTTGGGCTTGCCTATCGCTGCCCAGCCGCTGAGAATGGCGGTAAGGAATTAAGTCTGACGGGCCGGATTTCCCGATCTGTTGATGCAAAACTGACATTGCTGCGCGATTTCGAAAATCTTGCGCATCAAATTGGGCCTTTCCCCTTGCGCTTCCTTGGCTGTGAACGCACATAGGCGCCGGATCGCGGGGGCGCGGTCCGCCACTGAGGAAAGATATCATGGCCTCTCGCGCCGACCAGCTTGCATCTAATCTGAACTTTTCAAAATTCGGACAAGCGACCGAACTGAAAAACCGTATCTGGTTTACACTGGGTGCGTTGATCGTGTTCCGCTTTTTATCCTTTGTGCCGCTGCCGGGCGTTGACCCTGTGGCGCTGTCGCGCTTGTATAGCACGGCGGCTTCGGGCGGCGTTTTGGATATTTTCAACACATTTTCGGGCGGCAGCCTTGAGCGCATGAGCATCATCGCGCTTGGCGTCATGCCCTATATCACCGCGTCGATCGTGGTGCAGTTGGCATCGGCCTTGGCGCCCAGCCTTGCTGCACTGAAGAAAGAGGGTGAAAGCGGCCGTAAGAAGCTGAACCAATATACGCGCTATGGCACGGTCGGTTTGACCGCCATTCAAGGCTATTTCTTGGCCGTTGGTCTGGAAACCTTGGGCGCGAGCCAAAATATTGCGGCGGTTGTCGACCCCGGCATGTTCTTCCGTATCGGCGCGGTTATCAGCATCATCGGCGGCACCTTGTTCCTGATGTGGCTGGGCGAGCAGATCACCAGCCGCGGTATTGGTAATGGTGTGTCCTTGATCATCATGGCCGGTATTTTGGCGCAATTGCCACGCAGCTTCAGCCAAATGTTTGCTCAGGTCCGCGAAGGGTCGATGGGCGGCGGCACGGTGTTGCTGGTGCTGGCTGGTGCCATTGGCTTGATCGCTTTGATCGCCTTTGTGGAACGCGCCCAGCGCCGCGTCTTGGTGCAATATCCCAAGCGCGCGACCCAGCGCGGTGTCATGCAGGCTGAACGCAGCCATTTGCCATTGAAGGTCAACACCGCTGGTGTGATTCCACCGATCTTTGCGTCGTCTTTGCTGTTGATGCCGGTGACGATCACCCAGATGATGGGCAGCGGCGTGACCGGCGATTCGGCGGGATCGAACTTTCTGATCACGCTGAACCAATATCTGGCCCATGGTCAGCCGCTATATATGGCGCTTTATGCCATCGGCATTATCTTCTTTTGCTTCTTCTATGTCGCTGTGGTGTTCAACCCCGAAGAAACAGCCGATAATTTGAAGCGTCAAAATGGCTTCATTCCCGGCATTCGTCCCGGCAAGAATACCGCCAGCTATCTGGATTATGTGCTGACGCGCATCACCGTAATTGGTGCGGCTTATATGGTGGCTATTTGCTTGATACCGGAATCCTTTATTGCGTCATCGGGCCTGCCCTTTGCGCTGGGGGGAACCAGCCTGTTGATCGTGGTGAATGTCACCATCGACACGGTAACGCAGATTCAAAGCCATATGCTGGCACATCAATATGGTGATCTGATTAAGAAGGCGAAGTTGAAGGGTGGTGCGCCGCGCCGTTAAGGCCGGCTCACCTGCTTTTTTTGGGGGCAGAACAGGGTATCTCATGACGCTGAATATTATTTTGTTGGGACCGCCGGGCGCCGGCAAGGGCACACAGGCAGAGCGTCTGGTTTCGGAACATGGCATGGTGCAACTGTCGACCGGCGATATGTTGCGCGCTGCCGTCAAGGCTGGAACGCCAACCGGCGTGCAAGCCAAGGCTGTAATGGATGCCGGCGGTTTGGTGTCGGACGAAATCGTATCGGGCCTGATCGGTGAACGTCTGGACGAATTGGGCGGCGACACGTCGGTCATCTTCGACGGATATCCGCGCACCGAAGCACAGGCTCTTTCGCTCGACGACATTCTGGCTGCGCGTGGTCGCAAGTTGGACCATGTGATCGAGCTGAAGGTTGACGAAGACGCTTTGGTCGATCGTATCACCGGTCGTTTTTCCTGCGCGCAATGTGGTTCCGGTTATCATGACCGTTACAAGCAACCGCAGGTTGAAAATGTCTGCGACCAATGCGGCGGCACGGAATTCAAGCGTCGTCCCGACGATAATGAAGCCACGGTTCGCAATCGTATGGCCGAATATCGCGCCAAGACGGCCCCGATTTTGCCGATCTATGAAGCGCGCGGCATCGTGAAGACGGTCGACGGCATGGCCGCCATTGATGCGGTTAGCGGCGGGATTGAAGCGATTATCGCCTAAATCCACCGCATTGTTCATTAAAAAAGGCGCGCTGTGCAGAACAGCGCGCCTTTTTTATTGGGCCGAATATTGGCCCTTTAATCTTTTTTGCTGCGTAGCTGGGCGAGGGCCGCAAATGGCCCCGTTTGATCTTCGCTCATCACGCCTTTCTCGCGTAAGATACGATCCGCGTCGGGGTGACGGGGAAAAGGGTCCAGCGCCAGTGACAAGGTTTGGACCGCTGCTTCGGCAATATCGACACGGCCCTGTTCCAGCGGCAAAATATCGCAATCATCGCTGCTGATTTCGATTTCTTCATCCTCTGGGTTGGTATCCGGCGCGGCGGCGTTCAAAAAGCGCAGGTCAAATTTTTCGCTAAGCTTGGCGGGCACCGCCATATCGGTCGCAGCGCAGCGTTGGACAACATCGGCGGTGATATGGCCGATTGCCTTAATGCCGCCTGCTATGCTGCTCAGCGTCGCTGACAGGGCAAATTGGCGCACATCAATCAGGTCCAATCGTTTGGCGATGGCGGCGCGCTGCGTTTCATCGGCCGTCAGGTCGATGGACCGACTTTGGCCAATTTCGGCGACGGTCAGGCTGTGCGAAAATTCGGGGGTCATGCGATTGGGCTTCCGGGAATATGGGTCATATGGACGAGATCTGCTGGCGCGGTTGCGGCCAGCGCGGATTGAATCTGGGCGGCTTGCGCGGCGACATGATCCAGCGCGGCGTCGGACGGTGCCTGACCGCGCCAAATGTTGCGAACCAAGGCGCTGCGAAATTCGGGGCTGGACGCATCGCTTTGATAAGCGCCCAAACGCCCGCCAAGTGCGCTCATCATCCGGCCCACTTGTTTGCCCACCACCATGTCGCCAAAACCAATTTGCCGCAGTTGGCCATCCATATCGGTCACGAAAATTTCGGTCAGATGGACGCCGGGCACCGCCTGCGCTTCGTCTTGGGCCATGCGGTTGGACACCAAGGCAAAGATCAGGCTGATCATGTCAAATCGGCCATCCAGCGTGTCTGGAACCTCGCCCGCCAAATACCAGTGGGGCTGGCGTCCAGCCGCGACAATGGCGTCATATAAGGGGCGCAGCGCCTGATTGGCGTCTGGCTTGGGGCGGAAAAGGGATCGCAGCGAAAACATGGCGCCACGCTTATCGTGAAAAGTGATGGGCGAAAAGGGGCGTCAAGACGGTGCAATTCAGGGATTGGACAGGAAAGGCGGCTATGGGGGGACGCAAAGCCGCTTGTGCCGCATTGCCGCTTGCGGTTATGAGACCATAAGCCAGCGCCCATGAGGGCTTCTGCCATCGTTAACGGCGCTATGGAGAATGATGATGCGATTTTCGATTCCGGTTTGTTCCGTGAAAAGCACGCGCTTGGTGGTGGCGGGTTTGACGGCTGCGTTGGTGCTGAGCGGCTGCACCCAATTAAAGGGCCGTCAAGGCTATGTCGCCGACACGGTGCTGACATCGGCGATTACCCCCGGAATTGATAACCGCGAGTCGGTGGAACGCACGCTGGGCCGCCCGACCTTTGTCGGTCAGTTCAGCAATAATGAATATTTTTATCTGTCCCGCGAAACGCGCCAATTGGCCTTTGCCAGCCCGCGCCCGATTTCGCAGCAGGTTTTGCGCGTGCGCTTTGACGCCAGTGGCAATGTCGCAGCTGTGGACCGCACGGGGATGGAGACGGTCAGCCGCTTGAGCCCTTATGGCGGCAAGACCCCGACGCTGGGCCGCGAGCGCAGCTTCTTTGAAGATATTTTTGGAAATATCGGTTCGGTGGGCGCACCGGGGATGACGGGCCAATAAGCCCCAACATCCACCCGAACATAAAAAAAAGGCCGCTCGGATGAGCGGCCTTTTTTATGGAGCCTGAGCAGTGCAGGCACCGGCACCGGCACCGGCAAAAGAGGGCGCAGGACAGTCCGCCATGGCGGACCATCCATGCGCTTTATGCCTTAGTCGTTTAATTCTTGCGCGATACCGCCAGCCGCCAGCACGGCGAGCGTGACCAGATCCGATGCGGGCGAGCCCATGGTGGCCACCTGAACCGGATGTTCCATACCAACCAGCACAGGGCCAATTACCGCGCCGCCGCCCAATTCGCGCAGCAGCTTGGCCGACAGATTGGCCGATTGCAGGCCGGGCATGACCAACACATTGGCTGGGCCAGACAGGCGGCAGAAAGGATATTTTTTCATAACCTTGCTGTTCAGTGCCACGTCGGGGGCCATTTCGCCTTCATATTCAAATTCCGGCTTGCGCTCGTCCAAAATATGCACGGCTTCGCGGATGCTTTCCAGCCAGCTGCCCTCGGGGTTGCCGAAGGTGGAATAGGATAGAAAAGCCACACGGGGTTCATGGCCCATACGGCGCGCAACCTGTGCGGTGCGTTCGGCGATATCCGCCAATTGCACGGCGTTTGGACGTTCATTGACGGTGGTGTCCGCCATGAAGATGGTTTGATTTTGGCCCACCAAAATATGGGTGCCAAAAGGAGTCTTACCCTCGGCATAATCAATCACGCGGCGCACTTCGCGCATGGTTTGCGAATAGGTGCGGGTGGTGCCGGTAATCATCGCATCGCCCAGTCCCATTTTCAGCAGCAAGCTGCCGAAAATATTGCGATCGCGGTTGACCATGCGTTCGCAGTCGCGGCGCAAATAGCCACGGCGCTGCAGACGTTCATACAGCATCTCGACCATGGCGGGCACATGCGGCGAATTCACGCTGTTATGCACTTCAAAGCTTTCGGGGTCGGGAACGCCCATTTCCCGCAGCTTGTCGCGCACATTGTCGCGGCCCACCAAGACGGGCGTGCCATAGCCGCCGTCACGGAATTGAATGGCGGCGCGCAGCACCACTTCTTCTTCGCCTTCGGCAAACACCACGCGCTTGGGGTTTTTGCGGGCCGCTTCATAGGCCAGCGTCAGCACCGATGTGGTCGGGTTCAACCGCGCACGCAGGGTGGTGCGGTAAGCGTCCATGTCGGTGATTGGGGCTTGGGCCACGCCGCTGTCACCGGCGGCCTTGGCCACGGCGGCAGGGACGATTTCCATCAAGCGCGGATCAAAGGGCGATGGAATGATATATTCCGGGCCAAAGCTGGATGCGCGGCCACCATAAGCTGCCGCCACTTCTTCGGGCACCTGTTGGCGCGCCAAATCGGCGATGGCATAAGCGGCTGCGATCTTCATCTCTTCGTTAATCGCGGTGGCGCGCACGTCCAGCGCGCCACGGAAGATGAAGGGGAAGCAGAGCACATTATTGACTTGGTTCGGGAAATCCGACCGGCCCGTGGCGATAATCGCATCGGGGCGCGCTGCGCGGGCGTCCGGCGGCGAAATTTCGGGGTCCGGATTGGCCATGGCAAAGATGATTGGCGCAGGCGCCATATCCTTGACCATTTCGGGTTTCAACGCGCCAGCGGCCGACAGGCCCAAGAACACATCTGCGCCAACCAAGGCTTCGGTCAGATCGCGTGCCTCGGTGGGGACGGCATGGGCCGATTTCCACTGGTCCATCCCTTCGGTGCGGCCCTGATAGATGGTGCCTTTGCGGTCGCACATGATGACATTTTCATGGCGCACACCCATGGCCTTGATCAGTTCGGTGCAAGCGATGGCCGCAGCACCCGCGCCGTTCACCACCACTTTCACGGTCGACAAATCACGGCCCGTCAAATGACAGGCGTTGATCAACCCCGCGGCGGTGATGATCGCGGTGCCATGCTGATCGTCATGGAACACCGGAATGTTCATTTTTTCTTTCAGCGCCGCTTCGATGATGAAGCAGTTGGGCGCGGCAATATCTTCGAGGTTGATGCCGCCAAAGCTGGGTTCCAGCAATTCCACGGCGTTAATAAACGCTTCGGGGTCTTCGGTGTTCACCTCAAGATCGATGCTGTCTACATCGGCAAAGCGCTTGAACAGCACAGCCTTGCCTTCCATCACCGGCTTGGATGCCAGCGCGCCCAAATTGCCCAGACCCAAAATGGCGGTGCCGTTAGAAATGACGGCCACCAAATTGCCCTTGGCGGTATAATCATAGGCTGCCGAAGGATCTTCCGCGATGGCCTTAACAGGCACCGCAACGCCCGGCGAATAGGCAAGGCTCAGGTCCCGCTGGGTCGCCATGGGCTTGGATGCGACAATCTCGATTTTACCGGGACGTCCATGATTGTGGTAGAGCAGGGCTTCACGATCGGAAAACTGCACCTTGCTGCCACTGTCCATCAAAATTTCCTCTCAAGAGATAGTCAAATTGCTCGCCAAGATTTCCGTAGCGCGATCCATTTAAAATGTAACCTTTCAATGTGACTTTAACGGGCATTCAATTGCTTTTTTTTGATTTTTTTGTCGAATTGGCGGGCCCGTCACCCTTTGTTGCATCCTCTGCCTTGCCAAGGGGCTGGCAATCACTAAGCAAGACATAATGCCTGCAAAATCTTCTGATACCGCCAAAGCCAAAGCGGCTGCTGGACCCACGCCGATGATGGCGCAATATTGGACGCTGAAAGAGAAAGCGCCCGATTGCCTTTTATTTTATCGCATGGGGGACTTTTTCGAATTATTTTTTGATGACGCCAAGGCGGCGGCATCGACGCTGGATATTGCGCTGACATCGCGGGGCGAACAAAATGGCGAACCCGTGCCCATGTGCGGCGTGCCGGTGCATAGCGCGGAAAATTATCTGGCGCGGCTGATTAAGGCGGGGCACCGTGTTGCCATTGCCGAACAGGTGGAAACCCCTGCCGAGGCCAAGGCGCGCGGTGGTTCCAAGGCCTTGGTTGCGCGCGATATTGTGCGTTTCGTGACCGCCGGAACCTTGACCGAAGAATCTCTGCTGGAAGGGCGCAGCGCCAATCGTTTGGCGGCTTTGGCCCATGTTGCGGGCAGCGATGATGTCGCAGTGGCCGCCGCAGATATTTCGACGGGCCGTTTTGAAGTGGTGGCGGTTCCGCGCAGCCAGCTTGATGCGCAA
Source organism: uncultured Sphingopyxis sp. (assembly GCA_964542975.1). Lineage (GTDB taxonomy): Bacteria > Pseudomonadota > Alphaproteobacteria > Sphingomonadales > Sphingomonadaceae > Sphingopyxis. The sequence goes on from CAZIVW010000004.1 coordinate 129,697, forward strand.
CTGGCCCGTTTGGCCCCGTCCGAATTGCTGGTGAACGAGAATCTGGCCGATTTGCCCATGTCGGCGGCGCGCCAAATTGTGCAGCGTCCGGCGTCGGAATTTTCCAGCAACCACGGCCAAAAGCGGTTGGAAGCGCTGTATGGCGTGCAAACGCTGGATGGTTTTGGCCATTTTACCCGTCATGAAATCAGCGCGATGGGGGCGTTGGTTGCCTATTTGGACCATGTCGGAACCGGCGGACCAACATTTTTGCAGCCCCCACTGCGTCATCAGGCCAGCGACTTGATGGCCATTGATGCCGCGACTCGGGAAAGTTTGGAATTGGTCCGCACCACGGCGGGCACAAGGGACGGCAGTTTGCTGGCCACCATCGACCGGACGGTGACGGCGGCGGGCGCGCGCTTATTGTCCGATGATCTGGCCAGTCCATTGACCAACAAAGCCTTGATTGTCGACCGGCTGGATATGGTCGATGCCTTTGCCCGTGATGCCATTTGGCGGCAAAATGTGCGCGCCGAATTGCGGGCTTTGCCGGATGCGGGCCGTGCCTTGGGGCGTTTGGTGGCGGGGCGCGGTGGGCCGCGCGACTTGGGCCAGCTTCGCGATGCCTTGGCTGGCGCGCGCATGATGCGCGAACGGCTGGGCCAGCGCAGCGATTTGCCGCCCTTGTTGGCGCGCCTGTTGCCCGCATTGGATGGCCATGGCGCATTGGTGGATGAACTGAGCCGTGCGCTCATTTTGTCCCCGCCTGTGGATGCCGCGCAGGGGGGCTATATTGCCGAAACCTATGATGCGGGCTTGGATGCGCTGCGCGAAACCGCCAAAGATGGGCGCAAAGCCATTGCCGCACTGGAAGCCGAATATCGCGAGCGGACGGGCATTTCGGCGCTGAAAATCAAGCATAATGGCGTGCTGGGCTATCATGTTGAGGTTCCCGCCAAATATGGCGATGCGTTGATGGCACCGGATTCTGGCTTTACCCATCGCCAGACATTGGCCGGTGTGGTGCGGTTTAACAGCAGTGATTTGCACGAAGCGGCCAGCCGTGTGACGCAGGCCGGCGTTCATGCCTTGGCTGCCGAGGCGGCGCATCTGGAAAGTCTGACCGCCGCCGCTGCGGCGCGGCGGGAAGAAATTGCCAAAAGCTGTGATGTCTTGGCGCGCATCGATGTGGCCGCCGCCTTGGCGGATCATGCGATGAGCCATAATTGGGCGCGCCCCGAATTTGCGGACAGTGCTTGCTTGGACGTGGTCGGCGGCCGCCATCCGGTGGTCGAGGCGGCCTTGGCGAAAAGCGGGGAACGTTTCGTTCCCAATGATTTGTCGCTGGCCCCCCAAGATCGTTTGTGGCTGGTGACTGGTCCCAATATGGGCGGTAAGTCGACATTTTTGCGGCAAAATGCGCTGATCGTGGTCTTGGCCCAAGCGGGCGGCTTTGTTCCGGCGGCGTCGGCGACCTTGGGATTGGTCGACCGTTTGTTCAGCCGCGTCGGGGCGTCTGATAATCTGGCGCGGGGGCGGTCGACCTTCATGGTCGAAATGGTGGAAACCGCCGCCATTTTGGCGCAAGCGACGCCGAACAGCTTTGTAATATTGGACGAGGTCGGGCGCGGCACATCCACCTATGACGGGCTGGCACTGGCCTGGTCGGTGGTCGAGGCGGTGCACGAAGTGAACCAATGCCGCTGCTTGTTCGCCACCCATTATCATGAATTAACGCGGCTATCGGAAACGCTGGACAGCCTGTCGCTACATCATGTGCGTGCGCGCGAATGGAAGGGTGATTTGCTGTTGCTGCACGAACTGGCCGATGGGCCAGCCGACCGCAGCTATGGTTTGGCGGTGGCGCGCTTGGCGGGTGTTCCCGCGCCGGTGGTGCGCCGCGCTGAATCGGTGCTGAAAAAATTGGAAGCCGGACGCGAAGCGACAGGGGGCCTAGCGGCGGGGTTGGATGATTTGCCACTGTTCGCCGCCGTTTTGGCCGACGAACCCCCCGCACCGCTTGACCCGCTGCGCGAAGCCTTGGGCCAAATTGACCCCGATCAACTGGCCCCGAGAGAGGCGCTAGAAGCCCTTTATACATTGAAATCTTTGATAGCGGAGCAGTGATGAGCGACTTCTTCAGCCATGTGGACCGTCAGCGCGCGATTATTGATCGCCGGGAAATAGGCGCTCGGCTGGACGAGATTGCAGAACAATATGCCGACACCGGAACACGGCGGCGCGAAATGGTGGCGCTGCTGAAATCGGCGCTGGAACAGGGGCGCGCCGAAATCGCTGCTCGCTTGATCGCGCATCCGTCATCGGGGCGGATGGTGGCCCATGCGACGGCCTTTTTGGTCGATCAGATCGTCCGCTTGTCTTATGATTTCACCATCGGCCATTTATATCCGCTGGCCAATCCGTCGGCGGGGGAACGGATCAGCCTGATTGCGGTGGGCGGATATGGTCGGGGTGACATGGCCCCGCACAGCGATGTGGATATTGGTTTTCTAACCCCGTTTAAACGCACCAGTTGGGCGGAACAGGTCATCGAAGCGCAACTTTATACGCTGTGGGATTTGGGCCTGAAGGTGGGGCATAGCAGCCGGACGCTGGACGAAATGCTGCGCGCGGCCAAAGAGGATTTGACCATCCGCACGGCCTTGCTGGAAATGCGGTTTATATGGGGTGATCGCGCGCTATATGACGAAGCCAATGCGCGCTTTACCGCCGAAATTGTGGCGGGCAACAGCCGCGCCTTTGTGGCGGACAAGCTGGCCGAGCGCGACGAACGGCACAAACGTATGGGCGACTCGCGCTATGTCGTCGAACCCAATGTCAAAGAAGGCAAAGGCGGGTTGCGCGATTTGCATACGCTATTTTGGATTGGCAAGTTCATCCACCGCGTGCGGACCGTGCCCGAATTGGTCGATGCCGGATTGTTGACGGCGCGCGAATATCGGCAATTTTCGCGGGCCGAGAATTTCTTGCTGGCGGTGCGATGCCATTTGCACACCATCGCGGGCCGTGCCGAGGATCGGCTGACCTTTGATTTTCAGCGGGAAATTTCGGCCCGTATGAATTTTAAGGCGCGCCCCGGCATCAGCGCCGTCGAACGCTTTATGAAGCTATATTTCATCCATGCCAAAAGCGTGGGGGATGTGACCGGAACATTTTTGGCGCATTTGGACGATCAAATGGCCCAGCGGGGGCGGCGCTATTTGCCGACCCTGCGCCGCCGCCCCGGCAAGATGAATGGTTTTGTGTTGGAACGCGGGCGGATCAGCCTGCCGAACGACCAGTTTTTTCAGGATGATCCGGTCCGCTTAATCGAGATTTTCGCGCTGGCTGACAAATATGGGTTGGAAATTCACCCGCAGGCCATGCGGCAAGCGCGGCTGGACGCGAAATTGATCGACGCCAAAGCCGTGCGTAAAAATCCGCGCGCCAATGAACTGTTTTTGGATGTCTTGACGTCACCACGCGACCCCGAAACCGTGCTGCGTTGGATGAACGAAGCGGCGGTTTTCGGGCGGTTTATTCCCGATTTTGGCCGCGTCGTCGCCCAGATGCAATTTGATATGTATCATCATTATACGGTGGATGAGCATACGATTCAGGCCATTGGGTTATTGTCGGATATCGAAGGCGGGCGGTTGAAGGACGACCACCCGCTGTCCACCGCCATCATGGGACAGATCCGGTCCCGCCGGACCTTATATGTCGCGGTCTTGTTGCACGACATCGCCAAGGGGCGCGGCGGCGATCATAGTGTGTTGGGGGCGGAATTGGCGCTGCGCGTATGTCCGCGCTTGGGGCTGACGGACGCTGAAACGGAAACGGTCAGTTGGCTGGTCCGTCACCATTTGATGATGTCGGCGACGGCGTTCAAACGCGATTTGGCCGATTTTAAAACCATCCTTGATTTCGCCCAAGTGGTGCAATCGCCCGAACGGCTGCGCTTGTTGTTGGTGCTGACGGTGGTGGATATTCGCGCCGTCGGGCCGGGGGTTTGGAACAGTTGGAAACGCCAGCTTTTATCCACCCTTTATGACGCCGCCGAAGAAGTGCTGCGTTTGGGCCACAAGCAGCGCGGGCGCGAAGCGCGTATTTCCGCCAAAAAAGACGATGCTCGTTCCTTGTTGGGGATGGCCGAAGAGGAATTTGCAGGCATCGCAAAACGCCTGCCCGAATCCTATTGGATTGCGGAACCGATTGAGGTCATCGCCGCCAATTTGATTCATATTCAAAACAGCCAAGGGGCCCCCCTGCATATTGCCGCTGTGCCCGACGAAGATCGCGGCGCAACCTTGGTGATGGTGTTGGCAACCGACCATGCGGGCCTATTTTACCGCATCGCTGGCGGCATCCATTTGGCAGGCGGCAATATTATTGACGCGCGGATTCACACCACGCGCGATGGTTTGGCGCTGGATAATTTTCTGGTGCAAGACCCGCTGGGCCGCCCCTTTGACGAAGCCAGCCAGATTGACCGTCTGATCTTGGCGATTCAGGATGCACTGGCCAATAAACAGAAATTGCTGCCGAAATTGGAAGCGAGGGCCTTGCCGCGTATGCGCGCCGATGCCTTTACCGTCGCGCCCAATGTTATCATTGATAACAAAGCCTCCAATCGTTTCACGGTGATTGAGGTCAATGCACAGGACCGCCCCGCTTTGCTGAATCAATTGGCCTATGCCTTGTTCCAGTCCAAGGTGACGGTCCACAGCGCCCATGTCGCCACCTATGGCGAACGCGCGGTGGATACATTTTATGTGACCGACTTGATCGGTGATAAAATTGACAGCGCCAGCCGCGTGAAGCTGATTGAAAAGCGATTGTTGGACGCGGCGCGTATGCCCAGCGCGGACAATGTGGCGGCCTGATTTCACGGACTGCCGATAAGAAAAGCCCCGCTTTCTGATGGTAGAAAGCGGGGCTTTTTTTTGGTCGCGATATGGTTTGGCGGCTTATCCGCGCAGATTCGCACCCACCTTGGCGGCCGCAGCGACGACCTTGTCGGCCACTGCTTTTAATTCTGCGTCGGTGAAGCTCTTGTCCTTTGGTTGAAGGGTGATTTCCACCGCAAGGCTGACTTGGCCTTCGGGCACGCCTTGACCAGCGAAGCGGTCGAACAAGCGGGCATCGGTGATGTTCGCTTTGTCCGCGCCCTTGATGCTGCGCACCAGATCGGCGGCAGACAGGCTTTCGGGTGCCAAAAAGGCAAAGTCACGGCGTACGGCTTGCAGCGCGGGCGGGGTATAAGCCGCGCGGGCGGGACCGCTGGCGCGCTTGGCGGGGATGGCGTCGAGGAAGATTTGCACCGCCATCACGGGACCGTCCACGTCGAACAGCTTGGTGAGCGCGGGGTGCAAAGCGCCAAATTCCGCCAGCACGGCCTTGGGGCCAAGGCGCAGGGTGGCCGATTGGCCGGGGTGCCAAATCTGCCCCTCTGTCACAGCGTCCATCACTTGCAAACGGTCGGCGGGCGCGCCAGCGGCGTCCAGCAATTCCACGGCGGCGGCTTTGGCATCGAACGCGTCAAACGGCGCGGCCTTGCCATTTTGCCAGTCGCGGGCGCGCTTGTCGCCAGCCATCACCACGCAGAGCGTGGGGCGTTCGGCGTCCACCAAATAGCGGCGGCCAATTTCAAACAGGCGGATGCTGGTCGCACCGCGTGCTTGATTGCGCTGGGCTGCCGCCAGCAAGCCAGCGAGCAAAGTGGGGCGCATCACCTTCAGATCTTCGCTGATCGGGTTGGCAAGGCTCCAATGACCGCCGCCGAAGGGTGCGGCTTCCTTTTCGCTGATGAACGACCATGTCACCGCTTCGTTGAAACCAGCCGCAGCAGCGGCGCGGCGCAGGCGGCGTTCCAGCATTTGTTCGGTGGTTGCGGTCGGTTTGGCTACGCCATCGGCGCGGGGCAGCGGAACGGATTCGATATTATCGAAGCCGACGATGCGGGTCACTTCTTCGACCACATCGGGCGCGGCATCCATGTCGCGGCGCCAGCTTGGCACGGCGATTTGCCAGATGTCGCCTTCCGTCACGCCAAAGCCAAGCGATTCCAAAATGGCGCGCTGGCGGGCGGGGTCCACGGCGATACCGCCCAGCGTGGCGGACAGATTCGGGTCATAGGCGATGAGCTTGTCTGCCACACGGGCCGCGCCGCTGCGCTTCACGGTGGAAGCCGTGCCGCCGCAAATGTCGAGGATATATCCGGTGATGATCGCGGTGGCGTCGTCCAAGAAGGCAGGGTCTACGCCGCGTTCGAAACGGCCCCGCGCATCGCTGGACAGGCCCAATTTTTGGCCTGTCACGGCGATTTTCTCTGGCGTGAAATAAGCGATTTCCAACAGCACATCGGTGGTGGTTTCGCTGCAACCCGATTCCAAGCCGCCCATGATGCCCGCAATATCATGAACGCCCTTGTCGTCCGCAATCACGGTCATGTCGCTGGTGAGCTGATATTCTTTCTCATTCAGCGCCGTGACTTTTTCGTCGTCCACGGCGCGGCGGGCGACAACGGTGCCATTGAGCTTGGCGCTGTCATAGACATGGCTGGGGCGGCCAAGGTCCAGCATCACATAGTTGGTGATGTCCACCAGCGCCGAAATGCTGCGTTGGCCGACGGCTTCCAAACGGCGGACCATCCATTCGGGCGCGGCAGCGCTATTGGAAACGCCGCTGATGGTGCGGCCATAAAAGGCGGGGCAGCCTTCGGCATCATCGGTGCGGAAATCAACGGCGGGTTCGCCTGCGCCCTCAATGCTGGGAACGTCCAGCGGCTTCAGCGTGCCAAGGCCAGCGGCGGCGAGATCGCGGGCAATGCCGCGCACGCCCATGCAATCCTGACGGTTGGGGGTGATCGAAATGTCGATGACGGGATCGTTGCGGCCCGCATAATCGGCGAAATCCACGCCAATTTCCGTGCCTTCGGGCAATTCGATGATGCCGTCATGGTCATCGCCCAATTCCAATTCGCGCGACGAGCACATCATGCCATTGGATTCGACGCCGCGCACGGCAGCGACCTTTAATTCCATGCCATTGGCTGGAACCACCGCGCCAGCGGTGCCGAGCACGCCGACAAGGCCAGCGCGGGCGTTGGGTGCGCCGCACACGACTTGCAGCGGGGCTGCGCCATTGCCGGTGTCGACCGTCAGCACTTGCAGCTTGTCGGCTTGGGGATGACGTTCGGCGGTTAAAATGCGCGCGGTGCGGAAACCCTTCAGCTTTTCAGCGGGGTTTTCCACGCCTTCCACTTCCAAACCAATGCGGTTCAGCGTGGCGGCGACGTCGTCGGCGGTGGCGTTGGTGTCCAGATGCACCTTCAGCCAATCAAGGGTAATCTTCATGCGGAAATCCCTCCGCTTAATGTCGGAACAGCCAGCGGGTTGAAGCCATAATGACCGGCCCAACGCAAATCGCCGTCAAAGAAAGCGCGCAGATCGTCCATGCCATATTTCAGCATGGCGATGCGGTCGATGCCGATACCAAAGGCAAAGCCTTGATATTCATCGGGATCAAGCCCGCAATTGGCGATTACGCGGCGGTTGACCATGCCGCTCCCCAGCAATTCCATCCAAGCATGGCCATCATCATCGCCATTACCGCCAACAACACGGCGGCCTTTTTCTTGTTTATAGCCCACATCCACTTCCGCCGAAGGTTCGGTGAAGGGGAAATAGCTGGGGCGCAGGCGCAGGACGATATCGTCGCGCTCAAAGAAAGCTTTCAAAAAGGTTTCCAGCGTCCATTTCAAATGGCCCATGTGAATGCCGCGATCGATCACCAAGCCTTCGACTTGGTGGAACATCGGCGTGTGGGTGGCGTCGCTGTCGCTGCGATAGACGCGGCCCGGCGCGATGATGCGGATGGGCGGCTCTTGGTTCATCATCGTGCGGACCTGAACCGGCGAGGTATGGGTGCGCAGCAACATGCGGTTGCCGTCCGCGTCATTGCGGTCTTCGGGGAAATAGAAAGTGTCGTGCATGGCACGCGCCGGATGGGTTTCGGGAATATTCAGCGCGGTGAAGTTGCGCCAATCATCTTCAATTTCCGGACCCGTGGCGACGGCAAAGCCCAAATCCGCAAAGATTTCGGCTACTTCGTCCATCACTTGGGACACGGGATGCACGCTGCCTTGCGGCGCGGCGGCTGCGGGCAGGGTCATGTCCAGCTTTTCAGCGGCCAGCTTGGCTTCCAGCGCAGCGCCTTCGAGCGCGGCTTTTTTGTCCGCGAGCGCGGCGGTTACGGCTTCGCGCAGGCTGTGAATTTCGGGGCCGCGCGTTTTGCGTTCCTCGGGGGACAAGGCGCCCATGGTTTTCAAAAGGGCGGTTACGCTGCCAGCCTTGCCCAGCGTTGCCACGCGAAGGCTTTCCAGCGTGTCCAGATCGGCAGCGGCGGCAATATCGCCGACCAGCTGGGCCTTCATGGCCTGTATGTCGCTCATGATCTCTTGTCCTGTGGCGGCCCCACGGCGTGCTGGCCGACTTGTCGTGATCCATTGGCATGAAGCATCCCAAAGGGCGCTCTACCTTGGATTTTGCTTTCACCGATGGGGCGGCATGGGTCAACCCCGAAGGCGGGATTTGCGTGGTGGATGGCGCATTTGCCCAAAGAAAAAGGGCGATCCCGAAGGACCGCCCCAAATCTTGTTCTGCGATAAGTTATGGAAACTTATGCAGCTTCTGGCAGAGCAGCCTTCGCCTGAGCGATGATCGCCGTAAACACGCCGCCTTCGTTCATGGCCAGATCAGCCATGACTTTGCGGTCGAGTTGAATGCCAGCCAGCTTTACGCCGTGCATGAACTGCGAGTAGGTCAAGCCTTCTGCGCGAACAGCAGCGTTGATACGCTGGATCCACAGAGCGCGGAACGTACGCTTCTTAACCTTACGGTCGCGATATGCGTATTGACCGGCTTTTTCAACGGCTTGGCGTGCTACGCGGATCGTATTTTTGCGGCGGCCATAATAGCCTTTCGCCTGCTTCAAAATACGATTGTGCTTGGCGCGTGTGGTAGGACCGCGTTTGATACGTGACATAGTCTAGCGCTCCTTACTTCAAGCCATAAGGCGCCCAGAGGCGCACGTGAGCCACATCAGCATCGCTCAGCACGCTGGTGCCGCGGTTCTGACGGATGTATTTCGCGTTATGGCTGATCAGGCGGTGACGCTTGCCGGCTACGCCGTGCTTCACTTTGCCCGATGCGGTGAATTTGAAGCGCTTCTTCACACCGCTCTTGGTCTTAAGCTTGGGCATTTTCGTCTCCTTAAACTGCGACGATATCGACCGGCCTTGGCAGCCCTTACAGCCAGGCAGGTCAGCAACTTATCGTGCGGAAGGGGCGCGCGTAGCGGGATTCGCTGCGAAATGCAAGCGATGGCGCGGTTTTACGGCGATTAATGATCGCAGGCCAGCGCCTCTATCACATCATCCAGCCGTGCGGGGTCGCCCAGCGCGATGACATGGCCTTCGCTGTTCGCATGCAGCGGGTCGCCGTTCCAATCGCACATTTGCCCGCCCGCGCCTTCGACGATGGGGACATGGGCGGCATAATCATAAAGTTTCAGGCCCGATTCGACGACCAAATCGACATGGCCGCTGGCCAGCAGACCGTAATTATAGCAATCGCCGCCAAACAACATGCGCTTGTGCGCAGTTTTCGACGCCAGATTCATGAAATGCTCGCCTTCATGGTCGCTGAAATATTGCGGACCGGACGAGGCGAGCGTCGCGTCTTTTAATTCGCGGCAGCGGCGGGTCTTGGCGATTTTGCCGTTGAACAAAGTTGGGCGGCCCAGCGCGCCGACCCAGCGTTCGCCGCTGATCGGTTGGTTGATGATGCCGATGATCGGCCAGCCATCTTGCAGCAAGGCGATCAGCGTGCCGAAAATCGGGCGGCCCGCCATGAAGCTGACCGTGCCGTCGATGGGGTCCAGCACCCATTGGCGCGAAGCATCGGGGCGCTCGCTGCCATATTCTTCGCCAATAATGCCGTCGGCGGGGACGTCGCTGTTCAAAATCTGACGCATCGCGGCCTCGGCCGCGCGGTCCGCTTCGGTGACGGGGGAAGCATCGCCCTTGCTTTCATAGGAAAATTCGGCGCGGAACAGCGGGCGAATAGCCTCGGCAGCGGCATCGGCAAGCCGATTGGCGAGGATCAGGTCAGATTCAATGGACATGGGCTGTCGCTAGCGCAGATGCGCGCAAAAGCCGATAGCAAAAGGGGCCGCCAATTGCTTGGCAGCCCCTTTGGAATTTTTTGCGCGGTATCGCTTAGTCGAACAGCGACGATACGCTGGTTTCGTCGGCAATACGCTTGATCGCTTCGCCCAGCAGCGGGGCGATGGTCAGGGCGCGGACCTTGTCGCTGGCCAAAACCGCATCGGTGGGCTGGATCGAGTCGGTGATCACCAGTTCGGTCAGCGCGCTGGCGTCGACGCGGGCCACAGCGCCGCCCGACAATACGCCGTGGGTGCAATAAGCCACCACGCCTTCTGCGCCAGCGGCCTTGAGCGCCGCCGCCGCGTTGCACAGCGTGCCGGCCGAATCGACGATATCGTCGATCAGGATGCAGAAACGGCCCGTGACATCACCGATGATGTTCATCACTTCGCTTTCGCCAGCGCGTTCGCGGCGCTTGTCGACGATAGCGAGGGGCGCGTTATCAAGGCGCTTGGCCAGCGCACGGGCGCGCACCACGCCGCCCACGTCGGGCGAGACAACCATCAGATTCTTGTCGCCAAAACGCGCCTGAATGTCGGCGCTCATGACCGGCGCGGCATAGAGATTGTCGGTGGGGATGTCGAAGAAGCCCTGAATCTGGCCAGCGTGCAGATCAATCGCCAACACACGGTCTGCGCCCGATGTTGTGATCAGATTGGCGACCAGCTTGGCCGAGATCGGCGTGCGCGGACCGGGCTTACGGTCTTGGCGGGCATAGCCGAAATAGGGAACAACAGCCGTGATGCGCTTGGCCGACGACCGGCGCAGGGCGTCGATCACGATCAGCAATTCCATCAGATTGTCATTGGCGGGGAAATTGGTCGGTTGGATGACAAACACATCCTCACCGCGCACATTTTCGTGGATTTCCACGAAGACCTCTTCGTCAGCAAAGCGACGAACGCTTGCTTCGGCCAGAGGAATTTCCAGATATTCCGCGATAGCGCGGGCGAGCGGCAGGTTGCTGTTGCCGGAAATCAGTTTCATGGGGTGGTAAGCCCTTTCGCCGAGGTGAGGTTGCGCGCCCCTTAGACACCCTAGCGCGATAGGGGAAGGGTGAAGTTTGTTTTGTTGCCGATCGGGCCCTTTTTGGGTCAGATTGAAAGGAAATTCTCCCCCTTTTTTGGAATAATTTTCGATTGCCGATCATGCGGGCTGTGCGCGCCATTGCAGCGGCGCATCGCGCTGCTTATGGATGGTGGCCATGAAAATCGCCGATACGCTCACCATCATATTTGCGCAGATGACGCAAAATATTGGCCATTTGGCCGCCAATGCTGACGCCATGCGCCAAGTGCGGGCGGCGCACCCCGATGCGGACCTGATTGTCTATCCGGAATTGCAGTTGATCGGATATCCGCCAGAAGATTTGGTCCAGAAACCGGCGCTGATTGAACGGGCGGCGCAATATTTGGCCGATTTGGCGGCAGAGACGGCGGATGGTGGTCCCGCGATGCTGGTCGGGTCTGTCGAACGGGTGGACGGCAAATTATATAATATCGTCGCTTTGCTGGATGGCGGCAAAGTGGTGGCGGTGCGGCGCAAACATGAATTGCCCAACTATGGCACTTTTGATGAAAAGCGCCTGTTCGCGGCGGGGCCTTTGCCGGATGTGGTGGAATGGCGCGGCGTGAAATTGGGCCTGCCAATTTGCGAGGACGGCTGGTTCCCTGACGTTTGCGGGCATCTTAAGGCGCAGGGCGCGGAGATTTTGCTGTCGGTGAACGGCAGCCCCTTTGAAATCGACAAAGACGACCGCCGCTTGACCGATGTTTTCGCGCGGCGCGTGGCGGAAACCGGCCTGCCGCTGGCCTTTTTAAACCGCATCGGCGGGCAAGACGAATTGGTCTTTGATGGCTGTTCTTTCATTCTGTCGGCCAAGGGCGAATTGCGTCACCGTTTGGTTGATTGGGACCATGAAGAACGGGTGACGCATTGGCACAAGCAAGCCGATGGCAGTTGGGATGTCGAGGCGGGCGCAATTGCAGAATGGGAAGCCCACCCCGGCGATATTTATCATGCGATGGTCGTGGCGCTGCGCGATTACGTGGAGCGCAATGGTTTTCCGGGCGTGGTGCTGGGTTTGTCGGGCGGCATTGATTCCGCCATTTGCGCGGCGGTGGCCGCCGATGCTTTGGGACCGGACAAGGTCTGGTGCGTTATGTTGCCCAGCAAATATACCAGCGATGAGAGTCTGGATGATGCGCGCGGCTGCGCCGAAATGATCGGTTGCCGACTGGATACCATCACCATCGCCCCCGCTGTGCAAGCATTTGACGAAATGCTGGCCCCCAGCTTTGCGGGCAAGGCGGTGGATAGCACAGAAGAAAATATCCAGTCGCGGATTCGCGGCGTAACCTTGATGGGCCTGTCGAATAAATATGGTCCGATGCTGCTGACCACCGGCAATAAAAGCGAGATGAGCGTTGGCTATGCGACCATTTATGGCGATATGGCGGGCGGTTATAACCCGCTGAAAGATGCGTATAAAACCACCGTCTTTGCCGTGTCGCGCTGGCGCAATGCCCATGTGCCGCGCATCAGCCGCAATCCGGTGATGCCGGTGATGCCGGTCAATATTATTGATAAGCCGCCCAGCGCCGAATTGCGTCCCGATCAGAAGGATGAAGACAGCTTGCCGCCCTATGCCGACTTGGACCGCATGCTCTATATGTTGGTTGAAGAAGAGGCGAGCGTGGACGATGTGGTCGGTCGCTATGGCTTTGACCGCGCCAGCGTGGCGCGGATCGAACGTTTATTGGCGATTGCCGAATATAAACGCCGCCAAGCCCCGCCGGGGGTGAAGTTGAGCACCCGCAATTTTGGTCGTGATCGCCGTTACCCGATCACCCACGCTTTCCGGACGGCCTAGGGGAAGGACGCTAAGCCGCGCCAAGGCCATAAAGGGAAAAGCCCTGCCCGAAGGATCGGTGCAGGGCTTTTTGTTTAGGCTAGCTGCTTGTCGCCAACGTCTATGGTCACGCGCTTGATATTGCGCGCTTGATAGTTGGGGGAATAGATGGTCGACATGGCCATGAAATCGGCCACAGCCTGTTTTGGCGTCAGCGTCAGCAAAATATAGCCTTTGGCCTTTTGATCGCAAAATTTCACATCTTTGTTCGACGCGATCAGCATGTCGGCAATGGGGATATCCCCCAGCACGTCCCCGATGGAGGGGCTGGTGATCGCGCTGGTGGCCAATTCCACGCCGACATAATCGCCCGCATCATTGCTTAGATTATTCGCCCAAAAAGCATGGCTGTCGCCTGCCAACACCAAAGGCGTGGATTTGGCGCGGCCAAAGGCGGCATAAAGACGTTCGCGCGCAGCGGGATATCCGTTCCACCCATCCAGATTAAAGGGCAGGCCAGCCCGATATCCGGCTTGTGAGTCGGCAACCAAGCCGCGAAAGCTTTCGGGCACAGCCGCAATCGCCGCCGCCGCTTTTTCTGCGCCCATCAGCTTGGTTAGGTCGGGACCGTCGACCCGGGCCATGACGATTTGATTGCCAATCAATTGCCATGACCTGCCGGATGCGACGGATTGGGATAATATCTGTTCCACCCAATGTTGCTGATGGGGACCGAGCAATTCGCGTTGCGGGTCACGGAGCGTCGCCAACACAGCGGGGATTTGTTCGCCCATCGGTGCCTCGCCCTTAAACCCTGCCGACTCGCTTCGGGCCAACAGGCGGGTTTCGACCATCGCCAGCGTTGCCAAGTCGCCAAAGTGGAAATGGCGGTTGATCGAATCCCATGGATGATCGGGATGACCATCGCGAATCGGCATCCATTCAAAATAGGCCTGCATCGCGGCGGCTTTGCGGTCGGCCCAGCTTCCCTCCGTTTCGCTTTGGTGATTTTCTGCGCCGTGCAACCAAGCATCATTGGCGGTTTCATGATCGTCCCACACACAGATGAAGGCGGCGCGGGCATGGGCGGCTTGCATCATCGGGTCGCTTTTGCATTGCGCGTGGCGGGTGCGATAATCGGCCAAAGTGATGGTTTCGTGGAGGGGTTCCACAATGCGGCCCAATTTTGCGCCAATATCGCCGCCATAACCATCGGCGCCATATTCATAGATATAATCGCCCAAATGAATGACCGCATCCACACGGTCTAGCTTGGCGATATGGTCCCAAGCGTTGAAAAATCCGCCGCTATATAATTGGCAGGATGCCACCGCGAACACGGCGTCAGCCACTTGTCCGCGCGGCAAGGTGCGGAAACGCCCAATGGGGGAACGGCTGCCATCGGCCAGTTCAAACCAATAATGATAATCATGGCCCGCGCGCAGGCGATTGGGTTCGACCTTGACGGTGAAGTCACGGGCAGGGCGGGCTTGTGCATCGCCGCTTTCCACCGGTTTGCCATTCGCGCTGGTGGCGACATGCCAGCGCAGCGGAATGGGGCTGCCATGGTCAGGGGCGCTGGGGGTGATGCGGGTCCACAAGATCGCGCCATGGGGCGTGGGGTCGCCGCTGGCCACCCCATGAAGAAAGGCCGCGCCATCGGCCGGAGCGCTGCGCGCCGCGACCGATGGAAGGATCGCGCCAGAGCTAATCAGCCCCAGCGCGGCCCGCCGATTGACCGTCACCGCGCGCCGCCAAAGCGGAAGCTGGCCGACACACCATATAAACGCGGGGTGCCCGCAATGAAGGTGGGCATACCAATGCCGTCGCCCGTATTGCCCGCATCCATAATATATTTTTTGTTCAATATATTGTCGGCGAACAATTCCACCCGCCATTGGCCATCCGCGCCTTCATAACCCAAGCGGGCGTTGACCAACGCATAGCCCTTTTGCAGTTCGTCGACGATATTGTCGGCGACCAAAGCGGCGGGTGGTTGCTGCAAATCGGTGCGATCATTGTCATCGTCAAAGAAGATTTTCGATTGCACCGTCACGCTGGGCGAGAAGCTGAATCGTCCATTGCCTGCTGGAACAGAAACAATCGCCCCGACAGCCGCGCTATGGTCTGGATTCAGGCGGAAATGATTGCCATCGCGCACGCCCGTTTTGAAGCGGCCATGATTATAACCATAGGTCGCAAATAGGCTGAACATATCGCTGGGAACCCAGCGGACCTGACCTTCAAAGCCATAGCTGCTGGCCTTGCCCGCATTGGTGGTGATGAATTGCGTGCCGTCCTGAACGATGGTTTGGAAATTATCATATTGATAATAGAAAATGGCCCCGTCCAAAAAGATGGTGCGGTTGGCAAAAGCGGTTTTGGCGCCAATTTCATAGCTGTCGACCGTTTCGGCGGGCAGCACGTCAAAGACGCTGTCGCCAAAGGGTACGGATGGTGCCCGCACCGACAAAAGTTCGGGGCGGCGGCCCCGCGCATAGGTAGCATAGATGCTGCTGTCGTCGCTGGGCATATAGCGGGCGGTCAAACGCCAGCTAAAGCCGCCGCTTTTCAGCATGGCTTCGTCCACATCGCCATTGTTGTTGGTGGGTTGTTGGGCCAAGCCAAAGCTTGGCACGGGATAGGTCTGCGATGGCGGGATGGTCGCGGCACCAGGAGCCGCCAAACCGCCTAGCAATTGTTCACGCTGCGGCGACGTTAATCCCATAGCGCCCAAGAATCCGCCCAAAATGGAACGGCCATTTAAGGTTTGGGATGAATAGCGCGTGCGCTTGTCGTCATGCGTATAACGCAGGCCCGCGCCAATTTCGAATTGGTCGGACAGTTGAACGCTGACATCGCCAAAAATATCAAACGCGCGGGTGCGCGATGCGTTGGTCGCGGTTTCCAAATGGCTGGATTTCAAATTGGCGGCGATGTCATTGGCCAAGGTCGGATTGAGCGCATAGCCATAGCTGCCCGCCACGCCTTGCAACAAAGCGGCGGTAAAGGCGGTGTTGTCGAAAAAGGCGGCCAGTGCAGGGTCGGTTGCGGGGCGACCCGGAATGAAACCACCGCCGTTCAAAGCGCCAGCAAAGCGGGTCAAGGCCATACGCTCATCAAATTGCGATGGCGTGCGCTGGGACCCATTTTCGTAAAAATAGCTGGCCCCGACAAAGGCATTTACCGGCCCATCGGAATAGGATAGGCGGAGTTCCTGACTAAATTGCTTGCCGCGCGCGTCTTCGCCGGCACTGAGCAGCGGCAAGGACATGCCGTCAGCGTCGAAAATTTCCAGCGCGTTAAATTTGCGGTAGGCGGTGTTGGATGTCAGCGCGACCCGATCGTTCAACTCCCATTTCGCTAGACCGGTGATACCCCAAACTTCGCGGTTGAGGCCGAGCGGCTTGTCATCTTCAAAGCCAGCGCCGGTCGCCAGCGCGGCCCCGCTGTTGCGGCCCCGCGTGCCGATCACCGCGCCGGTGACCGGATCGGTGGGGTTGAAGGCAATGGATTTAAACGCCGTGCCAGCGGGGCGGTCCTTTTGATAATTGCCGATGATATCAAAGGTCAGGCCGCCGGCCTCGGTATGGAAAGCCCCGCGAATAGCGCGGGTGTCGGCAGAGTTAAAATCTTCGCCGCCCAGCAGATTTTCGGTGTAACCATCGCGGGTGCGCAGACGCCCCGCCACACGAATGGCGCTGGCCTCGCCAAGCGGCAGGTTGACCATCGCTTCGCTGGTGATGGCGTTATAATTGCCATAGGAAAAAGATGCTGCGCCTTCGCGCTTATTGGGATTGGCTTTGTTCTGAATCAGATTCACCGCGCCGATCAACGCGCCGCGACCATAAAGGGTCGATTGCGGGCCCTTGGCAATTTCCACCCGTTCCATATCGAATAGCTCAACATAAGAACCGCGTGATTTGGAAATGGATATACCATCTTGATAGACAGAGACGCGGGGTTCCGCCGTAGCGGTTCCACTGTCGGATGTGATCCCGCGCATGACAAAGCCGGGGTTATTGGGTGATTGGTTTTGGACAACAAAGCCCGGCACAAAGCGGGACAATTTGTCCATTTCATTCAAGCCGAAGCGTTCCAACTCTTCATTGCTGAGGGTGGTTAGCGTGATCGGGACCTCAATCGGGTCTTGTTCGCGTAGCTGCGCGGTGACGATGATGATATCGCCTTGGGCTGTATCCGATTGGGCGGATGCGGTCTGTGCCTGCGCCTGACCAGCGATCATCGCCGAAAAGCTAGCAGTCGCCAGCGCGATGGTGCGGAATGTCATGATATTGTCCCCTCTCAATTCATGGCTTCTTTTATGAAGCAACAATGACGGCGTGGTGACAAAAGTGCGGTCATAACGGTTGCAGCCCAATCTTTTGCGCGCTGCTGTGATATTTTTAGCACCCTCGGCTGGGTGATTTTATGGGTCTGGCGTGCGGCGGCCGCACATATAGTGCAGAATGCACCACTCGCCTTTATGGGAAAAAGGATTATAGGCGCAGATATGACAGTCGTAACACGTTTTGCTCCTTCGCCCACCGGCACCCTGCATGTCGGCAATGTTCGCACCGCCCTGCACAATTGGATGTGGGCACGAAAGCATGGCGGGCGCTTCCTGCTGCGTATCGATGATACGGATTTGGAACGCAGCAAAGAGGAACATGTAACCTCTATTCGCGCCGATCTGGCGTGGCTCGGTTTGAACTATGATGGCGAAGAGCGGCAGTCGGCCCGTTTCGACCTGTATGAACGTGAATTTGAAAAGCTGAAGGCGGCCGGACGGGTTTACCCCTGTTATGAAACGCCCGAAGAATTGGATATTCGCCGCAAGGTGTTGGCATCGCGTGGTTTGCCGCCGATTTACGAACGCAAAGACCCCGATGCCCCCGTGCCCGAAGGCGTGACACCGCATTGGCGATTCAAGCTGAGCTATGATGCGCCGATCACATGGACCGACATGGTGCGCGGCGACCAAAGCTTTGACCCCAAAACGATGTCCGACCCTGTGATCCGCCGCGCAGATGGCAGTTGGCTGTATCTGTTGCCATCGGTGATCGACGATATTGATATGGGAATTACCCATGTCGTGCGCGGCGAAGACCATGTGTCGAACACCGCAGCGCAGGCGCAAATGTTTGAAGCCTTGGGCGCGGTTCCGCCGCAATTTGCCCATGAAGCCTTGCTGGTTGGCACCGAAGGCAAGCTGTCCAAGCGCTTGGGTTCGCTGGGCATGGGCGCGCTGCGCGAGTCGGGCATTGAACCGATGGCGATTGTGTCGCTGCTCGCGCGATTGGGCACCAGCGACCCTGTCGAGCCGTCCACGGATGTCGAGCCTTTGGTGGCGAGCATTGATTTTGGCCGCTTTGGCCGCGCGCCAGCCCGCTTTGATGAAGCGGAACTGGAATTGGTGAATCAAAAGATTTTGCATCAGCGCAGCTATGCCGATGTGGCGGACCGTCTGCCCGCCAGCATCACCGAAGCGCGTTGGAATGCGATTCGCCCGAATTTGAACGCCTTGGCAGAGGCGGGCGATTGGACCCCCATTTTTGAAGGTCCATTCACCCCGCCTGCGCCAGACGCCGAGTCGCTGGCTGTGCTGGATGCGGCAGCCGCGGCGATTGCGGCGGTGGAATGGGACGATCAGGCGTGGAAAAGCCTGACCAATGCCACCAAAGACGCCAGCGGTGCCAAGGGGCGGGCGCTGTTCTTGCCGCTGCGCCGCGCGGTGACGGGTCTGGATCATGGTCCGGATATGGGGGAATTGCTGCCGCTGATCGACAAGGATCAGGTGGCCCAGCGTTTGGCCCATCGCTAAACGCTGGCGGCTATTTGGCGCCTTGTCTGGGGCCGTCGGACGCTATTTTGCCGCATTTCATGTTGTTTTCATGCAAATGCGGCGCTGCCGACGGGCTTGCCCTTGACATAATGAGCGAATCCCGTCAGATGGCCGCCGATTGAACAAGGCCGTGCGTTCTACGCGCAGCCCGAATCTTATTTTCATAAACCGCCGGGGCCACCAGTCCCGCCGCATTTGCCGGATAAGCTGGCAGATGTGCAGATTTTTCGAGGAACAGGGCCATGGCCAAGCCGACGACCGTCAAGATCAAGCTGGTGAGCACCGCTGACACGGGCTTTTTCTACGTCACCAAGAAGAACCCCCGTACGATGACGGAAAAGATGCTGCAGCGCAAATACGACCCCGTCGTGCGCAAGCATGTTGAATTCAAAGAAGCCAAGATCAAGTGATCCTTTCCCACGCGGACGGGTTTCGCGTGGTTTGAAATGGCTTTATTTTGGAATGGCCCACGGGCCATCTGAAATATCGGGGCGGTCCAATGGGCCGCCCTTTTGCTTTGGGCGATTGAAATGTTGCGGGGGAAATATCTCGCGGGACGTTTTGATGAGCATCGCCGATGCGGTGCGGAATTAAAAATTGCGGGTCAGGCGAATTTTCCGACGGTTTCGATGAATTTGATCACCGAAATGGGTTTAGAGACATAGGCTTCGGCCCCAGCGGCGCGGATTTGTTCTTCGTCGCCTTTGCCCGCATAGGCGGTCACCGCCATGATCGGAACGGCCTGTAGCGCGCGGTCCATTTTCAATTCGCGGATCAGGTCCAGCCCGCTGACATGCGGTAATTGAATGTCCATGATGATTAACGCAGGGCTAACTTTACGAGCGATTTCAACTGCATCACGTCCATCGCGGACGGGGTGGGCGTGAAAACCATGCGCGTTCAACAAGTCGCAGAACAAGCGCAGATTCAGCTCATTATCCTCAACGACCAAAATGGCCTTGTCCATGATTTCGGCTTTCCCCGCTTGCGTCCGCGCACTGTTTAGGCGAATCCTTGGCGGGTTACAATTGTTTGCCGGAATATGCCGGAATAAGGATATGTGTTGGTGCGCGATGACGACCAAATATTGGCGCTGCAAGCGCTGGCGTGGATTTTGTCCGATGAACCACGGCGTGAACGATTGCTGGGACTGACGGGTTTGACGCCCGATGCCTTGCGCGCATCCTTGGGGGAACCCGCTGTCATGGGCGCGATTTTACAATTTTTGGCGGGGCAAGAGGATGATTTAATCGCCTGTGCCGAGGCAACGGGGGTGTCGGCCCAAAGCTATGGCGCGGCGGCGCGCCGTTTGGAGCAAGCGGAAGGATGGATGGAATGACGATGAATGGCCCAGCAAAACCATTGCTGATTACCGATTGTGACGAAGTGTTGATGCACATGGTCGTGCCCTTTGCCCAATGGGTGGACGAGGCGCATGGCGTGATGTTCCAAATGGAAGACACCAGCTTCGCCAATGCCCTGAAACGCAAAGAATGTGGCACCCCGTTGGAAGCGGCAGAGGTTTGGCCGTTGCTCGATGCTTTTTTTGCCCATGAAATGGCGCGCCAATTGCCGATTTCGGGGGCGGTCGCGGCGATCCAAAAAATTGCTGAGGTCGCGGATATTGTCATTTTGACCAATGTCGGGCCAGAGCATCAGGACGCCCGCGCGCGCCAATTGGCGGCCATTGGGATCAACGCTCCGGTGATCGGCAGCCGCGGCGGCAAGGGCGGGCCGGTGCGCGACATATTGGCGCAATATCAGCCGTCGATGGCGGTTTTTGTCGATGATTTGGCCAATCATCACCACAGCGTGCGGGACGAAGCACCGGATGTTTGGCGGCTGCATATGGTGGGTGAGCCTTTGATTGCCGACAAAGTGCGGCCATCGCGCGCCGCCCATGCCCGTATTGATGACTGGACAGCGGCGTGTGAGTGGATATTGGCCCGTATAACGGACAATCAGCCGGCGCCCGCGCCGCAACCTGCCTAAATTACCAAAGGAATGACAATGTCGATCGAAGCCAAGCTTGCCGAACTGGGTCTGGAATTGCCGGTCGCGGCGGCCCCTGTTGCGGCCTATCTGCCCTATGTGGAACATGGCGGCATGCTGTATATCAGCGGTCAACTGCCCTTTGATAATGGGCAAGTGGTGACAGGCCGTTTGGGCGTGAATGTCGATATTGCGGGCGGCTATGACGCGGCGCGCCGCTGTGCGTTGATGCTGTTGGCGCAAATTGGCAATGCGCTGGACGGTGATTTTTCGCGCGTCGAAAAAATTGTGAAACTGGGCTGCTTTGTGAACAGCGCCCCCGATTTCACGGACCAAGCCAAGGTCGCCAATGGCGCGTCAGAATTGTTTGAATCCTTATTTGCGGATGCGGGCCGCCATGCCCGCTCGGCGGTGGGCGTGGCTGTTTTGCCATTGGGCGCCGCGGTGGAAATAGATGCCATTTTGGCGGTGCGCCCCGCCTGATGACGGACATGGGCCGGACCATAGCCTTGGAAACCGGTTTGTCTGCCATCGTGCCCCAGCAATGGGATGCGCTGCATGACGGGGGCAACCCATTCATCAGCCACCGATTTCTGGCATTGTTGGAAGAATCGGGCAGCGTTGGGGCGGGCACGGGTTGGCAGCCCGCACCGCTGACCGTGCGTGGGCGCGATGGCGGCTTGTTGGCGGCGGCCCCCGCTTATTTGAAATCGCACAGCCAAGGCGAATATGTATTCGACCATGGCTGGGCGGACGCATGGGAACGGGCTGGCGGGTCTTATTATCCCAAGCTGCAAATCGCATCGCCCTTTACCCCTGTTCCGGGGCCACGGCTGTTGGCGGTGGATGATGACGCCGCGCTGTTGCTGATCCGCGCGGCCGAGGCGGTGGTGCAGCAAAATCAACTCAGCTCTGCCCATGCCACCTTTGTTGAGGCGGCGCAGATTCCCTTGTTTGAACAGGCGGGCTGGTTAATTCGCCGCGATATTCAATTTCATTTCCAAAATCATGGCTATGCCAGTTTTGACGATTTTCTGGGCAGCTTGACGGCGCAAAAGCGCAAGCAATTGCGCAAGGAACGCGCGCGGGCGGTGGCGGGCTTGCGGATTGAGCAAGTGACGGGTGCGGAAATTCGGCCTGATCATTGGGACGCTATGTGGGCCTTTTATCAAGACACGGGCGCGCGCAAATGGGGCACGCCTTATTTAACCCGCGCCGCTTTTGATTTGATGGGCGCGGATATGGCGGATCAGATTTTGTTGATGATCGCTTATCAAGACAATCAGCCAGTGGCCGGCGCGATGCATCTTCTGGGGCATGACGCGCTATTTGGCCGCTATTGGGGCTGTGTCGTCGACATTCCCTTTTTGCATTTTGAATTATGCTATTACCGCGCGATTGATGTGGCGATTGAACGGGGCCTAAGCCGTGTCGAGGCGGGCGCACAAGGCGGGCATAAATTGGCGCGGGGCTATGCCCCCATGGCGACATGGTCGGCCCATTATTTGCCCAACGCCAGTTTCCGCGATGCCGTGGCGGCCTTTTTGAAAAGCGAGTCGCGCGCGGAAGAAGCGGAAATGCAGTTTTTGTCCGGCCATTTGCCCTTTCGCCAAGGCTAGGCCTGCCGT
The DNA here is from genome assembly GCA_964542975.1 of uncultured Sphingopyxis sp. GTDB lineage: Bacteria > Pseudomonadota > Alphaproteobacteria > Sphingomonadales > Sphingomonadaceae > Sphingopyxis. Next base: position 152,226 of record CAZIVW010000004.1, read on the forward strand.
GCGGGCCGTATCAGGCCGTGATGGGGATTGGTCCCTTAATGGGGCGGTTTAATGCTGCAGCGCCGCTGGCATCCCCCCGATGTTCGCGGGGTGGTCGCTATGGCGCATCCATGCGCGGGCTTGTCGCTGGGCCTCGGCAATATCGGCGCGGGACATTTCGCGCGCGATTTCCGCGCGGCAATATTGGCCTTCGCTGCTGCCATTGATCGCCGCCAGATTGAACCATTTATGCGCCTGCACCAAATCCAATGGCGTGCCATTGGCCCCAGTAGAAAAAGCGACGCCCAAGTCGAAACAGGCGTTAATGTCGCCATGCTGGGCGGCAAGCATTGTGCGGTTGAATCTGGCATCCGCCGTGCCCCGAATCTGTCCCATATCTATCCCCTGTCCTGCGCCATGTGGCGACGAGACGATGGGGCTATGGTCGGCGGCATTTGGTAAATTAAATGTTAAACGATGAGGGGCGGCAATCAAGCGATTGGAAAGTTGCCGAAATAGAGAAAAATCCATCCCCATGACGCCTCATGGTGATGGAAAAATGCCCCTACGCCCGATTCGCGTGGTGCGAAATGGGGCGTCGGGGCCTGATGCTGTCGTCTTGTGCTGGGGTTAAGCGACCGCCAGATTGTCGAGCAGGCGGGTTTTGCCCATGCGGGCCGCCGCCAGTAAACGGGCGGGGCCGCTATATTGGTTCAGACGGGCCAGCGTGTCATTGTCGGTCAGCGCCAGATAATCGACGCTGTCAAATCCGCCAGCGACAATGGCTTGCTCCGCCTGTGCCAGCACGGATGCGACATCGCCGCCCGCCGCAATGGCCTTTGCGGCTTGCTGCAGGGCAGCTTGCAGATGCGCGGCGTCGGTCCGCTGCTGCGGCGTTAAATAGGCGTTGCGCGATGACAAGGCCAAGCCGTCTGCCGCGCGGGCGATGGGCGCGCCGATAATATCGACGGGAAAATCCAAATCGCGCACAAAACGGCGGATAATCGCCAATTGTTGCCAGTCTTTTTCACCAAAAATGGCGATGTCAGGCCGCACTTGGTTCAGCAATTTGGACACCACCGTCGCCACGCCGTCAAAATGGCCAGGGCGGGCGGCGCCGCAGAAATCTTGGCCAAGCTCTGCCACTTCGACATGGGTGACATGGCCCGCAGGGTACATCACGCTGACGTCCGGTGCCCATAATAGCGACACGGCGGCTTCGGCCAGCATGGCCCCATCTTTTTGTTCGTCGCGGGGATAGGCGTCGAAATCCTCGCCCGGACCAAATTGTGTGGGGTTGACGAAAATCGACACCACCACATGGTCGGCCAAGCTTTTCGCTTTTTTTACTAAGGACATATGTCCTTCATGCAGCGCGCCCATGGTTGGGACCAACGCTATAGTCTTGCCGCCTTGTCTCATCGCGCTAATGGCGTGACGAAGGGCGGCGATATCACGGATGATTTGCACCCTAGCTCTGCCTCCGATATTGGCGGCGCTTATGCACCACAATGCGGATGCCATGCCGCGCCAACAGGAAAATCGCAACGGTCATGACAGCACAAGCGCCTCATCGGATTATATTCGCAAATGAAAAAGGCGGAACAGGAAAATCGACCTGTGCCGTGCATTTTGCGGTGGCTTTGGCCGCGCAAGGCTATCGCGTCGCCGGATTGGACATGGACCCGCGTCAACGCACCTTTTTCCGCTATTTGGAAAATCGGGCCGAAACCGCGCGCCGCCGTGGTTTGGACTTGGCGATTCCGCGCTTTGAGGTGTTTCAGGGCACGACCTTGGAAGAATTGGACGCCCATGTGGCGTCCTTGGTCGATGGGGCCGATTATTTCATTGCCGATACACCGGGGCGCGATGACCTGTTCGCGCGCCATATTGCGACCACCGCCGATACGTTGATTACGCCGATGAACGACAGCTTCATTGATTTTGACTTGATTGGGCAGGTGCATCCCGAAACATTTCAGGTCACACGGCCCAGCTTTTATTCCGAACTGATTTGGGACACGCGCAAGACGCGGGCGAAAAATGATGGGCGGCAGGTTGATTGGATCGTGCTGCGTAACCGTCTGCAACATATTGAGGCGAAGAATATGGTGCGCGTCGGCGAAGCGTTGCAACAATTGTCGCGCCGCGTGGGTTTCCGTGTGATCCCTGGCCTGGGCGAACGGGTGATTTACCGTGAACTTTTCCCCGCTGGTCTGACCTTGCTGGACAAAGAACATTTGGGCGGCATGGGCATGGGCCATGTGGTGGCGCGGCAGGAATTGCGCGAAGCGATGGCAGGGCTGAACCTGCCGGAACGGGAAAAAAGCGCCGTTGATCGGGGTGTATTTACCCCATCGTGAATCGGCCCTTTGGTGCCCAATGGGGCACAGGCCCCCGCGCTGTTCAGCCTGAAATATGTGAAAGACCAAAGATGACCCATAATTTCCACCCCACCATTTTGCGCGAATATGACATTCGCGGGATCGTGGATGACAATCTGACGGCGCAGGATGCCTATGCCATTGGGCGCAGCTTTGCGACGTTGATTGCGCGGGCGGGCGGTTCATCCATTGCGGTGGGATATGATGGCCGCTTGTCGTCGCCGATGTTGGAACAAGCGTTGGTATCGGGCATCAATGATGCGGGCGTAAATGCTTTGCGTATCGGTATGGGGCCGACCCCCATGCTATATTATGCGGCATCAACCCAGCCAGTGGACGGCGGAATAGAAATAACCGGCAGCCACAACCCCGCCAATTATAATGGTTTCAAAATGGTCTTTCAGGGCCTCCCATTTTTTGGTGCGGATATTATCCGTCTGGGGGAAATGGCGGCGGCTGGCGATTGGGACAGTGGTCAGGGCAGCACCCAGCAATTGGATATCCTCGACGCCTATGTCGATCGCTTGGTCCAAGATTTCAGCGGTTTCGGTGTGGACGGGCGTCCCTTCCGCATGGCTTGGGATGCGGGTAATGGGGCCGCTGGGCCGGTGATCGAAAAGCTGACCCAGCGCTTGCCGGGGGAGCATCATTTGCTGTTCACCGACGTTGACGGACATTTTCCCAACCACCATCCTGATCCCACTGATGAAGCGAATCTGGCCGATTTGCGAAAGCTTGTCGCCGAAAGAAGCCTCGATTTTGGTGTCGCTTTCGATGGAGATGGCGACCGAATCGGGGCCATTGACGGCCAAGGCCGCGTGATTTGGGGCGACCAGTTGCTGCAAATCTATGCGGCGGCGGTGCTGCATGACCATGCGGGCGCGACGGTGATTGCCGATGTGAAGGCCAGCCAAGCCTTGTTCGACCGCGTGGCGGAACTGGGCGGACAGCCGTTGATGTGGAAAACGGGGCACAGCCTGATCAAGGCCAAGATGAAGGAAAGCGGCAGCCCCTTGGCAGGCGAGATGAGCGGCCATATCTTTTTCGCAGACCGCTATTATGGCTATGACGATGCGCCCTATGCCGCCGTGCGCTTGATGGAAGCGGCGACCTTGCTGGGGAAGAGCATCAGCGATTTGCGGTCTGAAATGGCCGAATGGGTCAACACGCCGGAAATGCGCTTTCAGGTGGACGAAAGCCGGAAATTCGCGGTGATTGACGAAGTGCTAGCGCGGCTTGGCGACAGCGGGGCGGTGGTTGACCGCACCGATGGTGCGCGGGTGTTGAACGAGGATGGCTGGTGGCTGCTGCGCGCATCCAACACGCAAGATGTGTTGGTGGCGCGGGCGGAATCGCACGATCAGGCGGGCTTGGACCGTTTGTTGGCCGCCATTGATGACCAATTGGCCTTGTCCGGCGTGGTGCGCGGGCCGCAAGCCGCCCATTAAGCAAGGCTAGCGCCGACGGGTCCCGTCAACGCGAGGGTCCGTCCGCTTGGCGGTCCGTTAGGCACGCGGTCTGCAATCAGCAATGCAATAATCCTGCCAGATTGACCTGTGGCGGGATTTTCATGTATCGCGGACCTCCAGATGACGAAGGAAGATGCCCCTTATGCCGCGTGAATCAGATCATGGCGTGGCCGAACATGTCGCCCATGTCCAAGAAGATGCCGCTGCTGGCAATGGTTTGGCGGTGGTGTCCATCGCCAAAAGCTATGACAAGCGGGTGGTGTTGTCCGACGTCTCTTTGTCGGTCGGCAAGGGCGAGGCTGTCGGCCTGCTCGGTCCCAATGGGGCCGGTAAGACCACCTGTTTTTACTCGATCATGGGGCTGGTCAAGCCGGATGCGGGGCGCATCATGCTGGATGGGTCGGACATTACCGCCCTGCCCATGTATCGCCGCGCCATTTTGGGCTTGGGCTATTTGCCACAAGAAACCAGCATTTTTCGCGGCATGACCGTGGAACAAAATATCGAAGCGGTGCTGGAATTGGCGGAACCGGACAAGGACGCCCGCAAAGCGCGCTTGGACGAATTGCTGGACGAATTTGGCCTAACGCGCCTGCGCGCATCGGCATCGATGGCTTTGTCGGGTGGTGAACGCCGCCGCGCCGAAATTGCCCGCGCTTTGGCGGCCAATCCGTCGATCATGCTGCTGGACGAACCTTTTGCCGGTATCGACCCGATCAGCATCGGCGATATTCGCGAATTGGTGGGCGATTTGAAAAAGCGCGGCATTGGCGTGCTGATTACCGACCATAATGTGCGCGAAACGCTGGATTTGGTGGACCGCGCCTGCATTATTTATGATGGCAAGGTTTTGCTGGCGGGTTCGCCAGAAGAATTGGTTGCTGACCCAGAAGTTCGTCGTCTGTATCTTGGCGAGGGCTTCTCTCTGTGACGTTGTAACGCGCCATGGCCTTGGGTCCGCGCCTCGATTTACGCCAGTCGCAATCGCTGGTGATGACGCCGCAATTGCAGCAGGCGATCAAATTGCTGGCATTATCCAATTTGGAATTGGAATCCTATCTGACCGAGGCGCTGGACGCCAACCCGTTGCTGGAGGCTGGCAGCGGGGAGAATGACTATAGCAGCGCGGACGAGGTGGACCGCGACAGCCCTGAATTTGACCTGCGCGATTTTGGCGGCGCAGAAATGGGCACATTGGGCGGCGGCGATGGTGCCGAGACGGCGGACAGTTTTGATGGCCTAGGCAGCGATGATTGGGCGGATAGCGCCGACAGGGGCCGCGAGTCGGATGATTTCGATGCCCCATCCTATGACGCGCCCATGGCGGACAGGGTGATGGACAGCCATGGCGGCGTGGCGGACGATTTGGACGTCGATTTCGCCGCCGAACAATTTCATCATGACAGCATCAGCGATAATATCGGCCTAGGGGCCAGCGACGCGGCGGGCACGGCGACGGGGGCGGGCGGCGCGCAAGATGGCGAGGCGCTGGATTTCGACAATGTCGCGGAACGCGAGCACAGTCTGCAGGACCATTTGCTGGCACAGGCGGGGGAGCGTTTTTCGGGCCAAGACCAGATCATCGCCCAACAGATTATCGCCCTGATAGACGAGGCTGGCTATGTGCGCGGGGACTTGGCCGAATTGGCGGATGCCTTGGGCGTTGCCGTGGACGTTGTGCTGCGCGTGCTGGAGGGGGTTCAGGATTTTGACCCTGTGGGTGTGGGCGCACGCGACTTGGCGGAATGTATCGCCCTTCAGGCGCGCGAGGCGGACCGTTATGACCCTTGCATGGCGGCGTTGATCGCCAATTTGGATTTGGTCGCCAAGGGGGCCTTTGCCCCGTTAAAGCGCATTTGCCGCGTCGATGACGAAGATTTGACCGATATGATCCGCGAATTGCGCAGCTATGACCCAAGGCCGGGGCTGCGCTATGGCGGGGTGCGCGCCCAAATGGTGGTGCCGGATGTTTTTGTGCGGCCATTGGGCAGCGGCTGGGCGATAGAGATGAACAGCGCGACCTTACCGCGTGTCTTGGTCAATCGCCGCTATTATCAGCAAATGAGCGCGGGCGCGGGCAAGCAAAACCGATCTTGGCTGTCCGAACAATTGGCGGGGGCCAATTGGTTGGTGCGCGCACTGGACCAGCGCCAGCGCACGATCATGAAAGTCACCAGCGAAATTGTGAAGCAGCAGGACGGATTCTTCCGCCACGGTGTTGCCTATATGAAACCGCTGACGCTGCGGCAGGTGGCTGAAGCCATTTCGATGCACGAATCGACCATCAGCCGCGTCACCAGCCATAAATATCTGAGCTGCCCGCGCGGGTTATTTGAACTGAAATATTTCTTTTCCAGCGGCATATCCGCCAGCGACGGCGATGGGGCTGTGTCGGCAGAAGCGGTGAAAAGCCGGATTCGCGCCTTGATCGAGGGGGAAGGGGCGAAAGCGATTCTCTCTGACGAGGTGATTGCCAAGAAATTGGCCGAAGAAGGCTTTGATATCGCGCGGCGAACCGTGGTGAAATATCGCGAAGCCATGGGTTTTGGCTCTTCTGTGCAAAGAAGGCGGCAAAAGGCTTTGGCAGGATGAACTTTCTTGCTATGGGGCGTGTCGAAGCGCTCCTTGCAAGCTGAAATGGCGGAAAATAGGCGGAAACTTTGGTTGCCGGTTGACTTTTTCCATGGAAGGCCATAGGTGCGCGCCTTCGCGTATCCACGCCCAATGTTTACGGACAAAGACAATGAAGATTCGCAACAGCCTGAAGTCGCTGAAGGACCGCCACCGGGATAACCGCGTTATCCGTCGTCGTGGTCGCACCTATGTGATTAACAAGACCAACCGTCGCTTCAAGGCGCGCCAGGGTTAATCCCTGTCGGGGCGGAAACGCCCCTTGCGCAAGTTGCGATTGTGCGTGACGCCGTCGGATGCTTCCGGCGGTGTTTTCGTGTCTGCGTTTTGCGCGATGGGACTATGCGATGCCCGAAAAACAGCAGCCAAAAAAACAGCGGCTCTCGGCCGCTGTTTGATACCCAATATGTCGGGGCTTTATTGGCGCGCGATTTGGTAAATCGCATGTTCGGCGCGCCAATTGGCGGCGCTGTCGCTGATCAAATGGTCGCCGCTTAAAAACCACGCATTTTCCACCTTGATATTCCGTTCCACCATCAAATGCCGGAAATCGGCGATGGTCAAATGGTGAATATTGGGCGTTTCATACCATGCGACCGGAATCAGACGCGTGACAGGCATGCGGCCATTCCACATCAACGACCAGCGCACCTTCCAATGGGCGAAATTGGGAAAGCTGACAAAGGCGCGCGGAGCGATTCGCAGCAATTGCTCAATCACCAAATCGGGCCGTTCGGTGGTCTGCAGCGTTTGCGACAAAATGGCATAATCAAAGGCATTATCGGGATAGGCCACCAGATCATGGTTGGCGTCGCCCTGAACCACTGATTCGCCCGCCGCAATGGCCGCCGTGACATTGATTGTGTTAATTTCTAGGCCGCGCGCGTCGACACCGCGATTGCGGCGCAGCGCGCACAGCAAGGTGCCATCGCCGCAGCCAACGTCCAGCGCGCGCACGCCGCTGGGCACGGCATCGGCAATAATTGCCAAATCGGGGCGCAATTTCATCGTCATCCTCGGTTGTTCAAAGCGCCCGCGATCATGCGGTCTAGGGGAGGGCATTCGAGCAGGAAGCTGTCATGACCAAAGGGCGACGACAGTTCGACAAAGCTGGCGGATGCGCCCGCGCCTTGCAGGGCCTGCACGATGCGGCGCGATTCAGATGTTGGATAGAGCCAATCGGTATCAAAGCTGACCAGCGTGAAGCGCACATCTTTGGATTTGGCAAAAGCATTCGCCAAGCGGCCTTCATGCGGTTCGGCCAGATCATAATAATCCATGGCGCGGGTGATATAGAGATAGGCATTGGCATCGAAGCGGTCGGTGAAGGACAAGCCTTGATAGCGCAGATAGGATTCGATCTGGAAATCGGCATCAAAGCCAAAGCTTTTAATGTCGCGCGCTTGCAAGCGGCGGCCAAATTTCTCGGTCAAACCGGCTTCGGACAAATAAGTGATATGCGCGGCCATGCGCGCCACGGCCAATCCCTTGGTCGGGGTCAGGTTGCTGGCGTAAAAATCGCCGTCCTGCCAATTGGGGTCTGCCATAATCGCTTGGCGGCCCACTTCGTGAAAGGCGATGTTTTGCGCGCTGTGCCGCGCCGCGCTGGCGATGACGATGGCCGAGCGCAGCCGTTCGGGATAATGGGCGCTCCACACCAACGTCTGCATGCCGCCCATCGACCCGCCGACGACGGCGTGCAACTGCTCAATCCCCAAATGGTCGATCAGCTTGACCTGTGCCCGCACCATATCGGCGATGGTGATGACCGGAAAGCTCATGGCATAAGGCTGGCCCGTGGCGGGGTTGATGCTGGCGGGGCCAGTGGTGCCAAGGCAACTGCCCAACACGTTCGAGCAAATGACGAAATATTTATCCGTATCAATCGGTTTGCCGGGGCCGACCATACGCACCCACCAGCCTTCTTTTCCGGTGGCGGGGTGGTCGCTGGCGACATATTGGTCGCCAGTCAGGGCATGACAAATCAGAATGGCATTGCTTTTATCGGCGTTCAGCGTCCCATAGCTTTGATAAGCGATGGTCAGTTCCGACAAGCTCTGCCCACTATCCAACGCCAAAGGCGCGGATATTTGAATATGATCATGTTGGATATGATGCAGCAAAGTGGCCATAATCATATCGGGCTAAGCCTGTGAACTTGTGCTGTCAACGTGCTGGACAGCGCCGCATCAGTCGCTAAACGGCTAGAGTATGACCGACGCGACCAAAATTCTTCAGCCGAAGCCGTGGATCAGCGGCATCGCTCCTTATATTCCGGGCAAAAGCGCCAGCGATGATGGGCGTCCGCTTATCAAGCTGTCGGCCAATGAAAACCCGTTGGGAACCAGCGATCATGCCCGCGCGGCCTTTTTGGACGCGGCGGCGGATATGGCGCGTTACCCCGACCCCGCCGCCACCGCATTGCGCGAGGCTTTGGCCGCGAAATATGATCTGGACCCCGCCCGCGTCATTTATGGCACAGGGTCCGACGAATTGCTGCACTTGGCGGCCAGTGCTTATGCCGGGCCGGGCGATGAGGTGCTTTATGTGCGCTATGGCTTTGCGGTTTATGAAATTGCGGCGCGGCGTGTCGGCGCAGTCCCTGTGGAAGCTGCGGATTTGGATTATGGCACCGATGTCGATGCCTTGTTGGCGGCGGTGACGGACAAAACCCGTGTGGTCTATGTCGCCAATCCCAACAACCCCACCGGCACCTTTGCCCCGCGCGACGAGATTTTGCGCCTGCATGCCGGTTTGCCCCGCGATGTCTTGTTGGTGCTGGACCAAGCCTATGCCGAATATCTGGACGATGGTTTGGATGATGGCGGCATGGATTTGGCCCGCCGCGCTGACAATGTGTTGGTCACGCGCACCTTTTCCAAAATCTATGGTCTGGCGGCGGAACGTATCGGTTGGGGTTATGGCAGCGCAGCGATTATCGAGGCACTGCACAAGATTCGCGCGCCATTTAACGTCACCCGCTGTGGGCAAGAGGCGGCGATTGCCGCCTTGGCCGATCAGGATTTTGTCGACCGCAGCCGCGCGCACAACGCCAAATGGCGTGCATGGTTGGCGGCGGAATTGGAATCCATGGGCAATCATGGCCTGCGGATTTTGCCGTCCCAGACCAATTTCCTGTTTGTGATCTTTGACGGCGCTGTCACCGCCGAAATGATGTTCAAACGGTTGATGGGCGCGGGCTATGTGGTGCGGCATCTGCCGGGCCAAGGCCTGCCACAAGTGCTGCGCATCACCATTGGGACCGAGGAAGAAGTGCGGGGCCTTGCCGATGCCATGCGCGCTTCGTTGGAAGGCTGAGGGCGCGTGTCAGCAGAATTTTCGTCGGTAGCGATTGTTGGGCTGGGCCTGATTGGGTCGTCGATTGCGCGCGCGGTGCGGGACCGTTTGCCCCAGTTGCGGGTCACGGGGTTTGACGCGAGCGAAGCCGTGCGCGCCGAGGCGCGGGACTTGGGCTTTTGCCATGATGTGATGGACGATGCGGCGCTGGCCGTGGCCGACGCGGATTTGGTGATTTTGGCGGTGCCCGTGGGCCGTATGGCCGATGCGGCGCGGGCGATTGCGTCTGGTCTGCGCGCTGATGCGGTGATCTCTGATGTCGGATCATCCAAAGCTAGCGTGGCAGATATGCTGCGGGACGTGTTGCCCGATCATATCATCATTCCGGCCCACCCCGTGGCGGGCACAGAAAATAGCGGCCCTGCGGCGGGATTTGCCAGCCTGTTTGACCAGCGTTGGTGCATCATCACCCCGCGCCGCGATGACAGCGTCGAAATGGTGCAGAAATTGGCCGATTTCTGGCGCGCATTGGGCGCGAAGGTTGAGGAAATGGACGCGCGGCACCATGATTTGGTGTTGGCGGTGACCAGCCATTTGCCGCATTTGATTGCCTATACGATCGTGGGCACGGCCAGCGAGTTGGAAGAGGTGACGGAAAGCGAAGTCATCAAATATTCCGCCGGCGGTTTTCGCGACTTCACCCGCATTGCGGCCAGCGATCCTGTGATGTGGCGCGATATTTTCTTGAACAATAAAGATGCGGTGCTGGGCACGTTGCAGCGGTTCAACGAAGATTTAACCGCGTTGCAACAAGCCATTCGGCGCGGCGATGGCGATAAGCTGGAGGCATGGTTTACCCGCACCCGCAAAATTCGCCGCTCGATTATCGACGAGGGTCAGGATGACCCCGCGCCCGATTTTGGCCGTCGGCACGGCAAGGAATAAGATCAACCAATAAAAAAAAAAGGCGCCCGATTGCGGCGCCTTTTTTATATCGTCATTTTAGCGAACGTCATTCCGCTGATTTTTGCAGCAAAGCTTGGGGTGGGTTCAGCGCATTGATGGCGCGCCAGACACGGTCTTCGGCATCCGCGCGGTCTAGGCCAGCCGGAATCCGTTCGCCCACCAAATAGGTGATGGTGCCGGGCCATTTCACCCATTTGCCGTTGGGATAGGCATCGCCGCTGTCAATCGCCACGGGAATGACGGGGATATTGAGCATACGGTAAATGCCAGCAAAGCCTGCGCGCAGCGGCGGAGCCTCACCGCGCGGGATGCGCGTGCCTTCGGCGAACAGGCACAGCGGGCGGCCCTGTGCCAAGGCGGTTTTGGCCGCCGCCAGCATGGCGCGCATGGTTTTGCTGCCGCCTTCGCGGTCCACGGGAATCAGCCCATATTGGCGGGCGGCGCTGCCCCACAAGGGAATGTCGAACAGTTCCCGCTTGGCGAACACAGTGGGATAATCGAACAAATAGGGTTGTTCGACGGTTTCAAAGGCCGATTCATGTTTGAACACATAAAGCACGGGTTCATTCGGCATATCGCCGATAATCCGTATTTTTTGTCCCAGCACCAGCAGGCACAGCATGCGGTGCGACCAAGCCCAAAACCGGATAAAGGCGCGCCCCAGCGGCGGAGCGATTTTCAAAAACAGCACGCCGCCCAGCGAACCAATAAAGCTGGCCACGGCAAAGCCGATCCAAAAGAGGATCGATCGAAACAGAGCAATGCTATACCGCAAAAAATTGTCCTTAAACGCCGATCAGTCCACCGACCAGACCGGCCAAATATTTATGATATTCCCGAAACAACGTCAGGAAATTGGGTTGGCTGCGTACGGCATCGGGAATGATGGTCACATTTTTATCAATGGCGCGGCGCAATTCAAATTCGGCGCGGCGCATATGCCAGTCCGTTGTCACCAAACGCACGGTGCGATAATTGCGCCGCGCGACCCAATTCACCACTTCGGTGGCGTTGGACCGTGTGTCCTCTGCCTCGAAACCCAAGGCGACGCAGCAATCGAATAACGCCATGGGGCGTTTATATTCTGCGGCCAATTCATGGGGTTTGACTTCGCGGGCGACGCCGCTGATCAGCAAACGATCGGCCTGTTTTTTTTCCAACAGGTCCAGCGCACGGTCAATGCGCCCCGGGCCACCGGTTAACACCACAATGGCGTCGGTCTTTTGCAGCGGGGCCGGCATGGGCGGCAGCAACGCAAACCACGCAAAGCCCAGCACCCACGCCAGAAATAACAGGGAGATCAGCCGTTTGATCATATCATCTTCTTTAGCGCAGCCAGCAGGGTTTGACGGGCGGTTATCGCCGCCAAAGCGATAGCCAATAGCGGCAAGGCCAGCAAGAACATCCATCCACCCGCGCCAATCGTTGCGGTGGATGCCAAGCCCGAACTGATGCCCGACCATTGCCAGCGGATCACCAGCAAAATCAGGGCGGCCCCTGCGCTGCCCATGGCAATGCCATAAGCGGTATCAATCGCGATACGGTGTTGAAATAAACGACTGATTTGCTGATCGGTGGCACCAATCATATGCAACATTTCAATCGTCGCAAAATGGGTGTTCAGCGCGGCGCGCGCTGTCATAATGACCACGGCGGCGCTGGCGGCGGTGATCAGCACGACCATCAGCACGGCAATCCATGTCAGCGACCGGATCAGCCGTTCCACGGGGCCCAGCCATTCTGCATGGGCAATGATGCGCGCATGATCGGCGATGCCATCAACCAATTTTCGCAGATCGGCCATTTGGGCGCTGCGGTCCCCCTCGGCCAAATCCAAATCGACCAAGGCGGGCAGGGGCAAGGCCTTGAGCGCGGGGTCCGATTCGCCTTCGCTGCCAAACCATTGGCCCAGCGTCGCTTGCAATTCGCTGGGGGCGACGGTGCGGCTGTGCAGAACAAAGGGGGTCTGCGCTGCTTTTTCTTGGAACAAATGGGCTTGTTCGGCCCGTTTGGCGGGGTTGGACGTCGTAATTTGCACGGTCACACGGCCTGCAATCGCTTCGCCCAATTGATTGGCGGATTGGCTGAGCGCCAAACCAGTGGCCGCCGATAATAGCGTCAGCATCATCAAGATGGCGATGATCCACGGCGTTGGGCCAGACAAGCGGCGGTCGGGCAGCAAGCGGCGCTGATGGGCGGGAATATGGGGAAGGAGCGCGGCGATGCGGGGCATATTGGCCTCACCCGCCCGTCGGCGGAAAGCGCAGCACGCCGGTCGGGTCGGACAAGCGCCCTTTTTCCAACCGCATCATTTGGGCTTTTTCCACTTGGCTGATTAAATGCAGGTCGTGGGTGGCCACGACCACGGTGGTTCCCAGCCGGTTGAGCGCTTCGAATAAACCCAGCAGGCGCACCGCCATATCGGGGTCAACGTTACCGGTTGGTTCGTCCGCCACCAACAATTGTGGACGGGCAATCACCGCGCGGGCAATGGCGACCCGTTGCTGTTCACCGCCCGACAAAGTGGCGGGAAAGGCGTCGGCCCGTTCTTGCAGGCCAATCCAAGTCAGCATTTCGTCCACTGGCCCCGCCAAATCCGCCTCTGTCACGCCAGCAATGCGCAGGGGTAGGGCGATATTGTCGCGGGTGGACAAATGGGGAATCAGCCGGAAATCCTGAAACACCACGCCAATACGGCGGCGAAAACCGGGCAAGCGGTGGCGGGGCATGGCCACCAAATCTTCGCCAAAGATCCGCACAATGCCGCGGCTGGGCTTTTGGGCCAAATATAGCATCCGCAGCAACGATGTTTTGCCCGCACCCGATGGGCCGGTTAGAAAATAAAAACTGCCGGGTTGCAAGGCAAAGCTGATGTCGCTCAGCACCTCTGCTTCGGGGGTATAGCGCAAACCCACACCGTCAAATTCCACCATCGCGCTGCCCGCGCGGACCGAACGCGGCGCGGTCATGACGCAAAAGCCATATCGGCTGCTGCGTACCACAGGATTTGAAATGCGCTATCTTCGCCGCCCATGCCCCTGCATTTGCACGGCTGGGGGCCAAGAACAAGCGTTATGACAGACGCCGCGCTGCCCCGTGCCGATGCGGCGATGGGCATGCTGGCATGGCGTGCCAATGCAAGGGGCGATGCGAGTGGCAATGCAATAAGCAAGCGGTCAGACGCGAAGGCCCCTTGCAACAGGGCGAATCAGCGTGTTTAGAGTGTGACATGATCCTAGCCTGTCCGTCTTGTAATATGCGCTATGCTGTGCCGAACACGGCCATTCCGGCATCAGGACGCACGGTTCGCTGTGCCAGTTGCCAACATAGCTGGTTCCAACCATCAATGTCGCCGGACGAAGGCGAGGATGCGCCGCAGAATAGCCCAATAGCGCCGCCCGCCGCGCCTATACCCGCCGCCTCTATCCCTGTTGCTGCGACACCGCCCGCGCCGGTGGAAGCCGGTCCCGCGTCCGCGCTGGCACCCGCACCCGTAGCTGCACCTGCGCCAGAGGAGCCTGTTGCGTCCCCTGCCGCGCCGGAACCTATTGCTGCGCCGCTTGTCACCCAAGCCGGTGCGACGGCCGGGACCGAGGCGGCCGCGCCCGTCAGCGCGACTGGCGTCAACGCAGCGGCTTCGCCCGCACCAGCCCCTGACGTTGCCGTGAACGAAGCCGCCCAAATCAGCAGCACCGGTGCCGCTGCGCCCGATACCGCGCCGATTGTCACCGCGCCGGTTGGCGTCGCTACAGACGATTCTTTGCCCGCCGAAAATTTGGTGGCGGATCAAGCTTTGCCCTTCCGCCGCTCCGCGTCGGCTAGTCCGCGCCGCTGGGCAGTGGCGGCGGTCATCGCCTTGCTTGTCCTGATCGCTGCAGCGGCCAGCCTGAAAATCTTTGGCTTGCCGAATTGGGCGCAGGGTTTGGGCGTCTTGGGGGCGAGCGAGAACACCGATTTGGTGATCGAACTGCCGCCCAACCAAGATCATCGCGAATTGCCCGACGGCACGATTTTATTCGCCGTTTCGGGGGTGATTATCAACCCAACCGACCGCGAACAGCGCGTTCCGCCGATTTTGGCGCAATTGCTGGATGCCCAAGGAACGATTGTTTACAGTTGGACCATCAAGCCCCCCGTCGCGACCTTGGCCCCCAATGCCAAAGTGAATTTCAGTGAAGCCAAGCTGGATATTCCGCGCCGTGCCACCGAATTGTCGGTGGATTGGGATTTGCCATCGCGCTGATTTGCCAATGGCTTTCGGTGATGCGGGGTGATTTTCATCTAATTGCTATAGGGTGCGATAAGACCATTGCTGCGTCCGGCATTGCTTGCTAGAGCCAGCCACGGCTCGCACCCGTAGCTCAGCTGGATAGAGTGTTGCCCTCCGAAGGCAGGCGTAAGTCAAGTGGATTTGTTGTGGGTGCTGGAAATGTCGATTGAAACCAAGCAGTTGGGGAAGATCGATGGAGGCATGAAAATCGCTCTTTGGGCCACGGAAGCACCACGGAAGCAAATTTGAAGGAGGTTGTAGAGTACGAACGGCGACAATCGGTATGGCCCCTTAGCCAGAACGTTTGACGAAGTTCGATTGGTGGATTCGTGATTGACCTTGATCAGTCTCGACCGCTATTTGAATATCGATGCACCCGTAGCTCAGCTGGATAGAGTGACGGCCTCCGAAGCCGTAGGTCACAGGTTCGAATCCTGTCGGGTGCGCCATTTCAGTACAGAACTCTGAACGCCAAACGCCGCCGTTTCTACGCTTGAAGCGGCGACCAGCGTTCGCAGTAATTCTGACTTCGATCCCATAATACGAACCTCGTCGTCCGCGACCTCGACGCGCTGCGCCAGCGCGCGCAGGTGGTCGCGGTGGTAGCCGCCGTCGTCGAGGCGCATTCGCTCACGAGCCTTGCTGGCAAACCCTTTGAGCATGTTCGGAGTGATTCCCTGATTGCCTGAACTGTCGAGCGCTAGTTGCGTGCGCTCGGCGTCGGCAGCGGCTTGATCCCGCAATGCCTTGAGACTCACCATGCGCTCTTTCGCCATGGTGTCGTCCTTGTCGATCATTCCACCTTCGATGGCGTCAAAGAGACGGCCGAGCCGCTGGTCGGCTTCCGTGATTCGCCTGTGAAGCTCGGCTAGATGCTCGCGGCGGCGCTCGGCGCGCTCCTGCCGCCGGTCGATGACGCTGGCGAGGACAGTTTCCAGTCGCTTGGGCTGGAGTAGCCGATCCCCGATATGATCGGCGACAAGATGGTCGAGCTTGTCCATCGGGATCGTGCGGCCCTTGCAGCCGGTCTTGCCCTGCCGCGCTTTGGTCGAGCAGGTGTAATAGCGGTATGTCTGCCCTGCGCTGCCTCGGCCGGTGCGAAGCGTCATCGCGCCCCCGCATTTAGCGCAGAAGCAAATGCCCGTCAGCAGCGTGGGGCCGCTGGAGACACGTGCCGGCGTCACCAAAGGATCGCGCGACTTCAAACGCGCTTGCACCGCGTCGTAAATCTCGCGCTCGATTAAGGGCGGCACCGCCATGATGGCGACTTCGCTCTCCGGCTTCTTCTCCCGGTCCTTGTGTGAGCGTGTGTTGAACCTATGCTCGCCGATATAAGTGGTGCGGGTCAGGATCGCGTGGATTTGCGCTAGACCCCATTTCCCACCGTCGCGGGTGAAGAAGCGACGTTCATTGAGATAGGTGGCGATGGCCTTGACGCCCATCGCGCCGGATGTGCCGTCACCTTCGAGATAGAGCCGATAGATCAGCCGCACGGTGTCGGCGTGCAGCGGGTCGATCTCCAGTTTCTTCTTGGTCTTCGATCCCCGCTGCTCGGCCGCGACGATGCGGTAGCCGATGGGCGGCCGTGCGCCGTTCCAGAAGCCTTGCCGGGCGTTTTCGTTCATGGCGCGCAGGACGTGCTTGGCGTTCTCCTTGGACTGGTATTCGTCGAACAGCGCCATGATCTGCCGCATCATCTGGTGCATGGGGTCATCCCCCATTTCCTGCGTGATAGACACCAGCTTGACGCCGTTCTTCGCCAGCTTCCTGACGTAGAATTCCATCTCGAAATGATCGCGGAAGAAGCGCGAGAAGCTATGCACCACGACAATATCGAAGGGCGCGGGCTTGGACGTGCCAGCTTCGATCATGCGCTGGAACTCGGGGCGCTTGTCGTTGGTGGCGGTTGCGCCCGGCTCGATATACGTCTCAACGAGCTGGTAGCCGCGTTGCTCGCAATATGCTTCGCCCTGCCGCTTCTGGTCGGGAATGGAAATATCATGCTCGGCCTGTCGGGCAGTCGAGACGCGCAGGTAGAGGGCGGCGCGGGCGGTAACGGTTGGGCTGAGCATGTTCATGGCCGATCTCCAATGGCCTTCCTCGGCTTCGGACGGTCGATCAGGGGCAACGCCAGTTCCACGCGGTCATGCACCACCTTGGGCGCGAGCTTGCGGCCGTGACCCGGCTCAAACCGCACAAGGCCATAGCTCTCCATCGTTTTGAGGGTGCGTGAGAGATTGGAGCCGGCCCGGCCGGTGATTTCCGCCAGTTCCTCTAGCGACCCCGGGGCTTTCTCGGCGATGACGCGCAGCAACTCGCGGTTCCCGGCCGACAGCACCTTGGCGAAGGATTCGGTCGAGGTGAACCACACCTTCGGATCGCCGGGCGCGGGCTTTTCCT
>CAZIVW010000005.1:0-148076 GCA_964542975.1 uncultured Sphingopyxis sp.
CTTCGTCTTTTCTCCTCGCCCTGCGGCATATCGTCTCAAACCTCGATCGCGAAATGAATAGGTCCTGACCCTAATGATTTGCTCGTAACCCCAGACGCCCGCCAACAAGGCGCGGCCTCTGCCCTGCTCCGCGCCGCAGCGGATTTCGCCGGCGCCCAAGGTGCATTGCGCCTCAGCCTGTCCACCGCGCATGACAATCTGGCCGCCCAAGCCCTGTATGAACATATGGGCTGGATTCGCGACACAGTGTTTCGCACCTACAACCTCCCGCTCGCCTAAACCGCAGCCATAAAAAAAGGGCCCCGCAATCGCGAGGCCCTTCTTATTTTTCGGTGTCAGACCGATTAGTCCTTCAGGAAATCAGGCACATGGCCTTGATCTTCTGGACCGTCATTGCGTTCGCGGCGTGGGCCACGGTCGCCGCCTTCACGGCGCGGGCCACGACCACGGTCGCCGCCACGGCCACCACGGCCACCATCGCCATCACGGCGTGGACCACGGTCGCCGCGTGGTTCGCGCGGTTCGCGGGCTGGACGGGTATCTTCCAACTCTTCGCCGGTTTCTTGGTCAACAACGCGCATGGACAGGCGAACCTTACCACGTTGGTCGATTTCCAATACCTTGACCTTCACGTCTTGGCCTTCGCTCAAGACGTCCGCGACCTTTTCGACGCGTTCATTCTTGATTTCCGACACATGGACCAAGCCGTCCTTGCCGCCCATGAAGTTTACGAAAGCACCGAAATCAACAAGGTTCACGACCTTACCGTCGTAAATCTTGCCGACTTCTGCTTCTTCGACGATGCCCGAAATCCACTTACGTGCGGCTTCGATTTGGCTGAGGTCGCTCGACGAGATTTTGATCAAACCTTCATCGTCAATGTCGACCTTCGCGCCGGTGGTTGCCACGATTTCGCGGATCACCTTACCGCCGGTGCCGATGATGTCGCGGATCTTCGACTTGTCGATCTGCATCGTTTCGATGCGCGGTGCGTGCGCCGACAATTCGGTGCGGGTTTCACCCAAGGCCTTGTTCATTTCACCAAGGATGTGCGCACGGCCTTCCTTGGCTTGGTTCAGCGCCTTTTCAAAGATTTCGCGGGTGATACCAGCAATCTTAATGTCCATCTGCATCGTGGTGATGCCTTCGGACGTGCCAGCTACCTTGAAATCCATGTCGCCAAGATGATCTTCGTCGCCCAAAATGTCCGACAAGATGGCATAGTCGCTGCCTTCCAAGATCAGACCCATGGCGATACCCGATACGGGACGCTTGATGGGAACACCTGCGTCCATCAGCGACAGCGAACCGCCGCAAACCGTTGCCATCGACGACGAACCGTTCGATTCGGTGATGTCGCTGGTCAAGCGGATGGTGTAAGGGAATTCATCCTTGGTTGGCAGCACAGGGTGCAGCGCACGCCATGCCAGCTTACCATGGCCGATTTCACGGCGGCCAGGCGCACCGAAACGACCCACTTCACCGACCGAATAGGGCGGGAAGTTATAGTGCAGCATGAAGTTTTCATAGCGCAGACCACCCAAACCGTCGATCATCTGCTCTGCGTCCTTGGTTCCCAAGGTGCAGGTCGAGATCGATTGGGTTTCACCGCGCGTGAACAGCGACGAACCATGGGCGCGGGGCAGGAAGTGCGTTTCGGCCACGATGGGACGAATTTGCGTGGTGGTACGGCCGTCGATGCGGGTGCCATCCTTCAAAATGGCGCCGCGAACGATTTCCGATTCCAGCTTCTTGGTCAGCTTGATGCCAGCCATCACATCTTGCGGCGACAGGCCATCGGCGGTGAACTGGGCCTTCGCCTTTTCACGCGCCGCGTTCAGCGCCGACGAACGAGCCGACTTGTCGGTCAGCTTATATGCTGCGGCAATATCGCTACCGATCAGATCCTTCAGCTTGGCTTTCAGGTCGGCATTGCCATCCGACGCAGCGATTTCCCAAGGTTCCTTGGCGGCTTGCTCGGCCAGATTGATGATCGCCTTGATCACATCACGGCACGCGTCATGCGCGAACAAAACAGCGCCCAGCATGATGTCTTCGGACAGCTCATTGGCTTCCGATTCCACCATCATCACGGCGTCATGCGTTGCTGCAACCACCAAGTCCAGATCGCCAGCCGCAACCTGTTCGTCGGTCGGGTTCAGCACATATTCGCCGTCGACATAGCCCACGCGCGCTGCGCCGATGGGGCCCATGAAAGGCACGCCCGAAATGGTCAGCGCAGCCGACGCCGCAACCATAGCCAAAATGTCCGGCTCATTATGGCCGTCATAGCTCAGCACCTGAGCAATGGCGTTGATTTCGTTATAGAAACCTTCTGGGAACAGCGGGCGGATAGGACGGTCGATCAAACGCGATACCAGCGTTTCCTTTTCCGTCGCGCCGCGTTCGCGCTTGAAGAAGCCACCGGGGATGCGACCGGCAGCCGAATATTTTTCCTGATAGTGTACAGTCAGCGGGAAGAAATCTTGACCGTCTTTCACCGATTTCGCGGCAGTCACGGCGCACAATACAACCGTTTCGCCCAGCGTTGCCATCACGGCACCATCGGCCTGACGAGCCACTTTGCCCGTTTCGAGGGTCAGCGTTTCGCCGCCCCATTCGATCGACACTTTCTTTACATCGAACATATATTTTCCTTCGCCCGCCAAGCCCTATGCTGGGCGGGGCCTCTGTTCCGGGCAATCCGGCCCGGGCGGATCGGGGCGCAAATTCCGCCCCTATTTCTATTGGGAAACCGACGCCGAATTGCGGCGACTCCCCTCCCGATATGCCCCATGACTTTTCATGGGGGTAAAACAAAAGCGGCCCCGAAACGGAGCCGCCTTCATTTTGCTTACTTACGAAGACCGAGCTTCGCAATAAGGTCTTGATAGCGACCCAGATCCTTCTTCTTCAGATAGTCCAGCAAGCTACGACGCTTGTTGACCATCATCAGCAGACCACGGCGGCTATGGTTATCCTTGTGGTGCGACTTGAAGTGACCGGTCAGGGTGTTGATACGGTCGGTCAAGATTGCAACCTGGACTTCAGGCGAACCGGTGTCACCAGCTTCGCGGGCGAATTCGGTGATCAGTTCGGCTTTACGTTCTGCGGTAATCGACATGGATAACTTTCCTCGACATCCATTTTACAGATTAAATCCCCGAACGACTTTCAGCGAACCCGCTGTGGCTTCCACTAGGGCGATGGGGCGATGTGCATCGTCCCGACCCCAATATAGCCCATCATCCGTGGGAACTCCGGACCAGATGCGACCCTGTCGGATCGCCACTACCGCTTCCGGAGAGAGGTCAAGAGCCGGGATGTCGACCAGCCCAACCTCTAGCGGTAATATCACATCTGATGGGTCCGCGCCTTGGCCCAAACTGTTCAATTTGTCCAGCGAAATCGCTTGTTTTACGGTGAACGGCCCCGCTTTCACGCGGCGTAGCATGGTGACATGGCCGACGCTTCCCACCATCAAGGCAATGTCGCGGGCGAGGCTGCGAATATAGGTCCCTTTGGACACATGGGCCACAAAGGTCGCGGATGCCAGCGGGCTATCCATTTGATCCGGCGCCACATCATCCAGAAAATCGCCTAAAAAATCCAACGCGTAAACCGTAACATCGCGCGCCTTCATTTCGACCAGTTCGCCCTTGCGCGCCAAATCATAGGCCCGTTCGCCATCAATTTTGATCGCGGAATAAGCTGGGGGAATTTGCGAAATCGGGCCGCGAAATTGGTCCAATATTGCGGCAATTTGATGCTGGGTTGGGCGAACATCGCTGGTCGCCACCACGGCCCCTTCGGCATCCAGACCATCGGTCTGGGTCCCAAATGCCACGGTGAAATGATAGATTTTGCTGGCGTCCAGCATTTGACCGGTCAGCTTTGTCGCCTCGCCCAGCGCAATCGGCAACACGCCCGTTGCCAACGGGTCCAGCGTGCCGCCATGCCCAACCTTGACCTTGCCCAATCCAGCCTCGCGGCAATTGCGTTTGACCGCCGCCACCGCTTGGGTCGAGCCTAGCCCCAAGGGCTTGTCCAATATAATCCAACCATTCATAGCGTCGCCGCTAGGGCCTGTGCCCCCACAGTGTCAAATGCAGCGTGGAGGCACAGGCACCGCGTCAAACCAAAGGATGCGCGACCGGCAGGCCCAATTTCATGCGTCCCGTCATTTCCCGCGCCACATCCCAATCCCAAAATGTATGGGTGCTGACAGTGTTCAAGTCGCGCCAAATGCGTTGCAAAGCTTGGTCTTCATGGAAACTGGACGCACCAGACGCCGCCATCATGCCGTTCACCGTGTCGCGGCACAGCTTGGAAATAAAGGCCGTTTGCCCCTTCACGAACAGCCGGTCTTCTTGGGTAAAATCCACCACGCCGACCCGTTCATCAATCCAGCCATAAATATCGCGCGCCAACCGCGAAGCCGCATCCGTCGCAATGCTATATTCGCCCAATGTCACATGGGCCACTGGCTGGTCCTTGACCACTGTTCCGGTAAAATTCCGCACCCGCCGCGTCATAATATCGGCGAAACTTTCATAGGCCCCGCGCAAGGTGCCGGTCAGCACTGGCAAAATGGTGCAATAGGCCGACATTAAAAAGGGGATGTGAAACAAGGGATTATCATGATGGGCCGACCCTTCTGTCCGCCCCGCATGCATGGCCAGCGACGGCAGGCTATGATGGTCTGGCACAAAAATTTTATTCGCCTGATAATCATTGCTGCCCGTCCCCGCCATGCCAGCGAAATGCCAAACATCCAGCATTTCCACCGATGAGGCGGGCATCAAAAAGCCGCGCGGGCCCTCGGCTGCCATGCCGCTCATCATCACCCAGTCGGCGTGCATAATCCCCGAACCCCATGACGCGCGGCCGCTGACTTCCCAGCCGCCGTCCACTTTGCGGGCCTCCATATTCGGCGCCGTCGCGGCGGGCATCAGCACAAACCCCCGTGGCCCCAGCAATTCCTCCTGCGTTTGCAACGGGAATTTGCTGACATAAATATTATGGCTGATGTAAAATGCCGTGATCCAACCGGTTGACGGGCAAGCGGCGCTGATGATTTCCACCACATCCATCATCGTCGCCAGCGGGGCCTCCAGCCCGCCCCACCGTTTCGGGGCCAGCATTTGCAGGATTTGCGTGTCGATCAATTCTTGAATTGATTCGTCGGCTGGCCGCCGCTTCTTCGCCGTATCTGCCGCCCGCGCCTTGATTTTCGGTGCGATTTCACGGGCGCGTTCGATCAATATCTGTTGGTCTGCGGACATTTGTCTCTCCCTCTCCGCAGCAAAGCTAGGGATAAGGATTGGGACTTGTCCACCATAACTGTAAATTTAATTGACGATTTTATTCTAAACCCGCCGAACCCGCCAAAGCCGCCTCTTGTCGGCGCTCCACAAAGTGGCGGCGGCACAGCGCAATATAGCGGTCATTTCCGCCAATTTCCGTCTGCGCCCCATCCACCACGGCGCGGCCTGCGGCATCCAAGCGCATATTCATCGTCGCCTTACGCCCACATTCGCACACGGCCTTTAATTCGACCAAGGCGTCCGCCAAGCCCAGCAACGCCGCTGACCCTTCAAATAATTGCCCCGAAAAATCGGTCCGCAAACCATAGCAAAGCACGGGAATATTGGCTTCGTCGGCCAAGCGCGCCAATTGCCACACCTGTGTGCGCGACAAAAATTGCGCTTCATCCACCAAGACACAGGCAATGGCTTGGCGGGTCAATTGCGCCCGCACATCGCTCCACAAGTCGGTGCCGGCATCAAATTGATGCGCCTCGGCCTGCAGGCCGATCCGGCTGCTAATCTGACCAACCCCATAACGATCATCGACGGCGGCCGTCCACAACATGGTTTCCATGCCGCGCTCGCGATAGTTGAAATCCGCCTGTAACAGCGTCGTCGATTTGCCAGCGTTCATGCTGGCATAGTAAAAATAAAGCTTGGCCATGCCGCCCTGTGCCGCCTTTACCGCGCTGGTGCAACGGGCGGCGCAAGACCTGCTGGTAAAAAGACGCGCTCTGCCGCGCCCCGTCCAGCGTCAATAGTCATCAAATCGCGGCTGAGGACTATCAGCGCTGTGCCGATGGGGACTGTCGGCGACAGGGCAAGCGCCCTGCCCGCTCAGTCTTGCTCATCCTCGCGGGTCAAATCGCGCGCCACCTTGGGGTCGCGCAGCAATTTTTCGATATGGCTGGCTTCGTCAAAGCTTTCATCCACCAGAAATTTCAGCTTGGCGGCATATTTCATGCGAATGCGGCTGGCCACTTCGCGCTGCAAATAGGCCGTGTTGGTCCGCAGCGATATCAAAACCAATTCTTCGTCGCGGCCCAGCAAGGATTTCACAAAGACGGTGGCATGGCGCAAATCGGACGACATCCGCACTTCGGTGATACTGACGGGATGCTTGGCCAGCACATCGTCATGCACATCGCCGCGCTGAATAATTTCGCTCAGAATATGACGCACCTGTTCACCCACGCGCAGCGCACGGACGGAAGGGCCTTGGTTTTGATCTTGATTTTTCATCATTTATCTCGCTTCCGCCAAACGGAAGGGGCCAGATGTGGGCACTGACAAATCCATGGGTGTTCGCCGACCCCACTTTCGGCAAGCAAGGCCGCGCCCATGACAGGCGCGGCCCTTTTGTTCATCCCGATGGGATGAGATATTACAGCGTACGGGCGCGTTCTTCGACCTCGAACACTTCCAAATGATCGCCTGGTTTGATGTCGTTGGTATCGGCCAACACCACACCACATTCCAGACCGGCGCGTACTTCGGACACATCGTCCTTGAAACGGCGCAGCGAGGAAATGGTCGTTGCCGAAACGATAACATCGTTGCGGGTAAGACGGGCATGCAGACCCTTGCGGATCGACCCTTCCAAGACCAGCAAACCAGCGGCCTTGTCGCGCTTGCCAGCAGGGAAGACTTCCTTGACTTCGGCGCGGCCCACCACGGTTTCGATGCGTTCCGGACCCAGCTCGCCCGCCATTTCCTTCGCGACTTCCTCGGTCAGGTGATAAATGACGTCATAATACATGAAGCGCACTTTTTCGCGGTTTGCGATTTCACGCGCCTTGGCATTGGGACGAACGTTAAAGCCGATGATCGGCGCATTCGATGCGGCGGCCAGCGACACGTCGCTTTCCGTAATCGCACCAGCGCCCGAATTCAGCACGCGAACACGGATTTCGTCGGTCGACAAGCGGTTCAGGGCATTCACAATGGCTTCCACCGAACCCTGCACGTCACCCTTGATGACCACCGGATATTCGATCAGCTTTTGCTTGTCCGCCAAAGCAGAGAACATGCCTTCCAAGCTGACAGGAGCCTGCGCCGTGCGCTTACGCAAAGCCTGTTCCTGACGATAGGCGGCCACTTCGCGGGCGCGGGCTTCATTTTCCACAACCGTCAGCGTGTCACCGGCCATTGGTACACCGCCAAGACCCAAGACTTCGACAGGCATCGACGGACCAGCGGTTTTGATCTGCTTGCCCTTGTCGTCGATCAGCGCGCGAACACGTCCGCTTTCTGCACCGCAAACAAAGATATCGCCGACCTTCAACGTGCCACGGCGCACCAAGATGGTGGCAACGGGGCCACGGCCCTTGTCCAGCTTGGCTTCCACAACCGTGCCTTCGGCGGCGCGGTCAGGATTGGCCTTCAATTCCATGATTTCGGCTTGCAGCGAAATGGCTTCCAGCAGCTTATCAAGGCCGGTTTTCTTCAATGCCGACACTTCGACATTCTGAATGTCGCCGCCCATTTCTTCGACAACCAATTCATGTTCCAACAGACGTTCACGAACGCGCTGCGGATTGGCTTCGGGCTTGTCGACCTTGTTGATCGCCACAATGATCGGAACGCCAGCCGCCTTGGCATGGTTGATCGCTTCGATCGATTGCGGCTTCAGACCATCGTCGGCGGCCACAACCAAGATCACAATATCCGTCACATTGGCACCGCGTTGGCGCATTTCCGTGAAGGCTTCATGGCCTGGTGTATCGAGGAAGGTCACGATGCTGCCATCGGGTGTTTTCACCTGATACGCACCGATATGCTGGGTGATGCCGCCCGCTTCGCCCGATTGCACATTGGCACCGCGCAAAGCGTCGAGCAGCGAGGTTTTACCATGGTCGACGTGACCCATGATGGTCACAACCGGCGCACGTGCCTTCAACGCGTCATCCGCATCGACATCTTCGTCCACGCGAATATCCACGTCAGCTTCGCTCACGCGCTTAAATTCATGGCCAAATTCCGTGACCAGCAGTTCTGCCGTGTCCTGATCAATATCTTGGTTGATCGTGACCATCACGCCCATTTTGAACAGGGCCTTGACCAGATCCGCGCCCTTTTCGGCCATACGGTTGGCGAGTTCCTGAACGGTGATGGTGTCTGGCACCACCACTTCACG
This sequence comes from uncultured Sphingopyxis sp., assembly GCA_964542975.1. GTDB lineage: Bacteria > Pseudomonadota > Alphaproteobacteria > Sphingomonadales > Sphingomonadaceae > Sphingopyxis. The sequence continues at coordinate 8,446 of CAZIVW010000005.1, forward strand.
CACTTGTTTTTCACGCGGGCCGGTTGGCGCACGGTGCGAACGCTTTTCCTTTTCGCGGGCGCGCTTCAACGCGGCCAAGCTGCGTGCCCGTGCACCCTCATCGTCATTCAACGCGCGGGTAACGGTCAGCTTGCCCGACTGACGGCGATTGTCGCCAGCGCGGTTTTTCGGTTCAGCACGCTTCGGTTCAGGGCGCTTGGGCGCTTCCACCGGCGTAAAGCGGCGCGGCGCAGGGCTTGCCGTCGTGCCAGCCGGACGCGCAGCCGCTTTGGCATCACCGCCCGCGGCAGCGGGGGTCTTTGCGGCGGCCTTGTCGGCAGCAGCAGCAGCCTTAGCAGCCGCCTTTGCCGCTTCGGCTTCGGCCGCAGCAGCCTTGGCAGCAGCGGCTTCAGCTTCGGCTTGCGCCTGGGCTTCTTCGGCACTGGCCTTGCGGGCTTCCGAACGGGCGCGCTCTTCTTCTTGGGCGCGCAAACGATCCGCTTCTTCGCGGCGGCGGGCGTCTTCTAGGGCCGCCAAACGCGCTTCTTCGGCTTCACGCAGGAATTTCGCCTGCAATTCTTGGCGCGTCATCAAGCTGTCTTGCGGACGGGCCGCACGCGGTTGATTCTGTCCACGGCCAGCATTGCCGCGCGATCCCGCGCCCTTATTGCCAGCGACGCGCGGCGCAGGCGCATTGGCCTTGGCAGCGGGGGCAGCGGGCTTTGCAGGGGCGGGCTTGGACGCAGTCGCTGGTGCAGGGGTTTCTGCGGGGGCTGGGGCAGCCGCCTCAACCTTCGCAGCCGGTGCGGGTTCCGGCGCGACTTCTGCCGCGGGTGCCGGCGCAGGCTGTGCAGGGGCTTCGACCGCCGCTTCTACGGCAGGTGCGGGCGCAACCGGCGCAGGGGCCGTAACCTCGGCGGCCACAGGCGCTTGCACTGGGGCCGGCGCAGCGGCTTCCACCGGCGCAGCAGCGGGTGCTTCCACCTCAGCCGGCGCATCGACAGGTGCCGATTCACCCGGGCGGACGATGACACGGCGGCGCTTTACCTCCACTTCCACCGTATTACGGCGGCCATGGCTGAATTGTTGCTGCACCTGTCCGGCCTCGACCGTCCGCTTCAGGCCCAAAGGCTTGCGGGTAAGGGTCGGCTTGTCCTGATCGTCACTCATCGAAACTATATTATCCTTCAATTTGCGTCCAAAACGGCAGTATCCGTTGTCATGGACGCCACCCCTGCCCCTGCTTCGCGAGATTCTGACCCCGCTAGGTGGGAATCTTCAATCGGGCCACGGCTTGCCGCGTCCCTACTCCATCCGGTAAAAAACTGCCAGCGCTTCAAATGCGCTGACACCCGCTCTGCGGCCCGGGCATCGGTTACGGCTATATGTACCGCATTTTCACGCCCTAATGCCATAGATAGTGCGCCTCGGTCCACAGGCAAGGACTGGCCCGCCATATCCGTGCCCTCGGCATCCGAACCAACACGCCATGCTTGCGCCAATTTTCGGCGACCATCATCCCCCGCATCGGCAGCGTGAAGAAGCAAAGACACTTGGCCGCGCCGTGCTGCTTCCTCGATCCGGTCATTGCCCGTAATCAAGGTTCCGGCGCGCGATTCCAGCCCCAAACGATCCAATGTTGCACGCTGAAGCTGGGCTTCGATACGCGCGACAATATCGTCGGGCACCACAATATGGCTGTCTTGCAAGGCGCGGATGATTCCGCCCTTCAGCTTGCCTTTGACGCGGGCGATTTCCAGATCAGCGCCATTCACGCCAATCCATGCCCCGCGACCCGGCGCTTTGCCATGGACATCCGCCGCGATCACGCCGTCCGGCCCGAGCGCAAGGCGCACGAGCCGGTCCGCTGGCGCAACCTCGCCAGTCACCACACAGCGCCGTTCAGGCTGCGGTTTGCCGCGCCCCTTTGCGCGGTCTGTCTGGCTTAACGAGTCATTGTGCGGGGTCCGCATCGGCGGCCTCCCCGGAATTTGCAGCATCGGCTTCGTCTTCGAACCAATGTGCACGGGCGGCCATGATGATTTCATTGCCTTGTTCGTCGGTCAGACCATATTCGCCCAGCACGCCGCCGCGGTCATCGACACGGTCACGTGGACCACGGCGATTGTCGGTGCGTTTCTTGGCGATCAGTTCGTCGGTTGCCAAATCGGCCAGATCGTCCAGCGTCTTAATGCCCGCCTTACCCAGCACAACCAGCATGCCTTCGGTCAGGTGCGGCAGTTCGGCCAGCGCATCTTCCACGCCCAAGGCGCGGCGTTCTTCACGCGACGCATCTTCGCGGCGTTCCAACGCTTCGGCGGCACGGCTTTGCAGTTCCTGTGCCAGTTCGTCGTCAAAGCCTTCGATGGCGGCCAATTCTTCCAAAGCGACATAGGCCACTTCGTCCAGCTCGCCAAAGCCTTCGGCGACCAGCAATTGGGCCAGTGTTTCGTCAACATCTAGTTCCTCTTGGAACATGGTCGAACGCTCAACAAATTCCTTCTGACGCTTTTCGCTGGCGTCTGCTTCGGTCATGATGTCGATCTGCTTGCCGGTCAATTGGCTGGCCAGACGGACATTTTGACCACGGCGGCCAATGGCGAGCGACAATTGATCGTCCGGCACCACCACTTCGATGCGGCCATCATCTTCGTCAATCACAACGCGCTGCACGGTTGCGGGCTGAAGCGCGTTCACCACAAAGGTCGCGGTATCTTCCGACCAAGGAATGATGTCGATCTTTTCGCCCTGCATTTCTTGAACAACAGCCTGAACGCGGCTGCCCTTCATACCAACGCAGGCACCCACCGGATCAATCGAACCGTCATAGCTGATGACGCCAATCTTGGCCCGCGAACCAGGGTCGCGCGCGGCCGCCTTGATTTCGATGATGCCATCGTAAATTTCGGGCACTTCTTGCGCGAATAATTTGCGCATGAAATCGGGATGAGCGCGGCTCAGGAAAATCTGGGGACCACGCGCTTCGCTGCGCACCGACAAGATCAGCGCACGAACGCGGTCGCCCACGCGCATCAATTCGCGGGGAATTTGCTGGTCGCGGCGGATCACGCCTTCGGCGCGGCCAAGGTTCACGACAATATGGCCAAATTCCACCGATTTCACGACGCCGGTGATAATTTCACCCGTGCGATCCTTAAATTCCGCAAATTGACGCTGGCGGTCGGCTTCGCGAACCTTTTGGAAAATCACCTGCTTGGCGGACTGGGCGTCAATGCGGCCCAAATCAACGGGTGGCAGAGGATCGACGATATAGTCACCAACCGCAGCGCCTTTTTGCAGCTTTTGCGCGGCATTCAGGTCAACCTGCTTGAAATAATCGTCAACCTGCTCAACCACTTCGACGACGCGCCACAAACGCAAGTCGCCCGATGCGGGATCCAGTTTCGCCCGAATATCATTTTCGGCGCCATAACGCGCCCGCGCCGCACGCTGAATGGCTTCTTCGATCGCCTCGATGACGATCGCTTTATCGATCATCTTCTCGCTGGCAACCGAATTGGCAATGGCAAGCAACTCGGCCTTATTGGCGGAAATGGCAGTGGCCATCAGTCCTGTCCTTCTTCTTCCATTTCGTCAGCGCCTTCGATCGAAAGCGGGACGGTTGCGGCAATTAATTTATCCGTCAGCACCAATTTCGCGGTGTCGATCGCATCAAATTCCAAATGATGCAAAACGCCGTCACGGTCGATGACCGTCACCACATTATCATCATCAATACCAACCAATTCGCCGTTAAAACGCTGACGTCCGTTCAGCTTTTCCTTCAGCGAAATCTTGGCTTCAAAACCAGCCCAGTCGGTGAAATCCACATGGCGTGTCAGCGGGCGGTCGATACCGGGGGACGACACTTCCAAACGGTAATTGCCCTCTACAGGGTCATTACCCGCTTCTTCCAACGCGTCCAAATGCACCGAAATGCGGCGCGACAATTCGGCGCATTGTTCGATGTGCAACTGACGTGTGGCGGGGTCTTCCGCCATAATCTGCAAGGTCGGTTCGTTATCGCCGCCAAAAAACGCCACGCGCACCAAGGACAGGCCCATGCCGTCAACTTCTGGGGCAATAATCGCATTCAGGGCTTCGAAATCGACCAACAAATTTTATTCCCTATCGCAAGACGGACAAGACAGAATAGAAATAGGCTTTTGCCCACCGTGGCATTCACCGCGGCGTCCCATCTGGATAACCATGTCTAGGAGTGAGGCTTCCTATAGAGACTTTCCCACCAATCATCAAGCCAAAAGCAAAAGCCCATAAATGCGCCCTTTTCGGTTGGATTGGCGCTTCTGCCTTTCAGGCCCGATAAACCGGCCGCCCGACTCACTGCCCATCACCATAAGAAATATTTTTACAAAAAAGCGGGCCGCATGATCGCACGCGGCCCGCAAATATATATTATATTTGGTTCAAACGGGCGATTAGCGCCCTTGGCTGCGCCAACGCTTGACCACCCGTTCCAGCATATCCGCCTCGCCGCCGCTGTGCGTCCACAATTGTGAGAAGAGCGGATCGCTGGACGCGGGCCGCTTATCCTCTTCCAGATCGTCAAAATTGACGCGCACCGGAATGGACACACCCTCGCCGCAGACAATGGCTTCGCGGTTGCGCAGCGCGGGTATGCTGTCAATAAATCCGCGCGCCCCTTCGGGCATCGCCGCCTTGACGAACAATTGGTCCCGTTCATTGTTCAGCCGCATGGCCAAAATAGTGCCGCACTGCGACAACACGCCTTCGGCCAAATCGGATGGGCGCTGGGTAATCAAGCCCAAGGACACGCCATATTTCCGGCCTTCTTTGGCGATACGTTCCAAAATTTTGCGGACAGCCTGCCCCTGCCCCACATCCTTGGCGGGAATATAGCGGTGGGCTTCTTCGCAAACCAACAAAATGGGGTGCTGCTGCTCACCCCGCGACCAAATGGCATAGTCAAAGGTCAAGCGCGACAAAACCGCCACCACCACCGAGGTAATATCGCTGGGCACGCCCGACACGTCGATAATCGATATGGGACGCCCTTCGGCTGGCAGACGGAAAATCTTGCCGATAAAATTCGACATCGTGTCCGCCACCAACATGCCCGAAAACATGAAATTATAACGCGGATCGGCCCGCATTTCTTCGATTTTGCTTTTAATCCGCATATAGGGCGTGCTGTTGGTCGCCTTGTCCAACTTGCCCATTTCATTGGTCAAAATCGCCAACAGGTCGGACAATAAATAAGGGATCGGGCTGTCGACCGTAATCTTGGTCATACCTTGGGCTAGCCGGCTTTTCTGGCGCGCTTGCAGCAAACATTTGGCCAACACATCGCAGTCGCTCTGCCGTTCCTCGCCCTGCACGGTCACAAACACTTCGCAATGTTCTTCGAAATTCATCAACCAATAAGGCATGGCGAGATTGTCCACGTCGAACAACGCCCCCGTCCCCTTGAACGCCGACGCATATTCCCCGTGCGGATCGATCATCACAATATGACCTTGGGGGGCCAATTCGCATATGCGGTGCAGCACCAAGGCCGCACTGGTGGATTTGCCCGTGCCGGTTGACCCCAATAGCGCGAAATGCTTGCCCAACATCGCATCGACATAGAGCGATGCCCTGATGTCCTTGGTCGGGAAGACCGTGCCAATTTCCACATGGGCGCGTTCATCAGCGGCATAGATTTGCTTCAAATCATGGCTGGTCGCCGCATAAACTTTAGTGCCAGGAATCGGGAAGCGCGTCACACCACGGCGGAAACGCTGGATCACGCCCGTCGCTTGATTTTCATCGCCTTCGCCCAAGAAATCCATCAGCGCGATAACCTTGCCGTTCACGCCATCCTTAATTTCCTGATCGCGGATAGTGCCCAACAGCAAAAACGACCCGACGCGCAATTTCACCTGCGACCCGACCTGTCCCGCCATGGCGAGCGCCTGATCGGGGTCGTTCATAAAGGGGGTTAGCAAGGCCGCATCCAGCAACAATCGCGCCGATGATCCCGAAACCGCAATCACTTCGCCCAGTGACAAACGGTCCATACCGTCGCTGCCCGATGTCCCTGCGTCCAGAACCGCTGCTGATTGCCCGCCAAAATTTTCCATATTTGCCCCGCCTTCACATGTTGCTGGCAGGCCCCACGGGTCATGCCGAATTGGAAACCCGCATAACCCCATACAGTAAACAAAGGGTTGGCCGCCGCCGCCTCACCACAAAATCTATACTTTAAAAAAATCTGTGCTCTGAAATTCTATGCCCTAGCGCCGCCGAAACAAGGCCGACGCGCCAAAGCCCATCGCTAGCGACAAGGCTACCGCACTCAGCCCATATAGAAAGCCATTTTCCTCCGCCGATTCGGCCACAAAACGTTCGAAACCAGCTTTGCGAATTTCGACATCGCGCGATGCCACCGCCAAGACCCGCCCCTTGCTGATCAAAAATGTTTCGGCGCGATACGTCCCTTCGGGCACCCGCGCAGGCACCGCCAACCGCGCCCGATATAACACACCCTCGCTAATCTCGACCGCCGATGAATTTTCATAATAAAGGCCCTGTCGCTTATACAGGTCGATCAAGCCCGCTTCCATACGGCCCAAATTCTCCGCCTCGCCAAATCCGGTCGGCGACATGGACAGGTTGCTGAGGCCCAGCTCAAAAATGGCCGCCGTGCGTTCATCGACCAATTTGTCGATGGGCCGAGACGACCCAATGGCATAATAGGCTGGCGCACTGCGCAGACGCAGGCTTTGGGCGTTCACCCATATGCCCGCCACGCGGCTTTTTTCCCGCAGCACAATGGGGCGCACCGGCCCTTTTAGCACCACGACAATGTCGGCGCGATCATCGGGCAAGCGCTGGTCGGGATAGAGGATCGCCCCGAACAACAGCAATTCTTCGCCGGTAAAACTATATTGAATTTCAATATTGCGGCTGGATACATCGGGGACCAAACGGGGGTCCTGTTGGTCCGCCGCCGCGGGGGACGCCGTCCACAGCGCCGCCATCGCGGCCATCGCGGCCCACGCCATGCCCATGGCCCGCCCCATCGTCATTGCACCGTATAAATTTCAGCAGGGCGAATGAACAAACCCACCGCCATTTGCAGCGCCACCAGCAACACCACCGCTGCCAAGGCCATGCGCAAATATTCCGGCTTGGCCCGCTGGGCAAAACGTGCGCCCACTTGGGCACCGACCACACTGCCCAGCAGCAACAGCCCCGCCAACACAATGTCCACCGCGCCCGTCGTCATGCTGTGGACCATGGTGGTGGCGATGGTCACGAACAAGATTTGATATAATGATGTTCCCACCACCACCTGCGTGCTCATCCCCAGCAAATATAGCATGGCTGGCACCATGATGAACCCACCGCCAACGCCCAGCAACATGGTCAAAATACCAACCACCGCCCCCAAAATCAGCGGCGCGAGCGGCGATATATACAGGCCAGAGCGGTAAAAACGCCAACGCAGCGGCAGGCTGGCCACCAAAGGATGATGCCGCCGTTTGCGGGCTGGCGGCGGGACGCCCGCCTTATTGGCGCGAAACACGCCCCATGCTTCCTTGGCCATCAGGCTGCCGACCGAACCCAACAGCACGACATATAAAATCGCAATCGCCGTATCGATCTGGCCCACGCTGGCCAGCAATTCAAAAATCAGCGCCCCCAGCATCGACCCCATGATACCGCCGACGACCAAAATGCCGCCCATGCGCAAATCCACGCCACCGCGTTCCAAATGCGCCATCACACCCGAAACACTAGCGCCCGTCACCTGCGTCGCGGCCGAGGCCGCCGCCACCGTGGGCGGAATACCGTAAAAGATCAGCAAGGGCGTGGTCAAAAAACCGCCGCCGACTCCAAACATGCCCGACAACAGCCCAACGCCGCCACCCAGCATGATGATCACCAAGGCATTGACCGACAAATTGGCAACGGGAAGGTAAAGGTCCATGAGCCTCTATCGCTGAACGACACCCCGATCAGGGGCCACGCCTTGCTAATAGCCCATAAATATCTTCTGGGGAACGCACCGCGCCGCTGGCCCGCGAATATATTTGATCGCCCCTTAAAAATCCGCGCCCATCGTCAAGGCCGCGCCATTTTTCGGCTGGGCATTGCCCGCCACGCGGTGCCGCCAATCCAGCGATAGACGCAGCCCCTTCCCAACATTTGGCACGGGCAGGGTGATACGCGGCCCAATGTCCAGCCGCGATACATCCGGCTGTGCAGCGCCCGCCGCCATCACACCCAAACGCAGCGATCCGGCCTCGGCCCGCCCATTCACCGCCCGATCCACCACCACCGCGCCATCGACAAAGGCATCGCGGCTATGCACCCCCACCACGCCGGCCTGCCCATATATATCCAGCCGAAAATGGGCGGGCAGCGATTGGCCGCTGATGCCGCCCACCGCCATCACCGCCATCGCAGAGCGGCCATCACGGCCCAGTTTCTGCCGCCGTTCGGCCGCCAAGCGTATGGGCAGATCATCCACCGGCACGGCGCTGATACCAATCGCCGCCTCGCTTTGCGCAACATGCCCCAAAGCGACGCTGGCGCGGCCATAGGCTTGCCACGCAGTCCGCCCGCCCAAGTCATAGGCCAAGCGCACCCCCGCCTGACTGCCACCCAAGTCCCCCGCCACCGGCAAGCTGGGGGATCGGCGGGCCAAATCATCGCGCAGGAAAACCCAGGTCGATGCGGAAAGACGCGCCGAGGCCGCATCGGCGCGTCTTTCCGCATCGCGCGGCAAAATATGCGCGGGCGGCGCGGTGATGATTGTCGATGGTACAGCGGCGCTTGGCTCGCCTTGCGAAGTCATAGTGGGCCAAGCCACAATAGTCATTGGCCGTGGCGGCACAGGATCGCGCGCGCCGTCGACAGGCCCTGCCAAACCGCCCGTTCGCCCTTGGGGCAGGCCCCGCGCCGCATCCCTCACCCCCATGCTGCGTCCCCCGACCGCCGCAATCGGAGCGGGATGAACCAGCCCCTCTGCGGGTCCATCCGCCCATGGGGCGGCGTCCATCGGCCCCACATCTTGCACCACCACCACAACAGGCCGTGCATCCACATCGTCGGACCAAAGGGCTGGAATCAGCGGAAACATGGCGCGCAGCCCGACCCAAGCAACCAAGAACATCGCCAAAAATCGCAGGGCAGGTGCCTGCCGCCACCATGACAGCGAAACCCCAAGGACGGCGTGGGTCATGGATGTTCGCCCATGGGGGCCAGCCCAGCTTTTTTGCCATGATGGGTTTTGGACCACACCACCTGCCCCGACCGGATCATCTGGGTGTAATTGCGAACCGCCAGCCAAGACGCCTGAATCGCCACAAAATTGGCCACCAAAGCGCGGGGCAAGGCGCATAATCCCTGCCGCCAGCCATGAACTTGCGCCGTAAACAGCATCCGCCACGCCAATCGCCATGCCAGCAACACGGCGTTCAAGGTCAATAGGGCGGACATCCCCCGCCCCCAGCCCAGATCATTCCACGCCAGAATTTCGCGGCCCGCCATGTGCAGCAACAACAAGGCCAAGGCCACATATCCCGCCAAAATCACCACCGCCGCCAAAGGCCCCCGCCGGTCGCGCCACAGCATCCAATGGCCCAGCCATGTCGGCCATTTGCCCGATCGCGCCATCACGGCGGGCAGCGGCGGCCAGCCCAAATGTCCCCACCCCGCCAAGGCAATTCCCGTGACCCAGCGCGCCTTTTGCCGCACCGACGCCCCCAAATTGCTGGGAAATTCGCCCCGTGACACAATCGGCGATCCATCCGGCCCGCGCGCATCGACAAAGGCGGCGGACAGGCCATAAGTGCCGATTAAAATTCCAATTTCATAATCCTCGGTCAAGCTATCGGGGCGAAAGGGCGTGCCGTCCCGCTCCATCGCCAACAAGCTCACCGCATCGCGGGACAAAGCACATCCCACACCGGCCGATGGTATCGGCAGGCCCAGCGCCGAACGCAGCGGCAATTCCTTGCGGTGCGCCTCGGCAAATTCATCGGCATAATGGCCCGACACCCACAAGCCACCCTTGGGAATGATCGCCTGAACCGGAATTTGCACCATCGAATGATCGGGCAAAAAACGGCGATATACCGCCAATTCCCACGGGTGGACAATGTCTTCCGCATCATGGAGAATCACCGCCGCATAACGCCGCCCGCTGGCCCGTTCATCCACGCCCAATGCGGCCCACATTTGGTTTAAATTATGTCCTTTGGTCGTCGGGCCATCACGGTCGGCCACCACCAAGCGCAAGCGCGGGTCGGCGGATACCAAATGGGAAACGGACAAGATCGTCCGTTCGTCATTGGGGTAACATCCCAGATAAATGCAAAAATCTTCGCCATCCCATGCCGCCAACATATGGGCCAAAGTGTCTGCCAAAACCTCATGCTCATCCCATGCTGGCAGGAAAATGGCCAAGGGCCCGCCCCGCACGCCGGACGCGCCGCCCATAGTGTCACGGACTATGGCGCTTGTTCTATCAACCGAAATGTCGCTGGCACGCAGATGAACCGCCATCGCCCGCCGTTTCCGCCATGTCATCAGCCACAAAAGGTCGAACAACAAATCGTCCAGGCCGATCAGCGCAATTCCGACGGCGGCGAACAGCAAAAGCTCCTTCGCGGTCATCCAGACGAGTTTATCCATCGCCGTGGATAGATAGTCCACTGCTTGCCCCTCCCCCATATTCGGCTTTATGAAGCCGTATTGGCGAACAGGATGTGTCGTATCGACATGATTGTAAAGATCATGTCACCCGTTACAATTTGGCCGGTAACCGCGCCATTTTGCGAAAATTGAGATAGGATATATGGTCAGCATTTCAGCACCTCGCTCGGCGCTCAGGTCTTTTTTAGCCAGTGAAATGGCCAGCGGGATGATTTTGATAATCGCTGCCACTTTGGCAATGATCTTGGCCAATTCCGCGCACAGCCAATCCTATCTGGCCTTTGTCCACGCCGACGTCGGTCCTGTGCTGGTCGACAAGCTGGGCAGCATGACGACATTGTTATGGATCAACGACGGACTGATGGCCATTTTCTTTCTGTTGGTCGGCTTGGAAATTAAGCGGGAATTTGTCGATGGCCGTCTGGCCAGTTGGGACAGGCGCCGTTTACCCATGATTGCCGCCGCCGCTGGCATGGCGATTCCCGCGATCATCTACACAGGGATTGCGGGCCACAACCCCGCCCTGATCCAAGGCTGGGCCATTCCGGCCGCCACCGACATTGCCTTTGCCATGGGGGTGCTGGCCTTGTTGGGGTCCCGCGCGCCAACATCGCTGAAACTATTTCTGGTGACGGTCGCCATTGTCGATGACATGGGGGCCGTTGCGATTATCGCGCTGTTTTACACCGCCAAAATCAACATCATGGCCTTGGCCGCCGCCGCCGCCATTTGGGCGCTGATGATGTTGCTAGGCAAGCGTCAGGTCAAAAGCCTGACCGTCTATCTTCTTCTTTTTGCGTGTCTTTGGTATGCTACTTTGCTGTCGGGCGTTCACGCCACCATCGCCGGCGTGCTGGCCGCAATGGCGGTTCCGGTGGAAACCACCCCCAATGCGCCAGACAGCGCGACATCACCCCTGCACCGTCTGGAACATGCGCTGCACCCGCTTGTCGGGTTTTTCATCGTGCCGCTGTTCGGCTTTGCCAATGCGGGCGTTCCCTTGGGCGGATTAACGATAGATCATATCCTCTCTCCCTTGCCACTGGGCATTGCGGCGGGCCTGTTTTTTGGGAAACAAATCGGTATTTTCGGCAGCATATGGCTCAGCGTCAAATTGGGCGTGGCGGGCAAATTGCGCGGCGCGACATGGCTGCAAATCTATGGCATCGCGGCGCTGTGCGGTATTGGTTTTACCATGAGCCTGTTTATCAGCGGCCTCGCTTTTGCGGGCAACGCCTTGTTTCAAGACGAAGCCAAGGTCGGCATTTTGATGGGGTCGCTCCTTTCCGCCTTGCTGGGCTTCTTCATCCTGCGCTTTGCCCCGCTGGCGCATGACCATGCCGAAGAACAGGCCGAGGCGGACGCCGAAATCCATTTGGACGGCGATGTCGCCGACATATCAGACCCCTTATCCACCCCAAAAAACGGAGCCCCCGCATGATCCGCCCCGCCATGCTTGCCATGCTTTGCTCAAGCGCCCTATGGCTGACCGGCTGTGCCAGCGGCCCCATGACCGCGCCCCGTAGCGCCGCCGCCACCTCTGGATCTGGTTCCGCCTCTGACAGCCGCGTCACAGACCCAGCGGTTCCAGCCGCCGCCCATCAATTGGCCGCCGATTTTGTACGCCTATCCCTCGAAGCGGGGGCGCATGAAGCGGGCTATATCGACGCTTATTATGGCGACTCTGCCGTCCGCCAAGCCGCCGAAGCCGCGCCGCGCAGCAAGGCCGACCTCACCCACGCCGCAGCCCAGCTTCGCCGCACCGCAGAGGATTTAAAACAGCGCAGCACCGACCCGATGGAACAGCGCCGTCTGGCCGCACTGTCCGCCCAAATCTATGCCGCCGAAACCCGCCTACGCATGATGCAGGGCGAGACTTTCCGCTTTGCCGATGAAGCCGAACGCCTGTTCGGCGTCCGCCCGCTCCTGCGCCCGCTCAGTGCCTATGACGCCCCATTGGCCGCGCTGGACAAAATGCTTGCGGGGCCAGAACCGCTGCCCCAGCGCGTCGAACAATTTTCCGCCCGCTACACCATCGCCAAAGACCGGCTGCAAAGCGTCTTTGACAAAGCCATCGCGCTGTGCCGCGCCAAAAGCATGGCCCATATTCCCATGCCCAACGACGAAAGCTTTGCCCTCGCCTTTGTCACCGACAAAAGTTGGAGCGGATATAATTATTATCAGGGCAATTTTCACAGCAAGATCGAGGTCAATACCGACTTCCCGATCCGCCTGCCCCGCGCCATCGATTTGGGTTGCCATGAAGGCTATCCGGGGCATCATTTGCTGAATATGAAATTGGAAGAAAAGCTGGTCCGCGAACGGGGGTGGCAGGAATTTAGCGTTTATCCGCTTTACAGCCCGCTCAGCCTGATTGCCGAAGGGTCGGCCAATTATGGCATCAAGCTGGCCTTTCCGGACAAACAGCAAGTCGAGCGCGATATTTTAATGCCGCTGGCGGGCCTGCCCCCCGCCGACAATGATCTTTATTGGCAAGTGCAAGATGCTATGGCCGCCATCGCTGGTGCGCGCCTGACCATTGCCCAACAATATTTGGACAAAGAGATTGACCGTCCTACCGCCGTCGCGCTCAGCCAGAAATATTTGCTGTTAACGCCGGAACGGGCCGAGCAATCCATTCGCTTTACCGAACAATATCGCAGCTATGTCATCAACTATGGCTTGGGCGAAGACATGGTCCGCGCCTTCATCGAAGCCGGTGGCGCGGACGCAAAAACACGGTGGCAGCGTATGGAAAAGCTGATCAGCGAACCGACTTTGCCGTCGGACCTGCTGCCCTAGGGACAGGGCGGAAAGATAGCCCAAACCATCTTTCCGCCCACCCCCTCCCGCCCGAGGCTTGGTTATTCAAGACCATGTCATCGTGCGGGTTTATCGGCCAATTGCTTGCGCCTAGCTTCTGTGTCCCTAGGCGATATCCACCACAATCTTGCCGAAATGACGGCCCGATATTTGATATTCAAAGGCCCGCGCCAAATCTTCCAAGGGGAAATGGCCGTCCACCACAGGGGTTAATCCATTGGCGTTAATCGCGTCGATCATGTCCAGTTGATGCTGGCGGCTGCCCACCGTCAAACCTTGGACACGCAAATTTTTGGCCATCAGCAAGGCCGTTTGCACCGGTCCAGCAAAACCAGCCAAGACACCGATCAAGGCAATATGACCACCGACCCGCGTCGCCACCATGCTTTGGTCCAACGTGCCCGCGCCGCCAATTTCCACCACATGATCCACACCGCGCCCGCCGGTAAATTCCAGCGCCTTGGCACCCCATGCGCTTTCGTCGCGGTAATTGATCAGATGATCGGCCCCCATATCGCGCAGACGTTGTAATTTTTCGTCGGACGAACTGGTGGCTATCACCGTGGCCCCCGCCATTTTCGCCAATTGCAGCGCGAATATCGACACGCCGCCGCTGCCCTGAATCAACACCGTCGAACCAGGCCGCACATCGCCATCAACAAATAAGGCCCGCCACGCGGTCAGCCCCGCACAGGTCAATGTCGCCGCCTCCGCGGCGTCATAGCCTGTCGGCGCATGGGTGAAATAATGGGCCGGAACGGTGACGGCCTGACGGGCATAACCATCCATCCCATCGCCCGGCACACGGGTAAAGGCCGTCGCGGGCGGATGGCCAGCGTGCCAATCGGGAAAGAAGAGCGAGACGACCAAATCCCCAACTTGGAAATCGCTGACACCCGCGCCCACGGCCTCCACCACCCCCGCGCCATCGGACATGGGAATGCGCCCATCTTGGGTCGGGATCATCCCCGCCACAACCGCAAAATCATGATAATTCAATGATGAAGCCGTTAACTTCACCCGAATTTCACCGACCTTGGGTTCCCCCGCATCCGGCAAATCGACATAGGTCAAATTGGCCAGCGATGCAGGGGCGTTCAGCTTAACCCCCTTCATCATTCAGCGGCCATCGCAAAATCCACTTGCTGCGGGCCGCGCACCACCCCGCCGGGATAGACGCCCTGCAACACCCCATCGCGGAAGGTAATTTGCCCCGATTTGATCGTCGCGACATAGCCATCCGCCTTTTGCAGCAAGCGTTTGCCGCCTGCGGGCAAGTCAAAGGCCAGCCATGGCTTGCCCAATTTCAGCCCGTCCATATCAATGACGTTCAGATCGGCCAAATAGCCCGCCGCCAACAGGCCGCGATCATCCATGCCATAAAGCAAGGCCGTATCGCGGCATTGGCGCTTCACCGCCAAAGCCAGTGAAATACGCGCCTTTTCACGGTCACGAACCCAATGTTGCAACATGAAGGTCGGCGATGCCGCGTCACAAATGGTGCCGCAATGCGCGCCGCCATCAGACAGGCTGTTCACCGTGTCCGCCGATTCTTGCAAATCTTCTAGAAAATTCAAATTGCCGTCGCGGTAATTTAAAATGGGGAAATAAATGAACCCCTTGCCATCATCCTTCATCAACAGATCATAAGCATATTCTGCTGGGGACAGCCCAGCCTTGCCGCTGCGCGCGGCGACGCTTTCGTCCATCGTCGGTTCGTAATTAAAGTCGGGGTCCATTTCAAACTGCATCCCCCACCCTTCGGATACCGACTGCAGAAATTCCAAAATATCGCTTTCAGGCCAGATATTGGGTTCGCTGACCATGCGTTGACGGACCGATGGGTCGCGCAGTCGCGCCAGCTTTTCATCCCATGGCAAAGCCGCCATTTCCTGCCAAGCAGCCTTGAACAAAAAGGGATGAATCGTGCCCTGCCACGCCATAATCACGCCATTTCCGCGCAGCGCAATTTGCGCGACAATATTGGCACCATTGTCATTTTGCGCGCGCATTTCGGAAATTTGCTCTTCCAGCGGCAATTCTTTGACATTGGATTGCAGCGCCGCAAAGGTCACGGGCAAGCCGGTTTCACGGCTGAGGTCGCCCATCCACTGAAATTCATTCCACTCGCGCCGCATATCGCTGGCCATTTCAAATACACCATAGCCGACACGGCCCATGGCGCGGCCAATTTCCACCAATTCCTCGGCCGTTGCGGTGGTGCCGGGCACCAATTCGCCGTCCACCGAGCGGTGCAGCACGGTGCGGCTGGTCGAAAAGCCCAAGGCCCCTGCCCGCACGCCTTCTTCGACGATGCGCGACATTTCGGCAATATCCGCCTCGGTTGGGATCGCGCCGGGCTTTTCGCGGTCGCCCAGCACATAGGCCCGCACCGCGCCATGCGGCACATGGCAGGCCACATCAACCGTGCGCGGCAGGCGTTCCAACGCATCCATATATTCGGGGAAGCTTTCCCAATCCCATGTCATCCCTTCCGCCAAAGCGGTGCCGGGAATATCCTCTACGCCTTCCATCAGGCTGATCAGCCATTCGTGCCGGTCGGGCCGTGCGGGGGCAAAGCCCACACCGCAATTGCCCATCACCACAGTGGTCACACCATGCCATGACGATGGGGCCATTTCCTGATCCCATGTCGCCTGACCATCATAATGGGTATGCACATCCACAAAGCCGGGGGTCACAATTTTGCCCTGCGCGTCCACTTCCTTGGCCGCAGGGCCAATATCGCCGCCGACAGCGGTGATACGATCCCCATCAATCGCAATATCGGCCACATAGGGCGCGCCGCCCGTGCCATCGACAATCGTGCCGCCACGAATCACCAGATCATGCATCCCGATTCTCCCAATATTATTCGTTTTCCAATGAAACTTATCAAATGATAGATATTTGCCAAGCGCGTTTCGCTGCCCAAGCTGTTTTCGCGCGGCGATTGACCCTGCGCCCCTTCACGGGCAGAGCAAGCGCATGAGCAACCATGATGAAGACTATGTCTATGACGAGGCCAGCGGCGAATGGCTGCCGGCCAGCGAAGTTCAGGCCCGCCAAGATGCGGCCGCCGCAGGTCCGGTGGTGCGCGACGCCGTGGGCAATATTTTGCAAGATGGCGACAGCGTGTCGCTCATCAAAGATTTGACGGTCAAGGGCGCGGGCCAGACATTAAAGGTCGGCACCGTCATCAAATCCATTCGCCTGACCGGCGACGATCAAGAAATCGACTGCCGCCACGACGGCATTAAGGGATTGGTTTTACGCGCCGAATTTGTGCGTAAACGCTAAGCCTTTCACCGCCCTAGGGTCAGGACCTATTGGGCATCGCCGCCATAGCCGCCACGCCGCCCCTGTCGCCAGCGAGAGCACGGCCACAGGGGCGATGGCCGGCCAATCAGGATGGACGGGCACCCGATGGCGGCATTTCATTGGCCCAATTGGGCCGCGCCGCATCCATGCCGCCCACAATCTTGTCCCAATAGCTGCTGGTGGTGCCCTTCATTTTCATATCAAAATGATCGACGGTGCGAAATTCCAGCACCTCGACACCCTCTGCGCCGGGCCGATAGGTGTAGGGCACGTCTTTGCCGACAAAAAATCCATCGCCCGCCTGCAAAATCTCGCTGCCCAATTTCAGCGACCCCGCCGTGATATAATAAAGGCAGTCCGCATCATGGCTATGCAGCGGCAAGGGAAAATCGCTTTTGAACCACGCATAGGTCAGGCTCATATGCGGGGTGGAAAATAAAACGCGGGTTTCATTGCCTTGGTCCACGCCCGCATTCACCCAGCGGCCAACCCCGTCCGCCACAATCGGCGTCATGTCCGCCAGCACCATGGCACCCGTTTCGTGCAGATGCGGGGCCTCGCCCTTGCGGAAAATGCGAAATGTTTCGGTCGCTTGTTGATTGCCGGTCATGCTTATTCTCCCATAAAAAAGGGCCGCATCATCATGCGGCCCCCTATCATCAAATTTTCCCCAATGTTTCGCGGCGGGGCCCCAAATAGCCGAACAGATAGGCACCGACTTTGCGCATCTGAATTTCCTCCGCCCCTTCGGTGATCCGATAACGGCGGTGATGGCGATAAATATGTTCAAAGGGTTTGTGGCGAGAATAACCCATGCCGCCGTGCACCTGCATCGCGCGGTCCGCGGCTTCGCAGCACAAACGGTTCGCCCAATAATTGCACATGCTAACCTTGTCGGACAAATGACGCTCCACCTCTTTGTGCGGCATATTGTCCATATCCCATGCGGTTTTGCGGATCAGCAAGCGCAGCATTTCGGCCTGTGTTGCCAATTCCACCAACGGGAATTGAATCGCCTGATTGCGGGCCAGCGCCTCGCCAAAAGGTTTGCGTTCCCGCGCATAGCGCACGCTTTCTTCGATACAATAAACCGCCGCGCCCAGCGATGATGCCGCCTGACGAATGCGGTTTTGATGCACAAAGCTTTGCGCAATGGACAAGCCGCCATCAACCGGTCCCAAGCGCGCGCTGTCTGGCACCCAAACATTGGTAAAGCTGACGCGTGGGTGGTCGGTGGGCATGTTAAATGTCCACAGATATTCTTCGATCTTCAACCCTTCGCTGGGGTTTGGAACCAGCAAACAGGTGATGCCCTTGGCATCGCCATCCTTGCCGCTGGTGCGGCAAAATGTGGCGCAATGGGTCGCCACATGCATACCCGTGGTCCACATTTTCTCGCCATTGATCAGCCAACCGTCCACACCGTCCCGCGTTTCGCGCACCGCATGGGTTTCCATATGGGTGGCGTCCGACCCATGATCGGGTTCGGTCAGGCCAAAGGCGGTGCGGCGCGTGCCTTCAAATCCGCCCAAGATGAACTCGCTTTTTTGTTCATCGCTGGTGGCAAATTGTTCAAACATTTCGACAAAGGGGAAATTGCCGACAATGCTATGCTCATTTTGCAGGTCATTGTGCAGGCCCAAACCTTTGGCCGCAAAATGTTCGCGGATCACCGCCATCCACAAATTGCTGCCATCCTTACCGCCATATTTTTTGGGGGCGGAAAATCGGAAATGCCCTGCCGCATCGGCCTTTTTGCGGGCTTGGCGCAGCAAATCTTCCCAATCATGGCGCGGCAGGCCCTGATTGTCCCAATCCGTGCGCGCATGTTCGCGGCGATGGTCAAAGAAGCGGATATTATCGTCCACCTCTTCCAACGGCTTGATTTCTGCCGCGATAAACGCGTCCAATTCATCCAAATAAGCCTGCAAATCTGTTGGTATTGAAAAATCCACGACGATCCTCTCCTCTTTATCTTTTATATTTTTTCCCATGCGGCGCGGGCCGCCGCCAAGGCGGGATATTTGGCGCTGTCCACGGCGCATTTGTCGATCGCCTGTCGGCGCAGCCGCGCCAATAATCCGGCTTCGCTCACATCACGGCTTCCATCCAAAATGGCGTCCGACAAGGCTTTATCCTCGGCGCGGATCCCCGCATCCAGATCGCGCATCAATATGCCGAGCGCATTCATGGCGACCACCGCCTGAAACTTGTCATGCCCTTGGGCCTTGGGCTTGATGTCGGTTTCAATCCATTCACGCACCGCCTCGATCATCTCGCGGTTGCTGGGTTCGCCTTGTGGTGCCGGCGCTATGGGCGCGCTGTCCGGCATGGCGCGGGCGCGTTCACCGTCCGGTGCATCGCCTTCGAGCAGCATCAGCAAGTCCAATTCCTGTTCCGCCGTGCGGCGGCCAATCACCACTCGCTCCACCGTGCGGTCGGCCCCGCTGCGCCATGCGCGCCCCATATCCAAACAGCCCAGCGCCCACCATAAGGTGCGATACACCAACCAAAAATGGAAACGCTGCGGGTCCACTTTCTCGCCGCCAGCAGCTTCATAGGCGGCGAAATAATCCGCCAGACTGCCGACACCAAAGGCGGGCTTGTCCAACATGCCAAAGCGCCACACGGTCATACAACCAAAGGCCAAATCTTCATGGCCATCGCCCAAATGGCACAATTCCCAGTCCAGCACGGCGGCCAAGCCTTGGTCATCGACCATCACATTGCCCATGCGGTAATCGCCATGCACCAGCACCGGCGGAACCGGCGTCGGCAGATGATCCTCGCACCACTTAATTGCCAGCGCAATCACCGGACGATCCCCGCCATAGCTGATGAAATTCGCCTTTAATGCGGCCAATCCATCGGCGGCGCGCAGCACGGGAATATCCGGCGGAATGGCATCCAGTGGCAAGGCGTGAATATGCGCCAATTCGCGCCCCAAATCCGCGATCAGCGATGCAGGCGGGGCGGGCAGGATTTTGGCGGGGCTGACCTCTGCCATCACGCGGCGCATCACATAGCCCGTGCCCATTTGGTCGCTGTCGGCCAACACCGCCACCACTTCGGGGGCCATCACGCCATGGTCATAAGCGGCGCGAACCAAGGCGGCTTCGGCGGGATGTTGATAGGGGCGATTGGCCATATATTCCGCCGATGGGGCGCGGCGCAGCACATAATTACCGCCCGCCCATGAAAAGGCCCAGCTTTCCATATTCGCGCCGCCCGACAGGCGGCCCAGCCCCGCTAGCTGCCCCGCGCCCACATGCCGGGTCATCACCTGACTTAGGGATTCTGCCCATTCAGCCACGACGCTGCCCCCTTTGATGAAAGCCCATATATCATCTCCCCATTAATTTCCTAAGCATACTAAGCAATGATCTTGTCCCGCGATAGGGCTATGTCCACGCAGGATCAGGATTTTTGCTCGCGCCCCCGTTCCATCACCGCGCGGCGGCGCTGCTCCACATCTTCGGCGCTGACCGCGCTGTTGCGGGCGGACGAAATGCGATGCTCCAACGCCAAGGCGTCATCCAAATTCAGCCCATAAGCATCGTCGATCAATTTCTTATAATCTTGGGCCATCGCGGGTTCGATGCTGGCGACATCCCGCGCCAATTGCTGGGCGCGCGCGACCAATTGGTCGGCTGGCACCAGCTCGCTGACCAGTCCCCACGCACAGGCCGTTTCAGCATCCAGAAAATTACCGGTCAGGGACAATTGCTTGGCGCGTCCTATGCCGATGATGCGCGACAAGCGGGCGGATAGGCCCCAGCCGGGCAATATGCCAACACGGCCATGTGTATCGGCAAAACGGGCATGGGGGGATGCGATCAGAAAATCACAGGCCAGCGCCACTTCAAAGCCGCCGGTAATCGCCACGCCATTGATCGCACCAATCACCGGCTGGGGACAGGCCTCTATGGCTTTGGCGGGATTATCGCTTTTGCGGGTCGTATTGGCGGCGGATAAATGGCTGGCGTCCGATCCCAATTCTTTCAGGTCCAATCCGGCGGTAAAGGCCCGTTCGCCAGCCCCGGTCAGCACAATGGCACGCACGCTGCTATCCGCGGCCAATTCCGCCATCTTGTCGCAAAATTCGGCGCGCAGCGCCTGTGACAAGGCATTCATTGCCTCGGGCCGATTCAGTGTCACCGTCGCGACGCCATCGTCGCGGCTGACCAAAACCAAGGACATATCCTCTCTCCCCATATTGCACCGCGCCCTTTTGGGTCATCAGTGGTTGCAGGATGATGCCGCCACTATCGGCATCATCCCCGAAAATTCATCGCCGCGCTATCGCGCAAGCTGTTCTTCTGCTTGCTGTTTCGGCAAGGCAGGCTGCGTTAAAACAGCATTTTGAATCAACCAATCGGGATAATCTGCCTGCACAGCGGCCATGATCCGGTCCACGGCGGTCGATACTTGCTCTCCCTCAGCGGCAACGTCCCGCTGCACCATCACCCGCCGGGCTTGGGCATCCACAAACACGCGGTCGCGCGGCACCAATCCGCCCACCGTCAGCCCCGCCAAAATGGCGCGGCTTTGATCGTCCCGCTCTTCCAACATCGTCAGGCGGCGGTTCAACTGGGCCTCACCTTCGGCGGCGGCATTATTATGCTGGCGCAGCTGGGCCAAGCTCACCCGCACTTGCAGGTCCAATTCGGCGGTCAGGGCATCGGTTAATTTCTGGACCAATTGCGGGTCATATTGATTGACCAACACCACACCGTCCACGGCAATGGTCTGCCCCTCGACCCGCACATTCATGCTGTCGACGCGATCACCACGCGCCAACAGATTATTCAACTCCCCCTGCACGGCATGGCGCGCCCGCACTTCGCGGGCAATATTGTTGAACGAAATGCCCAGCGGAATGACCAACAGGCTGAACGCCGCGACAATGCCCGCCACCTGCATCGCGGTATGCTGCGGTGTCATGGACGGGCCGAATTTATGAAAGCGGGCGACAATCGCCACGCTGCCCGCGATGGCGACGATATTGGTCAGAAACAGCAAGCCGCCGCCCATCGCAAAATCCATACGCCCCGTGATGACCCCAAATGACACGGTGGACAG
The DNA here is from genome assembly GCA_964542975.1 of uncultured Sphingopyxis sp. Lineage (GTDB taxonomy): Bacteria > Pseudomonadota > Alphaproteobacteria > Sphingomonadales > Sphingomonadaceae > Sphingopyxis. Next base: position 30,340 of record CAZIVW010000005.1, read on the forward strand.
CGGCGGCAGCAAAGCGGTGGCAATGGCCACACCCACCATCACACCCGATAATTTGCGCGCTATGGCATAAACGCCCGCTATCCCGCCAACCACGGCCACGCCCAAATCAATTAAGGTCGGCTGGGTGCGGGCCCGAATTTCGGGGGTGACATCCTTGATCGGCGAAATCCAAATAATCAGCGCCGCCACCAAAATGGCCAGCAGCGTGCCCACCGCCAATGTCACCAAAGATCGTTTAATCAGGCCGGGGTCAATCACCGCCAAGCCAAAACCAATGCCCATGATCGGCCCCAATAAGGGCGATACCAACATCGCCCCAATCACCACCGGCGCGCTGCTTTGCAACAAGCCCAAGGTGGCGATGGCGGTGGCCATCACGATCAACAGCAGATATTTGCTGTCCAGCCGCGCATCCCGCGCAATGCTGGCAAGAATAAGGGAGCGATCCGCCTTATCGGCGTCCGCTCCCTTCATGATTTGGTCGGCATCATCCGATGCACCCTCGGTGCGCGCTGCCCTGCGTCCGCCAGCACTAAAGCCGCTTTTACCGATTCCGGCGACGCCGGGATGGTTGCCTTGGGTCAACGCGCTCTCCGATATTTAGATTTTCGCTGTCAGTTCCGGCACAGCCGTGAACAAATCGGCGACCAAGCCATAATCCGCGATTTGGAAAATCGGGGCGTCTTCATCTTTGTTGATGGCGACGATGGTCTTGGAATCTTTCATACCGGCCAGATGCTGGATCGCACCCGAAATACCGATGGCGAAATAGACTTGCGGTGCAACGATCTTGCCGGTTTGACCGACCTGATAATCATTGGGCACATAGCCCGCGTCCACAGCGGCGCGCGAAGCACCCAGCGCCGCGCCCAGCTTGTCAGCCAAAGGCACGATGGTGGCTTCATAGGCTTCGCTGCTGCCCAGCGCACGACCACCCGAAACGATGATCTTGGCCGACGTCAGTTCCGGACGTTCCGATGCCGCAATTTCCGAACCCACAAAGCTGGAAATGCCAGCGTCGCCGCCAACCGAAACCGCTTCGATGCTGGCCGAACCGCCAGTGGTCGCCGCCTTATCAAAGGCCGTGCCGCGAACGGTCAAGACCAGCTTGCTGTCGCTGCTTTCCACGGTGGCAATGGCGTTGCCAGCATAGATCGGGCGGGTGAAGCTGTTGGGGCCTTCGACCGACAGGATTTCCGAAATTTGCATGACGTCCAGCAACGCAGCAACGCGCGGCGCGACATTCTTGCCGGTGGTGGTTGCAGGGGCCACAAATGCATCATGGCTGCCCATCAGGTCCACGATCAGCGGAGCCAAATTTTCCGGCAGAGCATGGGCAAATGCCGCATTATCCGCCACATGCACGGTTGCCACACCAGCAATCGCCGCCGCCGCCGCAGCCACGCCGTCTACGCCAGCACCAGCAACCAGCAGATGCACTTCGCCCAGCTTCGATGCAGCGGTCACTGCAGAAAGCGTGGCGTCCTTTACCGCCGAACCATCATGTTCGACCCAAACCAGAGTTTTCATATCTCTTAATCCCTTAGTTCAGTGCGGATCAGCTATGCACGCCAATGGCTTTAAGCTTGGCGACCAGTTCGTCCACATCTGCCACCTTGACGCCAGCCGAACGGACGGCAGGCTCGCTGACCTTGATGGTCTTGACGCGCAATGCGGTATCAACACCATAATCAGCAGGGGTTTTGTTTTCGAGCGGCTTCGACTTTGCCTTCATGATATTGGGCAGCGAAGCATAGCGTGGCTCGTTCAAACGCAGGTCGGTGGTGACGATAGCGGGAAGCTTCAGCTTCACCGTTTCCAGACCGCCGTCCACTTCGCGGGTCACATTCACGCTGTCACCGTCAACATTGACGGCGCTGGCGAAGGTGCCTTGCGCATAGCCGGTCAACGCCGCCAGCATTTGGCCGGTTTGGTTGTTGTCGCCGTCAATGGCTTGCTTGCCCAAAATGACCAGCGAAGGCGTTTCGCCGTCCACAATGGCCTTCAGGATCTTGGCAATCGCCAGCGGCTCAACTTCGTCATCGGTTTGAACCAAGATGGCGCGGTCCGCACCCATGGCCAAAGCCGTACGCAGCGTTTCTTGGGCCTTTGCAGGGCCGATCGATGCCACGATGATTTCCGTCGCAACGCCCTTTTCCTTCAGACGGATCGCTTCTTCAACAGCGATTTCGTCAAAGGGGTTCATGGACATTTTCACGTTGGCAAGGTCAACGCCAGTGCCGTCGGCTTTTACGCGCGGCTTCACATTATAATCGAGCACCCGCTTTACGGGGACGAGGATTTTCATGGCTTTCCAGCTCCTCTCAGCAAATCAAGTTTCGGGCCATAATTGGCGCTTACGTAAACGTCAATTGAATATCAAAACCCTCCCCCTCAGCCGAAACTGAGAGAAAGGGCATTGTTTCAATTAATTATGCAGCCTTGTTAGCAACTTCGGCAACAATTTTCTTCGCTGCGTCGCCCAAATCATTGGCTGGAACGATGGGCAGACCGCTGTTCGCAAGGATGTCCTTGCCTTGTTGTACGTTGGTGCCTTCCAGACGCACGACCAAAGGAACCGACAGATTCACTTCCTTCGCGGCGGCAACGATACCGTCAGCGATGATGTCGCACTTCATGATGCCACCAAAGATATTCACGAGGATGCCTTCTACGGCAGGGTCCTTCAGAATGATCTTGAACGCAGCCGTTACCTTTTCCTTGGTCGCGCCGCCACCAACGTCCAGGAAGTTGGCGGGGAATGCGCCGTTCAGCTTGATGATGTCCATGGTTGCCATGGCCAGACCAGCGCCGTTCACCATGCAGCCGATGTTGCCGTCCAGCTTGATGTAAGCCAGATCATATTCGCTGGCTTCGACTTCGGCGGGATCTTCTTCGGTCAGATCGCGCAGTTCAGCCAAATCCTTGTGACGGAACATGGCATTGCCGTCAAAGCCGACCTTGGCGTCCAGAACGAACAGCTTGTCGCCGTCTGCGGTTGGGCAAACAGCCAGCGGGTTGATTTCGATTTGCTCGGCATCGGTGCCAAGGAATGCCGCATAAAGACCCGACAGAATCTTCGAAGCTTGCTTGGCAAGGTCGCCGGTCAGGCCCAATGCAGCCGCGACCGAACGGCCGTGGTGCGGTTGCAGACCCGTGGCAGGATCAACGGTGAAGGTGTGGATCTTTTCGGGCGTGTTGTGCGCCACGTCTTCAATGTCCATGCCGCCTTCGGTCGACGCAACAATCGCCACGCGGCTGGTTGCACGATCGACCAGCAGAGCCAGATAAAATTCGCTGCCAATGTCAACGCCATCGGTGACATACAGACGGTTTACTTGCTTGCCAGCTTCACCGGTTTGAATGGTGACCAGCGTGTTGCCCAGCATGTCCTTGGCATGCGCTTCGACTTCTTCCAACGACTTGGCGAGACGAACACCGCCCTTGGCGTCGGGGCCCAGTTCCTTGAACTTGCCCTTGCCGCGGCCACCAGCATGAATCTGGGCCTTTACGACATAAAGCGGTCCGGGAAGCTGCTTGGCAGCGGCAACGGCTTCTTCAACGGTGAGTGCGGCGATACCTGCGGGCACGGCAACGCCATATTTCGCAAGCAGTTCTTTGGCTTGATACTCGTGGATGTTCATAAACTCTACCCGGGCCTTTCGACTCTATGTGACGAAAATAATCGCGGTCGCCTAAGCACAAGTTGGCAGCCAAGGCTACCCCTTGGGTCGTATGACTTTTTCTTGGGGGTGCCATATCTGGGGCCTAGATACGCTGTCCGCGCCATGTTTCACATGTATGAAATTTAAATTAAATCATTAAAAATCATTTATTTACATACGTTTTTTGATCACAAAATCGGCCCATGAATTGACCCATAAGCGCCGCCGCAATCCGCGCCAGCCGCGTCAGGAGGGGGCATAAAAAATCGAAAATTGACCATCTGCCCACCCCCTGCTTTCATAACAAGTTGCGCGGACAACAAGTTGAATGGCAACAAAATTGCGCCGCCCCCCTATGTGTCAGGATGTAGACACAGCTCAGACTATGACGGCACACAGATGCTGAGACCGCAATCGGGATCAACAGCCCGCAACAGCAAATGGATCAGAGACCGTGGAATTCCGCCGTCGTGCGGGACACCGATTGCATGAACGCCATACGCGCCGGAATAGCTGATGTCGTCTGACCCAGATAAACCGCAAAGGCATAGCGCGTTCCATCGGGGGCCGTGCCGATGCCAATATCATTATAACCGGCTGTAAAACCGTCCAAATTCTGCCCCGTTCCGGTTTTATGACCAAAGCGCCAACCTGCCGGAAAACCAGCCTTCAAACGCTGCGGACCGCTTTTCGTGCGTTCCATCACGCTCAGGATATAGCGGGTCGATTCCGGCGACAGCAAATTGCCACGCGCCAAACGCGTCAGGGCGCGCACGGTGGCCAGCGGGCTTGCGCCGTCCATCGGGTCCGCCAAATAACGATTCATCGCATTGCGCCGAGCCTCCATTGGCAAGGCCGAACGCGCTGCTTCGAAATTGCGGCCAACCGACATATTTTGTTGCCAGGACACACCCGCAATACGCGATTGCAGCAAGCGTTCACCCGGACCAAAGCGAATAGCACCCAGTCCCTTATTCGCGATGAAGGCCCGAACAGCCTCTGGCCCACCAACCGTGCGTAGCAAACTATCATTGGCGCTATTGTCGCTGCCGGTAATCGCCATTTCGATCAATTCGCGCACCGTCATCGTCACGCTGCCCTGCGCCCGCACACGGGCCGCAAGGGGTTGATAGAATAAGGTCAGGTCATTGGGCGTAATCTGAACTGGCTGATCCAACCGCACCCGGCCACGGTCGACGGCGTCCAGTACCGTTAGCGTCACCCATAATTTGGATACGCTTTGCTGCGGGAATAATTCATCGCCGCGCCGCGATACCGTCCACTCCCCGTCGATGCGCTGAACCGCAACGCCAGCTTTGCCAGGGAAGGCGGACCATAGGGCACCGATACGTTCATCAAAGCCCGCAGGCGGACGGCGAAAACCGGGGTCAACAGGCGGGGCCGCATTGGGCCGACGGGCATCTGCGTCCTGATGCGGCGTGGGTGCGGGAATATGACTGCGAACAGGGTGGTGGGACTGTGCCTCCCTTGCCGGAGGGACAATTGCCGCGCTGCTGACACATCCGCCCAAAATAACGGCGATCGTCGCAACCGCGAGCAGTGGTTGACTGCTGCCCTTAAACCTCATGTGCACCCGACTTCCCTCTGTCAAAATCCCTTTGACGGCGAACCCAATCGCTCGTCACCCTCATTTGCCAGCACCGGCTTCATCGCCACATCTTTGCGGCGGATGATTCCGTTCCTGCGACAAGCAGCATCCATGTCATGCAACCAGCCCGCCAAAGGCGCAAGCCACCCATATAATAATTTCAGGAATCAGGGGAATTTTCGGTCACGCCCCGTGCGCATCATGCTGCGCGAATAAGGGGGGATGCCACAATATCAGCCCGTCCGCCCATCACCGTGCGAACGGAAATATTCGTCAGAATAAGGCTGCAAAAACCGGATTGCTGCCAAAGACAAATATGCCGCCAATGGCAAAGCCACCCAACATGGGCAAAAACCAATCCGAGGACAAAAGAGCGCGCATAAAATAACCGTTCGTCACGTCAAAAACCCCCGCATCGAGCGACGCTAAGGGAAGCCATTTGCCCGCACAGCCCATGATATGGGCTAAATTGGACACCATATTCAGGCCGTTAGGCCAGCATGGCTTAGCTGGAAATGAACCAACATATCGGCCCTTGTTCAGGAAACATCTGCACCAAGGACAATATGATGATCACCATTCTGCCAGTCCCCAACTTTGGCGGACTGGCAGAATGGCCGTTGAAGTTTAAAAAATCTTAAACCAGCGCAGCGCAGGCTTTTTGAATGCGCAGGCAGGCTTCCTTCAGCACCGCTTCCGACGTGGCATAAGAAATGCGGAACGCGGGCGCCAAACCAAAGGCCGTACCCGGAACAGCCGCAACCCGCGCGCTATCCAAGAAATAGTCGATCAAATCTTCGTCCGTTTCGATCAACTTGCCCTCTGGCGTCTTCTTGCCGATGCAGCCGCTGGCATCGGGATAGACATAGAAAGCACCATCCGGCACGGGGCAGTTCAGGCCCGGCGCATCGTTCAACATCGCCACCACCATATCGCGGCGCTTTTTAAAGGCAGCGTTACGCTCTTCCAAAAATTGCTGCGGGCCGTTCAGCGCGGCCACAGCCGCCGCCTGTGCCAGCGAGCAAGGGTTGGACGTCGATTGCGATTGCAGCTTGCCAATCGCCTTGATCAGCCATGCTGGACCACCCGCATAACCAATGCGCAGACCAGTCATCGAATAAGCCTTGGAGCAGCCGTTGACCGTCAAAATACGGTCGGTCAAATCAGGGCAACGTTCGGCCAGCGTCGAAAATTTGAAATCGGCATACCAGACATGTTCATACATATCGTCGCACATCACCATCACATGCGGGTGACGGCGCACGACTTCGCCAATCGCGTCCAATTCTTCGGGCGAATAAGCCGCGCCCGATGGGTTGGATGGCGAGTTGAAGATGATCCAACGCGTCTTGGGCGTGATCGCCGCGTCCAATTGTTCTGGCGTGATCTTATAATGTTGCGCAGCCGATGCGGCCACAAACACTGGGTTGCCGCCCGCAAAGGATACGATGTCGGGATAGCTAACCCAATAAGGCGCAGGGATAATCACTTCGTCGCCCGCATCCACGGTCGCGACCAGCGCGTTGAACAAGGTGTGCTTGCCGCCGACATTGACGGTGATCTGGTCTAAACCATAATCCAGACCATTATCGCGCTTGAACTTGGCGCGCACCGCTTCTTTCAAGGCGGTGGTGCCGTCAACCAGCGTATATTTGGTTTGGCCCGCCCGAATGGCCTCAACCATCGCGTCCTTAACGAAATCGGGGGTGTCGAAATCGGGTTCGCCCGCGCTCAGGCCAATGACGTCAACGCCCTCGGCTTTCAGCTTGGTCACACGTGCGGTCATGGCCAGTGTAGCCGACGGCTGAATGCGGTTCAGAGAGGCGGACGTATGCGGCTTCAGCGACATAATGGGGGCTTTCCTCGGAATGACAGATGATCGGAACTCAGGATGACCGAAAAATCATCAGAATATTGCGCTGCAGCGCCTAGAACGTCCCATCATGTTTCGCAAGCACAGCATGGCCCAATGCGCCAGTTTTCTTGGCCCCCACCCTGCCCTTTGGGCGATCGGCACCACTCCGCGCCGATTTTCCGCCTTTGGGTCAGGCCAAAACCCGCTCTAGCCGCGCCGGAATCAAGCCGCGCATGGAATTGCCGATGAAAAAGCCGTCCTGCAAATCTGCCACACGCAGCGCCGATTCGCGCGCCCGCCCACTGTCCAGCAATTCCGCGCGCAACACCCCAGCGAGCAGCCCTTTTTCCAGCGGCGGAGTCAGCAACTGCCCATCGCGCTCGACAAAAATATTGGTAAAGCTGCCCTCGGTCACAAAATCATGGGCGTCGACAAACACCACTTCGGCCGCGCCGCTGGCCAGACGGGCTTGATCATAGGCATTTCGCAGGCTGGTTTTGTGGCGCAAACGAAAATCCGCTGCGGCCATAGGCGCATCGCAAATGGCGACGTTAACAGGCACATGGGACAGGCGGGGAAAGGGCGTTACCTCGACCGCCAAGGCACCGCTGCGCCCCAGCCGCATGCGCACCCGCGCCTGCATTTGGGTGCGGAATGTCGCGGCTTGCAAGCGGTTGCGGGCATCATGGCGGTTGAACTGAAACCCCAGTTCGGCAGCGCTCGCGGCCAATCGCGCCAAGTGCCGATCCAGCCGCACCAATCCTTCGACAGGGTCAAAGGACATGGTTTCCAACAAATCAAAATTCTCGCCAGCCGCCGTCACAAAATCCCCCTTGGCCAAACATTCGCGCCACTCATCCTCGCCCTTGCTGTCCGCGACAATACCGGACCCCAGCCCCATGGTCGCATATGTTGCCCCATCTTTTTGGCGCTGCCCATGAGGAAAAACTAGCGTTCTGATAGCGACATTAAAGGCCGCATCGCCGCTGGGTTCCATAAATCCGATAGACCCCGTGTACAGGCCGCGCGGCCCCTGTTCCAACGCGTCAATAATTTCCATCGCGCGAATTTTGGGCGCGCCCGTAATCGACCCACAAGGAAAGGCCGCGCGCAGCACATCCACCGCGCCCACGCCGTCCGGCAGGTGCGCCGTCACGTCCGACACCAATTGGTGAATGGTCGGAAAAGTTTCGACCCGAAACAGGTCGGGAACCCGCACGGTTCCGGCCGCCGCGACACGCGACAAATCATTGCGGATCAAATCCACAATCATCAGATTTTCCGCGCGCTGCTTGGGGTCGGCCTTCAAATGCTGTGCCGCCTGCGCGTCCGCCGCCACGTCGGTCAGGCGCTGGGCCGTGCCCTTCATGGGCCGCGCCATCACCTGCCCTGCGCGCAGCGAGAAAAATAATTCGGGCGACAAAGACGCCACCGCCTGTTCGCCCGTCCAAATAAAACCACCATAGCCCGCACGCGCCGTGCGGCGCAGGCGCGCATAAACGGCCAGTGGGTCGCCGCCATAAGGGACATCGGCCTGAAAGGTGTAATTGGCCTGATAAATATCGCCCGCTTGAATATAGGCCAGCAATTGGTCGATCGCGCTCAGATAATCGGCCCGTGCCATGCGGGGCTTCGGCGAACCGACCCATGCGCCCGCCGCATCGGGCAAACGCGCCGCCACATCGTCAACGTCGATAAGCTCTACCGTGCGAAATATGCCAAACCATGCCAAGGGCGCGCCCGCTGGCGTATCAGCGGCCGCGCTGGCGACATCACCCCCATGGTCCGCCCCGCGCCATGCGGAAGCCAGCCCTTTGCCCGCCTCATAATGTAAATAGCCCGCGACATAATAGCCATCACGCTGGGCCTGTTCGATGCTGTCCAGCACCCCCGCGACATCGGCGGCAGTCCATGCCTGATGCACCATGATCGGGTCAGAAAATAGGCGTGCCGGAACCGCACCACGGCGGCGCACATCGTCCAACAGAACAAAAGGCGGCGTATCGCTGCCCAGTTTCATGACCGCCATAATTTGAATTTACACCCTTAATCGCTTTTGACCGCTCGTCGCTTTTGGTCGCTTATCGTCATATCGTCGCTGCGGCGCTATGTGGTGGGGCGCCCCCCCCTGCCCAGCAACGCTCAAGCCCTGCCATAGCGCATCACTGCTTATGCCCATAAAGCTAACAGCAATTTCGGCGATGCCATAGCCCATCTAGCGCCCATATGGCGACTTATCCACAGCCATGTGTTCGGGTTGGCAATAGGCACCACATTCGACCAACCCCTTAATTTTTAAACATTTTACAAATTATCACCCGATCATGCAGCACCAACTGGCACGGCATGGATCATCGCATCCAATACACATTGTTCGCGGTGCAATAATCGCAAGAAACCCTGTGCCATCCTACTTGCAGGACGATCATATTTACCATAATGTCAAAATTAAATAATGAACAATATAGGATGGGTAGGTGCATGGAAACGCCGTTTGATTGGACGCAATCTTATCAACACCCCACAAAATGGGACCAAATTTTCGCACCGCTCAGCCTGCCCGATATGCTGCAAAACAGCATCACCGCCGCGCCCGACCAAATCATGCTGCAATTTATGGGCCGCGATTACAGCTATCGCGATGTCGGCGAAGCGGTGCGCCAATTCGCCAAAGGGCTTCAGCAATTGGGCATTGGCAAAGACTGCCGTGTCGGGCTGTTCCTGCCCAATGTCCCGCATTATGTCGCGGCCTATTATGGGGCGATGTTGGCGGGCGCGACGGTGGTCAATTTCTCGCCGCTGTATACGGTCGCCGAACTGGCCGCCCAAGTCGAAGACAGCGGCACCGACACGCTGGTCACGGTCAGCGCCCATGCCCTGTTGCCCACCGCGCTGAGGGTGCTGGATCAATCCAGTTTGAAACGGCTGATTGTGGGGTCCATCGCGGGCGCGCTGCCGCCCACAAAATCCTTTTTATATCGCCTGTTCAAACAATCCGAAGTGACCAAAATTCCCGATGACCCGCGTGTCATTCGCTTTTCGGCGCTGATCGACAATGACGGCGCACCCGCCCCCGTCGCCATCGACCCCGAACGCGATATCGCCCTGATTCAATATACGGGCGGCACCACCGGCCTGCCCAAAGGGGCGATGCTGACCCACCAAAATCTGTCCGCCAATGCACGGCAGGTTCACGCCATTGACCCAGACCCCGACAAAGAAGACCGTATTTTGGGCGTCCTGCCCTTTTTCCATGTCTTTGCAAATACCTGTGTATTGAATCGCACGGTTTTAAAAGGTGGCACCATCACCATGTTACCGCGTTTTGATGCGGGACAGGCCCTGACCGCGCTGAACAAATATCGCTCCACCGCGCTGCCCGGTGTGCCGACCATGTATCAGGCCTTGCTCGATCATCCCGCCGCCGCCCAAACCGATTTTTCATCCTTGCGCATTTGCATTTCCGGCGGCGCACCCATGGCGGCGGAACTGCGCGAAAAATTCATCGCCCGCACCCATGCGTCTTTGGTGGAAGGCTATGGCCTGACCGAAAGTTCGGGCGTGGTGTCGGTCAATCCATATAATGGCCCCGTCAAGGCGGGCACCATCGGCCAACCCATTCCCGCCACCCGCGTTCGCTTGGTCGACAAAAGCGATTGCACCAAGGACGCCCCTGTTGGCGAACCGGGCGAATTGGTGGTCCAAGGGCCGCAAATCATGCAGGGATATTGGAACCGCCCCGACGCCGATTTGGACAGTTTCACACCCGATGGCTGGCTGCGCACCGGCGACGTCGCGGTCATTGATGCGGATGGCTATATTCGCATTGTCGACCGCATCAAGGATATGATCTCGGTCGGCGGTTTCAAAGTCTATCCCAGCGCTATCGAAGCGGTCATCCATGAACATCCCGCCATCAAAGAAGCCATCGCACTGGGAGTGCCCGACCCTTATCGCGGCGAAGCACCCAAGATTTTTGTGACGCTGGAACCAGACGCCCAAGCCACTGAGGCCGAGTTGACCGAATGGGTGAACGCCCGATTGGGCAAGCATGAACGGGTGGTCAATGTCTCTATCCGGTCCGAATTGCCCAAAACGATGATCGGAAAATTGGACAGAAAGGCCCTGCGCGCCGAAGAAAATATCTAAACCGCGCCGATGGATCGATAGCGAAACTGACGGGGACTTTCGATTTGCCGTCCCTGTTGCTTTACCCGCTGCGCCTGCGGCGGCGGGCAGCATGATAGAAGACGACTAGATTTTGTTGGGCAACGCCCTAGTGATTGGTCCCGCTATGGGGAACGCCGCCGCGATCATGACGGGGAATCATGATCCGCGAGGGGCCGAAACCGGCATCAGGGGCAGCAGCGGCCACATAAGACCGCGCGGGAAGACAGGATGATGATATGTTTAAGCCAGCCATATTAAAACCGAAACGCCGCAAACGCTTGGGCAGCGAAGTGCGCGAAGAGGGGCTGGCTGCGGCGCGGGCATTATTGTTGCAAGGCGGCCCTGCCGAAGTCACGCTGGCGAAAATCGGCAAAGCCATTGGCATGAGCCACGCCAATGTTCTGCATCATTTCGGGTCCGCCGCCCAGTTACAGGCCGCGCTGATGGAATCGATGATCAACGATCTGACCATCGCCTTAAATGATGTCGTCACCCTGTTAAAAAGCGATGCCGCCGCCCCGCGCACCATCACCGACATGGTTTTTGATGCCTTTGACAAGGGCGGGGCCGGACCATTGGCGGCATGGATTATTCTGTCGGGCGATGTCCAACATCTGGAACCCGTGCGGGCCGCCGTCATATCGTTGGTCAAGGCAATTGGTGGTCAGGACGCGGACGAACAAAGCGACGCCCAAGTCCAATCGGCGGTGACGATGATGGCGATTGCGGCCTTTGGCGATGCGTTACTGGGACCGCATGTGCGCGACATGCTGAATCAACCCCATGATGCGATGCGCGATGTGTTCGCGCGAATCTTGCCGCTCTTTTTAATGTCAGGCGGCATTCCGCCAGCCCTGCCCCCCGCCGCGCCATCGGCATAATCGCGCCAAACCGCATAACCCCCATCGCATAATATCTTATAGCCTCAAGACGCACCGACCGCCTAAGCTCCTGCCCCCTAAGGTCTTGAAGCTGGGCGGTGGTGGGTGAAATCGCATCAAGCTGCAATGTTATATTGTATCCTTCGTCAGATCGTGCCATAGACTGTCTCCACCAACCCATGGAGAATGACTTGCCCTCTGCCCTTGGCCCCGCTCAACAGCCTGCGCGTCCCTCGCGCTCGCCGCTGCGCGCGCTGGCAAATCATTTGATCAACGGCTGGGGTGATCGGGTCGCCATTTGGTTGTCTGGCTTATGCGTGCTGCACTGTGTCGCCAGCGCCCTGATTTTGGCGTCTATGGTGTCGGCTGGCACAGGCTTGCTAAACCCCGCCGTGCACGAAGTCGGCTTGGTTTTGGCCATCATATTGGGGCTGGCCGTGTTGGTTACGGGCACCCGCGCGCACCGCAGCCTGACCCCTGTTGTGGTGGGCAGCACGGGGCTGATCATCATGGCCTATGCCCTCACCCTGCCCCATGATTACCGCGAAGTAATCGCCACGATTATCGGCCTGTGCTTTGTCGCCGCCGGTCACGAACTCAACCGCCGCGCCCGCCACCGCGCCCAGCACTAAGCCCCACCGAAGCCCCAACCCTCAAGCCGATATTGGGCCGCATGGCCGCCGCGCCTTGTCCCTGCCTGTATCCGCTCATGCTGTCGCTTGCGGCTTTTCGCCGAAGCCCCTACATCCGTCCGACAAGATGACGGGACATCTTGGCCATGAGGGAGCCTATGACGCAGCACGGACACAGCCACGCCAATCACCACCGCCACATTGTGGGGGACGGCGAATCCTTGGCGGCGGAAGCACGGCTTGTGATGGAACAAGCGGGCGAAGCATGGACCGACATGCGCGCCCAAATTTTCGATGCCGTGGCGGAAATTGGCAAACCAGCCAGCGCCTATGATATTGCGGATATCGTATCCCAAAAACGCGGCAAGCGCGTCGCCCCCAACAGCGTCTATCGTATTTTGGACCTGTTCGTGTCGAAAAACCTGGTCCGCCGCGTCGAAAGCGCCAATGCCTTTGTCGCCAACAGCCACCCCGGCTGTTTTCATGACTGTATCTTTTTAATCTGTGATCATTGCGGTCAGGCGGTTCATATCGACAATGATCGCTTGTCCCATGATGTGCGGGCCGCCGCGCAAGCGAGCGGATTTTTGCCCGAACGCCCGATCATCGAAGTGCGCGGGAAATGTTCGGCGTGCCAATAAGGCATTGATCGACACAATCGATCAGGAAAAATGATCGCAACCATAGCCTCTTTCCCGATGCGGCTTAGAGGTCTAGGGAGACCCAGATTCCGAACCAACGGGAAGAAGGGCTGCACCCATATGAACACCGTGATCATCCGCGAAGACGATCTGATCGAAACAATTGCCGACGCGCTGCAATATATCAGCTATTTCCACCCCATGGACTATATCCGCGCACTGGGCGCGGCTTATGAGCGCGAGGTTTCCCCCGCTGCCAAAGACGCCATGGCCCAGATTTTGTCCAACAGCCGCATGTGCGCCGAAGGGCATCGTCCCATTTGCCAAGACACGGGCATTGTCACCGTGTTCATCAAATGGGGCATGGATTGCCGCCTCGACAGCCCGCGCAGCCTGCAACAGGTTGTCGATGAAGGCGTCCGCCGCGCTTATTTACACCCAGAAAATAAGCTGCGTGCCTCGATTCTGGCCGACCCTGCCTTCAGCCGCGTCAACACCAAGGATAACACCCCTTCGGTCTTGAACGTCGAAATGGTCCCCGGCGCCAAGGTGCAAATTGATGTCGCGGCCAAGGGCGGCGGCAGCGAAAATAAATCCAAGTTCAAAATGATGAACCCCAGCGACTCGATCGTCGATTGGGTGCTGGAAATGGTTCCGCAAATGGGCGCGGGCTGGTGCCCCCCCGGTATGCTCGGCATCGGCATTGGCGGCACCGCCGAAAAGGCGATGTTGCTGGCCAAACAATCGCTGATGGACCCCATCGACATGTCGGAACTGCTGGCACGCGGCCCATCCAGCCCGATCGAAGAATTGCGTATCGAGCTATATGAAAAGGTCAACGCACTGGGCATCGGTGCCCAAGGCCTTGGCGGTCTGGCCACCGTATTGGACATTAAGATCAACGACTGGCCGACCCATGCGGCGTCCAAGCCTGTGGCGATGATCCCGAACTGCGCCGCCACCCGCCACGCCCATGTGACGCTGGATGGCAGCGGCCCCGCTTTCTTGGAAGCGCCGGTCTTGGCCGATTATCCAAAAATCGACTGGCAACCAGACAGCGCCGCCAAGCGCGTCAATCTGGACGAACTGACCCCCGAAGTGGTGGCAAGCTGGAAGCAAGGCGACCGCATTTTGCTTAACGGCAAGATGCTGACGGGCCGCGATGCCGCGCACAAGCGCATTGCCGATATGCTGGCCAAGGGCGAAGAGTTGCCCGTCGAATTCAAGGGCCGAGTCATTTATTATGTCGGCCCTGTGGACCCTGTTGGCGAAGAAATCGTCGGCCCTGCTGGCCCCACCACCGCCACGCGCATGGACAAGTTCATGGACATGATGCTGGACCAAGGCCTGCTGGCCTGCGTCGGCAAAGCGGAACGTGGCCCTGCGGCCACCAATGCCATCGCCAAGCACAAAAGCGCCTATTTGATGGCGGTTGGCGGCGCGGCCTATTTGGTGTCGCGCGCCATCAAGGAAAGCAAGGTCGTTGGTTTCCACGATCTGGGCATGGAAGCCATTTACGAATTTGAAGTGAAGGACTTCCCCGTCACCGTGGCCGTCGACAGCGAAGGCCAAAATGTGCACGTCAACGCCCCGCTGGTTTGGCAAAAACGCATCAAGGAAGAAGGCCTGCTGGAACGCAGCTAAGCCTGATCTGCTGATTTAACAAAAGGGCCGCAGCATGGCTTCATGCTGCGGCCCTTTTTCTATCCGATCCCTTGGTTCTTAGAAACCATAAACCAAGGTCAAACGGGTCAGCGTATCCACGCTCTTCACGCCCGGCGGCGGGTTGCTCGCAATCTCGGCGGAATAAGCAATGCGCGCCGATAACGCCCCGCTCAGCTTGGCATTTAATGCCGTCTGCGCGCTGGTCTGGCTATTCTCTGCGCCCACCACGGTTGACGCAATCTGGGTCAATTTCAGGGTCGGCGTCATTTGCCACGCAAAATCCAACCCCGCGAGGCCGGTGATTTCCTTGTCCGACAACCCGGTGATGAAATCGGTTTGCCGCCACGCCGGACCGCCCTTCACGCTCAGGCTCAGCGCATCTTCGTTAATCAGCTTATACCCCAAACCGCCGGAGATATTCAGACGTTGGTCAAAACCCAATATCTGGTCCTTTTCCCAACGCGCCAGACCATAGCTGAAGGTGCGCTCATTCAACTGATATTGCGGCTCTGCCTCCAACAAATAGCGTTCGACAGAGGTCACATCATTGGTGCGCTGATAATCGGTTTTGGCCCGCAATTTGGCTGTCCAGTCCAGCCCCTGCCGCGCCAAGGATAATCCCGCGCTGAATCCGCGTGTGTCGTTGTTGCCGGTTGCGATATTGGCACCAATTTGCCCCTCGCCCTTCCAATTTTCCCACAAGCGCGCCTCGGCCAATTTGCGCCGCGCATCCAGCGCCGCCTTGGCCTTTTCCGCCGTCCGCCGTGTGCGATACCGCGCCAGCATGGCGTCATAGGTTTCCGCCTCTTGCGGATAGGCCGTTTTGGCTAGCTTGCCTATGGCTTCGACTTCGCTGTCCTTGCTGCCCTTCATCGCGGTTTCCAGCAACGCACGGGCGGGTTCAGGCTCCGGTTCCGGCACCGGCACGGGCTCGGTGGATGGCGCGGGCACTTCCTCTTCGGGTGGGGTTTGCAAATGGGCCAGATGATAGGCCAGCAATTGATCAATTTCCGCGACATCTTCGGGGTTGGTCATGCGGGCCAGACTGGCGACCATATCCAAATCCGACGCCTGTCCCCGCGCGGCGGCAGCATCCAGCATCGCACGAACAGGGTCGGGCAAGGCGGCCAGCGCAGGGGCACAGATCATCAGCGGCAGGGCGGCCACAGACAGCCTTAACATCATATTCGTCACTTTCCGGCACCATCCGCAAGAGGGGCAGCAAAAGGGGGAGGAAGGATTCGCTGTGCATTGGATCATGCGGGCACAGCCTAACAGAAAAATAGCTGGAGTTTCCAGCCCCAGTCGGCCAACACCCACCCATGAACATGATCATGGTCCTGATTTTTCTGGCGGGCGTCCTTAATTTTGCGATGAACCGCGCCATGGTCGACAGCAAAGACCCGCTGATGCAGCAAGCCGTGCAGGGTTTTCAACGCCGCCTTGGCCCCTATAGCACCTATGTTTTGGAATATTTATTTCTGGTCGCCGCCCTGTCATGGGCGACGCGCAGCGGCACCGCGCTATTCTTTTATGGCCTATATACGGCAATGAACGCCATGTCGCTCTATCTGCTGAAACAGCGCCGCTAATCCCCGCTAGGGTCCTGCCCCTAGGTTGCGGGGTGATACCAGCAGACGCCGTCCTTCATGTCGCGGCGCACCCGTCCCTCAACCTCCAGCCGCTTCAAATGGGCCAAGGCTTCGCCGGTCGCCAAACCCAAATGTTCGTCGGTGATGGTGCGGTTGAACAAATAAGAAAAGCTGTCGACGGCGCGCATCGGTTTTTCCGCAATCGCTTCCGCCAAATTATATAAGCGCATCCGATGTTCGTCGCGCAGCGCGCGCAGCCGAACATGCAAGCCCTTAAAGGGTTCACCATGCGCCGGACAGGTAATGACATCCGCTGGAATTTGATTCAGCAATTTGTCGATGGAATCCAGCCATTCGCCCAAGGGATCGGCATCCGGTTCCTGAATGGAAACCGACACATTGGAACTGATACGCGGCAACACCTGATCGCCAGACACCAACACGCCCTGTTTCTCATTCCATAAACAGGCATGTTCTGGGCTGTGCCCAGACCCCGTCACGACGCGCCATTGATGCTGGCCCATGTCGAGCACATCGCCATCAACCATCCGCACATAACCGCGCGGCAAGGGATAGACATTGGCTTGAAACCGTCGCCAGCCCCCTTTTTTCGCTTGTTCGACCTGTTCGTTGGTCCAGCCCGCCGATTGCCACTGCGTGACCACTTCGTCGGGCACGGTGTCCGCCACATCGGCCAGCAACATCCGCGCCGTCAGCATTTCGCCGCGCGTCATCCAAATTTTGGCGTCATATTTTTTGGCCAGCCAACCCGCCAAGCCAATATGGTCCGGATGCAAATGGGTGCAAATAATCCGGCTGGCCTGCTGTCCCGCCAGATCTTCCGCCATCAAGGCTTTCCAGCCATCGGAACATAAGCGCAGGCACAAACCCGTGTCAACAATGGCAAAACCGTCGCCATCATCCAGCAACCATGTGTTCACATGGCCCAGCGAACCGGGCATCGGAACGCGCGCCCATCGGATGCCGGGGGCAATGGTGATGGTCTGACCACCCGTCGGTCCAGCATCGCCCCACGGATAGACAAGCCCCGCCCGCGATGTGGCCAAGAAGCTGTCGTCCTGCGTCAAGGATTCATCCGGCGACCTGCTGGTCACCGGAATATCATCATCCTGCGGGACGCGCCCAGCCAATTATTCTTTGCCCTTGAACAATTCGGCCAATTCATCCGCCGCCGACGCCGAAGCTGCGGCGCGCTGCGCCCGCAATTCTTCCAGAAACGCTTCACGGTCGCCTTCCAAACGGCTGTCGATCGGTGCGTCAATGCCAGCTTTTTTGGCGGCCTTGGATACAATGGCATCCAATTCGCGCTGCGAGCATAGGCCCAGCGTCACAGGGTCCTTGGGGACGATATTCGCGCTGTTCCAATGGGTGCGGTCCCGAATGGCCGCAATGGTCGTGCGGGTGGTGCCGATCAATTTGCCAATCGCGCCGTCCGACACTTCGGGATGATTTTTCACAATCCATGCGATGCCATCCGGCTTGTCCTGACGCTTGCTGACCGGCGTATAACGCGGGCCCTTGGTCCGGCGGCTGGTGTCTTGGGCTGTGACGGTCATTTTGACGCGATATTCGGGGTCGTTCTGACCCTTTTCAATTTCTGCCAGCGACAATTCATTGGCCCGCACAGGATCGCGCCCTGTGTAACGGGTTGCAGCGGTTTCATCCGCAATCGCCTGCACTTCCAGAACGTGAATTCCACAGAAATCCGCAATCTGAGCGAAGGTCAGACCCGTGTTGTCCACCATCCACGAAGCGGTCGCATGTGGCATCAACGGCGTAGGATTTACATTGGCCATGACGGCAATCTCCAGAGCGCAAATAATAAGGGCCGCCCCTTGCGGAGCGGCCAATCTTTGCACCAGACTTATACCGTCTTATGCTGTCCGGCAAGGCTTATGCGATTTTCCATGCGTTTTCTGCTGATTTTCATGGCCGCTGGACCATGGTTAAGCCGCAAAGGACAAGATGATTTTTCCAATATGCGCCCCATCCTGCATGTGACGATGCGCGGCGGGTGCGTCGGTATAGGCAAAAATTCGGTCCATCGCAGGGGTCCATTCCCCCGCTTCCAATTTTGGCCAAACCATCGCTTCGATTTCCTGTGCCAAACCGGCCTTAAATTCGGCACTGCGGGCGCGCAGCGTCGATCCGGTCATGGTTTGGCGGCGGATCATCAACTGCGATATATTGATTTCGGCTTTGGCCCCGCGTTGAAAGGCAATGGTCACATGGCGGCCCTCTTCGGCCAAACAGGCCAGATTGCGCGGCACATAATCCCCGCCCACCATGTCCAAAATCACATTGGCGCCCGCACCATCCGTAAAGGCTTTGACCGCCTCGACATAATCTTGGTCGCGGTAATTAATCGCCAAATCCGCGCCCAAGGCCCGCGCGGCGGCACATTTTTCGTCGCTGCCACAGGTCACAATTACGCGCACGCCGAACAGCTTGCACAGGCCAATGGCCGTGGTGCCAATGCCGCTGGTCCCGCCATGGATCAGCGCCGTTTCCCCGTCCGTGACATAGCCCCGCTCAAATAAATTATGCCAGACGGTAAAGATGGTTTCCGGCAAAGCGGCCGCCTGTTCCATCGAAAATCCGTCGGGCACCGGCAGGCAACTGCCGACAGGGGCGGCGCAATATTCGGCATAGCCACCGCCAGCGACCAAAGCACAAACAGTACGGCCCATCAGGCTGTCTTCCACGCCCTCACCCACCGCAACAACCGTGCCCGACACTTCCAACCCCGGAATATCGGTCACACCAGCAGGCGGTGGATAATGGCCCATGCGCTGTAGAACATCGGGGCGATTAACCCCAGCAGCAGCAACCTTGATCAGCAGCTCCCCCGCACCCAGCACGGGCAGTGGGCGATCCTCGACCACCAGATTTTCTGGCCCCCCAGCCGCCTGAATCGCAATTGCCTTCATCATCTGCGCCATATCGCTAACCTTAACCCCATTCATTCGCCCCAATGGCTGCATTTATTGACAGAGCCGTGTCACGGGTCAACCACCCGTCGCCACAGACTTGACAGCCAGCGTCATCCCTGTCTGAATATCACCGCATTTGGATAGATGAGGATCGCCATGGACGACGAGCTACCTCGGCAAAAAAATGATGCGGTGCAAGCGCTTATTCGCCAACCTCTGGAACCGCTGTCCGTTGCCGAATTAACCCATCGCATCACCCAATTGCAGGCGGAAATCGAACGAACACAGCAGCAATTGGCCCGCGCGGGTCATGTCAAAGCCGATGCCGAAGCGCTATTTCGAAAATAGCCCAGCATCCCGCCAGCCAGCATCCCGCCAATTGGCCGAAACCATCCGAACAAACAGATAATTCATGATATAAAGTTACAACTTACCCATAACGCATTGCAACATTCCATCGCATCGTTCACATGCGCCCCACAAAAGCAGAAAACTGCAGCAGGAGGAACATGTGAGTCACATTGACGAGAAGCTCCAGCCCGTGCTGGAAGAAGTG
Source organism: uncultured Sphingopyxis sp. (assembly GCA_964542975.1). Lineage (GTDB taxonomy): Bacteria > Pseudomonadota > Alphaproteobacteria > Sphingomonadales > Sphingomonadaceae > Sphingopyxis. Next base: position 50,560 of record CAZIVW010000005.1, read on the forward strand.
CTTCGTCGCAACGCTGGTGAAGCCGAATTTCACCAAGCCGTGCGCGAAGTGCTGGAAAGCCTAGGCCGTGTTGTCGCCAAAAATCCCGATTATGCCGACCATGCGTTGATCGAGCGTATTTGCGAACCCGAACGCCAAATCATCTTCCGCGTGCCATGGGTGGACGACAGTGGTCAGGTCCAAATCAACCGTGGTTTCCGCGTGCAATTTAACTCGGCGCTTGGCCCCTATAAGGGCGGTCTGCGTTTCCACCCCTCGGTCAATCTGGGCATCATTAAATTTTTGGGCTTTGAACAGATTTTCAAAAACGCCCTGACCGGTATGCCGATTGGCGGCGGCAAGGGCGGTTCGGATTTCAATCCGCGCGGGCGTTCCGACGGTGAAATCATGCGCTTCTGCCAAGCGTTCATGACCGAACTACATCGCCACATCGGCGAATATACCGACGTGCCCGCCGGTGACATTGGGGTGGGCGGACGCGAAATTGGTTATATGTTTGGCCAATATAAGCGTCTGACCAACCGCTATGAAGCCGGCGTCTTGACCGGCAAGGGCTTGGTCTATGGCGGTTCGCGCGCCCGTACCGAGGCGACCGGCTATGGTTTGGTGTATTTCGTGCAAAATATGCTGGCCGCCTGCGCCCAAAAAACCAGCTTCGAAGGCAAGAAAGTTGTCGTTTCCGGCAGCGGTAACGTCGCCATTTACGCCATCGAAAAAGTCCAGCAATTTGGCGGCACGGTTGTCGCTTGCTCTGACTCGGCTGGCTATGTGGTGGACGAAAACGGCCTCGACTTGGCGCTGATACGCGAAGTGAAGGAAAATCGCCGCGATCGTATTTCCGAATATGCCCGTCTGAAGGGCGAAGGTAGCGGCGCACATTATATCGAAGGCGGCTCGATCTGGGATGTAGCTTGCGACATCGCTCTGCCTTGCGCCACCCAAAATGAGCTGACCGCAAAGGATGCGCGCACGCTGATCAAAAATGGCATAATCGCTGTTGGGGAAGGCGCCAACATGCCATCCACCCCCGAAGCCGTGCAACTGTTCCAAGCTGCGAACATCCTGTTCGCACCGGGCAAAGCGGCCAATGCTGGCGGCGTATCGACCTCGGCATTGGAAATGCAGCAAAACGCATCGCGCGACAGCTGGTCTTTCCAACAAACCGAAGAACGTTTGGCCAAGATCATGCAGGGCATTCACGACAATTGCGCCGCCACCGCCGAAGAATATTCGTCGCCGGGCAATTATGTCGTCGGTGCGAATATCGCCGGTTTCGTGCGCGTCGCCGAAGCCATGCGTTCGCTGGGCGTGATTTAATCCCCGCCCCGCAAATCCGGACCCAATATCGGGTCCGATATCGACCAACCAAAGGAATTTGGCTGAGTCGTTGAAATATGGGCCTGTTTGCCACGGCAGACAGGCCCAACTTATTGAAATATTGTCGCTCCCATCCACTGACAGGGCCGCTTACAAAGCGCCCACCAAGCCGAATAATTCGCCGAAATCGGGGAGTTTTCCGGAAAATCCACCGCCAATGGTGGCAATATTGCGCGAACTTGTGCTTTTTCCCTTGCGGACCACGCGGGCCATCGCCACCTTATTCCCTTAAGGGGCCCCTTTTCCCCGATGGGTCCCGTGACTGGAGATCGCCCATGCCGTCCTTTTCGGAATCCCTCGAAAAGACCCTGCACAACGCCCTGAAGGCCGCGTCGGAGCGTTCGCACGAATATGCGACGCTGGAACATTTGCTGTTCGCGTTGATCGACGATCAACATGCGGCCGAAGTGATGCGCGCTTGCGGTGCGTCCTTGTCCGAATTGCAATCCATGGTGGTCAAATATCTAGACACCGAACTCGACAGCCTGAAAGTCGAGGGCCATAGCGACCCCAGCCCGACCAGCGGATTCCAACGCGTGGTCCAACGCGCCATTTTGCATGTTCAATCGTCTGGCAAAGACGAAGTGACCGGCGGCAATGTCTTGGTCGCCCTATTTTCCGAACGCGAATCCTATGCCGTTTATTTCCTGCAACAACAGGATTTGAACCGTTTGGACGTGGTCTCTTATCTGTCCCACGGCATTGGCAAGGGCGGAAAACCCTCCATCCAAGCCGAGCCAGAGGAAAAAGAAGAAGCCAAGGACAAAGACAGCGCGAAGAATAAAAAAGAAACCGCGCTGGACCAGTTCACGGTCAATCTGAACGAAAAGGCCAAAAAGGGCAAAGTCGACCCGCTGATCGGCCGCACCGCCGAGGTGGAGCGGACGATTCAAATCCTGTGCCGCCGTTCCAAAAACAACCCGCTTTATGTCGGCGACCCCGGCGTTGGCAAAACCGCCATTGCCGAAGGTTTGGCCCGCAAAATCATCGAAGGCGATGTGCCAGAGGTGCTGCAAAACGCCGTTATCTATTCGCTGGATATGGGCGCATTATTGGCGGGCACCCGTTATCGCGGTGACTTTGAAGAACGGCTGAAACAGGTGGTTTCCGAACTGGAACCAATGCCCGAAGCGGTGCTGTTCATCGACGAAATTCACACCGTCATCGGCGCTGGCGCGACCAGCGGCGGCGCGATGGATGCGTCCAACCTGCTGAAACCCGCTTTGTCGGGCGGGGCCATTCGCTGCATCGGTTCGACCACTTATAAGGAATTTCGCAATCATTTTGAAAAGGACCGCGCTTTGCTGCGCCGGTTCCAGAAAATTGATGTCGTCGAACCAACATTGGAAGACACCAAGAAAATCTTGGCGGGTCTGCGAGAGGCGTTCGAAACGCATCATGGCGTCAAATATACCGCCGACGCCATTAACGCGGCGGTCGATCTGTCGGCCCGCTATATCAACGATCGCAAATTGCCCGACAAGGCCATTGACGTGATCGACGAAGTGGGCGCGATGCAAATGCTCGTGCCCCCATCCAAGCGCCGCAAAACCATCACCGCCAAGGATATTGAGGCCGTGATCGCCACCATGGCGCGCATCCCGCCCAAATCCGTGTCCAGCGATGATAAGAAGGTTTTGGAAACGCTGGAAACCGACTTGAAGCGCGTGGTGTTCGGCCAGAATACCGCCATTGAGGTGCTGTCCAGCGCCATCAAACTGAGCCGTGCGGGCCTGCGCGATGCGGAAAAACCGATTGGCAATTATCTGTTTTCCGGCCCCACCGGCGTCGGCAAAACCGAAGTGGCCAAGCAGCTCGCCAGCTTGCTGGGTATTCCGCTGCAACGCTTTGACATGTCGGAATATATGGAACGCCACTCGGTCAGCCGCCTGATCGGCGCGCCTCCGGGCTATGTCGGCTATGATCAAGGCGGTTTGCTGACCGATGCCATCGATCAAAACCCACATTGCGTCTTGCTGCTGGACGAAATTGAAAAGGCCCATCCGGACCTGTTCAACATCCTGCTGCAAGTGATGGATAATGGCCGTTTGACCGACCATCATGGCAAGACCGTGGATTTCCGCAATGTGGTGTTGATTATGACCACCAATGCGGGGGCCAGCGACATGGCCCGCGAGTCCATTGGTTTTGGTCAACAAACCCGCGAAGATGTGCAGGAAGAAGCGGTGAAGCGCATGTTCACCCCCGAATTCCGCAACCGTCTGGATGCCATTGTGCCATTCAGCTATCTGCCCCCCGATGTCGTCGCGCGGGTGGTGGACAAGTTCATCTTGCAACTGGAACTGCAATTGGCGGATCGCGGCGTTCATATTGATTTGGACGACGGCGCCCGCAAATGGCTGACCGCCAAAGGCTATGACAAGCTTTATGGTGCCCGCCCGATGAGCCGCCTGATACAGGAAAAGATCAAACAACCTTTAGCCGAAGAATTATTGTTCGGGAAATTGGTCCATGGCGGTGAGGTAAAGGTGAAGATGAAAGAAGGCGATGATGCCAATATTGGCAATCCGCTGGCCTTTGAAGTCACCCCTGCCGCGCCCAAACCGCCCAAGGGCAAAGCCAAAAACAAATCGGAAAAATCGGAAAAATCCGTCGAGGATTAATCCGTTGCGATCCATCACCAAAAACGCCGCCAAACCCACATCGGTTTTGGCGGCGTTTTTTATTGGCTTTTGCCGCCATGCGGTTCCTGTGCGGCGGTGCCACCAAAAATAATCGGCCTATCGCTGCCCCCTCGCTTTTTTTGCGGTCTGGGCCTATATGGACGGCATGTATCAATATGTTTCCGTGACCGCCGCCGATGCGGCAACCCCCAGCCGCGTGCGTGACGGCACCATCAAATTGCATGACGAATCGGGCTTTGCGGGCATGCGCAAGGCGGGCCGTTTGTCAGCCGAAATATTGGACGCGCTGGTTCCTTTCATTCAGCCCGGTGTCACCACCGCAGCGATTGATGAATTGGTCTGCACGATGTTGCTGGAAGGCGGCGCGGTTCCCGCCACCTTGGGCTATCGCGGTTTCACCCATAGCTGCTGCACCAGCATCAATCAGGTGATCTGCCACGGCATCCCTGACGACAAGCCATTGAAGGAAGGCGACATCATCAATGTCGACGTCACCAGTTGGCTGGACGGATGGCATGGCGACACCAGCCGCATGTATGTGGTGGGCGAAGCATCGATCAAGGCGCGCCGCTTGGTCGAGGTGACCTATGAATGTCTGATGCTGGGCATTGAACAAGCCAAGCCTGGCAACACCATTGGCGACATTAGCAACGCCATTCAAAAATTTGCTGAAAAGCATCGTTACAGCGTGGTGCGCGATTTTTGCGGCCATGGTCTGGGCCAATTATTCCATGACGCACCCGAGGTGGTTCATGCCGGCAAAGCGGGCACGGGTCCCGAACTGCGCCCCGGCATGTTTTTCACCATCGAACCGATGATCAACATTGGCAAACCCCAGGTCAAAATATTGGATGATGGCTGGACGGCCGTCACCAAAGACCGCACGCTGACGGCCCAATTTGAACATAGCATCGGTATCACCGAAACCGGCTGCGAAATTTTCACGACCAGTCCCAAGGGCTTACACTGCCCGCCTTGGCAATAATCCCGCCCAACAAGGGACCGGCATAACCGCGCCTCATTCTCACTTTCAGGCTCACTTTCGGGCTTGCGCCCCTGCCGCTTAAAGCGCAGATTTGCCCAAAGCGTTTCAAAAAAGAACGCAATGGGGAGAGTGAGAATGAGAAAGCGCATAGTGCATGCGTTATGCTGGGGACTGGCACCCTTGTTGCTGACCGCTTGTGGCAGCGATAACAAAAGATCAGCAGAATTGGACACCGCCGAAAAGGCCAGTGAAACCCTGTTAAAAACGGGCGGAAACGGCAATGAATGGGGCGCTGTCGGCTATAGTTATGACGAGCAACGCTATAGCCCGCTGAACCAAATTAACGACAGCAATGTCGGCGACCTTGGCATCGCATGGTTCGCGGACCTAGAGGATGCGCGCGGCCAAGAAGCCACGCCGGTCATGGTCGATGGCACGCTCTATGTCAGCCATGCTTGGTCCAAAGTATCGGCATGGGATGCGGCAACCGGCAAGCCCTTATGGTCCTTTGACCCGAAAGTGCCGGGCGAACGCGCGGTCAATGCTTGCTGCGATGTGGTCAATCGCGGTGTCGCCATATGGGGCGATAAATTATTCGTGGCCACCATTGATGGCCGCTTAATTGCACTGGACCGCAAGACTGGCAAAGAAATCTGGTCCGAAGTGACGGTCGACCAAAACAAGCCCTATACCATCACGGGCGCACCGCGCGTCGTGCACGACATGGTGATTATCGGCAATGGCGGCGCGGAATTTGGTGTGCGCGGCTATGTCAGCGCCTATGACGCCGACACGGGCAAATTGCGCTGGCGTTTTTACACCGCGCCCAATCCCGACAAATCAAAAGACGGGGCGGCCAGCGACGATATTTTCGCGTCCAAGGGCAATGCCACATGGTCCGACAAGGGCGAATGGAAAGAATCCGGCGGCGGCGGCACCGTTTGGGACGCCATTGTATATGACAAAGATTTGGACCAAATTTATCTGGGCGTTGGCAATGGGAACCCATGGAATCATGGCACCCGTTCCAATGGCGAAGGCGATAATTGGTTCTTGTCGTCCATTGTCGCCTTGGATGCCAAAACCGGTGCCTATAAATGGCATTATCAAGAAACACCGGCAGAAAGCTGGGATTATACCGCCACTCAGCCGATTATTTTGGCCGAACAAAATATAAACGGAAAACCGACCAAAATCCTGTATCACGCGCCGAAAAATGGCTTTTTCTTCACCATCAATCGGGAAAACGGAAAGCTGATCGACGCCAAACCCTTTGTCGACAATATCAATTGGGCCAGCGGCTATAATCTGGAAACGGGCCGCCCCATCGAAAATCCCGAAGCCCGCTTTTATAAAACCGGCAAGCCTTTCGTGGCCATTCCGGGGGCCTTGGGCGCGCATAGCTGGCATCCCATGAGCTTTAACCCCAACACGCGCTTGGTCTATATTCCCGCCCAGCAAGTGCCACAGGGCTATTTAAACGATATGAGCGAGCTGGACCGCCGCAAGGTGCTGGGCTTCAATGTGGGATCCTCGCTGACCGAAACCGGCCTGCCCGACAATCCCGCCGCCTATCGCGCCGCTGCCGCCGCCAGCACGGGCCGCCTTGTGGCCTTTGACCCGCGCAAGGGCACGGTCGCATGGGCCGTGGACTATCCCGCCGCATGGAATGGCGGCACCATGACCACCGCGGGCAATTTGGTGTTCCAAGGCACCAGCATGGGCCGCTTCCGCGCCTATAGCGCCGACAGCGGCAAAACCCTGTTGGACATGGATATGCAGTCCGGCATCCTCAGCGGGCCATCGACCTATAGCATCGACGGCACGCAATATATCGCCTTTATGACCAGCAAGGGCGGTGCCTTTCCGTTGGCGGCGGGCATTGCGGGCAGCCAAAGCCGCAAAACGCCCAACATCCCGCGCCTGATCGTCCTGAAATTGGGCGGCACAGGCAAATTGCCGCCCCTGCCCGTCAGCACGGCGCTGACATGGAATCCACCCGCACAAATTGGGACCGCCCAAGATGTGGCCGCTGGCAAGGCCTTGTTCGGACGTTATTGTTCCGTCTGTCATGGCGGCAGCGCCATTGGCAATGGCTTCACGCCAGACCTGCGCGTATCCGGCACCTTGGCCAATGCGGATGCGTTTAAAGGCGTGTTGATCGACGGCCTGTTACAAGATCGTGGCATGGTCAGCTTTGCCAAGGTCCTGACCCCCAAGGACGCCGAAAGCCTGCGGGCCTATATTATCGAACGATCCCATTGGACCAAGGCCAATCTAGCAACGGACTCGGCGCCTATGGGCCGCTGATCTGCGGCCTTGGCCGAAACCAAGCCTTCCCTTGAAACAGAAAAGCGCCGACCTTGCTCGGCGCTTTTTTCTTGGCATTCGCCCTTATCCATCGCACGATGTCCCGCGCGGTCATCGCCCAAAAACAAGGCACTGCCCAATAAATAGGCAAGATGAATCAAACTTTGCCCAAATAACAGGCAAACCCGCGCCCATGACAAAAAAATTGTCCCTTTTTCCGCCGATTCGGCAATTGGCACGGGTCTTGATTGGTGCAAGATGGCAGGACACCGCAGCGACTCATTCATAGCGCGACCGGACTGACCGGACATTGCTAGGGATGTATAAACGGACACAGCGGCAGAGAGCCCAAAGGGGGATTAAGCGTGAAAAAGATTGAGGCGATCATCAAACCCTTCAAGCTGGATGAAGTGAAAGAAGCGCTGCACGAAGTTGGTGTCAGCGGCATCACTGTCACCGAAGCCAAGGGGTTTGGCCGCCAAAAAGGCCATACAGAATTATATCGCGGCGCAGAATATGTTGTCGACTTTCTACCCAAGGTGAAACTGGAAGTGGTGGTCGAAGACGGTCTGGCCGAACGGGTGGTCGAAGCCATTGCAGCGGCGGCCCAAACGGGCCGCATTGGCGATGGCAAAATCTTTGTTATTCCGGTGGAAACCGCTCTGCGTATTCGCACCGGCGAACGGAATGACGACGCCCTCTAATTCACGAATTTGAAACCAGAATATCTAATCATAACGACCGGCCTGCCGGACTATTCGCAAAAAAGGAACATGTAATCATGGCTACGACGCCGCAAGATATCCTGAAGCGTATCGAAGAAAATGATATCGAGTGGGTGGATCTGCGTTTCACCGATCCCCGCGGAAAATGGCACCATTTGACGATGTGCGCCAGCGCCATTGACGAAGATTCGTTGGAAGACGGCCTGATGTTCGACGGTTCGTCCATCCATGGTTGGAAGGCCATCAACGAATCCGACATGATCCTGAAGCCCGATCTGAACGCCGTTTATGACGATCCTTTCTCGGCCACGCCGATGATCGTGATGTTCTGCGACGTGTTGGAACCTTCGACGGGCGAGGGCTATACCCGCGACCCGCGCACGACCGCCAAGCGCGCCGAAGCCTTCCTTGGCACCACCGGCATTGGCGACACCGTTTATGTTGGCCCCGAAGCCGAATTCTTCATGTTCGACGATGTGCGTTTTGAAACCGGCTACAACAAGTCGGGCTTTGAAATCGACGATATCGAACTGCCAACCAACACCGGTCGCCGCTATGAAGGTGGCAATCTGGCACACCGTCCCCGCGTCAAGGGTGGTTATTTCCCCGTTGCGCCCGTGGACAGCGCCGTCGACATCCGCGCCGAAATGGTTTCGACTATGTTGGAACTGGGTCTGCCTTGCGACAAGCACCACCATGAAGTCGCCGCCGCACAGCATGAACTGGGCCTGACCTTCGGCACGCTGACCGAAACCGCTGACCGTATGCAGATCTATAAATATGTCGTGCATCAGGTTGCCCATGCTTATGGCAAGACCGCAACCTTCATGCCCAAGCCTATCAAGGACGACAATGGTTCGGGCATGCACACCCACTTCTCGATCTGGGAAAAGGGCAATCCGCTGTTCGCTGGTAACGGCTATGCTGGCCTGTCCGACATGTGCCTCTATTTCATCGGCGGCGTGATCAAGCATGCCAAGGCGCTGAACGCGTTCACCAACCCATCGACCAACAGCTATAAGCGTCTGGTTCCGGGTTTCGAAGCGCCTGTTCTGCTGGCCTATTCGTCGCGTAACCGCTCGGCTTCATGCCGTATTCCTTATGGCACCGGTTCCAAGGCAAAGCGCGTGGAATTCCGCTTCCCTGACGCGATGGCCAACCCTTATCTCTGCTATGCCTCGATCCTGATGGCTGGCCTTGATGGCATTCAGAACAAGATTCACCCTGGCGACGCCATGGACAAGAATCTCTATGACCTGCCACCCGAAGAACTGAAGGAAGTTCCGACGGTTTGCGCCAGCCTGCGCGAAGCTTTGGACGCATTGTCGGAAGATTATGAGTTCCTGCTGAAGGGCGATGTGTTCACCAAGGACCAGATCGACGCCTATGCCGAACTGCTGTGGGATGACGTATATCGTTTCGAACAGACCCCAAGCCCGGTCGAATTCGACATGTATTACAGCGCCTAATTCCATCCTGCTGAATTAGACACGCTATCGAAAAAGGCTCGGCTGGCGACAGTCGGGCCTTTTTTGTGCCCGCGTGCCCCTCGGCCCCTTGCACCGCCCGCTCCACCCCCTAAACTTGCGAAAATAGGAGCAGCCATCCCCATGAAATTGCCCGCACTTGGTACCGTTATCGCCTTGCAATGCCTGACCATTTCGGCCGCGACCGCGCAGCTTAGCCCTGCCGAACGCAAAATGGTCAGCATGGTCGACACACAGGCCCAACAGCATATCGACTTGCTGGAACGACTGGTGAATCAAAATAGCGGCACCTTGAATCTAGCAGGCGTCGAAAAGGTCGCCCAATTGGTGCGCGCCGAATTGGAACCGCTGGGCTTTGCCGTGCAATGGAAACCCATGCCGCAAACCCAGCGTGCTGGCCATTTAATCGCCACCCATATCGGCAAGGCTGGCCGAAAAAAATTATTGCTGATCGCACATCTGGATACGGTTTTCGAACCATCATCCCCCTTTCAACGCTTCACCCGCAAAGGGGACAGTGCCGAAGGTCCAGGGGTTGGCGACAATAAGGGCGGCATTGTCGTAATCTTGTCCGCCCTTCGCGCCATGCAGGCGGCGGGCACGTTAAAAGACGCCAATATCGAAATTCAGATGACCGGCGATGAAGAAGATGCGGGTAATCCCATCGCCCTGTCCCGCGCCGATCTGGTCGCGGCGGGCAAACGCGCCGATGTGGCCTTGGATTTCGAGGGGTTATCCCGCGAAAATGGCGCCGACATGGGCAGCATCGCACGGCGCAGCAGCGAAAGCTGGACCCTGACCACCAGCGGCGAAAGCGGCCATAGCTCGACCATTTTCAGCGCCAATCAGGGCGATGGGGCGATTTTTGAAATGGCCCGCATCATCCACCGTTTTCGCACCGAATTGCCCGAACCGCATTTGACCTTTAACGTCGGCCTGATCGTCGGGGGCGAACAAGCGGCAATGGACCCCAGCGCCACGCGCGGAACGGCACAGGGAAAATCCAATATCATCCCGCCCACCGCCATCGCCCAAGGCGATTTGCGCACATTGTCTGCAGACCAATCGGCCCGTGTGAAGGTAAAAATGCAAAATATTGTCGCGGATCATGCGCCGCGCACCAACGCAATTTTGCGTTTTGACCCTGTCGCCTATCCCGCCATGGCCCCAACGGACGGCAACCACGCTTTGCTGGTGCGGTTGAACGGCGTGAACCGCGATTTGGGGCTGGCCGACATGGCCCCCTTGGACCCGATGAAGCGCGGCGCGGGGGATATCAGCTTTGTTGCGGCCGATGTGGACGGCTTGGTTGGGCTGGGCGCGGCGTCAACCGGCGATCACGCCCCCGGCGAAACGGTCGATTTGCCGAGCATCAGCCGTCAGGCCAAACGCGCGGCCATTTTAATGTCGCGCCTTGCCGCAGAAAAGCGTTAGGCTTGCATCTTTCACGGCAAACACGCGCTTGATTCATGCAGCGGACCCACTAGGTATTGATTCGATACTGATAAGATCGATGGGAGAATTTTTGATGAGCACCGAACAGCATTTGAAACAGCATTTCATTGGCGGCCAATGGGTCGACAGCATCGGCGGCAAGGAACATCAGGTCATCAATCCGGCGACCGAAGAAGCAGCCAGCACGGTGATTATGGGCACAACCGCTGACGTCGACGCCGCCGTGGCCGCTGCCCGCGAAGCCTTTAAAAGCTTCAGCCAAACCAGCCGCGAAGAACGTCTCGCTTTGCTGGGCCGCATTGTCGAAGAATTTAAAAAGCGTGGTGCCGATCTGGCCAAGAGCATGGCCGCCGAAATGGGCGCGCCCATCAGCTTTGCTGGCACCGCCCAAGTTGGCGCGGCCATTGGCGGCTTTCTTGGCACCATCGAAGCGTTGAAAGATTTCAGCTTCACGGAAAAAATGGGCCCCAACACCGTGGTTTATGAACCCATGGGCGTGGTCGGCATGATTACGCCGTGGAACTGGCCGCTCAACCAAATCGCCCTGAAAGTGGCCCCAGCCTTGGCGGGTGGTAACACCATGGTGTTGAAACCATCGGAAGAATGCCCCGGCAATGCCGTGATTTTCGCCGAAATCCTCGAAGCAGCAGGCGTTCCGGCGGGCGTGTTCAACTTGGTTCAGGGCGATGGCCCCACCGTTGGCAATGCGATCAGCGCGCATAAAGATGTGGAAATGGTCAGCTTCACCGGCTCGACCCGCGCCGGTATTTTGGTCGCCAAGGCCGCTGCCGACACCGTAAAGCGCGTGCACCAAGAATTGGGCGGCAAATCGCCCAACATCGTGCTGCCCGACGCCAAGCTGGAAGAGGTTCTGCCTGCCACCGCATCGGGCGTGTTGGTCAACACGGGCCAAAGCTGCATCGCACCGACCCGCATCTTGGTGCAAAAGGACCGCAAGGCCGAAGCAGTTGGCATCATCAAGGCGATGTTCGACGGCACACAGGTTGGCGACCCGATGCAAGAAGGCGCGCATATCGGCCCTGTGGTCAACAAGGCGCAGTTCGACAAGATTCAGGACCTGATTCAATCGGCCATCGACGAAGGTGCAACGCTGGAAACCGGCGGCACGGGCCTGCCCAGCAACGTCAACCGTGGCTATTATATCAAGCCGACCGTCTTTTCGGGCGTCACCCCTGACATGCGCATTGCCAAAGAAGAAACCTTTGGCCCTGTCGCCACCGTCATGGATTATGACACGTTGGAAGAGGCGATCACGGTCGCCAATGACACCGAATATGGCCTGTCCGCCGTCATCACGGGCGACCCCGCCAAAGCGGCGGATGTTGCCCCGCGCCTGCGCGCTGGCATGGTCGCCATTAACAGTTGGGGCCCTGCCCCCGGCGCGCCTTTTGGCGGCTATAAGCAATCGGGCAATGGCCGCGAAGGCGGCTTGTTCGGCCTGAAAGATTTCATGGAAATTAAGGCGATCAGCGGCCTGCCCGCCTAACTGCCCCCAATGATTTGGAAACACCCCTTCCGCCACGTGCGGGAGGGGTTTTTCTTTGGCGCATGGCGCGCTATGCCCCTTCGCATGACCATGACCAAATCTCCGCTCGCTCCCGAACGCTTCCCTGATTTGCCGGCGATTTCCGGCGTGACGCTGCGCACCGCGCGCGCGCACTATAAAACATGGGACCGATGCGACCTGACCTATGTGGAATTGTCCAAAGGCACCAGCGTGGCGGGCGTGTTCACCCGCAATGTCTGCTGTTCATCCGAAGTGGAAATGGGCCGCGAACAAGTGCGCTTGGGCCAAGCCCGCGCCTTGATCGTCAATGCCGGTAACAGCAATGCCTTCACCGGCTATCGCGGGCGCGAAGCGGTGGAACAAATTATGGGCCAAGTGGCGCATGCCTTGGATTGCCAACCCAGCGATGTGTTCGTCAGCTCGACCGGCGTGATCGGCGTGCCCCTGCCCAAGGACAAAGCGAAAGCGGGCGTCGAAGCCGCCCTCTCCGCCCAGCCCGTTTCATGGGAAGAGGCCGCAGACGCCATTTGCACCACCGACACCTTTGCCAAGGGCGCAAGCGCCAGCGCGGTGATTGGCGACAAGACGGTGCAGGTGGCGGGCATTGTCAAAGGCAGCGGCATGATCGCGCCGGATATGGCGACCATGCTGGGTTATATCTTCACCGACGCTGCCGTGGCCCCTGCTTTGCTGCAAGACATGCTGAGCGAGGCGACGAACAGCAGCTTTAACAATATCACCGTCGACAGCGACACATCGACCAGCGATACCGTCTTGCTGTTTGCCACCGGCCATGCGGGCCATGCCATGCTGACCAGCCGCGACGATGACGGGGCCGATGCACTGTTCGCCGCCATTCGCGCCGTGGCGCTAGAATTGGCGCAATTGGTGGTGCGTGACGGCGAAGGCGCAACCAAATTCATCGAAATCGAAGTGACGGGCGCCGACAGCGACAGCAGCGCCAAGAAAATCGCGCTGGCCATTGCCAACAGCCCCCTCGTCAAAACCGCGGTGGCGGGCGAGGACGCCAATTGGGGCCGTGTGGTGATGGCGGTGGGCAAAGCCGGTGAACCCGCCGACCGCGACCGCTTGGCCATTCGCTTTGGCGATCATTGGGTGGCGCGGGACGGCCTGCCTGTCGATGGATATGACGAAGCGCCTGTGGCCGCCCATTTGCGCGAAAAAAATATTCGCATCGGCACAGACTTGGGCATTGGCACCGGCCGCGCCACCGTGTGGACCTGCGACCTGACCCATGGTTATATCAGCATCAACGCCGATTATCGCAGCTAAACCCGCAAGCTTTCAGTCCATAAAAAAGCCCGCCTTTCGGCTTGAAAGGCGGGCTTTTTTGATCGCGAAATGCGGCTGATTACAGCGCGCCTTCCAACCAATTTTTCAGCGCGCTTTTCGGGGCCGCGCCAACCTTGGTTTCCACAATCTCACCATTTTTGAACAAGATCATCGTGGGAATACCGCGCACGCCATATTTTGATGGCGCATCGGGATGATCGTCAATGTTCAGCTTGGCGATCACCACCTTTTCGCCCAATTCGTCCGAAATCTCTTCCAGAGCGGGGCCAATCATCTTGCATGGGCCGCACCATTCTGCCCAAAAATCAACCAAGACGGGGGTGTCGCTATCCAACACGTCAGCTTGAAAGCTGGCGTCGCTGATCGCTTTGGTAGCCATATTCTATCTCCTGAATCCAATGACCCTATAGCTAGGGTCTCTGGCGGCGTCGCTCAAGACCTTAAGATAGGAAATTCGCCTATGCCCCCATGAAGCCGGGCTTGTGCGGGGCCAATAGTTGATCGTCCAATTTCACCAACTTGGCCGCCGAACTGTAAATCAGCGCCGCGTGAATTTCGCGCCCCGGAAAGATCACCGCCAAGGCCGCGACATAAGCCGCCATTTGCCGCAAATATGCGGGGGCGACATGCTGCGGTTCCTCGGGAATATGACGGCCCGTCTTATAATCGACCACCATCACGCGGTCCGGCGTCACCAGCAAGCGATCGACAATGCCCGCGACCACCAGCCCATCAACCACCGCCGAAAAAGGCACTTCGGCCAAGCTATTGGGTCCGAAAATGTCGGCATATTCGGGGTCGTTGACAATGGCCAACACCTCGTCCGCCATGGCTTGGCGCTCCGCCTCGCTGGCCGATGGCAGTTGCGCCGCCAACCAACGCCGCGCGGCATCGGCGCGCTGGTCCGGCGCGGCGGCGGGCAAGCGTTCGAACAATTGGTGCAGCAACAATCCCCGCGACACGGCGGCGCTACGGTCCAGCCCCATCGGCGGGCTGGCGACATCATCCGCCCCCAATTGCGACGGAGCCAAAGGACGCGGGGGCCGCGCTTCTTCGGGGGCGGGGCGGACCGCCCAATCGGGCACAGTCAACGGGACGGCGGGCGCGGCCTTGGCTTTGCCCTTGCGGCCCCATGTGCGCGATGATGTGCGATATACGCTGCGCAGGCCCCAACGCGGTCCGGCATCTTCCCAGCCGCAGTCCAAATCTTCCAACACTTGCTGCGCGGCGGCGTGCCAGCTTCCCTCGGCCACGCTGCCGTCCGGCTTTTTGGTGGTGCCAGCAATCACCAATATTTCTTCGGCGCGGGTCATGGCGACATAGAATAAACGCCAATCTTCTTGGCGCGCCGCATCGACGGCTTGGTCATAGGCCGCCGCAATGCGGCCATAACGTTCGTCTTTGGCCAGCGGGAACACCGGCAATTTCTGCCATGCTTCCAAATCCATATGGAAAGGCCGATAGCCCAAGCCTGCTTCTTCGGTGGCATCGGCCAAAATCACAATGGGGGCCTGCAACCCCTTGGACCCATGCACCGTCATCACCCGCACGGCTTCGCTGCGGGCCTCGGTCTGGCGCTTAATGTCGATGGCGCTAGCGTCCATCCGGCTGAGGAAGCTGAGCAGCGAGATATTGTCCGTCTGTTCGAAATTCAGCGCCTGATTCAGCAATTCGTCAATCGGATCCCGCGCTTCACGGCCCAACCGCGCATATAATTTACGCCGCCCATCCAAGGGCCCCGACAAAATTTGATCCAAAAAGCGAAAAGGCGTCGTCAAATCGGCCATGCCCAGCAATTGGCGCAGCGCCGCCATACTGTCGGCGGGAACCCCCGCTTCCGCTTCGGTGGCGCGCAAATAGGGCCAAATGGGCGTGCGTCCGCGCCCGCCAATCCATTGATAAAGCTTATCCTGCGTCCAACCAATCAACGGTGACACCAACAGGCTGGCCAAATTCAAATCATCTTCGGGTTGCACGGCAAAGCGCATGGCCGACACCAAATCTTGCACCGCCAAAGGCTGGGTCAGAGCGAAACGGTCAACACCCGCCACGTCAATTTCCAACGCCTGCAAGCGCGCAACAATGCGCGCCGCCAAATCGCGCCTTTTGCGCACCAACACCATGATGTCGCCGGGCACCACAGGGCGGCCTTCTTTGCCATGCAAAATCCACTGCTGAATTTCATCGGCAATCGCATTGGCCAAGCGCATGGATGCGGGGTCGCTGGCGGGCGTGCCGCTGTCGGCGGCAGCGCTGTCGCCGCCCCAATCGCCATCGCTTGCGCCGCTGCTATCGTCGATATCATCCATCACCACATCGGCGGATGCGGTCCCTAGATTCTCCTTCGCGCCATCCTTCGCGCTATCTTCGGCGTCCAGCGCGCTCAACGCTTTGCCTACCCGCAAAGGCTGCCACAATTCCACTTGGCCCGCTTGGCCCTTGCGGAACGGGTGGTGCGGTGGTTCCTGTGTGCCCAGCCCCATGGCCGCCACACCGCCGCCCGCCAGCCAGCGGTCGACCACTTGCAACACGGCGGGCGTCGAGCGGTAATTGCTTTCCAAATTCACCTGATGCAGCGGTTGCCCCGCCCGCTCGCCCAGCCCGTCGAACAAATCTTGTGCGGTTTTAAACGCCTTGGGTTCGGTGCCCTGAAACCCATAAATGCTTTGCTTGCGGTCGCCCACCGTAAACAGCGTCGGGCTGCGGCCATCCCCATCTTCGGGGTTCACCGCAAAATATTCCTCGGCCAAGGAATAGATAATCCCCCATTGGCGCAAATTGGTGTCTTGGGCCTCGTCCACCAAAATATGGTCGGTGCGCTGGTCCAGCTTGAAGCGCACCCATTCCCCAAAATTGCTGGTACGCAGCAGGCTGCCCGCCAGACTAATCAGATCATCAAAATCGGCAAAGCCGCGTTCCCGCTTGGCCAGCGCATAAGCTTCGGCAAAGCGGCTGCCCAGCGACCATGCCGATGCCAATTCATCCGCCACCCGCATGGCCGCAGCGGTGTCGCGAATATTTTGCAAGGCCGTCACGATACGCTGTGCCTCGTCGAAACAAGCGTTCATCTTGCCTTTTTCGCCGCTGAAATCTTTTCGAAACTCATTTTTATCGGTCAGAAAACAGCTTAGCACCCCGTCCAACAAAGCCATGCGCGCCTCGGGCGATGCCGACAGCCAATCGACCATTTTATCGGCATATTTCAGGCCCGTTTTGGTGCCCCATGCCGCGCCCAATTGGGCGACGGCCTGCACATCATCATCGGCCACCAAACCATCGGACATGGCCGTGGCCAGATAATCGCTGATGTCGCTGGCCGGTAAGCCCAGCGACAAACGCAAATGGTGGCGCGTGGGCGGCAAGGCAGCGGGCGGCCCGCCAAAGCTGGCGGCGCATAGCGACATATATTGGAGCGCCGCATCGGGGCTCATCCGCCGCGCCAGCGTGACGGCGGCGGCGCGCAGCCGGTCGCCATCATCGCCTTGTTCCGCCAACAATTGAATCAACACCTGCCGTTTCAACAGGGCCGCTTCGTCATCCTCAATCGGGCGAAAGCCCGGCAACAACTTGGCTTCTAGGGGGAAGCTGGCCAGCAATGTTTGGCAAAAACTGTGGATCGTCTGCACCCGCACCGACCCACCAGGACTGTCGATCACCATGGCGAACAGCGAACGGGCGCGGTCCATCAATCCGTCCTGCGCCCAATCCAGCCCCAAGGCTTGCAAATCCAGACGCAATTCCGCGTCCGCCACGCGCACCCATGTCGCCAAGCGTTCATGGATACGGTGCGCCATTTCGGCGGCCCCCGCTTTGGTAAAGGTGATGCACAAAATGGCATCCGGCCGTACGCCTTGCAGCATCAAACGCAGCACGCGGGCGGACAAAACCTGCGTCTTACCCGTGCCCGCCGATGCGCCCAGCCACACATGATGGGCAGGGTCCGCCGCGGCGCTTTGCCGTTCGTCCAACGGCGCAAGGGGGGACAGGCTGCTCATGGCTTTACATCCTCGCGCCCGAACCATTCGTCGCGGCGCATCAATTGGTCATATTCGCCATATTTGGCATGGGCACCGGGTTCAAAAGCCTGTTCGCCCAGCAAATAACGCGCCGCCAAATCACTGAGGCGGTCTGCCGCATGGTCCACCGCTTGGTCGGCGGATTTCAGCACAGAGCGCGGCCCATAGGGGGTGGTCACTTTCCCCGCCCCCGCTTTTTTGCGATCGGGGCTGAGCGACCAATATTCCAGCGCCGCCACATCATGGGCGTCGACGCCCTCGATATGCCCTTCCCGCGCCATCAGGCCCAGCAAGCCCAATTGATTGTCCAATCCCGCGGCCGCTGCCGCGCCCGATGGCGCAGCCCCGCTTTTATAATCGACAATGCTAATCCGGCCATCACCGTCGCGGTCGACACGGTCGGCCTTGCCATATAATTCGATACCGTCCGTCTGCATCGACCCGCGCAATTCGACGCCAGCCGCCTTGCGGTCGGCATCGCTCATCACCTGCGCCGCCGCCCAGCGCAGCGCCGGTTCCATGCGCGGCAACCAGAAACGCGCCGCCAAGGGGTCCAGCGCCGGATCGGCGCGCAGCGCGTCCATTTCCTGCTCAAACCCAGCGGCTGTGGCCCCGCCGCGCACCCAATTTTCAAACAGGCTGTGCAGCCTTGTTCCCCGCCAACGCGGATCGGGCATGGCGCTGAGCGGGTCCAGCGCCGACAGGCCCAATATTTGGTTGGCATAATATCCAAAGGGGTCGCGCGCCAAACGGTCGACGGCGGTAACGCTGATTTTGCGTGGGCGAATGTCGCTGGGCGGCGATGGCGCGGGGCGCAAGGCGGGCTGGGGACGGCCCAGCGGCACATCCAATTCGGCGGCCAAGCGGGTGATCGCCACGCCATCCGGCATGGGTTCGGGCAAATCCCCGCCCAATGCCGCCAAGCGCAGCCAGAAACGCGATGCCACCATCGGGTCGCCGCCGCTGCGCTGGGCGCGGGTGATGATGACATGGCGCGCCGCAAAAGCCCCCGCAAAGTCATGCGCCGCCGCCCCTTGTTGCCGTTCCAATGCGCCCAGCCCCAGCAAGCGCCGCACACCGGGGGCCAGCCACGCATCGGGGCTTTGGCGGGGCGGCCAGCGCCCTTCGTCAAGGCCGCCCAAAATCATCACATCGGCGCGTTGCAGGCGCGCTTCCAACAAGCCCCAAATGAACAGGCGCGGGTGGCCGCCAAAGGGCGCGCGTACGCTTTCGCCCGCCATTAATTCGGCCAGCATTTGCGGGAAATCATCGCGCCGTACCGCGGCAGGGCCAAATTGGCGGGCCAAGGTCCAGCGGTCAAACAAGGCCGACAAAGCGCGGCCAGCGGGACCCGTCCACGCATCATCCCCCGCCAGCCAGATCAATGCTTGTTGCAGGGCATCCAAAAAGGCGGCGGGCGTCGCAGCGCCGCCGGAATGAAAGATGGTCAGCAGCGGATATAGCCCCGCCATCACATCATCCCACCATGGGCGAAGCTGAACGGCGGCAGCATGACCGCGTGCCTTGGGATCATCGGCGCGCTCGGCAATGCGGGCGCTGATCCCCTGCCAGCCAGCCAGCAGCCCTGGCCCGCGCAGCAACAGGTCCAAGGCGCGCACATGGTCCAGCCAAATCAACCGTCCCTCGCCCTTGCGGACCAAGGGGTGGCTCAGCAAACCAACTAAGCGCACAGGGTCAAACTCTGCGCCCAATTCCGCCAATAGCGCCAACAGCGCCCCCGGCGGTGTTTGCGACAAAGCTTGGCCCGCGCTGTCATCCACCCCAATGCCCCAACGCGCCAAGGCGGACGCCACGCGCCGCGCCAAATTGCGGTCCGGTGTCACCAGCGCCGCCGTGCGGGCGGGGGTTTCCAGCGCATGGCGCATCAACAGCGCAATGGCTTGGGCTTCTTGATTGTCGTCGGCAAAGCTGGCGGCCTGAACCTGCGTCAAGGCGGGGGTCAAATCCCCTTCATGTTGCCAGCGATGGGTGAAAGCGGCTGGCGCGAACATCAGCGATAAAAAGGCACCCCGTTGATCAGGACCATCAAATTCCGACACGCCGTCCCATGTCATCACATCATCGCGGGCGATATCCATGCGGCCCAGCAACAATTTCAAATGATATTGCGGGTGCGTTTCCAAGGGCCGAACGCCCATATGGTCGGCGGGCACAGGCGCGGGGCCAAGGGCGTCCCATTCCTCGGCCGACATATCCATATCCAAACCCGGAATGACCACCATGCCGCCGTCTAATTCCGCAATCGTCCGCAGCAAACGGGTGATCGCGGGCGCGGCGGTGGTGATACCAGCGGCCACCACAAAAGACGCAGGGCGCTGGGCCGCCCAATTTTTCGCCACACGGTTCAGCAATTGGTTGCGCCGGTCGGCGCGGTCCATCAATCCGGTGCGCGCCAATTCCGCCGGCCATTTTTCGACCAACAAACGCAGCCTAGCCCAAGACAATTGCCAATGGCTGGCCAAATCACCCAATTGTGTTTCAATATCCGCCAAATGGGCATGCGGGATTTCTTCATAATGCAGTTGGTCCAGCACGCGGGCCAGCCCCTCGGCCAGCACAAAAGCGGCCGCACCCTCAATCCGTTCTTCGCCTTGCGGATTGTTGCTTTCGATCAATTGCGCCAGCATCAAGCGGCGTTGCAGCGCATCAATAGCGGGGGGTAACACCTCACCCGCATCCAGCCCGTCCAGCGCCAAGCCGACATTTTCGTCCAGATCGGCGTCACCCACCACCGCCAAACGCGGCATCAACAGCCCCGCGCCGCCCGCCCGCACAAAGGCGGCCTGCACGGCCATGCGCGCACGGTTGCTGGGCAATAAAATCACCCCGCGCGCCAAACCCAGATCATCGCCCGCAAAGCGCTGAATCAGCCCATCAGCCAAGGCATCCGCAAAGGCGCGGTGAACGGGGATGGTGTAAACAGCAGGGCGCATGTCCGCCATCACCGCGCCTAACCGCGCGCCAGCATGGCTTCGGTCGGCGCAATGGCGGCGGGCGTTCCGACGTCAAACCATTGGCCCATATGCGACACGCCAAACAAACGCCCCGCCGCGATGGCACGGTCCCAAAAAATATTGGTCGAAAAGGCCCCTTCGGGTGGGTCGGCCAATAAACGCGGGGATATCAATTGAATGCCCGTATAGACAAAGGGCGCGACACGGCCCCGTTTGCGGCGGGACAATCGCCCATCGCCGTCCATATGAAAATCGCCCTGCCCGCCATTTCCCGTGGCGCTGGCTTGGCGGATCAACAGCAACAAAGCATCCATCCGGTCCCCGTCCCAATGGCGGGCCAAATGGCGAATGCTATCCTCTGGTCCGTCAGTCCAAATATTATCGCTGTTGGCGACCAAAATCGGGTCGCCGGATAGCTGCGGCAACGCCTTGACCAGCCCCGCCCCGGTTTCCAGCAACTGGCTGCGTTCATCCGAAATGGCGATTTGCATGGGCCCTTTGCGCGCCAACACATGCGCTTCCAGCGCGTCCGCCAAATAATGGACATTGACCACGGCCTTGGTGATGCCCGCCGCCTCGATACGGTCCAAACTATGGTCGATTAACGCCTTGCCCGCCACGCGGATCAGCGGCTTGGGGCGCGACGCAGTCAAGGGACGCATACGCTTGCCAAGGCCCGCCGCCATCACCATCGCGGATTGGATCGTCACCCCGTCCGCCATCATGCGACATCCTGCCAAGCGGCGGCGCGCTTTTCAGGCGGGATATTGGCGTCAAACCATGCACGGACGGGGGCCAAGGCGGGATGGGTCAAGTCGCGTTCGACCAAGCCCCACATGCGCGGCTGAAACCGGCGATAGCCTTGCTTGCCATCGCGTTTCCACAAACGCACAAACACACCCAAAATGCGGGTGTTGCGCTGGGCCGCCAGCACCCAATAGCTGGATTCAAAGGTTGCGGCATCAACGCCCGTTTGGGCGATATAACGCTCGATCATCTGTCGTTCGATGTCCGGCGATACATCGCGCCGCGCATCTTCCAGCACCGATGCCAAATCATAGGCCGGATGGCCGAGCAGCGCATCTTGGAAATCCAGCAAGCCATAATGATGGATACCGCTTTGCCCCGCCACCAACATGATATTTTCGGCATGAAAATCGCGCAGCACCGTCACGCGCGGCAGGCCATCTTGCGCCACCGGCGTCAGCACTTGCCGCCACGCATCCACAAAGCCATCGCGGTCCACGGCCAAATCCAGCGCAGCAGCATACCAGTCGGTCAGCAGCATCACCTCGTCCAACCATTGGTCCAGCCCATGCACGGGCAAGCCATCCAAGGCAGGCCGTTGGTGCAAATGCGCCAGCAAATCGGTCAGCGCACCATAATGCAAGGCTTCGCTGTCCGGCGCGGCGTCCAAGGCTTCGCGCAAGCGGTCGTCGCCAAAATCCTCGATCAACAACAGGCCTTGCGCCAAATCTTGCGCCAAAATGGCGGGGGCGTTCAGCCCTTGGCTGCGCAAATATTCGGCCATGGCGATGAAAGGCCTTGGGTCTTCGTGCGGCGGCGGGGCGTCCATCAACACCGCGCGCCGCGCACCATCCACCACGCGGAAATAGCGCCGAAAACTGGCGTCACCCGCCAAGGGCAATATGTCGGCACCAGCCCAGCCATGCGCCGCCAAAAATGCAGGGGCCATTGTCGGTGCGGTCATCAAAGCGGCCATCTTTTTTCCCAATATATCGGCACATCCGCCGTCAAAATTCGTTGATCCCCCTCGCCGCCTATGTGCAGGCTGAGGGCATTCGGCCACCCCTGATCGCCCAGCCTTTCCGGCCATTCGATCAACAACGCACCATCATATAGATAATCATCCAGACCCAGCTCGATCAATTCGCCTTGGTCCTCAATCCGATACAGGTCGACATGGCCGATGGGCATATCCACCTCTGGCGGGGCATAGGGTTGGATGATCGCAAAGGTCGGGCTGGGCGCTTCGCTGGCAAGGCCGCGTGCTTGTAACATGCCGCGCGCCAGCGTGGTTTTGCCGGCCCCCAAATCGCCGGACAGCAAAATCACATCCCCCGCCCGCAGCACCGCGCCCAGCGCCGCGCCAATGCGGGCCGCGTCGGCAAGGCCGTATTGCACCACAAATTGCGTCATGCGCGGCGCGGCAAGTTGATGCGCACCAACGTGCCCTGCCCCTTTTCGGTTACCACATCCATCACCCCTCCATGGGCCGACACCAATTGCCGTGCCAAGGCCAAACCTATGCCGCCCGCTGCGGTGGCCGCCTGACGCCCGCTGGTGACAGCGGCGACATCATCGGGCAATCCGGGGCCATTGTCCGACACAATGATCGTCACCGATTGATCATCGCCCAAGGCATGAACCAGCACCCGCCCCTCGCTGCGGCGGCTGGGCGCGGTGAAGCGAATGGCATTGTCGATCATGCTGCCCAGCAAGCGCGACAAGCGCGCGGCATCGCCGTCAATCATGCCCAAATCAGGGGCGATTTCCGCCACCAATTCCATCTTTTCTTGGGCGGCAAAGGCAGCGGCACCCTCAACCGCCTTGGTCAACAACCCGTCCACATCAACCGGCACATGCTCAATCGCCAGCGTCCCCGCCTCGGCCTGTGCCAAATCCAACACATTGTCGATATGGCGTCCCAGCACGCCGACACTGTCCATAATCGCGCCGACATAGCTGGTCTGACGTTCGTTCAATCCGCCCGCATAGCCGCCTTGCAACATTTCGCTAAACCCAGCGATGCTGGTCAAGGGTGTGCGCAATTCATAGCTCATCCGCGACAAGAAGGCGGTCTTGACCTTGTCTGCCGCTTCCAAGGCTTCGTTGCGTTCGCGCAAAGCCCCCTCAATGCGGCGGCTATCGCTGATATCCAGCATGATCAGCAGCGCATTGCCGTCGGGCAAGGGAATGGAGGCAAAGTCAAAATGCCGCCCATCGGCAAAGCGAATTTCGCCAATCCGCTGCACCCGTTCCAGCGTCGCGGCACGGATCACCTCTTGCACCACATTAATTTGTTCGGGCTTGGCCAAACGGTCCGCCAATCCCGCCATCAACACATCGACGCGCGGGTGCGCGGCCAACTGAAATTCATCAATGGCCCACAAACGGCGGAACCGCTGGTTCCACAAATGCAAACGGCCATCGGGCGCAAAGACCGCAATGGCTTCGAACAAATTGTCAAAGGTCGCGGTGCGCACCCGCAGCAATGTGTCGCGCGCACCCGCCAATTGGATATGCTCGGTCCGGTCCTCGACAATCAGCAACAAGCCGCCTTCGGGGGTGGGCTGGGCCACCACGCGCAAATGGGTGCCATCGCGCAGCAGCCAATCTTCTTCGGCAGCATCGGGACGCGCAAACCATTGTTCATGGGCCTCGCGCCATGCCGGAAAATCGCGCACTTCGGGCGTCCGGCCCGCGTCGCGCAACCGATCGAGCAAGCGCACAAAAGGCGGCGCTTCATTCAGGGTTTCGGCGTCAATATTGAACATGCGGCGAAACGGTAGATTGGCATACACCAAATGGCGGTCCGGCCCAAATTGCACCACAGCCGCGGACAAGCGGTCCAACAATTCGCGCTGCGCCTCTGCAAAGCGGCGGTGCCCGCTGCGTTCCAATTCCAATTCCTGAATATCCACGGCATAACCCGCGATGCCGATCATCCGGCCGCCTGCAGGGGCCAAGGGCACATCGACCACGCGCATAATCCGCCGCTCACCCTTCACGGTGACGGGAATGGAGCGCAGTTGGGCTTCGCCGCTTTTGCGGCTGGCGGCAGCGGCATTGACCGCGCTGATACCCGCCACAGGTTCGCATAATTCAATGCCATCTTGGATCACGGCGGCGGCGCTGCTCGCCTCCACCGCCTCGACATAAGCGTGATTCACCAGCGACAATTGCAAATTCATGTCGCGGAACCACATGGGAAATGGCGCGGTGTCGATCAATCCGGACAGGGCCTCAAACGCCCCCAGCGCATCATCGCGTTCGCGGCGCGCTTCGGCCAAGGCTTGCTGCCCCTCGGTCGCGTCGCTCATCCACAACAACACGGTGCCAGCGCCGCCAATCGCCGCTGGGGCCGCCGCACCTTGAATGACAATGGTGCGCGCCCCGCCTTGTGGACGCAGGCTGAGCGTGAAGGCTTTGGCCCCGCGCTGTGCGCCGATAATCGCTTGCCGCAATTGCTCATGCCCCGCCGCTGGAAAGCCAGTATCGGGACCGCGCATATCGTCAAAATGGCGGATGCCGCCATCAACGCCCAACCAGCGGTCCAGCCGATCGCTGGCCTCCACCCGCCAATCGGGGCGAATGATCACCGGCATTTGCGGGGCCGCCGCAAATAGGGCCGCCAAACGTTCCGATTGCGCGGCGACAAAGGCCGACCCGCGCTGCATGGAAATGCCGCGCACCAAGGCCCAGATCGCCGCCGCCAACCAAATGGCCGCCACCAAACCCAGCAAAAAAGACAGGAGGGGGGATAGAGGCTCGCTCATCCCAAATGGATTCCAAAAATGTTGGGAAAGCGCCCTGTGTGCATGATGCCTCTGCCCTACTGCTGATGGGGCGATGTTTCAATCATCTGTGCAGGGGGAAATGACATTCACCCACAGCAAATTTCCACCCTGTTGCCGCAGAATTGCCCGCGCCGCGCGATGACTAGAAAAAAGGCCCAAGTTCACCAAGAACTTGGGCCTTTTTGATTGGCTTTTACCACCCGCACAAGACGGGGGATCGACGATCAATAACGATAATGATCGGGCTTAAAGGGACCTTCAACGCTGACACCGATATAATCGGCCTGCTTCTGCGTCAGCTTGCTGAGCTTCACACCCAGCTTTTCCAAATGCAAAGCGGCGACTTTTTCGTCCAAATGCTTGGGCAGGACATAGACCTGATTCTGGTAATTCTCGCCCTTGGTGAACAGTTCGATCTGGGCCAGCACCTGATTGGTAAAGCTGGACGACATCACAAAGCTGGGGTGGCCCGTGGCACAGCCCAAATTCACCAAACGGCCCTTGGCCAGCACGATGATTTGCTTGCCATCGGGAAATTCCACCAAATCGGTGCCGGGCTTAACTTCGGTCCACTTATAATTGGCCAGACCCGCGATTTGAATTTCGCTGTCAAAATGGCCGATATTGCAGACGATGCTCATCGGCTTCATCGCCGCCATATGTTCGGCGGTGATGACATCGGCATTGCCCGTCGCGGTGACGAAAATGTCGGCGCGCGTTGCCGCTTCGTCCATGGTGACGACTTCATAGCCTTCCATGGCCGCTTGCAGGGCGCAAATCGGGTCGACTTCGGTCACCAGCACGCGGGCACCGCCGTTGCGCAGGCTGGCCGCCGAACCCTTGCCCACATCGCCAAAGCCGCAAACGGTTGCGATCTTACCCGCCAACATCACGTCGGTGGCGCGGCGGATGGCGTCGACCAAGCTTTCTTTGCAGCCATAAAGATTGTCGAATTTCGACTTGGTGACGCTGTCGTTCACATTGATGGCGGGGAAAGGCAGCTCGCCCTTTTTCGCCAATTCATACAAGCGGTGAACGCCGGTCGTCGTTTCTTCGGACACACCCTTCAACGCCTTGACCGTCTTGGTCAAATAGCCGGGGTTGTTCGCGACAAAGGCTTTGACGGCGCGTTGAAATTCAATTTCTTCTTCATTTTCGGGTGCCGGCAAGGTCGCGCCCGCTTCCAGTTTCGCGCCCCACAGCGCGAACATGGTGGCATCGCCGCCATCGTCCAAAATGATGTTGGCGGTGGTATCACCCCAATCGAAAATGCGGCCGACATAGTCCCAATAATCGGCCAAGCTTTCGCCCTTGACCGCGAACACAGGGATATTTTGCGCAGCAATGGCAGCCGCCGCATGGTCTTGGGTCGAAAAAATATTGCAGGTTGCCCAGCGAACCTCTGCACCCAGCGCCACCAGCGTTTCAATCAGCACCGCCGTTTGAATGGTCATATGCAGCGAACCGGTGATGCGCGCACCCTTCAATGGCTGCGCCGCGCCAAATTCCGCGCGCAGGGACATCAAGCCCGGCATTTCGGTTTCGGCAATGGCAATTTCTTTGCGGCCAAAATCAGCCAGACCAATATCGGCAATTACATAATCGAGGGTATCAGCGGCGGTGGCCACAAGCCATTCTCCTATTTCAACAATCTTGCAGATGGTGGCGACTGCACAGCGGCCACAAGCCCATAGCAGCGCAATTATGTTACGCGCTTTAGCGGATTATCCCGCCCCCATCAAATATA
This sequence comes from uncultured Sphingopyxis sp., assembly GCA_964542975.1. Classification (GTDB taxonomy): domain Bacteria; phylum Pseudomonadota; class Alphaproteobacteria; order Sphingomonadales; family Sphingomonadaceae; genus Sphingopyxis. The sequence goes on from CAZIVW010000005.1 coordinate 77,665, forward strand.
AACTTTTCTTTATATCCCTGTCGCCGGATGCGCAGGGAACGGCCCGATTGCCGTCCAGCGCACCAGCAGGATCAGGCTTCGCCGCCTTGGATGGTCAGCAATCGCGCATCCACACCGGCGTCCGAAAAGGCGCGATGCCATTTCTTATGCGGCTTTTCGCCAAATAAGACCGCGTCACTGCCCTTGGTCACATGCCAGCCATGATGCACCAATTCATCTTCCAACTGACCGCCTTCCCAGCCCGCATAGCCCAAAGCGACCAACCATTTGCTCGGTCCGCGCCCTTCGGCAATGGCGCGCAAAATATCATGCGAACTGGACAGCATCCAACGATCGGCCACTTGCACCGCATCCGCGCCCGCCCAATCCATGCTGTGCAGCACAAAACCGCGTGTCGGCTCAACGGGCCCACCAAAATAGACAGGCACGTCCAGCGGGTCGTCATGGGCGATGTCCAATTGATCCATCACCGACCCAACGGTCAGGCCATCCAGCAATTTGGCGACCCCAATGCCCATCGCGCCTTCATCATCATGGCTGACCATGGCGATGACAGCCTGTTCAAAACGCCGATCCCCCATTCCGGGCAGGGCCAGCAATAATTGACCCGTAAACCAAGGATTTCTTTCACTCATCCCTCTATCATGGCGATGCTGTGGCTTGGGGTCCAGCCCTGCATATAAATTTCATGCCCCCAAGGCATATCCCATGCGTTGCACAAAGCGGAAGGAATCATGTCCCTTGGCTTGACTTGACCTGCCCGCCGCACGATGTCAGCGCAGACGCTGACAATTTGGTTCAGAAAGGATGCCGCATGACAATTCAAACTGGCGAAAAGCTGCCCGAAACCACCTTGGTAAAAATGACCGAAAATGGTCCCGAACAGGTGAAGAGCAGCGAATATTTCGCAGGCCGCAAGGTTGCGCTTTTCTCGGTTCCTGGCGCGTTCACGCCGACCTGCTCTGCCAAGCATTTGCCCGGTTTTGTGGACAAGGCAGAGGAGCTGAAGGCCAAGGGCATTGACGAAATCGCCTGCACCGCCGTCAATGACGCCTTTGTGCTGGGCGCATGGGCCAAGCAAGGCGATGCAACCGACAGCGTGACGATGTTGGCCGATGGCAATGGCGCTTTGGTGGAATCCATTGGCCTGACCATGGACGGCACGGCTTTTGGTATGGGCAAGCGCGGCCAGCGTTTCTCGATGGTCGTCAATGACGGTGTGGTCGAACAATTGTTCGTCGAAGCACCGGGCGAATTCCGCGTATCCAGCGCGGAACATATGCTCGAAAACCTCTAATATCCGATATCGCGCATAGCGCACGGTGGCATGTCCGCCGTGAGCTATGGCTTTGCAGACATTTTCTAATAAAATTTGCGGAGGCCTCGCCAGAAATCAGCCCCGCAAATTGGCCCTTTGCGCAATTTTCGACGGAAGGGCGTCAGCATATTTCTTTGGTCATAAAAGCATGTCACTATGGGCATATGACCATAAGAACTTCGAAAATAGAGACCGATACTGATGCGCTGGTCGAAACGATCATCAGCGAACTTCAGACCCAGTTTAAGGCAGCGGTAGGCGCCCTGAAATCCGCGATTTCCGACTATGTGAAACATCGCACCCTGCCCCCCGCCAATTCCCGCGAAACCGGCCTGTTCGATTATCCCGCATTGCGGATCGTCACCGATGGCGAATATCGCGGCACCGCCGACCGGCACAGCGTGGCCTTTGGCCATTTTGAACGCGCGGGCGAATTTATCACCACCATCACACGCCCCGATTTATTCGCCGATTATCTGCGCGAACAATTGTCGCTGTTGGTGGAAAATTATGACGTCACCATCGAAGTGACGCGCACGGGCCAGCAAATCCCCTTCCCTTATGTTTTGGACGCCAGCGATGGGTCAGACATGGGCAGCGTGACACCGCTGGAATTGGCGCGCCATTTCCCGACCACCGATTTGGCGGATATTGGCGACGAATTGGCCGATGGCTTGTTCGGGGCCGATCCGGAACAGCCGCAACCTTTGGCCTTGTTCGACGCGCTGCGCACCGATTTTTCCTTGGCGCGCCTGCGCCATTATACCGGCACCGCGCCGGAACATTTCCAACGCTATATTTTGTTCACCAACTATCACCGCTATGTCGACGAATTTGTTGCATGGGCGGGCGAGCAAATTGGCAAGGGCCATTATACCGCCTTGGCGGGCGCGGGCGGCCTGTATGTCGACCAAGCCGGTGTGAATGCCGGCGCTTTGGTGGCCGACAGCGCATGGCGGCGGCACCAAATGCCCGCCTATCACCTGATTACCCCCAATGGTGACGGCATTACCTTGGTCAATATCGGCGTTGGCCCATCCAATGCCAAAACCATCTGCGACCATTTGGCGGTGCTGCGCCCCGAAGCATGGTTAATGATCGGCCATTGCGGCGGCCTGCGCCCCAGTCAGCGCATTGGCGATTATGTTTTGGCCCATGCTTATTTGCGCGACGACCATATTTTGGACAGTGTTTTGCCGCCCGAAATCCCCATTCCGCCCATTGCCGAAGTGCAAATGGCCTTGGCCCGCGCGGCAGAGCTTGTTTCGGGAACGCGCGGCGCGGATTTGAAAAAACGCCTGCGCACCGGCACGCTCGTCACCACCGACGACCGCAATTGGGAATTGCGCTACAGCGACAGCGCGCTGCGCTTTTCGCAATCCCGCGCGATTGGCATTGATATGGAATCGGCGACCATCGCGGGCCAAGGCTATCGCTTCCGCGTGCCCTATGGCACCTTGCTGTGCGTCAGCGACAAGCCGCTGCATGGCGAGTTGAAATTGCCCGGCCAAGCCAATCGTTTCTATGAAGAAGCCATTGCCGCCCATTTGCAAATCGGCATTTTGACCTGCGAAATATTGCGCGACGAAGGGGCCAAATTGCACAGCCGCAAATTGCGCGCCTTTAACGAACCGCCCTTCCGTTGATGCTATTCATCTAGCGGCACAAAAAAGGGGGCCGGAACAGCGCATGTTCCGGCCCCCTTTTTATCAATAAAATGAATGGATCAGCAATGGCTTACCAACCGACCGGCTGGCCCTTATTCTGTTCGTCCAACCATGCTTTCAGTGGCGCGAAATAGCCCATCATGGCCTTGCCCGACATTTTGCGTTCGCCCGTAAAGGCTTCCAGCGCGTCCGGCCAGGGCTTGGACATGCCCATTTCCAACATGCTATTCAGCTTCGCCCCAACCTCTTTGTTGCCATAGAAGGAACAGCGGTGCAGCGGCCCCGTCCATCCGGCTTGCTTGCAGGCGGCTTCATAAAATTGGAATTGCAAAATCCGCGCTAGGAAATAGCGCGCATAAGGCGTGTTGCCCGGAATATGATATTTTGCGCCCGCATCAAATGCATCGGCGGGACGGTCAACCGGTGGGACAATCCCCTGATATTGCAGACGAAGCTGGTTCCATGCCTGATTATATCCGGCGGGCTTGATCGTGCCGTTGAACACGCCCCAACGCCATTTGTCGATCAACAGGCCAAAGGGCAAGAAGGCCACTTTGTCCATCGCCTGACGCAGCAACAGGCCAATATCCTTGTCCGCGCTGGGTATCTTTTTGGGGTCCAGCAATTTGATATCGACCAAATATTGCGGGGTGATGGACAGCGCCACAAAATCGCCAATGGCTTCGTGGAAACCATCATTGGCGCCGTTCAAATACAGCAAGGATTGGTCCTTATAGGCCCGCTGATAATAGTTATGCCCCAATTCATGATGCACGGTGATAAAGTCATTGGCATTGACCTTGGTGCACATTTTGATGCGAATATCGTCTTTATTATCAATATCCCATGCCGACGCATGGCATACCACTTCGCGGTCCGCAGGCTTGGTAATCATGCTGCGCGTCCAAAATGTGTCGGGCAAGGGGGCCAGCCCAAGCGAGCTGTAAAAAGCCTCGCCAATCTTGACCATCTGGACGGGGTCTTTCTTTTGCGCCGTCAGCAAATCGCCAATATCATAACCCAAATCACCCGCGCCCGCAGGGGCCACCAACGGATAAATGCCGCCCCATTCCTGCGCCCACATATTGCCCAGCAAATCGGCACGGATCGGCCCCGTTTTAGGCTGAACCGCGTCGCCATATTTCGCATTCAACTTGCCGCGCACATAGGTGTGCAGCGCCAGATATAGCGGCTCAACCTCTTGCCACAATTCGTCGGTCAGCTTGGCAAATTCTTCGGGCGGCATGTCATAGCCCGACCGCCACATCGCGCCGACATCGCTATAGCCCAATTCCTTCGCGCCCTGATTGGCGATGTCGACCATGCGGGCATAATCATCGCGCATAGGCTTGCCGACATTATCGTGCCAACTGGTCCACATTTCCTGATATTGCGCGGGGGTCAGCGACAAATTGGCCATTTCCGCCTCAATGTCCGACCCATTGATGGGCTTGCCATTCAATGTGCCACGACCCTTGCCATATTGCGACTGCAGGTCGGTGGAAATCCGGCTGAGTTCCTGCGCCGCGCCAGCCGTGGTCGGGGCTGGTAGCACAATGCCGCTGCGCAAAATATTCAGCTTGCGCGCCGTATCGCTGCTCAGATTGGGCACGTCCAAATAGCGGGCGGCTTCCAGCGCATATTTCACCGATTTTTCGGTGCCAATGGCGTTGATGCGCGCCGCCATCGCGTCCGTATCTTCGGTGATATAGGTGCTGTTCACCCAATTCACCTGCGACGCTTCGACGGTATAATCGAACAAATCTTTCTCAACCGCCGCGACAAAGGCATCGGCATCCGCCGCCGTCACTTTGGCTTGGGCGGCGGCGGTCGTTGATGTTTTTTTGGGCTTCGCCGCCGGTTCGGCGGCCAGCGCTGGTCCGGCTAGGGCCAATGACACTGCCAGCGACAGGCTGGAAATCATCATCTTCATCACTATGCGTCCTCTGTTATTTCAATGCCTTATATGGCATTCTAATCACAGATTGCGCCGCATATCGCCTGTGGTCAAGCGGTGGTTTGATCCAAAAACCTGACCATCGCCGCGCCCATTTCAGGCATGGTCACGCTGGACATATGGGTTCCAGGAATGGTCGCCAGTTCAGCATCCGCCAACACATCCGCCAATTCCTGCGCCGATCCATTGTCCTGATCCTGATCGCCGCACACCACCAAGGTCGGCATGGTGATCGCCGACAGGGCATCGGGGTCTGTATCCGCAAAGCTTTGTAACAACAGGCTGGCAGCCGTGCGGTCGATCTTCATGCTCTTCATAAATTGCACGGACATCCATGTGTCATCGCCGCGTTTGGCGGTGTCAAAATCGGCAATCACGCGCTGGAAAAAGGCACTACGCCGCGTCCAGCCCGCCAGTCCGCCCAGCCCCATGCCGCCCAGCATCAATCGACGTGGGCGCATACCGCGCACCACGGCGCGCACGCTGGTCCGCGACCCCAGCGAAAATCCGCCCAGATCAAATTCATCCAGCCCCAAATGCGCGACCAAATCTTCCAAATCCTCTGCCAACACATCGGGCCCGTAAAATTCTGCGCTTTGCGGGGCCTCGCTCGCGTCATGGGCGCGCAGGTCCGGCATGATGACGCGGTAACCGGCGTCCACCAACTGGGCTGCGGTGCCAAATTTCACCCAATTGACATAGGCGCTGGAAAATAGGCCATGCACCAAAATCACCGGCGCACCATCGCCCATATCGCGATAGGCCAGTTTTACACCGTCACGGGCATGGAAATATTCTGTATCAGTCATTTGGGCATCAGGCCTTTCTGTTCCATCCGCCACTTAGCAAGGTCGAACCGATCCTGTCCAAAAAAAGGTTCATCATCAAAGACCAAGGTCGGCACACCCCAATGGCCCGACGCATCCAGCGCCGCTTGGTTGGCCGCAATTTCGCGGTCCAAACTGTCCGCCTCGGCCGCAACCTCGGCATCCAATTCCGCTAAATCCAGCCCCGCACGCTGGGCGGCCCCCGCCAGATGATCGCCCAAATGCCAATCGCGGGCCCCACCCCAAATTAATGCCCCCACCTCGTGACAAAAGGCCAGACTTTTCCCGCGCCGTGCCGCCGCCTGACCCAATCGGGTAAGGCGATAAATATAGGGCTGATCCTCCGATATTGTCCGACTGATCACATCCTGCACAATTGGGTCGGGACGCGGCGGGCCAAATTTTATGCCGTGAAATTCGGCCACACGGACCATATCCCGCATCGTATAGCCCAGCCAATTGGGGTGATTGCGTTCAAAGAAATCGGCTTGTCTGATGGCCAATGGATAGACGGGCCGCACCAATATCTCGACATCATGGCTGTCCGCCAAGGCGCGATAGCGGCCAATCGCCAAATAGCTATAGGGGGACCGAAAGGACCAGAAAAGCTGCGCGGATAAAGTCATGACACCCATGATGCCAATTTCTCCATGGCGCGCAAGCCCCGCACCGCCATTCTTTGCATTGCCAAAAAACAATATGGGCGGCACGGCCATATTGTCGATAGTAGCTATTGCTATTATAACGATAGCCATGTCTGACCATATCGGCTTTTTATTAAACGACACCGCGCGCCTGTATCGCCGGGCCTTTAACGCGCGCACGCGCGAAGATGGCTGCACCGCGCTGCAATGGCGTTTAATGATGTATATCAAGCGCGAACCGGGCATTCGTCAGGGGCCTGTCGCCGAATTGATCGAGGTTGAACCCATCACGCTCAGCCGCATGGTCGACCGCTTGCAAGAATCGCGACTCGTCGAACGACGCGCCGACGCATCCGACCGCCGCGCATGGATGCTCTATCTTACCCCCGAAGCCGAGGAATTGATCGCAGGGGTGCGCCCTTTGATTGACGAACTGACGGCCACCGCGATGGACGGCCTGACGCCCGCCGAACAAGCGGAGCTAACCCGCTTGGTGTCCAAGGTTCAGGCGAATTTGTCGCACCGCACCGCCTGCCTGACTCACGAGAAATAATAAAATTAAAGGAATAATCCGTGCCTGACGTTGCCGACACGAACCAGACTGTCTCTTCCTCCCCCATGCCCGCCATGTCGTCCGAACAGGGGCCCGCGCAAAAGCGAAGCTGGAAACAATCTTTGGTCATGTTCAGTGTGCCTATCATCTTGATCGCGGCAGGCGTCGCCTATTGGCTGCTCAGCGGCGGATCGGTCAGCACGGACAATGCCTATGTCAAAATGGACAAAGTGTCCGTCGCGGCGGAAATCGGCGGCCGCATTACCGATGTCGGCGTCAGGGACGGCCAGTTGGTCAAGGCGGGGGATTTATTGTTCCGCATTGATGCCGAACCTTATCAATTGAGCGTCGCCGAAGCCAATGCCGCCTTGGATGCGGCCAAGGTTGATTTGGGCAATTTGTCCGCCAGCGCCCATACATCGGATGTGGAAATTGCCGCCGCCAAGGAAGCCTTGGCCTTTGCCCAGATTAATTATAACCGGCAGGCCGCGCTGATGGAGAAAGGCTTTACCACCAAAGCGGCGTTTGATGCATCCAGCCATGCCGTGGCCCAAGCGCGCGAGCAAATCCGCCAAGCCCAAGCCTCTGCCGCCGAAGCCCGCACCAAATTGGCCACCGCGCCCGCCAGCGGCCTGAACCCCGCCATTGAACGCGCACAGGTGATGCGCGAACAAGCGCAGGTGCAACTGAAACGCACCGAAGTGCGCGCGCCCAGCGATGGCCGCGTGGCCCAAACTACGCGCTTGTTGATCGGCCAAATGATGGTCGCGGGGGTTCCTGCCCTCACCTTGGTCGACACCGGACATCCGTGGATTGAGGCGAATTTCAAGGAAACCGACTTGGCCGATATGCAAATCGGCCAGCCTGCCCATATTCGTTTCGACGCTTATCCCAATTTGGTGGTGCGCGGCCATGTGGCGACCATTGGTGCGGGCACCGGCAGCGAATTTTCGGTGCTGCCCGCCCAAAATGCCACCGGCAATTGGGTGAAAATCACCCAGCGTGTTCCCGTCCGCATTGCTTTGGATGAAACACCCAAACGCGAGCTGATCGCAGGCCTGTCCGCCAAGGTCGAGGTCATCACCTCTGCCAAGCCGCGCTGAGCCCAGCCATGGCCCGCAAGCCGCCGCCCATCCGCGACGATATTCCGCTCCATGACCAGATAGCCCATCGCGGATTGCTGATGGTCGCGGTGATGAGCGCGTCGATCATGCAGATATTGGATACGACCATTGCCAATGTCGCCATTCCCCACATGCAAAGTTCCTTGGGTGCGACCAGTGAATCGGTCAATTGGGTTCTGACCAGCTATATTGTTGCCTCCGCCGTCGCCATGCCGCTGACGGGCTGGTTGGCCGATCGCATTGGCAAGCGGCATTTGTTCCTGATGGCCGTGGCCGGTTTCATTCTGGCATCCATGGCCTGCGGCGCGGCGCAATCGCTGGAACAAATGGTGTTGTTCCGCATCTTTCAGGGCATCAGCGGCGCGTTCATCAGCCCCCTGTCCCAATCTGTCATGCTGGATATGCACCCACCTGATCAACATCCACGGGCGATGTCCATTTGGGGGATGGGGATTATGATCGGCCCGATTTTGGGGCCATTTTTGGGCGGCTGGCTGACCGAAGCCGTCAGTTGGCGCTGGGTATTTTATGTAAATCTGCCCGTCGGTATCCTGACGCTGTTCATGCTGTGGTGGCTGCTTCCCGCCCGCGCATCAACCCCGCGCCGATTTGATCTTTTTGGCTTTTCCATGTTGGCCCTCGGTCTGGCCGCCCTGCAACTGCTGCTCGACCGCGGGGCGCACGAAGATTGGTTTTCCAGCGCCGAAATTTGGATTGAAACCGGCGTGGCGATTGCCTGTCTGTGGATTTTTTCCATCCATATGGCGACAGCCCAAACCCCCTTGCTCAATCGTGCGATGTTCCGCGACCGCAATATGATCACGGCGTTGGGTTTCATGATTATTTTGGGGCTGGCAATGTTTGCACCCATGGCCTTGTTGCCGCCCATGCTGCAAAAATTATTCGGCTGGCCGATCCTCGACACCGGCATGGTGCTGGCCACGCGCGGTGTCGGCATTTTGCTGAGCATGGCCATTGCAGGGCGCCTTATCGGCCGTGTTGATCCGCGCATCTTGGTTGGCACTGGCTTTTCCATCGGAGCACTATCCATGTGGATGATGACCCAATGGACATTGGAAATGGGTATGCAGCCAGTGGTGATCAGTGGCTTGGTCCAAGGTGTTGGAATGGGGCTCGTGTTCATTCCGCTCAACAGCCTGGCCTTTGCGACCATAGCGCCGGAATATCGCACCGACGCGTCCAGCTTGCTCAATCTGTTCCGCAGCTTGGGCGCGTCCTTTGGCATCTCAATTGTCGTGACCTTATTGGCGTCCAGCGGCCAGCGCACCCACGAAGAATTGGGTGGCCATATCACCAGCAGCGCGATCAGCATGGTCGACGCCAGCACCTTGGATCGCTTTGGGGAATATGGAGAAGGCGCCTTGGCGATGGTCAATGCCGAAATTACGCGCCAAGCGACGATGGTCGCTTATTTGAACGATTTTTGGTTCATCATGTGGGCGATGTTGGCGGTGGTTCCGATGGTCTTCTTTCTTCGTCCACCGGCAAAAAATGCTGCCCAAGCAGATATGGCGGACATGGGCCACTAGGTCCTGACCCTGCGCCCTATCCGCCAATCCATTATCACCCACAGCCGCCTTGCAGGGCTGTGGGTGATAAGCGGGTCGATCAACCTTTCTTCAGGTGACGACGACCCAGCAATTCTGCGATTTGCACGGCGTTCAAGGCCGCGCCCTTGCGCAGATTATCCGAAACGCACCACAGGTTGATGCCATTGTCGACGGTACTGTCATCGCGCACGCGGCTGATGAAGGTGGCATAATCGCCCACGCATTCCACGGGGGTGACATAGCCGCCATCTTCGCGCTTATCGACCAGCATAACGCCGGGGGCTTCGCGCAGAATGTCTTGTGCTTGTTCAGCCGACAATTCCTGCTCAAATTCGATGTTGATCGATTCCGAATGGCCTACGAACACAGGCACGCGTACGCAGGTGGCGGTTACCTTCACCTTCGGATCCATGATCTTCTTGGTTTCGGCGACCATCTTCCATTCTTCCTTGGTCGAACCATCGTCCAAGAATTTGTCGATGTGCGGGATCACGTTGAAGGCGATCTGCTTGGTGAATTTTTGCACATCCTTTTCGTCGCCGACGAAAATCTGACGCGTTTGGTTCCACAATTCATCCATACCAGCCTTACCAGCGCCTGATACCGACTGATAGGTCGATACAACAACGCGCTTGATCGTGGCGGCATCGTGCAGCGGCTTCAACGCCACAACCATTTGCGCGGTCGAGCAATTGGGGTTGGCGATGATGTTACGCGCGGTGTAACCGTCAATGGCTTCTGGGTTCACTTCGGGCACGATCAATGGCACGTCGGGGTCCATACGATATAGCGAGCTGTTATCGATGACCACGCAGCCAGCCGCAGCAGCCTTGGGCGCATAAATGGCGGTCGCATCGCTGCCGATGGCGAAAATCGCCATGTCCCAACCAGCCCAATCGAAATTCTCGATATTCTGGCACTTAAAGGTTTTGCCCGTGTCGCCAAATTCTACGGCGTCACCTTGGCTGCGCGACGATGCGACCGCTGCCAATTCGTCGATGGGAAATTGACGCTCTGCGAGGATAGCGAGCACTTCGCGCCCGACATTACCCGTCGCACCCGCGACAACGATACGATAACCCATGATGCCACTCCTTAATCGGTAAACTTTTGAACCCGTTTCGGTTCAGCCCCCCAAGGCGATCCTGCGAAGCTGTGCCCAGCATGTGAAACCATCAGCCAGCGTGAATGAACCCAGCAAGGGCGCATGGGAGGACACGCAATGAAGATGAGCGTTTCAGACGCCGAAAATAAAAACGACCGGTCCTGCCTGTTGGCGGAACCGGTCGAATTGGAAAGCTTTTTTGGCTTTAGTGGAGAGAAGCTCTCCTTAGGCCTTGCCGGCTTCCGACCGGTAATCGCGGCGTTCCGCAATACGTGCCGATTTACCTGTACGACCACGCAGATAGTACAGCTTCGCACGACGCACAGCGCCGCGGCGAACGACGGTAATCGAATCGATGTTGGGCGAATAGAGCGGGAATACGCGTTCTACGCCTTCACCGAAGGACATTTTACGAACGGTGAAGTTCGAGCCCATGCCTTTGTTCGAACGTGCAATGCACACGCCTTCGAAGTTCTGAACGCGCTTACGCTCACCTTCGACAACCTTCACACCGATACGAACGGTGTCACCAGGACGGAATTCAGGAATGGTCTTGTCAGCTTTGACAATTTCTTCAGCTTCGATCGTTTGGATGAGGTTCATGCCCATCGTCCTTTTTCATTTGCTGCGCGTCAGAGGCAAAACGGCCCGAGCATCGACATGACACTCCCAAAGGTCCGGCTTGCATAACCGTATGGATTTCAGCCAAATTCCCCGATCACAGCGCTTCGGAAATTCAGCCCTCTATCACCAATGGCAAAAGAGAATGTAGCGTTGGTCCGCAAAACATCAGAAAAATGATTCGCAAATCAACCCAATATGGCGCGCCGATTACGCTGAACCCCGCCAAAAAGCAAGGGCTTGCGACGGCAGAGCTATGGACCTCCGCTTAAGTATCATTTAACCGAATACGAGCTAAATAAAATCAAAGAACGCTAGCAGGAAATATCTGTGCCGATATCGCAAAACGAAAAGCACGAAAATGAAGCGTTCTGCAATTGGCTCATTTGCTGGCTACTTCTGCCCAACCTGCCCTTTCTTCCAATAACATTGCTCGGCGGACCGCTTCGCGTGAGAGAAATTTTCATTGGCGGCCTCGTCGGGCTAATCGTGAGGCGACTTCCTTACGCTGCACGGCTCATCAGTTTCGCCTTAGTTATCCTGTATTTCATACTCACTTACATCACATCTATGTTCAATATGCACATAAGCATGTTATCATCCGTGGCTTATTTGGTGTTAGAACTGAATCCAGCGGTATCGAAAGAATATGTCGTCGGTTTTTTACTTTTACTTTTCATTTTCGCTGTCAGCGCTTTTTACCTTCGCAAGCCTCAGAAATTTCAGTCAACGAAAGCACTGATTACCTGCATTCTTTTAACGCTGACATTTTCAGCCAGTGATCTTTTATGGGCAGAGCAAAACTCAACATCCTATTCGCGCGTTGCAGATGCCGATTCCCCCTTTTCCTCGGCTACTCAACAGGTTGACCTTGCCGCCTTGGCAGATGGACAAACAAATATTTTGCTCATCATGGTAGAATCCATGGGTGTTCCGACTGATCAGAAAATGGCACATCGGCTAGAACAAATTTGGAACCAGCCGGCATTTTCCGAACATCACGAAATTAGCCGTGGCACGACACCCTTCTTCAATTCCACAACAAAAGCGGAGATTCGCGAACTATGTGGACGCTGGGGGGACTATCCCGACATTCATTCTGCCGATAAAACATGCTTACCAGCCCAATTGGCTGCCGCTGGCTACAGCAGCACATCCTATCATGGATTTTCACCACGTTTTTTTGAACGAGAACAATGGTATCCGAAGATTGGGTTCCAAACCTCATTATTCCGGCAAGAACTGACCGCCAGAAAAGCACACCACTGCGTCAATGTTTTTCCCGGCATCTGTGACCGCGATATCCCGCTTATAATTTCTCAAGATTTCCGAACAGGCGGCACACCGCAATTTGCCTATTGGTTGACGCTGAATTCCCACCTTCCGGTCATCTCCGATCCCACATTAGGCACCGTAAATTGCCGACAACTGGGAACTTCTTTAGACGAATCCTATCCTCAAATTTGCAGGTTATTCAGCCTGTGGGATGATATTGCGGTGGCCTTGGCGAAAGAGATAGCGAAACCTGACTTCCCGCCTACCCACATATTGATTGTCGGCGATCATATGCCACCATTTACCCATCAAAAAAGCAGGTTAAAGTTCAATCCCGAAGTCACACCATGGATTTTTCTACGCTACCGCCGCTGAACAGGGGCCTTTGATGCTATATGCCGCGCCCATAGATCAGGGCGCCGATCTTGGGTGTCCTCCTCTGCCTTCGTACGCCGCCATGCGTCGATCTTAGCATGATTTCCAGATCGCAGCACATCGGGAATGGTCAAGCCTTCCCACTCGGCAGGCTTGGTATAGTGCGGATATTCCAAGATGCCGTTTTCAAAGCTTTCATCATCCCCGCTGGCGGATGCGCCCATCACGCCGGGTAGCAGACGCACACAAGCGTCCAGCAACAACAAAGCCCCCATCTCGCCGCCCGACAAGATGATATCGCCCATCGATATTTCTTCGATATCGCGCGCTTCGAAAATCCGCTCATCAAAGCCTTCGAAGCGGCCACAAAGGATGATCGCCCCCGTCCCCTGCGCCAATTCGCGCACACGCGCCTGTGTGATCGGGCGGCCACGTGGGGTCATCGCCAGCACGGGCAAATGGGGGTGTTTGGCCCGCGCATGGTCCAGCGCCGCCGCCAAAACATCGACTTTTAACACCATGCCTGCGCCGCCGCCTGCGGGCGTATCATCCACGGTGCGGTGCTTATCCATCGCAAAGTCGCGGATTTGGACAGGATCACAGGCCCAACGTCCAGCCTCTAGAGACCGGCCCGCCATGCTATGGCCCAAGGGACCGGGAAACATGTCGGGGTATAGCGTCACAGGAACGGCGGTGAAGGTCATTCGATATAGGCTGCGTTGATGGTGACGGCGTCATCATCCCATGCAGGGACAGCGGCCACATTCATCGGCACCATGAAGCGTTTGCCATCAGGGCGTTCGATTTCCAAAATATCGCCAGCGCCGAAATTTTCGACGGTGTGGACCAGACCAACATCGGTCCCATCCGTGGATTTGCACGGCAGGCCGATCAGGTCATGATGATAATATTCCCCCTCTGCCAATGGCGGCAGAGCAGTACGCGGAACCGTTAACACCGTGCCGCGCATGGCTTCTGCCGCGTTGCGATCGGTGATTTCCGCAAAAGATGCGACCGCGCCTTGGTTGGCGGGCCGGATGGTTTTCAAGGTGAGTTGGCGGGTTCCAGCATCAAAAATGGGAAAGGCGCGGAGAGTATCCGCGCCTTCACCAAATAGCTTGAGCCGAACCTCGCCCCGCACCCCATGCGCGCCAGCAATGGCGGCCAAGGTGACGGGTCGGTCCAGACGTGCCAAGACTTAAGCTTCGCTAGCTTCTTCAGCAGGAGCTTCTTCTGCAGCAGCAGGAGCGGCAGCCGCTTCAGCAGCAGCGGCTTCAGCAGCCTTCTTGGCTTCTTCTGCTTCTGCGATCTTCGCAGCCTTTTCTTCAGCGCGCTCGGTGGCCTTTTCGCCAGGCTTTGCCTTGTTCGGGTTGTTGCGAGCAGGACGTTCTTTCACGCCAGCAACGTCCAAGAAGCGTGCTACGCGGTCGGTAGGCTGCGCACCAACCGAAACCCAATGCTTTGCACGGTCGAGGTCCAGCTTTACGCGCTCTGGATTATCCTTCGACAACAGCGGGTTATAGCTGCCGATACGTTCGATGAAGCGGCCATCGCGTGGGCTGCGCGAGTCAGCAACAACGATTTTGTAATAAGGGCGCTTTTTCGAACCGCCACGAGCGAGGCGAATGCTGGTTGCCATGATGTAAGTCCTTCTTTGATAATTTGTTCAATGTCTAAAAACGGGTTATTTCTTTTTGTTCAACAGGTTCGCAAGGTCTGGCGGAATATTGCCGCCGCCCATACCAGGCAGGCCGCCAAGGCCGCCCAAACCGGGGATGCCGCCGCCGCGTCCGAACAACGCGCCAAGGCCCTTCAGGCCGCCCATCTTGCGGAGTTTCTTCATAGCGGTGGACATTTCTTGGTGCATTTTCAGCACCTTGTTCACCTGCTGCACCGAAGTGCCCGAACCATTGGCAATGCGGATTTTCCGCTTTGCGTTAATCAGTTCCGGCTTCGCCCGTTCCTTGGGCGTCATCGATCCCATAATCGCGTCCATATGGACCAGCAGCTTGTCATCCATATTCGACTGCGCCATCGCAGCCTGTGCCTTTTTCAGGCCCGGAATCATGCCAGCCAGCGCGCCGAGGCCGCCCATATTGCGCATTTGATTCAATTGCATGCGCAGGTCGTTCAGGTCGAACTGGCCCTTGGCCAGCTTAGCCGCCATCGCTTCCGCATCTTCGGCCTTGATGGTTTCAGCGGCCTTTTCGACCAAGCTGACCACATCGCCCATGCCCAAAATGCGGCCCGCGATGCGGCTGGGCTGGAACACTTCCAAACCATCCAGCTTTTCGCCAATACCCGCGAATTTGATGGGCTTGCCAGTAACCGCGCGCATCGACAGCGCCGCACCGCCGCGTGCATCACCATCCATACGGGTGAGGACAACACCGGTCAGCGGCACTTGTTCGGTAAAGCGCTGCGCCACTTGCACAGCGTCTTGGCCGGTCAGGCTGTCGACGACCAACAAGGTTTCCGCTGGCGATGCCGTGCGCGAAACCGATTGCATTTCGTCCATCAACTGTTGGTCGACGTGCAAACGGCCCGCCGTATCCAGCATCAAGACATCAAAGCCCTGCAGCTTGGCGGCTTGCAACGCGCGCTGCGCAATTTCCACAGGCTGTTGGCCCGCGATAATCGGCAAGGTCGCCACGTCAATCTGGCTGCCCAGCACAGCAAGCTGCTCTTGCGCGGCGGGACGATTAACGTCCAGCGACGCCATCATCACCTTTTTGCCTTCTTTTTCCTTCAGGCGCTTGGCGATTTTGGCGGTCGACGTGGTTTTACCCGACCCCTGCAAACCGACCATCATGATGACGGCGGGCGGGGTCACGGCCAAATTCAGGTCCGACGTTTCCGAACCCAGCATTTCGGTCAATGCGTCATTGACGATTTTGACGACTTGCTGGCCGGGGGTCACGGACCGAATGACATTATGGCCGATGGCCAATTCGGTGACTTGATCGATAAAGCTGCGAACGACGGGTAAGGCCACATCGGCCTCAAGCAGCGCGATGCGCACTTCGCGCATAGCGGCGCGAACATCATCCTCGGTCAGCGCGCCGCGACCGCGCAGCTTGCCGAACACATCGCCCAACCGGTTCGTCAGACTATCGAACATTCGCCTTCAAATCCCTTCTTCCGACATCATCACGGCGGCGAATCAGGTCGATTCGCTCCAACGCAAAACACGCCGGTGAGCGAAACCTCGCCAACCAGCGGTATCCGTAGACAGGAGCTTTTCCGTCGCGGATGTCGATATGCCCAACAACCTTATGCTGCCAGACGTGGCTGGTCCTAGTGGAAAGGCCGCAAAAAAGCAAGCACCCCGCACCGAACCACGCCAACCCCCGACCAGCCCGCCGAACAGCCCCACGACCACGCCGGCGAAATATTAGGTTCAGTTTAAACTTAACCATTATTTCACCCGATCCCGCTAGCCCTTACAAGCTAGAGGTATGGATATGGTTTCGAATTCAGAAGACATGGCGATCAAGCATCCGCGCCGCGCTGTTCGGGACGATGTCCTGACCGGCGGCGTTGTTGCGGCCGCCATCATTCTGTTTGTCGGCACCGGCAGCGAAGTGTTAAGCAGCGCCGTTCAAGCCTTTATTGGCTTAAATGGCGGGCCAGATCGCGCCGTCACCGTCGCCCTGATCCTGAACGTCGCCCTGATATTGTTCGGATGGCAACATCATAAAAAGCTGACCATGAAGATTACAGAACGCACCCAAGCCGCCGAACAAGCCCAATTTCTGGCCGACACCGACATGCTGACCGGCTTGTTCAACCGCCGCGCCTTGATGATTCGTGGCCAAAAAATGCTGGACGATGCTGCCAAAGCAAACCGCGACGTCGCCCTAATGCTACTCGATTTGGATCATTTTAAGGCCGTGAACGATAATCATGGCCATAGTGGTGGCGATAAGATTTTACAGCAAGCCGCCCAGCATTTGGTCGGCGCTTTGCCGGATGACTCGCTGAAAGCACGGCTGGGCGGCGATGAATTTGTCGCGATGCTGACCATCCAACGCGGGGCCCGCGCCGCCGTTGACGCGCTGGCCAATGAACTGTTGGTGGGGCTGCGCGAACAATTGCGCTATGACGGACGGCCTGTCCATGTCGGGGCTTCGCTGGGCGTGGCTTTGGCCCAAAGCACCGACATATCGATGGACGCCCTGATACGTCAGGCCGACATTGCCATGTATCATTGCAAGGACAGTGGACGCGGTCGGCAGATTTGGTATGAAAGCGGCATGGAAATGGCCGCCCAAGCGCGCAGCAAATGGGAACATGCCATCAGCGCGGGCATGGAAAATGGCGAATTTACGCCGCATTTTGAACCACAGGTGGAATTGGCAAGCGGCCGCATCTTGGGTTTTGAAATGCTGATGCGGTGGGAATCCGCCGAACTGGGCCATGTGCCGCCCGAGCGTTTCATTCCCTTGGCCGAACATGCGGGCCTGATCAGCGACCTGTCCTTTCAAGTCGCGCGCGATGCGATGATCTTGGCCCGTCAATGGGCGCCGGACATCAGCCTGTCGCTGAATATTTCACCGCTGCAATTCAAGGACCCTTGGTTCAGCCAAAAACTCACCAAGCTGATTGTCGAAACCGGCCTGCCCGCCAATCAGTTGGAGGTGGAGATTACTGAAACCGCGTTGATCGAGGACAAAGCCTTGATCCACGCCATTATCACCAGCCTGAAAAATCAGGGTGTCCGCTTGACGCTGGACAGTTTCGGCACCGGCTATGCGTCTTTGTCGCATTTGCGCAGCTTGCCTTTTGACCGAATTAAAATTGACCGCAGCTTCATTGCGGCCATGGGCCATAGCCCCGACGCCAAAGCCATTGTGATGGCGGTGCTGCGCTTGGGCGAAAGTTTGGGCACATCCATTGTTGCCAAGGGCGTGGAGGATGAAGCCACGGCCAAGGCGCTGGTCGCGCTGGGATGCAAAGAGGCGCAAGGCTGGCATTTCGGCCAAACCTTGTCGTCCGCAGAACTGCTGAATCTGTTGCACGAACGCGGCCTGATGCGCGATACGGGCAGCGCAGAAAGCACCGCCGCCACGCCGCCGCCGAGCACCGATTATAAACAAGCCATGTAACAGAGTGGCTGTGCGCTATCTCGATCACTAGACTTAGGACGCATGCGCCCCTAAATGCGCAAATATGGCCCATCGCTTCACCAAAATGCACGGTCTTGGCAATGATTTCGTTGTCATTGATGCCCGCGAAACCCCTGTCGAAATGACGGCTGCCCGCGCTGCCGCCATTGCGGATCGCCAGCGGGGCATTGGCTGTGACCAATTGGTGCTGCTGGAACCGTCCACCGCCGCTGATGTTAGAATGCGGATTTTCAACGCCGATGGCAGCGAGGTTGAGGCGTGCGGCAATGCCACCCGCTGTGTCGCCAGCCTGCTGGGTGTACCCGCGACCATTGAAACATTGGGTGGAATATTAAATGTCACGCCCGCCGATGGCGGGGCAGAGGTTGTGCTGGTCGAACCGCGATTCGACTGGGACCAAATCCCGCTGGCCTATCCGATGGACAGCCGCGACTTGCCGCTGGCGTGGGACGAACTGGACCATGGCACAGCGGTGAATATTGGCAATCCGCATGTGATTTTTTTCGTGCCCGATAGTGACGCTGTGCCGCTGCACGAGCTTGGCCCGCGCATTGAAACGGACGATGTGTTTCCGCAAAAAATCAATGTGAATGTCGCCAGCCTTGTCGGCGATAATCATCTGAAGCTGCGCGTATGGGAACGCGGCGTGGGCCTGACGCAGGCGTGCGGCACGGGGGCCTGTGCCACCGCTGTTGCCGCCATTCGGGCGGGCTTGGTGCAATCGCCCGTCAAAGTCTCGCTGCCCGGCGGCGATTTGACCATCGCATGGACGCAAGGTTCGCCCATCATCATGACCGGCCCCGCCACCCGCGTATTTGACGGGATTACCAATTGGGCGGATTTCGGATGAACAGCGCGCCCAAGGCCGCGCCGGATGTTCGAAATTTCGGCTGCCGCCTGAATATTGCGGAGGGTGAGAATATCCGCATCGCCGCTGGGGAAGCGGGCGCGGAGGATGCTGTCATCTTCAATAGCTGCGCCGTGACGGATGAGGCGGTGCGCCAAACCCGCCAAGCGGTGCGCCGTGCCCTGCGCGAACAACCGGACCGTCCGGTGTTCGTCACCGGATGCGCGGCAGAGTTAGAGGCTGACAAATTCGCCGCCATGGGCGCGGTCGTGGTCAAAAATGACGCCAAGGGTGATGCCGCCAGCTATGGCGGCGGCGCGGCGGCGGAAAAAATCCCCGCGCCTTATACGCCCGCTCTATCCGGCGCCGATCATGCCCGCGCCTTTTTGGGTGTGCAGACCGGCTGTTCGCATAGCTGCACCTTCTGCGCCACCGTCTTGGCGCGTGGCACGGCCAACAGCGCGACTGGCGCGTCCGTCATCGCCGCCGCCCGCACCGCGTTGGAACGCGGGCAGAAAGAAATCATCTTAACGGGCGTCGACCTCGCCAGCTTTGGCGATGACAGCCAATCGAGCCTAGCTAGCCTAGTGGAAGATCTGCTTGGCTTGGATGGGCTGGAGCGGCTGCGCCTGTCGTCCCTTGACCCCGACCGCGTGGATGATGCCTTGTTCGCGCTGATCACCCAAGAAGCGCGCATTATGCCGCATGTGCATTTGTCGTTGCAGGCGGGCGATGACATGATTCTGAAGCGCATGAAGCGCCGCCACAGCCGCGCCGAAGCGGTGGACTTGGTGGCGCGCCTGAAACATGCCCGCCCCGACATCGCCATTGGCGCAGATTTAATCGCAGGCTTCCCGACCGAAGATGAAGACATGTTCGCCAACAGCCTCGCCTTGATCGACGATTGCGACATCATCTTTGGCCATATCTTCCCCTACAGCCCGCGCGCGGGCACGCCCGCTGCGCGAATGCCGCAAGTGGGCCGCGCCCTTGCCAAAGAGCGCGCCGCCCAAATGCGCGCCGCCAATGAACGCCGCCGCCATGCGTGGATGGACGCCCAAATCGGCCAAAGCGCGTCCATGTTGGTGGAACGCGATGGGATGACGGGCCATGCCGCCAATTTTGCGGCCCTGTCGTTACAAACACCTGCACCAGCAGGCACCATCCAAGCCGTGCGCCTGTTGGCGCGGGATGGAGATAGAATGATCGCAGAAAGGATAGCTGCATGAGCGGGACGAGCTGGAGCGACAAGCTGCTGAGCGGCTTTCGCCGGACCTCGGAACGGCTGGGGGATAATTTGTCGGGCCTGACCGGCAAAGGACGGCTGGATGATGATGATCTGGACCGGATTGAAGAAGCCCTGATCACCGCCGATCTTGGCCCCACCATGGCGGCCCGCATCCGCGACCGCTTGGCCGAACGCCGCGATGCAGTGGGCAGCGATGTTACGGAATTGCGCCGCATCGTCGCCGACGAAATCGCCGCCGTGCTGCGTCCGGTTGCCGAACCGCTGGAAATTGACGCCTTCCCCCGCCCCCATGTCATTTTGGTGATTGGGGTCAATGGGTCGGGCAAAACCACCACCATCGCCAAGCTGGCCCATTTGTTCCAAGAACAGGATTATGGCGTGATGCTGGTGGCGGGCGACACCTTCCGCGCGGCGGCCATCGGCCAATTAAAAGTGTGGGCAGATCGTTTGGATGTGCCGATTGTGTCTGGCCCAGAGGGCGGAGACGCGGCGGGCATTGTTTATGACGCGGTGAAACAAGCCACCGCCACGGGCATTGACGTGTTGATCGTCGATACCGCAGGCCGCTTGCAAAATAAGCGCGAGCTGATGGACGAACTGGCCAAGATCAAGCGCGTCTTGGGCCGTTTGAATGTCGCCAGCCCCCATGATGTGGTGTTGGTGCTGGACGCGACCACCGGCCAAAATGCCTTGTCGCAGCTTGACGCCTTTCGCGAAGTGGCGGGCGTCACCGGACTGGTGATGACCAAGCTGGACGGCACAGCGCGCGGCGGCGTGTTGGTGGCAGCCGCCGAACGGCACGGCCTGCCCATTCATGCCATTGGCATTGGTGAGACAATCGGCGATCTTCGCCCCTTCGACGCCGATGAAATCGCAGGCATTATCGCAGGGAATATCCGATGACCAACCAACCCGACATATTGCCCACCGGCCCCGAACCCATTCCCGCGCCGCCCAAGGCCAAGCATGGCGCGTTGAATTTCATTTTGGATTTCGGCCCGCTGCTGATTTTCTTTTTGGTGTTCAAATTCACCAGCGGCGGCGACGGTGCCTTGGCCGCCACCACCGGCGCGATCAAGGCCACGGGCGCGTTCATGGTGGCGATTGTCGCGGCGTTGATCGTATCGAAATGGAAGCTTGGCAAAATCAGCCCGATGTTGTGGCTGTCCAGCATTTTGGTGCTGGGGTTTGGCGCGCTGACCGTTTATTTTCACGACGAAAAATTCATCGTGATGAAACCGACGATCATCTATGCCGCCTTTGCCACGCTGTTGCTGGGTGGTTGGCTGATGGGCCGCGCTTTGCTGAAAGTGCTGCTGCAATCCGCCCTAGAAGGCATCACCGACAAAGGCTGGCTGATCATGTCCCGCAATTGGGGCTTATTCTTTGCCGTGCTGGGGATCGCCAATCACATCATGTATATGATGATCCAGCAAGGCAGCCTGTCGTTCGATACATGGCTGACGGTCAAGGTCTGGGGCTTTACGGTCATATCCTTCTTGTTCACCATCAGCCAATTGCCCGTGATGATGAAACATGGCCTTGCAGTGGCCGAGGACGGAGCCGGCAATAAGGCGGGCGACAAGGAAGGTTGAGCCATCCCCCCATCGCTGACATAAGTATAAGGCGCGGCTGAAAAGCTGCGCCTTTTGCATAAGAGACTGGCAAAATAGCTGGTGAGGAGGGGAAAGATAATGGGTAAATTTTTCGAGAATTTACACGCCGTTCTTTTGGCGGGTGTCGTGCTGGCCGTCATATTGATGCTGCGCCTGAACGGCCAAAATTTCGAAGATGGCGGGGCCGCCGCTGTCGCCATCATGCGCTGGCTGCACACATTTTTCGGCATTTTGTGGATCGGCCTGCTTTATTATTTCAATTTCGTGCAAATCCCAACCATGCCGAAAATTCCGGCCGAATTAAAACCGGGCGTATCCAAACATATCGCTCCGGCCGCGCTGTTTTGGTTCCGCTGGGCCGCGCTCATCACCGTGTTGCTGGGCCTCGGCATTGCGGGGCATAGCGGCTATCTGGCCCCCGCTTTGGCGCTTGACCCCGCCTTTGCCTTGATTGGCGTTGGCATGTGGCTGGGGCTGATTATGGCATTCAACGTCTGGTTTGTGATCTGGCCGAACCAGAAAAAGGCTTTGGGTTTGGTCGACGCCGATGACGCGACAAAGGCCAAATCGGCGCGCACTGCGATGATCTTTTCGCGCACCAACACGTTGCTGTCCATTCCCATGCTCTATGCGATGGTCAGCTTTACCTGATCAAAAAAGGCGCGGGGGGATATCCGCCCGCGCCCTTTTCAAATTCTGTTCGCCCACCCCTTTGCGGCGGGCCGCGCGGCTTGCTTATCCGTCAATGGCGGCTTTGTGCATCCGACCATTCAGCACATAATGGGCGACCCCCATTTGCATACCGGCAGCCTGTGCATCATCAATATCCCGCACACGGCGCGCAGGCGACCCAGCCCATAATTCGCGGCTGGGAATATGCTTATGTTCGGTCAGCAAGGCCCCCGCCGCCAACATCGCATCGCTGCCAATGGTGCAGCCGTTCATCACCGTCGCCTTTAACCCGACAAAGGCGCGGTCGGCCAATTCACAGCCATGCACCATCGCCAAATGGCCGATCAGCACATCTTCGCCGATAATGGTGGGATATCCATCGGGGCGGCTGGGCATCGGGCCATCGCAATGAATGACGCTGCCGTCTTGAATATTGCTGCGCGCGCCCACCACAATCTGGCTGACATCAGCGCGCAGCACGCAATTATACCAAATGCTGACATCTTCGCCGATCACCACATCGCCAATGATCCGGCAACCCGGCGCAATAAAGGCGCTGGGGTGGATGCGCGGGCTTTTGCCATTCACGCTGACGATGGTCACATCTTTATAGGTCATGGCTTTTTCCCCAAAATATTCTGCCACAGCAATATCGGCATGGTGGACGCATAATCATCTGTCCAACGCCGAAAAGCTGGTGTTTCTTCCAGTCCCTGCCATGGCGCATCCATGCGTTCATCATGGGTCAGCATAGCCAGCCGGTGTCCAGATGGTGCCATGGCAACCCAGCTCGACCCCGTCAAATGCCCAGCATCATCATCCGGTTCATCCACCCGCATCGCAACCGGCCACCCCCGCGCCGCGGCATCCGCGGCTAGCACCGGTTCCAGATCAAAAAAGCGGTTGGAAATATGCAGCAATAACAAGCCGTCATCCTTCAACGCGCGGGCGTAAATATCAATCGCTTCTTTGGTCAGCAAATGCAGCGGTATGGCATCGGATGAAAAGGCATCGATCACCAAAATATCAAATGTCTTGGGCGGTGTTTTTTCCAACATCAACCGCGCATCGCCCAGCACCACGGGGGCATCGGGCGCGCAATCGGACAAAAAGGTAAAACGATCCGGATTGCGGGCGATCTGCATCATCACCGGATCAATTTCAAAGAAGGTCCATTTTTGCGCTGGCTGGCGATAACAAGCCAGCGTCCCTGCCCCAAGCCCAACAATGCCCACCGAAGCAGTGGGGGATGCTTGCTGCAACGCCAGCCCCACGCCCGATGTGCGGCCATAATAGGTGGTGGGTTCCAAATGATGCTCTGCGCCAATGCGCTGCAACCCATGCAAGGTCGTGCCATGCGCCAAACGGCGCTGGTCGGCGGCGATATCATCGGTGACGCTATAAACGCCAAAATAGCTGCGGACGCGGTCGCCGCTCAGGCTTTGGCCAATATTGCTGACCCCGCCCATCGCCAACATCAACGCCAGCAGCACCAGAATATACGCCCAGCGCCAGCCAATGCACAGCAAACCGATCATGAAAATCAGCCCGACAAACAGGCCAATATCCCCTTCAAATATGCCATTCCATTCGCCCGCAACATGCAACGCCATGGCGGCCACACAGCCCAGCAACACCGCGACCAGACGCCCCGCATTTCGCGCCGAGAACCCCAGCATCTGCGGCCATGGAATCAGCACGGGCAAGGGCAGCAACAGCGCCGCCGCCAACATCAAAATGGGATGTTCATACACCCAGTCGAACAAAATCGGCGCGATCAAGGCCGCGAACAAACCGCCCAGCACGCCGCCCGCCGACATGATGAGATAGAAAAGCGTCAAATGCTGCGGCGCAGGGCGCAGATGATAAAGATAGCCATGTAGTGACACGGACAGGATGAACAACAAGCCAAGGCTGGCCAAGGCCACGGTCATCGACCCGCCGCTGTTGATCATCGACAAGCCGCCAATCAACAACAAAGCCGCTGGGGCCACCGTGGTCAGCACCGATTTCACGAAGCTGTGTTCGGTAAAGGCGAACACATAGCTGAGCAGATAAAGACCCAGCGGCAGCACCCACAGCAAGGGCATGGCGACAATGTCGGTGGTCAAATGGGTGGTGGTGGACAGCATCAACCCCGACGGCACCGCCGCAATCGCCAACCAGTGTAATTTGCGGCGCAGGCTGGGCGCGGGTTCGTCCTGCTTCGGGGCGGATAGTTGGGCCGGACCGCCCAAATTATTCCAGCGCGCCGCCGCCGCTGCCGCGACCAACAGGAATAATAAGCCATAGCCGATGGTCCATCCCCATGCCTGCTGCGCCAACAGGAAATTGGGTTCGACCAACAAAGGATAGGAAATCAGCCCCGCGAAACTGCCCAAATTGGATGCGGCATACAAATAATAAGGATCGCCCGCCGCGCTGTCAGCGGCGAACCAGCGCTGCATCAAGGGGGCCTGCGCCGATACCGCGAAAAACACCGGACCGATGGAGGCCAATAACAACAAAGGCACCCAAAGCGCCTCCTGCCCTGATGCGGGCGCGCCGATGGACGCGATGCTGATCGGCAACCATAACGCCGCCACCAGCAACAATCCGCCATGGACCAAGGCCTGACGGCGCAAGGAAAAGCGGCCCAGCCAATGGGCATAGGCATAGCCGCCCAGCAGCAATGCCTGATAGACCAGCATCGCGCTGTTCCACACGGCGGGCGCGCCGCCCAGCTTGGGCAGCACCATACGGGCGACCATGGGCTGCACCAAAAACAGCAAAAAGCTGCCAACCAAAATGGTGGCGACGAAAATCCATCGCCGTGCATTGCCCATCATGCGCTTTATCCCCCCAGCGAAATTATTGGTTCAGCAATCGCGCCGCATGCAGCGCGTGATAGGTCAGCACACCCGATGCCCCCGCCCGCCGAAAGGCCAGCAAAGTTTCCAAAACCAGCGCATCGCGGTCGCCCGCACCGGCCGCCACCGCAGCCTCGATCATCGCATATTCGCCCGACACCTGATAGGCATAGGTTGGCACAGCAAAAGCATCTTTGACCGCGCGGACCATATCCAAATAGGGGAGGCCCGGCTTGACCATCACGCTGTCTGCGCCCTCCATCAAATCCTGTTCCACTTCGCGCAAAGCCTCTTCGGCATTGGCGGGGTCCATCTGGTAACTTTTCTTATTGCCCTTCAACAAGCCGCGCGACCCAACGGCATCACGGAACGGACCATAAAAGGCCGACGCATATTTGACGGCATAGCTCATGATCTGAACATGGCTGAAACCTTCGTCTTCTAACGCATCGCGAATGGCACCAATACGGCCATCCATCATGTCGCTGGGCGCGATAATATCCGCCCCTGCCCGCGCTTGGTTCAGCGCCTGACCCACCAATTGTTCGACCGTTTCGTCGTTCAGCACATAGCCCGCATCGTCAATAATGCCGTCTTGGCCGTGGCTGGTGTAGGGATCGAGCGCGACATCAGTCAGCAAACCAATATCGTCGCCCAGCGCGTCTTTGATGGCCATGCTGGCGCGGCACATCAGATTATCCGCATTGAGCGCCTCTTCGGCCATGATGCTGCGCCGTTCGGCTTGGGTATAGGGGAAGAGTGCCAGACAGGGGATGCCCTCTGCCACCGCTTCGCGGGCGCGTTCGACGATCAAATCCACCGACCAGCGCGACACGCCGGGCAGGCTGGAAATCGGTTCTTCCTGCTGTTGCCCATCACAGACAAACAGAGGCCAGATTAAATTGGCCGGAGTGACATGATTTTCGCGCACCATGGCGCGGCTCCATGCGGTTCGGCGGCTGCGGCGCAAACGAAGCGCCGGAAAGGATGCACTGCTCATGCCGCTTGCATAGACCCGCTGGCCCTGCTGGCCAATGAATATTGGCAATAAGCCGCCAAAGAAATATCGATAAATAAAGGGCTGAAGGCGGTTGGCGTCCTGCCCCTAGGATGCAGGCTCTGCGGCGCGCTTGGCCGCCACATCGGCCAGCGACCCCAAGCTTGGCGCGCTTTGGTCCACTTGGCCCAAGGGCCGCAAGGCCGCCCCCGGTGCCACCGCCGTCAACGACGATATGCGCGAACGAAAAGCCGCCAATTCCCGCCCTTCAAGCTGGGCCCGTTGGACAAAATTCGCCCCGCTGGGGTTGACCGGACGGCCACCGCGATACAGTTCAAAATGCAGATGCGGGCCAGTCGACAGGCCAGTGGAGCCAATATAGCCGATCACCTGCCCCTGTTTCACCCGCTGGCCGCTGCGCACGGCAATGCGGCTCATATGCCCATAACCCGTGCCGACACCGCCGCCATGGTTCAGGCGCACAAAATTGCCATATCCGCCGTTGCGGCCCGCCATATTGACCACACCGTCGCTGACCGCGAAAATCGGCGCACCATATCCGCCGCCATAATCGGTTCCGGCATGCAGGCGCTGATAGCCCAAAATCGGGTGCCGCCGCATACCATAGTTGGACGTTACACGGCCTGCGGTGGGCCGCGCCATGCCGCCGCGTTTTTGCCCGACGCCCGATGCCTCAAACCACACAGCGCGGCCATCTTTGGTCCATTGCAACATCGACAAGCGCGGCTTGCCGCCGCGAATAAGGCCTGCATAAAGCAGCTTGCCAACCTCGCTTTCGCCCGTTGCGGCGCGGCGATAATCGACGATAATATCAAATTCATCGCTGGCCCGCATATCGCGGCCCACGGAAATCTGGCTGCCAATCACCCGCAAATAGCTTTGGATGGCCTCTGCAGGGGCACCGGCTGCGCGGGCGGATTGATACAGGCTGGCCCCGACACGCCCGCGAATGCGCAGCGGCGTATTGTCTACCGCAATCGGAATGGCGCGCATGACCAATTCGCCGCCCACCCGTTCCATTTCAATGCGCATATCGAAACGCGCGCGCATCACCAAAGAATCAACGGGTCGGGGCTGGGTGCGTTCGGCGCGGCGGCCCAAGATCAAATGCAATTGTGTGCCAGCCGGAATATCGCTCAATGGCACTTTGGCCGCCACTTGCTGGCCAATCGCCTGCGCCTGTGCGCGCGACACGCCAGACCGTTCCAGCACGCGCTGAAAACTGTCGCCGCGTCCCAAACTGGCGGTTAATTCAATTTGCGGGCGTTCCGGTGTTTCGGCCAAGGGCCGCACGGCATCGGTCGCGCCCATATGCCGCCCCGTGTCGCCGCCAAAGGCCAGCGGCATGATGGTTTGTGCGCGGCTTTCGTTAAAATCGGCGGCGTCCCACACCGTGCCGCTGCGTTCCGGCAAAGGCTTGATTCCCGGATAGGTCGCAATGGCGGCCCCGCACAATAAAGTCAGCGTTGCCAGTCCGCGCCACCACAAGGGGCTGCCGATCTGGTCGGCCAAATCGGGCGCCCAAATGATGTTGGCCCATTTGCTGCGCCAGCCGGACGATGCCCTGCCAGACGGTGTTTTTCCAAGGGATGGATAGAGGGACGGCTGGGCCGGTTGCTGGGGACCAAAAACAAGGGCCTGCGACATCGCAAGCGCTGCTGTATTACCGGGCACAGCCCCCGCCGAGCCTGCCATTTGGTCCTGACTTTGAAACACGAATGTCATCCCCGCATGGCGCGCCCCGCACTATATTTTGCCGCGCCACGGCGAAAACCATCAAAAATGTCGGTTATCGCCTTGGCTTTGTCTGTAAACAAAGCGGGTTAAAGTCAATTTAACGCACCTTCACCCGCGCAGCTTCTGCGGCCAATGGTGGCTGGGGCGCGATGTGATGCGGGCGATTTGCGCCTGTCAGCGTCGTTTTTGTCCGGTCCAAGCGGCCCAAGCACCGCCCCGCCCTTGCAGTGCCGCGCCGATAGCCTTAGTGCAGCAGCGTGCCGGACGGTCGATCCGGATATTTAGAAAGACCATGGCGAAAGCGTCCCCTCCCCCCATCAAAGCGGTGCTTGGCCCGACCAACACGGGCAAAACCCATTTGGCTGTCGAGCGTTTATGCGCCCATGCCAGCGGGATGATCGGCTTTCCGCTGCGCCTTTTGGCGCGCGAAGTCTATGACCGTGTGGTCAAGATCAAGGGACCAGAACAGGTCGGCTTAATGACCGGCGAAGAACGGATTTTGCCGCCCAACGCCCGCTATATTTTGGGAACGATGGAGGCTTTGCCCGTCGAACGCGATGTCGCCTTTGTCGCCATTGACGAAGTGCAATTGGGCGGCGACCCCGAACGCGGCCATGTGTTTACCGACCGTCTGCTGCGCGCGCGGGGCCGCAATGAAACCATGGTGCTGGGGTCCGCCGCGATGGGCAATGTGGTGCGCGCCATTTTCCCCCATGCCGACATCACCAGCCGCCCGCGTTTTTCAACGCTGAGCTATGCCGGACACAGCAAGCTGTCCCGCCTGCCCAAACGATCGGCCATCGTCGCTTTTTCGGCCGAAGAAGTATATGCCATTGCCGAAATGCTGCGCCGCTTTTCAGGCGGCGCGGCGGTGGTGATGGGGGCCTTGTCGCCCAAAACCCGCAACGCCCAAGTGGCGATGTTTGAACGGGGCGAGGTGGATTATCTGGTCGCCACCGATGCCATTGGTATGGGGCTGAACCTGAATGTTCAGCATGTTGCCTTTGCCTCGCTACAGAAATTTGATGGCCGCCGTGTGCGCCGCTTGACCATCGCCGAAATGGCGCAAATTGCGGGCCGTGCAGGCCGCCACCAACGCGACGGCACCTTTGGCACCATCGGCCTGCCCCAAGGCGGCTTCACGCCCGAGGAAATCCACGCGATTGAGGGGCATCACTTCCCGCCCATGTCCAGCGTCTTTTGGCGCGACCCTTTGCCCAGCATGGTATCGCTCGACCGATTAATCTTGGACCTGACGCGCCCGCCCGCCCACAGCAGCCTGCGTCCCGCCCCCGAAGCGGTGGACCTGAAGGTGTTAAAACATCTGGCTGGCGACCCCGAAGTGCAGGCCAAGGCGACCAATAAAGATCATATCGCCCGATTGTGGGATGTTTGCGGCCTGCCCGATTTTGAAAAATTGGGCAGCGAACATCACAGCCGCACGGTGCTAAAACTGTGGCAATGGCGCATCAGCGGGGACGGCATGATCGACCCCGACTGGTTCGCCCGCCGTCTGGCCCGCCTTGACAAAACCGAAGGCGACATTGATCAAATCGCCAGCCGTATCGCGGCTGTGCGAACATTATGCTTCATTGCCCAACGTGCGGATTGGCTGGCTGATCCCGTGGGTTGGACGATGCAAACACAAATGCTGGAATCGCGCCTATCAGATGCGCTACATACAGCATTGTCTCAGCGTTTTGTTGACCGGCGCCTTGCGCTGTTGCTACGCGATGCGGGACAAAAAAATACATCACTGCCTGTCGCCATCGCAGATGACGGCGCGGTAGCGGTGGATGGAGAAGCCATTGGGACTTTGCGCGGCTTTCAATTTAAGGTTGATCCGATCGCCCGTGCAAGCGACCATCGTTTATTATTAGCTGCGGCGGAAAAACATTTGCGTACAGAATTAAATAACCGCGCTGAGGCGCTGGCCCAAGGTACCGAAGGCACATTGTCTCTGGCGAGTGATGCAGGCGAAGCGCCGCGTTTGATCTGGGAAGATCATGTGGTGGCGACCTTGTCCAAGGGGCCTTCCCTTGTTCAGCCTGCCATTCAAATGGATGCTTCGCTGCGCGCGCTGGACGCCGCACAGGTGGACGCAATTTCTGCGCGCCTGCAACAATTTGTGACGGACGAAATCGCCCGCCACGCGGCCCCCTTGGTCGCCATGGCAACCGCGGCCAGCGCCGAAGACACGCCAGCCCAGATTCGCGCCTTGTTGGCGGTCGTGCTGGACGGCGCGGGCGCTGCCAGCCGCCAGTCGGTGGAGGAAGCTTTGGCCGCGATCAGCGCCGAAGACCGTCCGATGCTGCGCAAGTTGGGCCTGACCATCGGGTCGCTGGATATTTTCCATGGCCTGCTTTTGAAACCAGAAGCCGTGCGTTGGCGCGCCGCTTTGCTGGCCGCGCAAAAGGATGCCCCCGTTCCCGCCCTGCCCCCCCATGGCGCGGTGCTGCAAAAAGAAGGCGATGAAACCGGCCTGACCATTGCCGGTTTCCGGCGCGGTGCATCGGCGTGGCTGCGGATCGATATGGCCGAAAAATTGGCCCGTCAGGCGCATGCCGCCCGTTTGCAAGCCCAAGCCCCTGTGCCGGCCCCTGTGGCAGACACGGCAGCGACGAACGACAGCGCCGCACCGGCAGAAGCGGCCGCTGAAACTGCCGCCGTAGAGGGTGCGCCAGTCGAAACCGCGCCGACCACCGAAACCGCAGAAGCAACAGCCGGCGCGGCAGAAGCAACAGCCGTCGAAGCCACGGAAACCGCCCAAGCGGCCGACGCTACGCAAGCCGCTGTGGACGCAGAAGCGACAGCATCAAACGGTGAAGCGACGCAAGCCGTTGAACCCGCCGACGCGGCGGCCGCCCCCGCCGCAACAACGGCACCGGAAAGCGCCGAAACCAACAGCGAAACCGCCGCGTCTGGCGAACCGCTGCCCGGTTTTACCATCGACAATGCGCTGGCCACCTCGCTGGGTCTTGATGACGAAGCCCGCCGTGCTTTGCTGCAAAGCTTGGGCTTCCGCCCCGCTGGCGAACCCGAATTGGATCGCTGGCGCTGGATTGGCCTGAAACGCAAGGATCAACGCCGCGACCGTGGCAATCGTCGTTTCGGCGGCCAGAATCGCGGTCCGCGTGGTCAAGCAGGTCAGGACGGCGAAAATCAGGACCGTTTCCGCAAGGGACGCGGCGCGAATCGCGATGGCGAACAGGGCCAACGCGGCCCCCGCCATGATCGCGGCGACCGCCAAGACCGTGGCCCGCGCCAGCATGACGACCGCAAAGGCCGTCCGCAAAATCGTGATCAGAATCGCGATCAAAACCGCGGGCCGCGCGGCCAAGACCGCCCCGACCGTGGTCCATCGCCCAACAGCCCCTTTGCGGGTCTGGCGGCCTTGATGGAAAAGGGACGCGGCGCCGAATGATCGAACCCAGCGCGTGACCAAAAATAAAGCGACAGAGCCAGACCAAGCGCCGCCGATTCGTATCGATAAGCTGCTGTGGTATTTACGCTTTGTCCGGTCACGCGCTTTGGCACAGACCTTGGTGGAATCCGGCCATATTCGGCTGGATGGACGGCGGATCAGCCGTTCTTCCACCATGGTCCACGCCGGACAACATCTGGTCATCCCCTTGGAAAGCGGCATTTGGGTGATCCGGCTGACCCATGTTCCAACACGGCGCGGCCCCGCCCCCGAAGCGCAAAGCTGTTACGAACGGATTGATTCGCCAGCCGCACCAACATCGCCAGAAAATCACGCGGATAGGAACCCGCTCGGTCTGGCCTTAGGCCTGTAAATAAAAACTATCCGCCAAATCGGCCGCGCTTTATACTGAATTCCCACTGAAAGTGACTCGCAACAGGCAACAAGCGTTGACGGGTCGCCTTTCTGCGGAATAGAGGCGTCCCGAATAATTGTTCATGGCCACGGGGCCGATATTTTTGTGGAGCCGTAATCCTATGACCTATGTTGTCACCGACGCCTGCATCCGGTGCAAATATATGGACTGTGTCGAAGTATGCCCCGTCGACTGTTTCTATGAGGGCGAGAATATGCTCGTCATCAACCCCAATGAATGCATCGACTGCGGCGTTTGCGAGCCCGAATGCCCCGCCGAAGCCATTTTGCCCGACACCGAAAGCGGTTTGGAAAAATGGCTAGAGGTCAACACCACCTATAGCGCGCAGTGGCCCAACATCACGATCAAGCGCGACGCACCCGAAGACGCCGACGAAATGAAGGGCGTTGAGGATAAGTTCGAAAAATTCTTCTCCGCCGAACCCGGCCAAGGCGACTAATATCGCGCCTTGCGATAGATATCGTCAGATTCTTCTACGGCCCGCCGAACCACTTCGGCGGGCCCTATTATTTGTGCCACAGCGTTTAGCCCCCTTCATTTCCCCGCATCAAAGGCCGAGCACAGCCCGCACAATCCGCCCGCCCATCATGCTGGCGCAAAGATTAGGGCGATTCGCGTTTCTTTTCCCCTTGAAACGCTTTCCAACCGCGCCGATGTAGGGGGAAAGAGGAGCTAGCCGGTCGATCACCGATGCGGCATCCCATGATATGAGGACATAAGACTGATGATGGATCCGCTGAGCGCATTGGTGCCTGTGGTCGTTGAACAGACCAGCCGGGGCGAACGCAGCTTCGACATTTTCTCTCGCTTGCTGCGGGAACGGATCGTGTTCGTAACGGGTCAAGTCGAAGACAATATGGCGTCGCTGATCGTCGCCCAATTGCTGTTCCTCGAATCGGAAAATCCGAAAAAAGACATTTATATGTACATCAACTCGCCCGGCGGCGTGGTGACGGCTGGCATGGCGATTCACGACACCATGCAATATATCCGCCCGCGCGTGGGCACGGTGTGCATCGGCCAAGCCGCCTCGATGGGCAGCTTCTTGTTGGCCGCTGGCGAACCGGGCATGCGCGTGGCGCTGTCCAACGCCCGCATCATGGTTCACCAGCCATCGGGCGGTGCGCGCGGTATGGCATCGGATATTGAAATTCAGGCCAAAGAAATCCTGCGCATCCGCCGCCGGATGAATGACCTTTATGCGAAATATACCGGCAAGCCTTTGGAAGAAATCGAAAAGGCGATGGACCGCGACACCTTCTTGGAAGCCGACGAAGCCAAGGCTTTCGGCATCGTCGACCAAGTGTTCGACCGCCGTCCCGGTCTGCCTACCGACGACGCCCCCAGCGAAGTGAGCGAAGGCCCAACGCCTTAATATTCGCACCGCGACCAGACTTTCGGCGCTCACCCACGGCGGGTGAGCGCAGATTTCCGCGACACCACTTGATAACCATATTTGTTCACGCCACATTCGGCAGGAATGACGTAAGTCGATCAAGTAGTTTGGAACGTCTCGCCAGCAATTGCATATTGTAATTGGCCGGACGTGGGCTAGGAAGAAGGCAGGCGGTGTCCCTTTGATGCCTGCCAGAGGAAATTTTATGACGAAGTTGAGCGGCTCGGACAGCAAGAGCACTCTTTATTGCTCCTTTTGCGGAAAGTCGCAGCACGAAGTTCGCAAGCTGATTGCTGGTCCCACGGTTTTCATTTGCGATGAATGCGTTGAACTGTGCAACGATATCATTCGTGAAGAAATTAAGGGCGCTGTTACCGCTCGCAAGGACGGCGCTGTCCCAACCCCGTTGGAAATCTGTCAGCACCTCGACAATTATGTCATCGGCCAAAACAAAGCGAAGCGCGTTTTGTCGGTGGCTGTGCACAATCACTATAAGCGTCTGGCCAACAGCGGCCGCGGCGATGATGTGGAATTGGCGAAATCGAACATCTTGCTCGTCGGCCCAACCGGCAGCGGTAAGACCTTGCTGGCACAGACGCTGGCCCGCTTCTTGGACGTGCCCTTCACCATGGCCGACGCCACCACCCTGACCGAAGCCGGTTATGTGGGCGAAGACGTCGAGAATATCATCCTGAAGCTGCTGCAAGCCAGCGACTATAATGTCGAAAAGGCGCAGCGCGGCATCGTCTATATCGACGAAATCGACAAAATCAGCCGCAAGGCCGAAAACCCCTCCATCACCCGCGACGTGTCGGGCGAAGGCGTGCAGCAAGCTTTGCTGAAGCTGATGGAAGGCACGACCGCCAGCGTCCCCCCCCAAGGTGGCCGCAAGCATCCACAGCAGGAATTTCTGCAAGTCGACACGACGAACATCCTGTTCATCGCGGGCGGTGCCTTTGCGGGTCTGGACAAGATCATCGGCGATCGCTTGCAGCGCAAATCCATTGGTTTCGGCGCGCATGTGTCCGGCCCCGACGAACGCCGCACGGGCGAAGTGCTGAAACAAGTCGAACCAGAAGATTTGCTGAAATTCGGCCTGATCCCCGAATTTATCGGCCGTCTGCCCGTCATCGCGACGCTGGAAGATTTGGACATCGAAGCCTTGGTCCAAATTTTGGGCGAACCCAAAAACGCCTTGGTCAAACAATATAAGAAATTGTTCGACCTCGAAGATGTCGCGCTGACCTTCACCGATGACGCGCTGGTCGCCATTGCGAAAAAGGCGATTGAACGCAAAACGGGGGCACGCGGTCTGCGGTCGATCGTTGAGGGTATATTGCTCGACACCATGTTTGATTTGCCAGACTTGGCGGATGTCGTCGAAATCGTCGTCGACAAGGATGTGATTGAAGGCCGCAAGGACCCCATTCGCGTTCATGCCGAAAAGGGCAAAGAAGCCGCAGGCGACGCCGCCTAACGCTTCTGCTGCCCAGCCGTGGGAACGCGGCGGCAGCCTATGCAAAAATAACAAATTTGATTCGGCCCAGCGCAACCATGCGCTGGGCCGAATGTCGTTTGGCACAGGTTTCACATGAAAATATGTTGCATTGCAGCAACACAGAGATAGTAAAATATATTTTCTGTTCATTACAAATTCATATGAAAATCACCCTTAAGCGCTGATAAATCGCCAAAATACGTTCTTTTAGGATATTCTCGACTCTTTCCCTTGGCTTGCCCTGTCACAATCTTGCCATAGAGGGGCAGCACGGCCGCCACCATGGATCAGCGGGCATCTCTGCTCGTGGGCCGTCAAACCTCCTCCTAAGGGAACATGATTGTCATGAAACTCCGCCATTCGCTTGCTGCCAGCGTTGCTCTGCTGCCAGTCGCAATGCTGTCTACGCCTGCCCTTGCCCAGTCGACCGGTTCGGTCGATTTCCAGAACGAAATCATTGTTACGGGTTCGACCAACAAAGATGTCGCTGGCTTCCAATCGCCCGACACGTCGAAGGCCAAGGCCGTTCTGGGTCAGGAAGTGATCGAACGCGCCAACCCCGGCCAGACCATTTTGGACACGATCAACCTCGTTCCCGGTGTGACCTTCACCAACAATGACGCTTATGGCTCGGCTGGTGGTCAGCTTTCGATCCGCGGCTTCTCGTCGGACCGCATCAGCTTGACGATGGACGGCGTTCCCCTGAATGATTCGGGTGGCTATTCCATCTATTCGAACCAGCAAATGGACCCCGAGTTGATCGAACAGGTCAACGTAAACTTGGGTTCGACCGACGTCGACAGCCCCACGGCGGCGGCAACCGGTTCGACGGTGAACTATCGCACCCGTCTGCCCAAGGAAGAATTTGGCGTTCATGTGTCGGGTTCGACTGGCGAATATAATTTCATGCGCATCTTCGGCGCTGTGGACACCGGCGTGTTCACCAGCATCGGCACCCGCGCCTTTGTGTCGGCATCGACCACATCGAACGACAATCCGTTCAACAATTATGGCCGCGTGAAAAAAACGCAGGTCAATGGCCGTATTTATCAGCCATTGGGTTCGTCGGGCGACTTCGTGTCGATCGCTGGTCACTATAATGAAAACCGCAACAACTTCTTTGGTTCGGTTCCCCTGCGCACCGACACGGAGTCGGGCCGCGAAGTTGGTTCAGGTTCCGGTGATCGTTTCCCGCTGCACAATGGCGAGCGTGAATATGACATCAACTGGCCTTGCAACACCAGCGCCCCTGCCATCAACGGCACGGCAGACGCTGCGTCGTCGTGCGGCACAGAATATGACCGTCGTTTCAACCCATCGAACACCGGCAACATCCGTGGTTCGTCGCGCTTCACGCTGAACGACAGCTTGGTTCTGACCGTTGACCCCAGCTATCAATATGTGAAAGCCAATGGCGGCGGCACCGTCACTGTCAAAGAAGGCCTGTCGCCCAACGGCTTCACCGGCTATCTGTATGACAACGGTGCCCGTAGAAGCTTTGGTTATGTCAACCGCGACCTGAACGGCGACGGCGACTTGCTGGACTCGATCAACATGTTGGCCCCCAGCCAGACCCGCACCGACCGTTATGGCGTGATTGCCAACCTGCGCTGGAACATCAACGACAACCACACGCTGCGTTTGGGCTATACTTGGGACAGCGCCCGTCACCGTCAAACCGGTGAATTCGGCTTGCTCCAAGCCAATGGCACGCCGTTCGACGTATTCCCTGTCAATGATCCCCAAGCCGATGCTGATGGCAATGTGATCCAAAAGCGTGACCGCTTGTCCTATGCGATTTTGCACCAAGTGTCGGGCGAATATCGCGGCGAATTCTTCGACGGCAATTTGGTCGCCAACGTTGGTGTCCGTGCGCCGTTCATGAAGCGTAACCTGAACAATTATTGCTTCACCACCACGGTGAGCGGCAACGTCGATTGCGTTGTTCAAGCTGATGATTATGCGACCGCAAACCCCAATGTTCAGGGTCCGCAGAAGCGCGTGAAGAAATATGACGACATCTTGCCGAACCTCGGCTTGGTGTTCAAGGTCAACCAGAATGTTTCCGTATTCGGTAACTATTCGAAGGGTATGCAGGTTCCAGGCACGGATAACCTCTACAGTGCTTTCTACTATGCGGATAACACCGCTGGTGCGAACCCACGCCCTGAAATGACCGACAACTTCGATCTGGGCGCGCGCTATCGTTCGGGCAAGATTCAAGCACAGGCTTCGGTGTGGTACACCCGTTATCAGGATCGTCTGGCTTCGGCTTATGATCCCGAACTGGACCGCAACGTCTATCGTAACCTGGGCCGCGTCGACAAATATGGTATCGACGGCAGCATCAGCTATCAGCCGATCCCAGAATTGGCGCTTTATGCCTTTGGTTCGTACATGAAGTCCGAAATCAAGGACAATGTGTTGATCGACGTCGATGGCAACAACAACCCTGTCTATGAACTGACCGCTGGCAAGCGTGAAGGCGGCGCCCCCGCTTACACCTTCGGTGGTTCGGCGCGTGCCTTGCTGGGCCATGTGGATCTGGGCGTGACCGCAAAGCGCACCGGTGGCCGTTATCTCTATGATAACAACATGCCCTTCCTCGATAGCAACGGCAATGTTGCTTATGGCGCCAAGACCAATGCTTATTGGCTGGTGAACTTGGATGCCCGCGTGAACTTGGAATTCTTGGGCTTGAACGACAAGACCTTCTTCCAGTTGAACGTTTATAACCTGTTCGACGCGCTCTATGTTGGTAACTACAACAGCTCGCTGTCGCAGGGCAGCTCGGCTCTGAACGCCCAAATCGGCGCACCGCGCACGATCAGCGGCACGATCAGCGTTCAGTTCTAAGTCGAACATACGCAAATGAATTGGGGCGCGGAGGGAAACTTCCGCGCCCTTTTTCTTGCGGTAAACACCGCAATATACCGCGCAGAGAAAAGGGCGGGAAAATCCGCCCTTCGTTGCCATAATTTGTTGGGAATTATTCGGCGATCAATCGCTGCGCCGTTTCTTGCACCAAGGCGATCATATTGGGCACGCCTTGTGTGCGGTTGGACGATAATTGCCGCGTCAACTCAAACGGTGCCAAGGCCCCCGTCACATCCATGGCCGCCACATCGACCGCTGGCTTGTCTTGCACGGCGGCCAGCACCAGCGCGACAATGCCTTTGGTGATGGCGGCATTGCTGTCGGCCAAGAAATGCAGACGGCCACTGTCCTGCGACACGGGATAGACCCAGACGCTGGCCGAACAACCACGCACCAAGGTGGCGTCGGTTTTCAACGCATCGGGCATGGGTTCCAATTCGCGGCCCAGATCGATCAGCAAGCGATAGCGATCATCACCGTCCAGAAAATCATATTCTTCGAAAATATCATCAAGGCTACGCATATCCGCGCCCTTGCATGTTTGGCCCTGTTTCGCAAGCATCGGGCCGCGAAGGGCACCCTCAGCCAGTTCTATTGGCGGGGGCAGAGCAAGCGGGCATCAGCGCCCGCCAGCTCTTGCTTATAGATCGACGCCGGCCGCAATCGCTTCCAATTTGCGCAAACGTTCGCGCATATCGGCCAAGTCAATGCGCGTGGCCGCCGACATGGTCGACCTATCATCGCCGTGGACGGCGGCCGCCATCGCAGGGTCATGGCCAGCGGCATTATGCCATGATCCGGCTTCGCGCGCGGCGGCCAGTTCGTCCCGCTTCAGGCTGATCCAATCCCGCCAGCCCGCCAGCAGCGCGCGGCTGATAATCACCAGCCCGCCCATCATGGCCGCAATGAGGACCAGAGGCATGGACGCCGATGTCATGATGTCTGCCATAAAATTGCTCCCTCACCTCGTCCGCCATGCAGGCACCATCTGTTTCGCACAGATCATCGGCCTGCCCAGCGGCGCTTAGTTCAGCGGCTGGTCGCGCAGGCTTTCAATCTCTGCCGCCAAATCGCTGCCTTTGTCCGTGGCGATGCGTTCCAATACGCGCACGCGCTGTTCCAAACGTTCGATCTGCGCGGCATATTGCGCCGCTTTCTCGGCCGTTTCATGGCTCAGCATTTCCAACTGCTTTTCCTTCAAGCGCATCTGGCGCTTGAACATGTCGTTGATCGCCCCAAAAATCACCGGCAACCCCACCACAATGAAGAAGAAGCCAATAATCATCCATCCGCGGTCCATGTCCCTGTCTCCTGTTGCTGCATATTTGGCCAGCCCAGCATCATGCTTGATCGGATGGTCCCCTGCCTTTTCCAGATCGAGCCTGTTTTTCAGATGGGGCCGGTTCGACTATCAATCGTTCCAGCACCGCTATCCGTTGTTCCAGATCATCCCTTTTCTGGCGCAGCATGGCCAATTTTTGCTGTTCTTCTGTTATAATTCGTTCGGTCGTCGACGGGGGCCGATCAACGGTCGGTTGGTGCCGATCTTTGCCCCCGCGCCGAAACCAAGACCCAAGAAACCGAACGGCGCGCTGGATGAGGAAGGCCGCCAATAACAAGCCCATCAACAACATCAGTTGCGCCATTCATCACTCCCTTATGCCTTGGCCCTATGCCTTGCTTCTCAGCCCCGCTTTGCTTTACCGCAAAGCCTCAATTTCATCGGCCAAGCGGCGATTGTCGCTGGTGTAGAAATTCTCAATATCCCCCAAACGGCGGTCCATGTCGCGAAAGCGTGACCGAATATCGCGGGCGCTGGTGCTGGGGTTTTTGCGCACACCCTGCCAGAATTTCTGTTCATCCACCGAATGATATAGTTCCACCGGCTTATTCTCGCCCATCCATGCGATCATCATATAAGCGATGACCGTCCACGGAAAACCGCCCATCAAGGTCAGCAGGATCGCACCGATGCGAACCCACAACACATCGACGCCGCTATAATCCGCGATTCCGGCACAGACGCCGCTCATCTTGCCATTGGCACGATCAAGGTAAAATTTTGTACGACGCGCAGACATGTCAGTTTCTCCGATTGTTGATGCGCTGTTCAAATTGATCCAGCATGGCCGAGCTATGGTCTTCCGACGGTTGGAAATGCGGGTTGTCGGCTTTGACGATGCGTTCAACCGTGTGCAGGCGGGCTTCTAGGCGGCGGGCGGTTTCATATAAATCATCCAGCAACCGCTCATCTTCGCCGGTCAATGTCTGGGCCTGACGCCATTTGGTCAGATAATGTAGGATCAGCCATGGCAGACCCAGAAACAAAGTGCCCATCACCACAGGGACGATGATAATTTCCGACATAATC
Source organism: uncultured Sphingopyxis sp. (assembly GCA_964542975.1). Taxonomy (GTDB): domain Bacteria; phylum Pseudomonadota; class Alphaproteobacteria; order Sphingomonadales; family Sphingomonadaceae; genus Sphingopyxis. Next base: position 117,821 of record CAZIVW010000005.1, read on the forward strand.
GCTATCCCTACTTTCTTTATTCGCTCTTGCCCGTTTGGCTCTGGTTCTGGGCGGCCTTCAATTCCGCCAGCTCGTCAGCAACCCGTTCGGCAGCTTGTAATTCCGCCAATTCTTCTTCCAACGACTTACCGCGTCCCATCGACATGGCATCGGCACGGCCTTGCGCGGCGTCCACACGGCGTTCCAATTCTTCGAAGCGCGAAAAAGCGTCTTCGACACGGTCGCCGTTGGTCATTTCCCGCATGCGATACAGATTTTCTGCGCTTTCCATGCGATTGGCAATATGGCTTTGACGGCTGCGGGCATCGGTCAGCTTTTGCTGCAGTTTCGCAATGTCAGCTTCATAGCCGCCCAACACTTCGTCGAGTTGCGCCACCTCGGCCCGCAAACGATCGGCCATGTCGCTGGCCTTGCGCTTTTCAATCAAAGCGGCGGTGGCCAGATCTTCACGGTCCTTGGACAAAGCCAGTTCGGCTTTATCTTTCCAGTCCGCTTGTAATGCGTCCAATTTAGCGATGTGACGGCACATTTCCTTTTGATCGGCAATGGCGCGCGCCGCCGAAGAACGCACTTCGACCAAGGTTTCATTCATTTCAAAAATAATCTGACGGATCATGCGCGCCGGATCTTCCGACCGATCCAACAGATCGGAGAAGTTGGCAGCGATAATATCGCGAGTCCGGGAAAATATACCCATTCATCTGCTCCAATAACAACAATCAGCAAGAGAAACCCCGTCAGGGGAAACCATGGTGCCGAAGCATGCAAGGGGGAAGAGAACCCCGGCACCATGGACGGTTCGACATCAGCCCATCAAATAATATGGCCTGTCGTCAAAGTGGATGTGACGGGAATGATGCCCAAATCTGGCAAATCAACTTGGCTGCTGGCCCATTGAGTCGGGCTGAGTGCGCCAACCAAAATGGTCAATGCACCCACGGCCGTCAGCAACGATCCACTCAGCGAAGCTATCATCATACCCATCGTCTTACCCTTCCTGATCTTTTACATGGTCTGTGCCGACCATTTGCCAAAAGCTTTGCAGGACCCGTGCCAATTTGCGCAGATCACGAATTTTCGCCATTTTTCCAGCGACAAAGGCGCAGGGAAAAAGAATTGTTGCTATTTAGCGGGAAATATTCCCAATATTTGGCATGGAACATGAAACCCAGTTCATCGGTCAATCCGCCACCTTCCAAGATATGGTGGACCGCACCAGCCTAGCCTCGGCCCTTGATCGCCCCGTGCTGGTGATTGGGGAACGCGGCACGGGCAAGGAATTGATCGCCGAACGGCTGCACCGCCTGTCGCAGCGGTGGGACAAGCCCTATGTCATCATGAACTGCGCCGCCCTGCCCGAAACCTTGATCGAGGCAGAGCTGTTCGGCCATGAAGCCGGCGCATTTACGGGGGCCAGCAAAAGCCGCGTTGGCCGGTTTGAAGAAGCGGACGGCGGAACCTTATTTCTGGACGAACTCGCCACCCTGTCGACAGGGGCGCAAGAACGGCTGCTGCGCACCATTGAATATGGCGAGATTACGCGCGTCGGCGCATCGCGCCCCATTCGCGTTGATGTGCGCATTGTCGCCGCCACCAACGAACATCTGCCCGCGCTGGTGGAGCAAAATCGCTTTCGTGCCGATTTGCTAGACCGCCTGTCCTTCGAGGTCATCACCCTGCCGCCCCTGCGCGCCCGCGAAGGGGATATTGAGGTGCTGGCGAATTATTTTGGCGGACGCATGGCCGCTGAATTGGGGTGGCACGACTGGCCCGGATATAGCCCGCGCATTTTGGCCCAACTCGAAGGATATGATTGGCCGGGCAATGTGCGCGAATTACGCAATGTGGTGGAACGCGCCGTTTATCGCTGGGACAATGCGCGCCAGCCCATCGACCAAATCACTTTTGACCCCTTTGCCAGCCCATGGCAGCCGCGCACCAGCCAGCCCTTGGTCGACAGCGCACCGCATGGCAGCGCCAACGCCGCCCTAACCGCCACATCAGCCCCCACCGCGACCAACGAATCAGCGTCAGCCGCGCCGCTCATTCCGCCCGCCGCGCCGCCGCCATCCACCGAAGGGCGCATTGATTTGCGCACCGTCGTCGATCAATATGAAAAAAATATTTTGGCCGAGGCCATGGCGCGCTGTCGCTACAACCAGAAAATCGCCGCAGAGACTTTGGGCCTCAGCTATGATCAGATTCGTCACGCGCTAAAAAAGCATGGCCTAAATTAAATGAGCTTGGCCATAGGGCGGCCTTTTTTTTCCAATCAGGCCGCCCCATCGCAAAAAATTCTTGGACTATTTCAGGCTGCCGTTCAGCGATTCCAACACAGCATGTTGAGCGCTATCCGCCTCTAACATCCGTTCGCGCAGGGCGTAAACTTCGGGCATTCCATCAAATTCTTCGGCAGCGCTGCGTTCCAGATACAGCCGGTCCAGTTCGGCTATGGCATCCGTTAAGGGCGCGCGCGCCGCCACCAAGCGCGATATGGCTTGCTGGGCCACCACCCAAGCTTCGCTGGCCTGCGCCGCGCCATTGGCTGCGCTCACCAGCCGCACGGCCGCGCCCCGTTCTGCGGAAAATTGGCTCTGCGCCGTGCTTAACGCTGTTTCCCACCGCGCCAAACGCTCCCCCAAAGCCGCAGGCAAAGCCCCTGGCGGCGCGACGGGAACCGGCTGCACCGGCACATCAAATCGCCCCTCATAGGGACGCTTAGCCAAAGAGGGTGCCAAGGCGCTTTGGGTGCTGCCACAGGCTGTCAACGGGAAAACCGCGAACAAAGTGATAAGAAAAGGGGCGCGCTTCATCATGACTCCTGATATGGGACGGCATCGAAGGCAACAAGCCCCGAATCGGCACAGCCGGAATTGCACACGACCAAGCGAGGGTATCGCTTGAAATCGCGGGCATATGCGGTTGACAGCATCACTTCCAACAGGTAGTGGCGCGGTCTTTCCCGCATGCTGGAAGAATCATCTGCTTCGGCGGCTGGCTGGTAACGCGGGCAACATAGTTTTGATTGGATGGAAGACCATGTTCGCAATCGTGCGCACGGGCGGCAAACAGTATCGCGTCGCCGCTGGAGACAAGATCGCTGTTGAAAAGATCAACGGTGAAGCTGGTGACACTGTGTCGCTTGGCGATATTCTGCTGGCCGGTGACGGCGGTGAAGTGAAAGACGCCAGCGGCATTGCCGTTTCGGCTGAAATCATCGCCCAAACGCGCGGCGAAAAGGTCATCGTTTTCAAGAAGCGTCGCCGCCACAACTACCGTCGCCGTAACGGCCATCGTCAGTCGCTGACGCTGCTGCGTATCGTTTCGGTTGGCTAAAACGCGTTTGATGGCCGATGCGCGGCAACGCTGCTCGGCCTTCTGAACAAATTTAAGGAGTATAGTCATGGCACATAAAAAAGCAGGCGGTTCATCGCGTAACGGTCGCGACTCAGCCGGTCGTCGCCTTGGCGTGAAAAAGTTCGGTGGCCAAGAAGTCATCGGCGGTAACATCATCGTTCGTCAACGTGGCACCCGCGTATATCCGGGCGTCAATGTCGGCATGGGCAAAGACCACACGTTGTTCGCTGTCGCGGACGGCCGCGTGCGCTTCCATGACGGCAAGCTCGGCCGCAAATATGTGTCGGTCGACATGATGGCCGAAGCAGCCGAATAAGGACGATTCTCTTGGGTCGTCCTATCCATGGGATGACCCGGAATTATCCACTTCGCATCAAGCGAAACATAATTCGAAAGAGGGAGACGGGTCACCCCAGTCTCCCTTTTTTCTTGTCTAAATTCCTGACCACAGGTTTTCCGGCGCGAAGAAGGGCATTTTCTCTCCCTCCATCTTGATTGTCGTCAAAGCGTCATCTGTTGACGCCAAGGCGGCTTTCCATTGGGAGTATCGACTATGTTTGCGCGTACCGAAAGATTGTTGCTGCGGCCCGGTTGGGCTGAAGATGCCGCCGCTTTGCATCAGGTCATTGCCGACGAAATGATCGTCCGCAATCTGGCCTCCGCCCCTTGGCCTTATCAGCCATCGGATGTCGATATGTTCCTGCAAAGCTGGACCAAAGGCGTCGACAGCCGATTCTTGATGGTCCAGCGCACCGCGTCCGCCCCGCGCCTGATCGGCTGCATCGGGCTGGAACCGCAAGAGGATGGTACGCCCGAACTCGGCTATTGGATCGCCCGTCCCTATTGGGGTCTGGGCTATGCGACCGAAGCGGGCCGTCATATGGTCGAACTGGCCAAGACGTTGGGCCACCGCCAGATCAAGGCCGCCCATTTTGTGGACAATCCCGCATCGGGCGCGGTGCTGCGCAAATTGGGTTTCCGGGCCACTGGTCAGCGGAGCGGGCGCTATAGCGCCGCGCGGGGCACCCATGTTGCGGCGGTCGATTATATCCACGACCTTGGCCAAGCCCCCGTCGATGGCGACCCCGCCGTGCCGCCAGCCATGCGACACGCCCGCTGGCCCCACGATAAACGCGAGGGATGGCGACTACACGCGGCCTAGCTTGGCCGCCCTGCCGCTGGCGCACGCCAGCAACCGCCGCTCCCAAAAGGCCGCCCCAGATCATGGCGCGGTCTTTTTTATTCCGGCTGATATGGTGACTTTATTTCCGAAATTTGGATGCCATGCCGATGATATCATCCAACGGATTGCCATCGCCATTGCGGTCCAACATTTTGCCAAGACCGCCCAAGGCCCCACCACCCGACGACGTACCATTTGCGCCGCCCATCAGGCCGCCGAGCATTCCGCCCAAGCCGCCGGCACTGGAACCGCCCGCTGGGCCGCCTTGCTTGGCCAAATATCCGGCCACCATCATGCTGAGAAGCGGTAACATCTGCTTGAGCAAGCCGCTGTCCAATCCGGTCGACGTGGCCGCATTGCCAGCCACTTGTCGGCTGACATCCTTGCTGCCGAAAATCTGACCCAAAATATCATTGCCCTTGTCGACCGGCGTGGGGCCGGACCCCAAAACCGAATCCAGCAAGCCGCCGCCGCCCAATTGGCCGATCAACCCGCCCAGCGCGCCGCCGCTGGCACCGCCCTTTTGAAAACCCTCCAAGATGGAGGGCAGAAGCGCCGCCGCGCCTTGCTTGGCCGTATCGGGCGATACGCCCAATTGCTGGGCCAAAGCATCCATGCCGCCAACTTGGGCCAAAATATCTGTCGGGTTCATAGCTGAAATCCTTCCACGCGTGAATCTGGGGAGCGAATAGTCCGCACAGGCATTGTACAGGAGCAAGACAGCAAAGGCGTATAAAATGCGACCAATGCCGTCCTTCACCCCATGCCAAGCTTTACGGCATCCAGTGAACGGGAGATGAAAATGGGTATTTTCAGTTCGATCAAAGAAAAAATCTTCGGCAAGAAAGACGCCGCACCCGCAGCCCCCAACCCCGCGCCCACCGCGCCCGTGGCGCCCGCAGCCACCACCCCAGCCGCGCCGCCCGCCGACGCGCTGGTCAGCACCGTCGATGTCGAAGAAAATCTGAAGCATATGGCCGCTGGGCAAGATTTGAATTGGCGGACCTCAATCGTCGATCTGATGAAACTGCTGGGCATCGACCCCAGCCTCGACAATCGCAAAGAATTGGCCCGCGAACTGGGTTATACGGGCGAATTAAACGGCAGCGCCGAAATGAACATCTGGCTGCACAAGGCGGTGATGCGCGAATTGGCCGCCAATGGCGGCGTTGTGCCCGCCGACCTGCTCGACTGATATCCGATTCAATAGGATGTCCGCCAAGCTTGCGGGCATAAAAAAGGGGGCGCAGTGACTGCGCCCCCTTTTTCTATCTCTAAACCCCATGTGGGGTCAGGGTGGGATTAAGCGTTTTGCGCGACGCGCGGGGCCGATTGGCGAACGCCTTCGTCCACATGCGCTTCAAATTGCGCGAAATTGTCGACAAATTGCTGGGCTAGCGTTTGCGCGGTGCGGTCATAAGCCGCGCCATCCGCCCAAGCCGCGCGTGGGTCGAGGATCTTGCTGTCCACACCAGCAACCGCCGTGGGATATTCAAAGCCGAAATTCGGGTCGGTCTTGAATTCCGCATTGTTCAGGCTGCCGTCAAGCGCGGCGTTCAGCAGCGCGCGGGTCGCCTTGATCGGCATACGGCTGATGCCGTCCATCGTCGCCATGCCGCCGGTCCAACCGGTGTTGACCAACCAGCATTGCACGCCGCCCTTGGCGATACGTTCTTTCAGCAAATTGCCATAGATCGACGGATGGCGCGGCATGAACGGCGCGCCAAAGCAGGTCGAGAAGGTTGCTTCGGGTTCGGTCACGCCAATTTCCGTACCAGCCACGCGGGCGGTATAGCCCGACAGGAAGTGATACATGGCCTGATCCGGCGTCAGCTTGGCGATCGGAGGCAAAACGCCATAAGCGTCAGCGGTCAGGAAAATGATCGTCTGGGGCACAGGACCCAGATTCTTTTCCGACGTGTTGGGGATGAATTCGATGGGATAAGAACCACGGCTGTTTTCAGCCAAGCTATTATCGTCGAAATCCAATTCGCGGGTCACGGGGTCGATCACCACATTTTCCAGCACCGTGCCGAAACGCTTGGTGGTGGCGAAAATTTCGGGTTCGGCTTCTGGCGACAGACGGATCATCTTCGCATAGCAGCCGCCTTCAAAGTTGAACACGGCGGTATCCGACCAGCCATGTTCATCGTCACCGATCAAGGTGCGCGACGCGTCTGCCGACAGCGTGGTCTTGCCCGTACCGGACAGGCCAAAGAACACAGCCGTATCGCCCTTGGGGCCAATATTGGCGGAGCAGTGCATCGGCATCACACCCTTGACGGGCAGCAGATAGTTCAAGATGCCGAAGACCGACTTCTTCATTTCGCCAGCATAGGCCGTGCCGCCGATCAGAACCAGTTTTTCGCTGAAATTCACGGCCACAACAGTTTCGCTGCGCGTGCCATGCTTGGCAGGGTCGGCGCGGAAGCTGGGCAGGTCGATGATGGTATATTCTGCCGCAAAGGCAGCCAATTCTTCGGCCGTTGGGCGGCACAGCAAGGTGCGGATGAATTGGCTGTGCCATGCGAATTCGGTCACAACCTGCACCGAAACGCGATGCTCAGGCTGCGAACCGCCGAACAATTGCTGGCGATACAAACGTTCACGGCCCTGCAGATGGGCATAGAAATCCGCCTTCAGCGCAGCAAAATGCTCTGGCGTCATGGGGACGTTGGTCTTGCCCCACCAAATGGTGTCACGGGTTTCATCGTCTTGAACGATGAACTTATCCTTAGCGCTGCGGCCCGTATGCTTGCCGGTCGAAACCACCAATGGGCCGTCCTTGGCCAGCACACCTTCGCCATTGCGGACGGCGTCTTCGACCAATTGCGATGTGCCCAGATTTTCTGCGACAGTGGCGGATGTTTCCACTGTATCCGAGCCAATGATAATCTGTGTCATGCGTTTGACTTTCCCTATCCCGTGCGGCCACCGCATACCTATGCAATAGTTTGTGTTGCAATCCAATCCGCATGGGGGCGCGAAAAAGGTGGGTGGCGGCGATTCCGAAATCTTGGTCGCGTTAGCGGTGACGAGCATCTAGGTCAAAAGCTATTCTACCAAATCTGTCATCAAATTGGGATGATCCGTTTCATAAATTCCGCGGACGGCGAAACAGACCGCTTGCGCCTATGCGGTTGCCGCCATGCTTTTGTCGGGTTAAACAGAGTCCTATTACCACGCTTCAAGCGGATATAATTAGATAGATAAGGATGTTTGTGCCAAACGGTCTTTCATCCTCGCAAATCATCAGGATTTCTATGGCATCGACAACCGACCGACAGGCCAGCATCGCATTGGTGGATGACGACCGGAATATCCTGCAATCTTTATCCATTGCCTTGCAAGCGGAAGGATTTGCCACCCGCGTCTATTCCGATGGCGAAGCCGCACTGAAACCCTTGATCGACAATCCGCCCGATTTGGCGATTTTCGACGTAAAAATGCCGCGCATGGATGGGCTGGAATTGCTGCGCCGTTTGCGCGAAAAAAGCGCGCTGCCGGTCATTTTCCTGACCAGCAAAGACGATGAGATTGACGAGGCCCTAGGGCTGGCGATGGGCGCGGATGATTATATCGCCAAGCCTTTTTCCCAACGTTTGGTGATTGCGCGCATTCGGGCCATTTTGCGGCGGGTCGACCTTAATCGCACCGAACAAAGCCCCGACGATGAACCGGTGGCAGACCCCATCACGCGCGGCCGCCTGACCATGGACCCCGCCCGCCACAAGGTCACATGGGACGGCAAAGACGTGACCTTAACCGTCACCGAATTTCTGATTTTGGAATCTTTGGCCACCCGCCCCGGCGTGGTGCGCAGCCGCAATCAGTTGATGGACGCCGCTTATCAAGATGATGTCTATATCGACGACCGCACCATCGACAGCCATATCAAAAGATTGCGGCGCAAATTCCGCGAGGCGGACCCAGAATTTGACGGCATAGCCACCCTCTATGGTGCAGGATATCGTTTCTCCGATGAAAACTAAGCTTCGCTCCATCGAACCGCTGAACATAAGGCCCAATTGGTCGCTGCGCTGGTCGCTGACATCGCGCATTTTGGCGGTAAATATTTTGGCCTTGGCGTTGCTGCTGGGCGGATTTTATTATCTGGACGGCTATCGTGCCCGCATGGTGGACAGCAGCATCATCACCATGGAAAGCCAATTGCATTTGCTGGAAAAGGCATTGGAATCGGCCCGCCCCGAAGAATTGAACAAGCTGGTCAGCGAATTTACACAAGAAACCAATTCCCGCCTGCGCTTTTATTCGCGGCAGGGTGATCTGACCTATGACAGCTTCCAAGAAGCACCGCCCACCTACACGCTGCGCGACCCCGATTTACAGGCATGGCAACGCGACGCGGCGCGCGCCTTGGACCGTGGTATTGATTGGATCGTTGGGGCAAAAGCCTATCCTGATTTTGCCGAGCCCGCCCAAGACCGCGCCCAAAGCTGGCCGGAGGTGATGGAAGTGATGGGCGGGGCAAAATATGCCACCCGTGTCCGCTATGCGCCCGAACGCACCCCGTTGATCAGCACCGTTCGCCTGCTGAACTTTCGCGACCCACAGCTCATGTTAATGACCATCAACGACCGTGAAATCACCCGCACCGTGCGGGCCGAACGATTTCGGGCCGGATTGGTGCTGGCCTTGGTGCTGATCAGTTCCATCGGCCTATCGCTGTTTTTGGCGCGCCGAATTGTCCACCCCTTGCGTCAATTGGCCCGCGCGGCGGTGGCGGTGCGCTTGGGCCGCGAACGCGGGGTCGAGGTTCCGCGCCTTCCCGACCGCCGCGACGAAATTGGCACCTTGGCCCGCGCCATTTCGGACATGACGCATACGCTGCGCGAACGCATTGATGCGGGCGAACATTTCGCCGCCGACGTGACGCATGAATTGAAAAACCCCATCGCATCTGTGCGATCCGCCATCGAAGGCTTGGGCAATGTCAAAAATGACGAACAGCGGGCCCAATTGCTGGCGATTGCCGACGAAGATGTCCGCCGTCTGGACCGTTTGGTGACAGACATTAGCGACGCCAGCCGCATTGATGCCCAATTGTCGCGCACCCGTTTCGAACCCATTGATTTGGGGTTGATGATCGAATCGATGCTGTCCAGCCGCGCATTGCGTCAGGACGATAATGTTCCGACCCCGCGCATTGCCTTTGCCCGCCCGCGCAAGGAAACGACCATCGTCATGGGCGATGGGCATCGGCTGGAACGGGCGCTCGATAATATTATCGACAACGCCCTCAGCTTCTCCCCCGCTGATGGCTTGGTGTGCATCGCTGCCACTTTGGTGGGCCGCGAGGTGCAAATTCGGGTGGAAGATGACGGCCCCGGCATTGACCCCGCCCAGCGCGAAGAGGTGTTCCGCCGCTTTCACAGCGTGCGCGGCGATGATGCCGACTTTGGCCGCCACAGCGGCCTTGGCTTGGCGATTGCCCGCACCATCATCGAAGGACATGGCGGCACCATCAGCGTGCAAGACCGCGAAGATGGCGAACGCGGGGCCTGTCTGTTGATCGGCCTGCCCGCCCGTCCCGCTGCTGATGCCAGCGCCTGACCCGTGCCCGACCGACCGGACGATCGCATTTTTCACACCCCGCCGCTGGCCAATATTCACGCCAGTTGCGTGGCCATCCGCTTGGCCGGTGGGGCGGTGCATGGGGTGTTGCTGCTCGGTCCATCGGGCGCAGGGAAATCGGACCTTGCCTTACGGCTGATCGATCAAGGGGCCATGCTGGTGGCGGATGACCGCTGTAATATATGGCATGATGGGGACAGGCTGTGGGCCAGCGCGCCCAAAGCCTTGGCCGGACTGTTGGAAGTGCGCGGTTTGGGCATCGTGCCGCAAAGCTTTTTGCCCAAGGCCTCGCTTTCCCTCGCGGTTTCGTTACAATCGGACTATGATCGCTTTCCTATGGACCGTATGCATCGCCTTGTTGCGGGTCACCCCCTGCCGACCATGACCCTTAATCCCTTTGAGACGTCCGCACCGATCAAGGTTCGTTTGGCGTTACAACATTCTATCGGCTTGGGGTTGGCGACATGACGCAACCAGACACCCATCCCCGCTTTTTGCTGGTCAGTGGCCTGTCAGGCGCGGGCAAGTCCACCGCGCTCAAAGCGTTGGAGGATTTGGGCTGGGAAGTGGTCGACAATCTTCCCCTGCCCTTGCTGCGGGCCTTAATCGATTCCCCTGTCAAAGCCCGCGACGCGGACCGCCCCATTGCCGTGGGTATCGACAGCCGCAGCCGTGGTTTCGACCCGCAACTGCTCGTCGCCCATATCCAAGAATTGGCCGAAACGGGCCGCCGCAATGTCGAAACCTTATTTGTCGATTGCGCAGGCGCAGAATTGGAACGGCGTTTTTCGGAAACCCGCCGCCGCCACCCCATGGCCGATGATCGCCCCGCCGCCGATGGCATCGCCCGCGAATGGGACCTGATGGAACCGCTACGCCGCTGGGCCGAACATAAGATCGACACCACCAATTATAGCAGCAACGACCTGCAACAAGAAATCCGCCAACGCTTTGCCGACAGCGCCCAGCATGAACCCGTGCTCAATATCATGAGCTTTGGCTTCGCGCGCGGTCTGCCCCGCAATGCGGATTTGGTGTTCGATATGCGCTATTTGCAAAATCCGCATTGGGTGCCGGCACTGCGCCCCGGCAGTGGGCTGGACCCATCGGTCGCCGCTTATGTCGCGGCCGACCCCGCCTATGCCAGCACCATCGGCCAGATCGAAAATTTGCTGCTCGACCTTTTGCCCCGCTATCAGGCGGAGGGAAAATCCTATGTCACCATCGCCATTGGGTGCACGGGCGGGCAGCACCGTTCGGTCCATGTGGCCGACCGGCTGACAAAAACATTACGCGCAGCGGGCCATAAACCGCTTCTGACCCACCGCGACCTTGACTCCTCCCCGCAAGATGCGCTTGAGGGCAAACCCCCTTCCGCATCCCCTGTTATGAACAAGAAAGACATAAGGTCTGCACAGCATGCCCAATGATAAGAGCCTGCCCCTTCTAGGTTTGGTCCTCGTTACCCACGGCCAATTGGCCGCCGAAATGGTGACAGCGATGGAGCATGTGGTGGGACCCCAACGGTCCATCGCAACCGTGTGCATCGGCCCCAATGACAATATGGAAACGCGGCGCGATGAGATTGCGCAGGCCATTCGCAATGTCGATGGTGGGCGCGGGGTCATCATGTTGACCGACCTGTTTGGCGGCACCCCGTCCAATTTGGCAATCAGCCTGTTGGAAGCGGGCAAAACCGAAGTGATCGCTGGGGTGAATTTGCCCATGCTGATCCGTCTGGAATCGGCCCGCAAGACATTGGACCTGCACGCCGCCGCCTTGGCAGCCAAAGAAGCGGGTCAAAAATATATATCTGTGGCATCAGAAATGTTGGGAATGGGTTGATGACTTCTTTCACTGAAACCGTTGAAATCACCAACCAGCGCGGGCTTCACGCGCGCGCCAGCGCCAAATTTGTTACCTTTGTCAGCCGCTTGCCGGACGGTGTCGCCGTCGAAGTGGAAAAGGGCGGCACCAGCGTTTCGGGCACGTCCATCATGGGTCTGATGATGCTGGGCGCGGCCAAGGGCGACAGCATCACCATCCACACACGCGGCGACGGCGCCGAAGCGGCCATGCTGAAATTGGTGGGGCTGGTGAAGGACAGCTTCGGCGAAGACTGAGTAACTAATGATTTTTAATCCCGACAAACACGCTGACAAACCCATGGGCCGCCGGTCGTTGATCGAAAGCCTGTCCAACCCCTTGATCAAGCGCATGCGCTGGCTGCGCGAGAAACGGCATCGCCGCGCCGAAGGGCTGTTCTTGGCCGAAGGGCTGCGTATCGCCACCGAAGCACGTGAAGCGGGTATCTTGCCGCATTGGCTGTTCTTGGCCGAAGACAGTATGGGCCACCCCTTGGTCCAAGCCTTGGTCGATGCCGTGATGAAAAATGGCGGCGAAGTGGTGGATACCACCCCTGCCGTGCTGTCCAAATTGTCGGGCAAGGATAATCCGCAAACCATCGTCGGCATTTATCCCGAACCGCACACCAAACTGGCCGACATCGACCGCCGCGCCGCCCCGATCTGGCTGGTCGCGGAACGTCTGCGCGACCCTGGAAATTTGGGCACCATCTTGCGCACTGGCGACGCGGTTGGCGCGGGCGGATTGATTTTGCTGGACGAATCCACCGACCCTTATGCCGTTGAAGCGGTGCGGGCCAGCATGGGCGCGATTTTCACCCAGCAATTGGTGCAGGCCCGCTGGGACGAATTTTTACCATGGCTGCGCGCCGATGACGGCCAATTGGTTGCCACATGGCTGGGCGATGATACGGTGGATTATCAGGCTGTTTCCTATCAAGCGCCGACCTTCATTTTGATCGGCAATGAATCGCAAGGCATGCCCGCCAGCTATGCGGCGGCCGCCGATGTCCGCGTCAAAATGCCGATGATGGGCAAGGCCGACAGTTTGAACGCCGCCGTCGCGGCAGCGGTCATGGCCTATGAGGTGCTGAACCAAAATCGCCGCGCCTGACGTCAAAGCTCATCATGATGGACCCGCCCGCCGTTCATGCCCGCGCCATATGGGATGGGGCATGAACTTTCATGGGCCAGCGGCCATGCCGCCACGGCCTATTGCGGCGAATTATGCGGAGGATGATAATGACCCGAATCTCTATGGCATCGACCATGGCCACTGTCGCCGTGACGGTTACGTCAATTTTGTTGGCGGGATGCGCCAACATGGATAGGCCATCGCCGCGCCGCGCCCCCGATATTCCCGATACGCCCACCAAATCCGCCCCCGCCTATGAAGCGCGGGGACATGAACCGGGCTGGACCTTGGCGATCACGGACAGCGACATTCACTATATCGGTGATTATGGCGAAACGGACATCCGCCAACCCAATAGGAGCGTGGCCCATCAAGCAGGCCGCACCCGTTATGACACGCCGCGCGTGTCGGTGGTCATTACCCATGAATTGTGCAGCGATTCCATGGTGGAACGCCAATATCGGGATCGTGTCAGCGTGACGGCAAATGGCAAAACTGTCACCGGATGCGGCGGCGCGGTGGTTCCGCCTGCCAGCTTGAACAATACATCATGGCAGATCGACCAAATCTATGGCGTCCCGCCGCTGGCCGACACCCCCACCCAATTGCAATTTACCGATGGTCGCATCAGCGGAACTGCGGGCTGCAATCGCTTGATGGGCAGCTATACACAGGCCGATGCTTCGCTGACCCTCGGCCCCATCGCGTCGACCCGCATGGCCTGCCCATCATCATTGATGCAGCAAGAACAGCAGGTCATCGCCGCCTTGGGCCGTGTCCGCCATTGGGAATTTTCATCCGACGGCCTGTTGTTGCTGCACGACAAGAAGGACATTTTGCTGCGCCTGCGCCAGACATTTTGATTATTTCATGCGCCTTGCGGCAAGCGGACATTATATCGCCAATATTCACCAATCCGGCCGCCTGAACCACATTGGAACAGGTCATCGACCGCCATCGAACGCCACGGAACCAACATCTGTCCGGCCCGTTGAACGGCACAGTTGGGGGACATTTGGAGAATGGTTTTGAAAAAATATCTTCCTGTGATCGCGGGCGCATCGGCTTTGTTGTTGGCCGCATGTTCCACCACGGACAATGGCGGTCCCGAAACCGCGCCACCTGCGTCTTATCAGGTTGAAGGCGCTACCTTCAAAATTTTGTCGGTCAATGGCAAGCCAGCGCTGAAAAATGTCGATGCCGACATCCGCTTTGAAGGAGGCCGGATCAGCGGCACCGCCGGTTGTAACCGTTTGAACGGCGGCTTTACCCAATCTGGTAATGTGCTGACCATTTCGGGCGTTGCCGTGACGATGATGGCCTGTCCGCCCGCCGAAATGGCGCAGGAACGCGACAGCTTAGCCGTGCTGGAAAGCGGCGCAACCGTGCATCGCCACAGCGATGGCCGCGTGGAAATCCGCGGTCCCAAAGGCGGCGTTTTGGAACTGAGCCGCAAATTCTAATCTCTGACGCGGCAAGTGCGTCGCATGATAGGAAAAAGGCGGGCCGCCCTATCGCTGCCCGCCTTTTTTATTCCCTATACCGATCATGGCTGGGCACAGAAATCGTCACTCCCCCGACGGTTCATCCGCCTCGATCATCAATTTGGTCAGCGGGCGGCTTTGCTGGTCCACCGTGGCCAGCGCAGCAATATCCTTGTCCCCCGTTTCAATGTCCAATGCCTCAAACCGGCGGGCCTGTGTCAGCACCTGACTTTCGAAGCTACCGACAAAGCTGTTATAGCCATTGATCGCGCCTTCCAGCCCCTTGCCAACCTTGGCCACATGATTGCCCATCGTGACCATGCGGGCATATAATTCCTTGCCCAGCGCCGCAATTTCCCGCGCCTGACCCGCCAGCTTTTCTTGACGCCACACAGCGGCGACCGTGCGGGCAATGGCAATGAGGTTGGTTGGCGTCGCCAGCAACACTTTGCGATCAAAAGCATAATCCCACAGGCTGGGGTCTTGGTCCAAGGCAGCGGCCAGAAAATGTTCGCCCGGAACAAACATCACCACATAATCGGGCGTGTCATCAAATTGATTCCAATAGGTTTTGCCGCCCAATCCGTTGACATGCGCCTTCATCGCCGCAGCATGGGCCGCCAAATGCAGCGATTTTTCGCCATCATCCACCGCGCCAAAGGCATCTTGATAGGCGTTGAGCGATACCTTCGCATCGATCACCAAATTTTGGCCGCCAGGCACCCGCACAATCACATCCGGCCGCAAACGCCCGCCATCGCCATCATTCACGCTGACTTCGGTTTGGAAATCGGCATGTTCCGACAAGCCACAGCTTTCCAGCACATTGCGCAATTGCTGTTCGCCCCAGCGCCCCCGCGCTTTGGGCGCGTTGCGCAGGGCATTGACCAATTTCGCCGCCTCGCTCGACACGCGCTCTGTGCCTTCGCGCATCGATTGGATTTGGCCTTGCAACAAGCCAAAAGCATCGCGCCGTTCGGCCTCCACCTTTTGCACGGCCTCTTCATATTTGGTCAGGCGGTCATTGACGGGGGCCAATAAGGCCTTGAGGTTCTGACCCGAATGTTCCTCGCTTTGGCGAAAGCGTTCATCCGCTCGTTCCAGAAAATCTTTCTGTGCCTTTTCCAGCAACACTTGCCCAACCTGTTGAAATTGGGTGGTGAGCGCCGCCTGCGCGTCCTGCAATTGCTGAACCTGCGCGGCATGGGCCTTGTCCCGTTCGCTTTGTTCGGCCTGAAAAGCGGCAACTTGGCGTTCCGCCCGTTCCCGCGCTTCGGCTTGTTGCTGGCTTTCTTGGGTGGCGAGATGCAAGCGCGCCGCCAGATCATCGCGCTGCTGGGCCAAGCCTTGGTTGCTGGCCAAATATTTTTCAGCCTCCAACCGCGCGTCGACCGCCGCCATTCGTTCAGCCGACAATTGCGATTCGACCTGTGCCATCGCATCGGCTTTGGCCGCCAAATCGGCAATCGCGCTGCGGAAACGGTCATTCAGCGCGTCTTTCTGCGCCTTTAACGCCCCCACTTGGCGGCCCGCGACCAACCAACCGAGCAGCACGCCCAAACCCAATGCGACAAAAGTGATAATCCATTCCATCATCAGAACATAGTATGAACATCACCCCATTGCATAGGATATATTTTCAAACGGGGGCATGACACCCATGCCCCCGCAGATTGTCGGTCCATATCAGCGCCCGAATGGGCTGTCTGTTAAGCTATGGCCTGTTAATCGGCCGCCGTTGGGGCCACGACAGCAGCCGCCACGGGTGCGGATGCCGGAACCACCGGTTCCGCATTGATAATGGTCGCGGGATGATGGGCCAGACGATAGCTAATATCCTCGTCCAAAAACGCCTTCACGCCGGACCCAACAGGAATCGTCGCGCTGGTGCCCGTGGTCAAAAAGCCCGCGATGGGCAACAAGGCCACCGCCGCGACAACGCCGCCTGTGCCCGTCACGCCCTTATCGTCAAATGTGCCCGTCAAACGAATGTGCCGGTCGCCCACCCGCACAGACAAGATTCGGGCGGCAATATAACCCGACTTGCCCCACATGCCCTTGTTGCGAACTTCGGTAATTTCCCCAAGGGCTGGCGACCCCACGGGAATGACCGTCACGCCATTGGCCGAAATATTGCTGCCCACTTCCAATTGAATACGCTGTCCGACCCGAAGTTTCTTTTTCTTGGTGGTCAGTTCTTCGCGCACCAACAATGGAATTTCGGTGCCGGAACGCAAAACCGCAACATCATTTTCGGCAATGGGTGCCGCAACCAGCACAGCCGGTGCCGGTGATTGTACAATCTGCGCATCAGTGCCCCCTGCAACGGATGCAACCATAGCCAATATCGAAATAAGTGACATAAGTCCCCCTGTGTCAAAATGACCAAGGAGGAATGAATTGGTCCACCCAAAAAATCTATAGCTAAATAGCCGCTTTAAAAGGAAGTATTTTACTATAGGATGCAACCGTTGGCGCACCCGCAATAACAATACCTTGTTTTAACAACCAATAATGGCGCACAATTTCGGCCTGTTGTTCCAAACCATAGCGCGCCAGCGGCCAACCCGGTTTCAGGCTGTAATCATAGCGCGCCCATGGATGACGCATCAGCACCAAATACCAACGCCCCCGCGTTTGGGCCTGCCAAATATGGACCATTTCATGAATGAACAATCCTTGCAGCGATTGCGACGCTTGGGAAAAATCATCACAATAAATGCCGCCATGGGGATGGAAGTGCATCCACCCCATCGGTGCCATGACAATATGCTTGGGCTGAAAAAATATCCATTTATGATGGCATATCCGCACCCGCGCATAATCAATGGCATCGCCAAAAATGCTGCGCCCCAAGGCGATTTCGCCTTGGGTTAAGGGACGGGGCGGCGGTTTCTGGCCCAATTTCATCACCCTAGCTTATCACCCTAGATCAATGGGTCATGGCCCCATGCGTGGACGGAAGCGGCACATTCCCTTCCCCAGCCCCATCTTGATCTGCTCCGCCGCCAGCAGCAGGCTTGATCGTCATATCAAATAAAATGCGGTCATTATTATTGTTGGTGAACAAAAATTGCATCGGCAGCTTTCCAGCCCGCACCGCCGCGCCATTAATCCCCCAAATCATCAAATGCTTACCGCCCTGCTTAAACAGCAACTCGCCTTTTGCAGGCACGTCGGCGGAATCCAATTCCTCCATCGTCAAAACGCCATTTTCTTTTTTGGTTTCATGCATTTCTACGCGCTGGGCCAAATCGGCGGTTACGGCCACCAATTGCACCGGCTGCGGCCCGCCTTGCACGCGGAAATATCCGACCGCTGGACCATCTGGTGTGGCGGGCATGACGATATGGCCGCTGACAACATTTAGCGGTTTTTCAGCCACTTTCGCTTCGTTGCAACCGGCCAACAGCGCCGTCGAAGCGACCATAGCGAACAGGGGAAGAAATTTCATATCGCGATGCTCCGTCCATCAAGTAGGTGGTAATGGAAAGTAGATAAGCCGTTAAAACCCTTGTGCCAAGGCAAAGCGCACCTATATCGCGCCCATCAACCCCACGTTGGGGCCCATGACCGGCGTGCCTGTTCAGGGCGCCAAGTGAATATGAGGACTTTTGGAATATGGCTAAAGTGATCGGGATTGACCTCGGCACCACGAACAGCTGCGTCGCGGTGATGGAAGGCGGCAAACCCAAGGTTATTGAGAATGTTGAAGGTACGCGCACGACGCCGTCGACCGTCGCTTTTGCCAAGGATGGCGAGCGTTTGATCGGTCAACCTGCCAAGCGTCAGGCCGTCACCAACCCCGAAAACACCATTTTCGCTGTAAAGCGCCTGATTGGTCGCCGTTTCGACGATGCCTTGACCAAGAAGGATATGGAACTGGTTCCTTACCACATCGTCAAGGGCAACAATGGCGATGCGTGGGTGAAGGCTGGCGACGAAAATTATTCGCCGTCGCAAATCAGCGCGTTCATCCTGCAAAAGATGAAGGAAACGGCGGAATCCTATTTGGGTGAAACTGTCACCCAAGCTGTGATCACCGTGCCGGCTTATTTCAACGACGCCCAACGCCAAGCCACCAAGGATGCCGGCAAGATCGCGGGCCTTGAAGTGCTGCGTATCATTAACGAGCCAACCGCTGCGGCGCTGGCTTATGGTCTTGATAAGTCGGAAAATAAAACCATCGCGGTTTATGACCTTGGTGGCGGCACCTTCGATATCTCGATCCTGGAAGTGGGTGACGGCGTATTTGAAGTAAAATCGACCAACGGCGACACTTTCTTGGGCGGCGAAGATTTCGACACCAAGGTTGTGGAATTCCTCGCTGACACCTTCAAGAAGGACGAAGGCATTGACCTGCGCGGTGACAAGCTGGCGCTGCAACGTCTGAAGGAAGCGGCTGAAAAGGCAAAGATTGAACTGTCGTCGGCCCAGTCGACCGAAGTCAACCTGCCCTTCATCACCGCCGATGCTTCGGGTCCAAAGCATCTTGTGAAGACCATCACCCGTGCAGACCTTGAAAAGCTGGTCGAAGATTTGGTGAAGCGCACGCTGGAACCTTGCCGCAAGGCGATTAAGGACGCTGGCGTATCGCAAAGCGAAATCGACGAAGTCGTGCTGGTTGGCGGTATGACCCGCATGCCGCGCGTTCGCGAAGTCGTGAAAGAATTCTTTGGCAAGGAACCCCACACGGGTGTGAACCCTGACGAAGTGGTGGCCATTGGTGCAGCCATTCAAGCTGGCGTGCTGCAGGGCGATGTGAAGGATGTTCTCCTGCTCGACGTGACCCCGCTGTCGCTGGGCATTGAAACGCTGGGCGGCATCATGACCAAGATGATCGACCGCAACACGACCATCCCGACCAAGAAGAGCCAAGTTTATTCGACCGCTGATGACAATCAGTCGGCTGTGACCATCCGCGTGTTCCAAGGCGAACGCGAAATGGCACAGGATAATAAGATGCTGGGCCAGTTTGATCTGGTTGGTATTCCGCCCGCACCGCGCGGCGTGCCACAGATTGAAGTGACCTTTGACATTGACGCCAACGGCATTGTGTCCGTCAGCGCCAAGGATAAGGGCACGGGCAAGGAACAGCAGATCAAGATCCAAGCCTCGGGCGGTCTGAACGATGATGACATCGAACAGATGGTCAAGGATGCGGAACGCTTTGCTGAAGAAGATAAGCAGCGCCGTGAAGCAGCCGAAGCAAAGAATAACGCCGAAAGCTTGATCCACAGCACCGAAAACCAATTGCGCGAGCATGGTGACAAGGTGGACGCTGGCCTGAAGTCGGAAATCGAAGCGGCTGTTGCCGAAGCGAAGACGGCTGTCGAAGGCGGCGATGTGGCTGCGATGAATGACAAGTCCCAAGCCTTGGCACAAATTGCCATGAAGCTGGGTCAGGCCATTTATGAAAAGGAACAGCAAGCGGCGGCTTCGCCAGACGCGGATGGCGCTGCTCCCAAGGCTGACGAAGACGTAGTCGACGCCGAATTTTCGGAAGTCGAAGACGAAAAGAAGTAAGACTGAAAAACTCGGACCGCTGCCCTGACCTCGGGGCAGCGGGCACGAGGGGGCTTTTGATCCTATGTCGCTCGACATTGATTTTTACGAACTGCTCGAAGTAGAGCGGACCGCCGACGATAAGGTGCTGAAATCCGCCTATCGCAAGTTGGCGATGCAATATCACCCTGACCGCAACCCCGGCTGCAAAGACAGCGAAGCGCGGTTCAAAGCGATCAGCGAAGCTTATGATTGCTTAAAAGACCCGCAAAAGCGCGCGGCCTATGACCGTTATGGCAAGGCGGCCTTCCAAAATGGGGCGGGCGGCCAACAAGGCGGCGGCGATTTCGGCGATATTGGCGATATTTTCGAATCCATTTTCGGTTCGGCTTTTGGCGGCGGTGGCCGTCAGCAACGCGGCCCAGCACGCGGCGCGGACCTGCGCTATGACATGGAAATCAAGCTGGAAGACGCCTTTACCGGCTGCACCCGCGAGATTGAGGTCGATGTCGCGGCGCCCTGCGAACCATGCGATGGCACCGGCGCAAAGCCGGGCACAGACCGCAAACATTGCGGCACCTGCGGCGGTCATGGCAAAGTGCGCGCCCAGCAAGGTTTCTTCATGGTGGAGCGCGTCTGCCCCACCTGCCAAGGCGCGGGCGAGGTTATTTCCGACCCCTGCAACCACTGCCACGGCGAAGGCCGTGTGGATAAGCGCAAGAAGCTGACCGTCAACATTCCAGCGGGCGTCGATGAAGGCACGCGCATTCGCTTGTCGGGCGAAGGGGAAAGCGGCGCGCGCGGTGCGGGCGCAGGCGACCTGTATATTTTCCTGCATCTGGCGCGGCACAAAGTGTTTGAGCGCGAGGGCAGCAGCTTATTCACCCGTGCGCCGATCAGCTTTACGACGGCGGCACTGGGCGGCTGCATCACCATCCCCGGTTTGGATGGCAAGCGTCACGAAATTAATATTCCAGCCGGTATCCAATCGGGCAAGCAATTGCGCCAGCGCGGGGCCGGTATGCCGGTCTTGAACAGCCGTGGTCATGGCGATTTGGTGGTGCAAATCGATGTCGAAACGCCCACCAAATTATCGTCCAAGCAAAAGGAATTGCTGCAAGCGTTTCGGGAAACCGAAACGGGCGACGAATGCCCCGCTAGCCAAGGCTTCTTTGGCAAGCTGAAGGATATGTGGGAAGATTTAACCGACTAAATATCCGCCGCGCTGGCTATCCGGCGGCCTGATTCACCATAAAGCGGCGGGGCGTCATGCACCGCCGCTTGTTTCATGCCCTTCGCCCGTTCCGCCTGTCTCTCCGCCCACAGCATCGGCATCATCGGGGACAGGCCCAATTTCGGCGCGCAATTCCGCAATTAACCCCGCGACATGGGGCAACCTATCTTCCTCTTCGTCCAATATGGCGTGAAAGGCGCGGCGTTTCATCTGCAGCAAATCCGCCGCGCTTAATCCCTTATCCCCCGTCACGCTGCTGGCGACAATGTCCATCAAGCGGTCCGCGCCGTGCAAGCGCCCCCACAAATAATCATTTTCGCGGTAGGTGCGGCTGAAAAAGGCCCCAAAGCTGTTAAATTCAATCCCCTTGAGCATCGCCGCCGCGCCGCCTGTGCGAATGCCCACCGCGTCGGATGGGGAAATACGATCGACCTTAATCGGGTCAAATTCGTCAAACCCCTCCCCCTGCAACAGGGTCAGCGTGGCAATGTCGTAAAAAGGATAGCCAACATAAGCGAGCAGCAGCTTGCGCCTTTCTTGCTTGGGCAGCGCGGCCAAGGCGGGGGCGATGACGGCATCGGCCAGCATATCCGCGCTCATCAAATCCCGCGCATGGCCCACCGCGTCCAACCATTCGCCCAATTTTGCATCGTCGGGCGGGGCCAGATCTTCCACCCATTTATCGGCATCGCGTTCGCGGTACAGGCCGATGGCATGGAAAATCGCGCTGCGCATGGCGTCGCAATCAGGGTCTTGTTCGTGGCGGTTCGCTTCGACCTCGCTTTGCAATTCCCGCGCCAAAAAGCGCAGGCGGCGCACGCGAAAACCCACATCGAATAGGCGGAAAAAATCAACCGCATTGTCGCTGGCCCCCGACCCGCGCCGTCCCGAAATCCGGTCCAACCCGCGCCGCCGCACTTCATCCCACAAGGCGCGGCGGCGCATTTCGCGGTGGCCATGCCCCTCGGCAGGGGACAGGCGTTCCATTAACGCCGCCAAATCTTCGACCACGGCCGATAATTTCAAATGGCCATAGGGCGCATAAGCAAAACCCGCCCGCGCGGCCGCTTGGTCTTGGGCCTTGGCCCGCCATTTCGCCAATCGCCCCTCGGACGGTGTATCCAAGAAGAAAGTCGAGCCGAATAAATTGGCGATCTGTTCCTCTACCTCCACGCGCATATTGTCGATGATATGCTGCATCCGGCGGATACGGCGGCTCATATTCTCCAGCATCTCGACGCTATCGCGGATCGGCTGTTCGCGGGGAATTTCCGACAATGCACCCAAGATGGTGGACAGAAAGCTCGGCCCAACACCGTCCGCATGGCGGGCCAAACTGATGGCGCGGCTGTCGGGATGGGGTTCGATATAAACGAACCGCCGATCCACCTCGCGCCGCGCAGGGCGTTGACGCAGCGCGGTGATGGCGGGGCGAAACGGCGCATTGACCAGCACCGACCCGTCGATCAGCACACGGTCCGCCGCATCTTCGCCCACCACTTGCGGCAATTGGACGCGCAAGAAATCATCCCGCTCTGCCCATGCCATGTCCCGTTCGCTCAGGCTTTTGTCCAGTTCGCGAATGGTAAAGGGCGGGAAAGCACCCGGAAAGCTGGCGGTCGCCCGCGCGGCGGCGGCCAAGCCGATCACATCATCCAGCCGCCCGCCCTGTTTGGCGTCGCTGCGAAAATTCAAAATCAAGCGATGGTCGCGTTCCGTCACGCTGGGCGGGCTGTTCAAGGTCAGCGGCACGGCATAGCCGACAAAATCGGTGACGGAAATCATCAGGTCCATTGGCTGACCATCGGGCAGCAGGGGCGGACCGGACGGGGCCTCATCCATCGCCTGAAAAGCATCCAGCAGCATATGATTAAAGCTGTTGCCGCCAAAGGGCGGTTCAAACCAACGCGCCCGCACGAAACGCGACAACTTCTCGCGCACCTCGCTTTGCGCCGACACCCCCACCGTCTGGTCAATCACATTGCCTTGGCGCTGCATGGCCCAGCGCGCCAAGGGGGCCGCCCAAAATTTGGTCGCGGCAGACAAAGGCCGTGCATCAGGGTCCAGCAAACGGTCCACATCGGCGCTGTCCAACCATAAATCGGTCAGCGGTTCCAGCGATTGTCCGGTGGTCAGCGCACGGGCCAGAAACACGCCGTTGATACCGCCCGCGCTGGCGCCAGCGATAATGTCGGTGATGACGCGCAGGCGCACGCCGCTGCGGCGGAAAACCTCATCCAACAATTCGCCATACACCGCCGCCGCGCCGCCCAGCCCCTGCCCGTCCAAGGTCGCGCGCGATGCCGCCGCCATGCGCCACACTTCTTTGGTGACGCCGTGCATATAGACGGCCAAACTGATGCCGCCGTAGCAAATAAGCGCAAATCTTAATTCTTTCTCCCGCATCAGGGCACGATAGCGCGCTTCCTTATTTCGTCCACCATCCTATATCGAATATCCGATGACCCGCGCCCGCGTCCTTCTTTTGACATCTGCCCTTGGTCCCTTGGACTATCGCATTCCTCAAGGGTGCGATGCGCCCATCGGCAGCATCGTCGTCGCCCCCTTGGGTCCGCGCCGCCTTGGCGGAGCGGTGTGGGATGATGATAGTTTCGGCGCGCCCCCACCCGTGGGCGATAACCGGCTGCGGAACCTCTATGAAATTCTGCCCGTTCCGCCGCTATCCGCGCCGCTGCGCCGCTTGGTGGAATGGACCAGCCATTATTATCTGGCCCATCCGGGGTCCGTGCTGCGCATGGTGCTGCCCGGTGTCGCCTTTTTGGACGCCAAAAAACCGATCACCGAATATCGCGCATCGGGACAATTGCCCGCGCGGATGACCGCCCAGCGCACAGCGGCATTGGAAGCGATTGATGATCGGCAAGGCAGCATCAAGGAATTGGCCGCACTGGCCGATGTCAGCGAAGCGGTGATTCGCGGTCTGGTGCAGCATGGCGCGCTGGACGCGGTGCAGGTCAGCGCCAGCATCCCCTATCCCATTCCCGACCCCCATTTCGCACCGCCCGACCTGTCGGACCTGCAAATGGCAGCGGCCCAGCAATTGCGCGATGCCGTGCAGGCGCGCAAATTTGCCACGCTATTGCTGGACGGCGTCACTGGCAGCGGCAAAACCGAAGTCTATATGGAGGCCGTGGCCGCCGCGCTGGCCGAGGGCCGCCAATCCTTGGTCTTGCTGCCCGAAATTGCGCTGACCGAACCGATGCTGACGCGCTTTACCGCGCGTTTTGGCTGTGAACCCGTGGCATGGCACAGCGGGCTGCGACAAAGCGAGCGCCGCCGCGCATGGCATGCCATTGCCAGCGGCGAAGCCAAGGTGGTGCTGGGGGCGCGTTCCGCCCTTTATCTGCCCTATGCCGATTTGGGCACGATTGTCGTCGACGAAGCCCATGAAACCAGTTTCAAACAAGAAGATGGCGTGCATTATCACGCCCGCGACGTCGCCGTTATGCGCGGCCATTTTGAAGGCATAGCCGTGGTGCTGGCCAGCGCGACCCCCGCACTGGAAAGTTTGGCACAGGTGGAGGCTGGCCGATATCAACATATCCAATTGCCGGGCCGCTTCGGCGGGGCGACCATGCCCGCGCTGACCGCTATTGATATGCGCCAAAATCCGCCCGATCGCGGCACATGGATCGCCCCGCCTTTGGTCGATGCTTTGGCAGACCGACTGGCGAAGGGCGAACAAAGCCTGCTCTTCCTCAATCGGCGGGGCTTTGCACCGCTGACCCTGTGCCGCACCTGTGGTCATCGCATCCAATGCCCCAATTGCACGGCGTGGATGGTCGAACATCGGCTTGTCCATCGCCTGTCCTGTCATCACTGCGGCCACACCATGCCGCCGCCGCGCCTATGCCCCGAATGCGACAATGAAGACACGTTGGTGGCGTGCGGGCCCGGCGTCGAACGGGTGGCCGACGAAGTGAAATTGCGCTTTCCACAGGCGCGCACGGCCATTGTGACATCGGACACGCTCTGGTCCCCCGCCAAAGCCGCCGAATTTGTGGAGGAGGTAGAGGCGGGCATGGTCGACATCATCGTCGGCACCCAGCTTGTCACCAAAGGCTATCATTTCCCCAACCTCACTTTGGTCGGTGTGGTCGATGCCGATTTGGGGCTGGACGGCGGCGATTTGCGCGCCGCCGAACGGACATTCCAGCAAATCGCCCAAGTCGCGGGCCGCGCCGGACGCGGGGCAAAGGCGGGCGAGGTGATGGTGCAAACCCGTATGCCAGAGGCCCCCGTCATGGCCGCGCTGGTGGCGGGCGACCGCGATGGATTTTATGCCGCCGAAGCCGATGCCCGCAAATTTGCAGGCGCGCCGCCCTATGGCCGCTTTGCCGCAATCATCATTTCATCCGAAGATCAGGAATTGGGCCGCATCACCGCCAAAAAATTAAGCGAAAAAGCCCCGTCTGCCGATGGGCTGGCTGTTTATGGTCCCGCCCCTGCCCCGCTTGCCATGCTGCGCGGGCGGCATCGTTTCCGCCTGTTGCTGCACGCACCGCGCAGTTTCGACCTGCAAAACGCCATTCGGGATTGGCTGGGCCGCGTCGACATTCCCAATAAAGTGCGGCTGGCGGTGGATATTGATCCCTATAGCTTTGTTTAGCGCTTTTGTCCTCAGCCGAACAAGTCGGCTTGAAGGGCCCCTTCGCGTTTCAGCAAGATCTGCTTAATATCCAATCCCCACGCATAGCCGCCCAAGCTGCCATCGCTGCGGATGACACGATGGCATGGCACGATGATCGCCACCGGATTGGCCCCATTGGCGCTGCCCACGGCGCGGTCGCCGCCACTGATGTCCAAAGCGCGGCTGATATCGGCATAGCTGCGGGTTTGCCCGCGCGGGATGGTCAGCAGATAATCCCACACGCGGCGCTGAAAATCTGTGCCGCGCAAATCCAGCTTGAATGACAAAGGCTGGTCATGCTCCAAGGGCAAATCACCCGCCACAATCGCTGCGATCAAGGGGGCAATATCGCTGGCCCATGCGCCGCCCGCCACCAATTGGGCATGGGGAAAACGGGCGGCCAATTGCTCCTCCCCCTCATCGAAGGACAAGCGGCACAGGCCCTTGGCGCTGACCGCGATCAGCATCGACCCAAAAAGGCTGGGGACCACCAGCCAATGAATAGGTTCGATAGAATCGGATACGGGCGGAGTGATGGACATAGCGCCGACATAGACGCCCCACCCCCGCCCGTCCATGACCCGCAAGCCCACGCCCCGCGCCTCCATGAACCAGCACCACATTTGACAAAAAGGACAAAGGACCACCGCTTACGACCGCCCACTGCTGCGATGAACGCTTGCGTTCCCAAGGCGCGGCGATAATTTGCGCGCCATGTACCGCTTCATCCTGCCTCGCATCATGGCTTTGCTCGTCGCTGTCTTCAGCCTTGTTACCCCAACCTATGCCGCCGACGACATCACCGCCGCGTCGCGCAGCGTGGTGCGTGTCGTCACCGTCGCGACGATGGAGGGCGAGGTGGTCGGATTTGGCCATGGCAGCGGCATCGCCATTGCCCCCAACCGTATCTTGACCAACGCCCATGTCGTCGAATCCGTGGCGCAATATCCGGGCAATGTGGCCTTGGGCGTCGTCCCGTCCGAAGGGGATAAAAGCTATCCCGCGCGGCTGATTTCCTTGGACAAGAAGCGGGATTTGGCGCTGCTCGAACTGCAATCGGGCAAATTGCCGTCAGCGGTTATCTATACGGGCCCCTTGGGCGCGGGCGCAGATATTGTCGCCTTGGGCTATCCGGGCAATGTCGATTTGGCGACAGCGCGTAGCGCGACCGATTATATCATCCCCCGCACCCCCATCCGGAGCGAGGGCAATGTGTCCAATATGCAGGCGATTGATGGCGTCGCCGCCTTGGTTCACACCGCCAAAATTTCGCGCGGCAACAGCGGCGGTCCCTTGGTGGATGAATGCGGGCGCATTGTGGGTATCAACACCTTCATCACCCGGGCCGATGACGGCGATTCGCCCTTTGGCTTTGCCATTTCGGTGCGCGAATTGACCCGCTTTTTGGGCGAATCCCGCCAAGAATTTACCTCGGTCGGTGCCCCTTGCTTGTCGATGGCGGATGCCGATGCCCGCGAACGACAGTTGATGGATGCGGAATCCCGCGCACAGGCCGATGCCGAAAACGCCCGTCTGGCCAAGGAACAAAGCGTTCGTGACCGCCAATTGGCCGAATTGGAACAACAAGCCCGCACGGCGCGCGAAAATCGCATGGCCATTGCAGGTGTCTTATTTGTGCTGGGCGCGTTGGGCGCAGGGGCCGCGATGATTTTCTATGGCCAGAAAAACCAGCGCAATATGCGGATATCGGGCGGTATCGGCGCGGCGTTGATGCTGATCGCCTTGATCGTTTTCCTGACCCGTCCGGATGCGACCGCCGACGAAGCCGATTTGCCCAGCGCGCCGGTGCAGACCAGCCAAGCGCCCAAATTGCCCACCGGCAATTTACTGTGCACCATCCAAACCGACCGCAGTCGGATTACCGTATCCGCCACCAATGACGTGCCCGTCCGCATCAGCGGCCAAGGCTGTGTCAATGGCCGCACCCAATATACCGAGGGCAGCGATGGCCGCTGGCAGCGCATTTTGGTGCCCAACGAAGAAGCCACCGTCACCGTCGCCAGCTTCGACAGCAGCGGCAAAAATTACCGCGTCGATCGCTATTTGTTAAGCGCCGAGGAAATGGCACAGGCCCGCACGGTGCGCAGCGGCGTATCGGTCAATGGCTGCACCGCCGATCCCGAAGCCTTGTCATCCTTGACCTTGCAACAAGAAGCGATCCGTTCGGTCCTGCCCTCCGCCCCCAATGAACGGTTGGTCTATCGCTGTCAGGGGGCATCGGACGCAGCGTTAAAAGCCGCCGCGCAATAAATTGCCCTAGCGTGGGGGTGGTTCCGCATCACCCCCACAGGCCTGAAACAACATCAAGCTGCGCTGAAATGCCAGATCGGCGCTTTCGGGGTGATAATCTTTGCGGCGGTCGCTATTAAAACCATGCCCCGCCTCATAGACAAAAATTTGCGCGGTCGCATGATCGCGGGCAGCCAAGGCCGCCACCCCCTGCTCCCCATCCATGGGGATGCCAGCATCAAAGCGGCCAAAATGGGCGATGGTCGCGCATAAAGGGGCCTGATCGGCAAAATCCTTGGGAATTAAACTGCCATAATAGCAGGACGCCGCCGCCACATTGGGGCTGGTCTGGGCCAAGCGCCATGCCACCGACCCGCCATAGCAATATCCGACCACAAACACCGGTCCCGCATCGGCCAACAGGTCCGCACAGCTTTGGGCGTCCGCCACGCTTTGGTCAAAGGGATGCAGGCTGCGCGCCAATTGCATCGCCCGTTCAAAATCTGGCCCACTATAATCGCTTTCAAATCCGGGATGCTCGCGATCAAATAGTGCGGGGGCCAAAACCTCATAGCCCGCCTCGGCATATTCATCGGCCATGTCACGGATATGATCGGTCACACCGAATATTTCGTGCAACAGAATCAGCCCCCCGCGCCGCTGCTGGATCGGCGCGTCAGCCTCGCTTTCGCCGTCATTCGTCTTGGTGGATGGTTGAACATGATAAACGGCAATTTCCGCGCCATCGCCCATGCGGATTTTTTCCATTTTGCCCTGCACCCCTCGGCTCCCCTTCTCACTTCCCCCCGCAACCGCTTATGATTGCTACGGCGGCGGCTATTATATGCGGTGGATGCTAGCCTTTTTTACGCCCGCGAACAGGGCCAAATCGGCTGCAACTTATCGTGCTTTCCAACCCAAGTTGCTGTGCCGCCTTGCATTGCTTTTGAATCATTGCTAGGCGCGCCGCGACTTCGCTGCGGGGGGATATTCTCGACGTGTCCAGCTAACCCGAGCGACCAATCCCCACCCGGGATCGTAGAAAAGGACTTCGCGCGTGGAGAATTCCGGCGGCATTCAAGGCAGTATCACAGCAGGACTCGCGGGTCGTTATGCCAGCGCCCTGTTCGATCTGGCCAAAGAATCCAATGAAATCGATAATGTACAGAAGAGCTTGGCTGTTCTGTCACAGGCTTTGACCGAATCTGCTGACCTTCAGGCGCTGGTTTCCAGCCCTGTGGTTGGCCGCGACCAAGCTGGCGCTGCTATTGCAGCGGTGGCTAGCTCGCTCGGCCTTGATTCGCTGACAAGCAAATTTTTGGGTGTGCTGGCGGCGAATCGTCGCCTCAGCGATCTGGGCGGTATGATGGACGCTTATCGCGCCATTGTTGCGGCCCATAAGGGCGAAGTAACCGCCAAGGTTACCAGCGCTCACCCGCTCAGCGATGCCCAGCTCAGTGAGCTGGCCGCCAATTTGAAAACCCGCGTTGGCCGTGATGTTCAAATCGCGACCCACGTTGACCCCGCCATTCTCGGCGGCCTCGTCGTACAGTTGGGCAGCCAACTGATCGACGGCAGCATCCGTACCCGTCTCAACAGCTTCGCGCAGGCGATGAAAGGCTAAACAATGGAAATCCGCGCCGCTGAAATCAGCAAGGTCATTAAGGACCAAATCGCCAATTTCGGAACAGACGCCACGGTCAGCGAGATCGGTTCGGTGCTTTCCGTGGGTGACGGTATCGCCCGCGTGCACGGTCTGGACAATGTTCAGGCTGGTGAAATGGTCGAATTCGCCAATGGCGTTAAGGGCATGGCTCTGAACCTCGAAGCCGACAACGTCGGTATCGTTATTTTCGGTTCGGACAGCGAAATTAAAGAAGGTGACGTCGTCAAGCGCACCGGCACCATCGTGGACGTTCCCGTGGGCAAGGGCCTGCTGGGCCGCGTTGTTGACGGTCTGGGTAACCCCATCGACGGCAAGGGTCCAATTGTTGCTG
>CAZIVW010000006.1:0-117549 GCA_964542975.1 uncultured Sphingopyxis sp.
CACCGCGAGCCTGAATCACAGCCGTCACCGCAAATCAATGGGTCCTGACCCTAGATCATCGAAGATCAGAAGCGGAAGTTCACGCCAACCTTCGCCATGTGGTTGCTGATGTCGAACGAACGCTTGCCCGACGCATCTGGCCACAGCGGATCGACCAAGGTAACATCAGCCTTGCCATAGTCTTGATAATTATATTCACCCTTGATGCTCAGGCTGTCAGTTACAGCCAATTCAACACCACCACCGACGACATAGCCAAAGCGGGTCTTGCTCTTTTCGGTGTAGAAATCACCGCTGCCATCGCCGTGGCAACGACCGATTGCCGCAGGCGTGATCGAACCATCGCAGCCCAAACCATGCTTGGTATCAGCAATGGCCAGACCACCGGTCAAATAGACCAAAGCCTTTTCGCCAGCCCAACCAGCGCGGGCGCGAACGGTGCCGGACGTGCGGATGCTGTCGCTGCCATAATAGGCGCTAAACTGCGAACCACCGGTTTCCTTGTCCAGCCAGTTCTTCTTATTTTTGCCGAAGGTCGCGTCGCCTTCCACACCGAACATAAAGCTGCCGCTTTGCTTGTTAAAGCCCAACTGAACGCCGCCCTGCCAGCCATCAATATCTTGCTTCGAAGCTTGTGGGTTAGCCTTGTCCTGTACGCTGCCGTCCGACCATGCGCCATGCACACCGCCGTAAATGCCATCCCAACGACCTTCTTGTGCCTGAGCGCCCGTTGCGATCAATGCAGCGGCTGCAGCAGCCGTAGCCAAAGTAACTTTCAACATATCGACCCTTTCAAGATCCATTCCAAATTTCACGGGGCCGAAATGGTTAAAAACACCTTAATGAGTCAAGTATATTGGACATTGAAATAAATGAGCAAAAATATTCAGTTGCATCATTGCAACAGAAAAAAAACGCTTATTTTCGTTAAATTCCACAAACAAGCATTTGTTATATCTGATATTTTTCTAAATCTATCTCGAAAGTTAAAAACAGTAAAAAATAACAAATAAAATTTCTTATAAAATAATGTAACTTTTCACAGACTCATGACACGAATCGAATCACTATTAAAAATTACACCCAATTTCATTTATAGATGAATATATGTTCACATAGATGAATATTTATTCATATAGAAAATTAAATTTGCGTCAGCGGTCGAAATGCACAACTGCGCTTTCCGCGCCGCAGATATGCAACGGTCGCGGTGCCCAATTCACGCGGCACAAGCTGGCACAGCTATAGAATTTGCATCCATTGTTTACGCGCACAAAAGATCGCACGGACAAGCCTAGGCGGCGCTCAACACTGCCTGATCCGAATATATTCGAAACCGCCGTCCATTCCCGCTAACAAAAAAGCAGGTCAGTTAAATTTCACCAAACAACACAACACGCCCCCCCCCCCCCCCAGCAACGCCAAGGCCCGCTACCCACCATAGTTTGGATGTCTTTGCTACGGCAAAGAGGTCAGCAGCGCTCTACCCGCTACTAGCGATCCTAGCGCTCCGACAAAGGCCCCAATACCGACTGCTCGATCACTTGCGTCCAAATAATTTTTCGACGTCATCCATCGCCAGCTTCACCCATGTTGGGCGGCCATGATTGCATTGACCGCTGTGCGGCGTGACCTCCATCTGGCGCAGCAGAGCGTTCATCTCGATCACGCTCAACGTCCGCCCCGCCCGCACACTTCCGTGACAGGCCATGGTGGCGGCGACCAGTTCCAGCTTTTCGGACAATCCCAGCGCGGCGTCATATCCGGCCAGATCATCGGCAATGTCGGTCACCAACTTTTGACAATCCACCTTGCCCAGCATCGCGGGTGTTGCGCGAACCATCACCGCCGTCGGGCCAAATCGTTCCAATTCGACGCCCAAGTCTTGCAAATGCGATGACGCCGCCTCCAACCGATCACAGGCCGGTTCGTCCAACTCCACCACCTCGGGCAACAACAGCCCCTGTGATGCAGGGCCTTTGCCGTCCATGCCGCGCTTCAACTGTTCCAGCACCAAGCGCTCATGCGCGGCATGTTGGTCGACGATCACCAGACCATCTTCGGCCTCTGCGACAATATAAGTATTGGCGATCTGGCCGCGCGCCACGCCCAGCGGGTGACGCTGGCTGTCTGGCACCACACCTGTCGCAGGCTCCGCCCGGCCCGCTAAGGGCGCCGCCGCGCCCTCAAAAGGCATCACCCGATCATAGACACGCGCTTCGTCCGGCCCACCCAATGGCGCCGAAAATGGCGGCTCGACATAATGATTATGCGACCCCGCCGCTGGGGCCGTGCCATTCCCCTGCCCAACGCCCCCATATGATAGGGACGGCGAAAATAGAAAATTGCTTTGCGGCGCGGGCGCGGGCGCGACCGGCTCTTGCTGCCATGCCGCCAGCGCGGCTTCGGCGGGGCGCTGTACCGCACGAAAACCATGCTCATCCAGCGCGCGGCGCAAACCGCCGACAATTAAACCACGGATTAACTGCGGGTCGCGAAAGCGCACCTCTGTCTTGGCGGGATGCACATTCACATCGACATCGCGTGGGGGCACATCCAGAAACAAGGCAACAACCGGATGCCGGTCGCGCGCCAGCAAATCGGCATAAGCCGCGCGCAGCGCGCCGACCAATAATTTATCCTTTACCGGACGACCATTGACGAACAAATATTGGTGATCCGCCACGCCGCGATTATAGGTCGGCAGGCTGATCACCCCGCCCAAATAGACGTCGCCGCGCTCCAAATCGACGCCAATACTGTTGCTCGCCAAATCGCGGTGGGTCAGCGCGGCAACACGGCTCAACTGGTCTTGATCGGCTTGAACATCCAATATCCGCCGACCATCATGTTCCAATGTGAAGGCAATATCCGGACGGGCCATCGCCAGACGCCGCACCACGTCCAAACATGCTGCATATTCACTGCGCGCCGACCGTAAAAATTTCCGTCGCGCGGGAATGCGGGCGAACAAATCGTCCACGCAAACGCGGGTACCGGGGGCGAGCGCCGCCGGACCTTCCGATACCACCACGCCATTGTCCACCACGCGCCGCCAGCCATCATGGCCCACCACGCGGCTTTCCAACGTCATGCGCGCGACGCTGGCAATGGATGGCAAGGCTTCGCCGCGAAACCCCAAGGTGGCGACATCTTCGATGGCATCATCCGGCAGCTTGGATGTGGCGTGGCGCTCCAACGCCAAAGCCATGTCCGCAGGCGACATGCCGCAGCCGTCATCCTCAATTTCCATATGGGCGATGCCGCCCTCGCTGATTCGAACAGAAATCCGATTCGAACCCGCATCTATTGCGTTTTCAATCAGTTCTTTCAGCGCCGCAGCGGGTCTTTCGACCACTTCACCGGCTGCGATCCTATTTACGAGTGTTTCGGGAAGACGGCGTATTGACATAGCCCCCTACCTAGCGCAGTCGGAACGAAATCGCGACCCATCCGATCATGCTTCTTCCCCATTTTCATCAATCCTTTTGGATAGGTGAAATTTTATCGCGAAAAGGCTTGCTATCGGGGCCGGTTGCGCCACATTTACGGGCATTTGGTGGCCCCCATGGCCGCCACTCGCCCATGGTCGCCGCTCGGACGCAGGAAGCAGATTGAATGTCTTTCTTTTCACGCTGGTTTAAATTTAATTCTCAAGACATGGCTATTGACCTCGGTACAGCCAACACCGTGGTTTATGTTCGCGGCAAGGGCATCGTGCTGAACGAACCTTCGGTCGTTGCCATGGAAACGCTGAACGGCCATCGCCGCGTGAAAGCTGTGGGCGACGACGCCAAGTTGATGATGGGCAAAACCCCTGACAGCATCGAAGCCATCCGCCCGCTGCGCGACGGCGTGATCGCTGACATTGATGTCGCCGAACAAATGATCAAGCACTTCATCACCAAAGTGCATGGCGGCAAGCCCAACGCCTTCCGCAGCCCCGAAATCGTGATTTGCGTCCCATCGGGTTCGACCAGCGTCGAACGCCGCGCCATTCGCGATGCCGCCAGCAACGCGGGCGCCAGCGAAGTATATTTGATCGAAGAACCGATGGCAGCGGCCATTGGCGCGGACATGCCCGTCACCGAACCCATTGGTTCGATGGTCGTCGACATTGGCGGCGGCACCACCGAAGTCGCGGTCCTGTCGCTGCGCGGTCTCGCTTACACCACCTCGGTTCGCGCGGGCGGCGACAAGATGGACGAAGCGATTGTGTCCTATGTCCGCCGACACCATAATTTGCTGATCGGTGAAGCCACGGCCGAACGCATCAAAAAAGATTATGGCATCGCCCGTATTCCCGAAGACGGCATTGGCGTGACCATCCACATCAAGGGCCGCGACTTGGTCAACGGCGTTCCCAAGGAAATCTCGATCAATCAAGCCCAGATTGCCGAGGCTTTGGCAGAACCCATTGGCACGATTGTCGAGGGTGTCCGTATCGCGCTGGAAAATACCGCACCAGAATTGGCCGCCGACATTGTCGATCAGGGCATTGTTCTGACCGGCGGCGGCGCCTTAATTGCCCAGCTTGACGATCTGCTGCGCGATGCCACGGGCCTGCCCGTGACCGTTGCCGAAGATCCGCTGACCTGTGTTGCCATTGGCACCGGACGCGCCCTCGAAGACCCCGCGTTTCGCGGCGTGTTGCATCAAGCCTAAGCAAAGGACGTCATGCCCAGCCCGGCACATCAACGTCCAGGGCAATCGCGCAAGGCCCAAAACAGCCTGTTTACCGCTTATGTCATTGCCGTGACATTGGCCGTAAGCGGGCTGCTTTTGGCTGTTTTGTCGGTGGCGGATCCGGTCGGCTTTGCCCAGTTGCGCGTTGCCGCCCATGAAGTGACCGCGCCCGTCGCCCGTGCCTCACGCCATATGATTGGCTCTATCTCTGGTATCGACGACAGCATCTCCGCCTATGTCAATGCGGGCGACCAAAACCGCCGCCTGCGCAGCGAATTGGCCGATGCCCGCCGCCAGTTGGTGGAAACCAGCGCGCTACAAGAACAAACCCGCCAGTTAAAGGGCCTGCTCAAGCTGCAAGAAACGGACAAAATGGGCATAGCCAATGGCTATTTGCTGACGTCCAACTCCACCAGCACCAAAAGGCTCGCGTTGCTCAGCATCGGTCGCAACATGGGCGTCACGGCTGGACAACCTGTGCGCGGCGCGGACGGGCTGATCGGCCGCGTCCTAACCGCTGGTCCATCCGTATCGCAGGTTTTGCTGCTCAGCGACGTCGATAATGTGGTGCCCGTTCGGCGCGCCCGTGATGGCTTGCCTGCCCAAATATCGGGCAGCGGCTATGGCGATTTGGATGTGCGCACGCTGAACGTGGCGAACAACCCCTTCCGCCCCGGCGACATTTTGGTGACATCGGGCATTGGCGGGCTTTATCCCCCCAACATCCCCGTCGCGGTGGTGATCCGCCGCAAGGATGACGGGGCCTTGGCGCGCCCCTTGGCCGACCCTGCAAAGGTCGATGCCGTGTCCGTGCTGCGCCCCTATACGCCCAGCAGTATCGAAGCGCAGGCGATACCGGAAACCAACGGCGCGATGCCGGACCTGTCCGCTGACGATCAACCCCGTCCGCCAACCGCCCGCACGCCCCCTCCGGCTGTCGCTACGCCTAGGCAAGCCCCCAGCGCAGCGTCCCCGACCACCACAAGCGCTGCTCCGCGTCCATGAGCCCGCGCACCCTCAACCAACGCGGTCCGAATATTGGCGACCCGCCCCCCGCGTGGCGGCGCATTTCCATTCCG
The DNA here is from genome assembly GCA_964542975.1 of uncultured Sphingopyxis sp. GTDB lineage: Bacteria > Pseudomonadota > Alphaproteobacteria > Sphingomonadales > Sphingomonadaceae > Sphingopyxis. The sequence goes on from CAZIVW010000006.1 coordinate 5,766, forward strand.
CTATTTACGGTGATTTTTGCGTCCGCGCTGCCCACCATGTTGCCGCTGATCTCCAATTCGCCCGTGGTTCCGCCCATGGGGTTGCTGCTGTTTCTATGCTGGCAATTGCTGCGCACGGATATTTGGCCCATTTGGATTGGCGCGCCTTTGGGGTTGATGGATGATTTGTTCAGCGGTGCCCCGATTGGCAGCGCCATTTTCTTGTGGACCGTCGCCAGCTTCGCCATCCATTATTTTTCGGAACGCATCTTGTGGCGCGCCTTTTGGCATGACTGGTTGATCGCGGCGCTGTTAATTGCGCTGATCCAAACCATTTCGGCCAAGCTCAGCCACTCCCACGCCGCATGGCTCCAGATGCTGCAACTTGTTGCCCCGCAAATCATTATCTCCTCTCTCTTATTTCCCCTGTTCATGCGACTAACAGCCATGGTGGACAAATTTCGCTTGAAACGGGGATAGTCCTCCGCCGAAACTGATCTTTATGCGCAGCAGCAAACTTCCTATCACCGAAGCCTCTCGCGGCTTTACCTTTACCCGTCGATCCATTTTGGTTGGCGGCGGGCAAGCGGTGCTGGGCGCAGCCTTGGCCGCGCGGCTAAGCTATGTCGCGGTGGTCGATAACGACCGTTATATGCTGCAATCCGACAGCAATCGCATCAACCTGACCATGGTTCCGCCGCGCCGTGGCTGGATTGTCGACCGCAATGGCAAGGCCTTGGCCGATAATCGGGTATCGCTGCGCGTTGACATCATTCCCGACCGTTTGAAAAATCGGGAATTGGTGCTGGGCCAATTGCAAACCCTGCTCAAGCTGGACGGCGACCAGATGGAGCGTATCAACCGCGACCTTAATCATGCGTCCGGGTTCCAACCCGTTGCGATAAAAGAATTTCTTAGCGAAGAAGAATATTCAGCGATTGTCGTTCGCTTGCCCGACCTACAGGGTGTTGCCCCCCAACGTGGCTTTGCCCGCAATTACCCAACGGGCGCGGCTGTCGGCCATTTAATCGGATATGTCGGCACCCCCAATTCCGAAGAATATAAGGCCGCTCGCGACCCGCTCTATGTCACGCCCGGCTTTAAAATCGGCAAAGATGGTTTGGAAAAATATTTCGAACCGATGCTGAAAGGCAAACCGGGTGCCAAACGGGTCGAGGTTACGGCTGGCGGGCGCATGGTGCGCGAACTTAGTTCGCAAAGCGACATTCAAGGGAAAACCGTTCACCTGACCATCGACAGCGAGCTTCAGGAATATGCCGCGCGCCGCATGGGCCGCGAATCCGGCGCGGTCGTGGTGCTCGACTGCACCAATGGTGACATTTTGTCCTTTGTGTCGATGCCCAGCTTCGACCCCAACAGCTTTTCCGACGGCATTAGCTCGAACGAATATAAGTGGCTGACCAGCGACGACCACCAACCCTTGATTAACAAAGCCACACGCGGCCTCTACCCCCCCGGTTCGACGCTGAAGCCCATGGCGGTCATCGCGGCGGTTCAGTCGGGGGTTGATCCGCACCACCGCCACAATTGTATCGGCGGCTATCGTCTTGGTAATCGCTTCTTCCGCTGCCTTGGCCGTCACGGCAGCGTGGATATGCAGACCGCTATCGCCAAAAGCTGTAACAGCTATTTTTACTGGCTTGGCGACTATTTGGGTTATGACACCATCGCCCCCTTTGCACGGATGCTGGGGCTGGGCGAAGAATTTCAATTGGCAGGTAGCAACCAACGCTATGGCACCATTCCGGACAGCGCATGGAAGCTCCGCCGATTTGACCAAAAATGGTCCAAATCCGACTCCCTCAACGCGATCATTGGCCAAGGCTATGTATCGGTCAACCCGCTGCAATTGGCGGTGATGGCGGCGCGCATCGCATCGGGCAAGGCGCTTTATCCCCGTTTAATCAACCGGCATTTTGATAATGCCCCCCTGCCCCTGATCCCCGAAGCCTTGGCGGTCGCGCGCGGCGGCATGGATCAGGTCGTAAACGGCGCGGGCACCGCCGTCCGCAGCCGCCTGCCACTGGATGGCATTACGATGGGCGGGAAAACCGGCACCGCGCAGGTACGCGGTCTGGCCTCTGGCTCGCGCGGTCAGGGCGGCGAATGGAAATATCGCGACCACGGCCTGTTTGTCTGCTTCGCGCCCGTAGAAAATCCCCGCTATGCAGCATCGGTGGTCATCGAACATGGCATGGGCGGTTCACGCGCCGCTGCGCCAATCGCCAAAGATATTTTCACCTTCCTGTATGACAAGGAAAAGGCGATGCAAGCCCTTGAAGGCTTTGAAGCAGGCTGGGGCGGCGGCATCAAGGACCGTATGGACCGTGGCTATGCCGCGTGGAAAGCGGGCGGTTCGGCCAGCACAGGCAGCGGATATTAACCCGGCAGCACGGTTTCACCGCTGACAAATTTTTCATTTATTCCGTTATTTTCAAAAATTTGTGAAATTTCCGGATAAATATATTGCCATGAACAAATGGCACTGTTAAAGGCCCCCCACCGCAGCCGAGAAGCTCTCTTGGTTACGGCAATGCCGCCCAAATCGGCATGGACGCATAGCTCAGTTGGTAGAGCAGCTGACTCTTAATCAGCGGGTCCTTGGTTCGAGCCCAAGTGCGTCCACCATTACCAAAGTCAATGCCTGCATTGACCCACGCGTGAAAACGCCTGTGGACGCATAGCTCAGTTGGTAGAGCAGCTGACTCTTAATCAGCGGGTCCTTGGTTCGAGCCCAAGTGCGTCCACCATTTCTTCGCTTCAGATTGGCACCCTATTTCTAAAACAGCATGCGGGCTTTTCGGCAATCCCCAGCGATCTTCCCCACCTCGGTCAATTCGTCCCATATTCTCAGAAAGCCATGGTCGTTATGAGCGCGGCATGAAGACCGCTCTTTTTCCCTTTTACCGCGGCCCAGCATGGGCGCTATTGCCGCTGCTTCTGGCGGCCTGCGGCGGCGCGGATGACAGCCGCGACCAGCGCATGACCTTGCCAGGCCCCAATCCCGATCTTTCTGCTTTGATGAAGGTTGCAGACCCCAAAATGGGTGCGCGGAAATTCACCCAATGCGCGGGCTGCCATCATATCCGCCCCAATGCGCCGGACATTGGCGGACCCAATCTCTATAATATATATAATCAGCCGCTGGCGACCAACAGCACCCGTTTTGGCTATACGGCTGGCCTACGCGATTTCGGCGGGCGCTGGGATGCCGCGACGCTGGATCGGTGGATGAAGGACCCCAAGGCGATGATCCCCGCCACCACCATGCAAATTACCGGCGTCACCCATCCCTTGGACCGCGCCGACATCATCGCCTATATCCAATCCCAGTCGAAATGAAAAAAGGCCGCCGATCAACCGATCAGCGGCCTTTTCTTATCCTGAAGTTCAAGACCCCAAGGTCAGGCGCTTATTCCGCCTTTTTAATCACGCGCACGACTGGCTTTTTCCGGCGGCGCAACCAGCGAAAATCATTTTTGTTAAAGCTTTTGAACAACAGGTAAAAACCCGTGATCGACAGCCATAATGTGCCAAAGGCCACAAAAATGATCAGCGGATGGTTAAAGCTGGCACGATTGGCATAATCCATATTGTGCAGCATCCAGAAAAAGTCCCACGTCCGATAATGGTCGTTCCGCAGTTCCAGAAAACGCCCCGTCTGCGCCGAAACATAGCCAGTGCTATTGTCTTCATCCGCGAAATTCACACGCCACATGGGGCCGCTATGATCGCGCGTTTCCAAATTGGGCCGCGCCATGGGATCGACACTGGAAACCGGCTTGTTCAGCATCATCTGCGCTACATAGGTCGCAGTATCGGGGTCCACCGTGACCAATGTGCCGTCGGTCGCGTCGATCAGCTTCACGCCGCGCGGCGTGCGAACTTCATAGACAGGATAGCCCATCAAATCGACGATATTCACGCCCAACACAGGACCATGTTCCGCCAATTTCGCAGGATCAAAATAATCCCCTTGCGGCAGCACATGCCCATGGGCGGCCATATCATGGCTGCCATGGGCGCGAACCTTGTCTTTATCCAACAAGGCCATCACAGACCCGCTGAGCGTCCACAAAATAAATTGCAGCCCCAGCACCAAACCCACCCATTTGTGGATTTTACGGAACATCAGGGGAGACAGGCGAAATTTGCTCATGCGCCCTGCTCCTTACTCACGGCTTTTTTCTTTTTGCGCTTGCGCGGAAAGGCCCAAAACAACAGCCATGCCCCGCTGACGGCCATGCCAAAGCTCAGCCATGTTGCGGTTCGCAGCAACAGATTATTCACGTCCGACCGCTCATCATAATCCATGATGTGCAGCATCCAGGCGATATCAAAGCCGCGCCATGCGAAATGGCGCTTGGCCATCAACTCACCCGTTTGCGCGGACAAATATAGCGTCGGGCGGTTCCACCCTTCAAATTCGACCTGCCAAAATGGTGGTTTGCGTCCCCCTGTTTCCTGCACCCCCTTGGTCAGCAAGCGAACAGATGCAATGTCCCCATCCCCAGCATAAAGGGCTTGGGCATAGCGCTTAATCTCTGCCTCATTTGGCGGAGCCAGCTTTTCGCCGCTTGTTGCATCGAACAATGCCGGACCATCGGGCGAAACCGCTTTCCACACCATTTGATCCATGCGGCGCGACAAGCTGATTTCGCTGGCGGCTGGGGCCGCCGCCACAATTTGTGACGGCGACACCAACTGGCTGAGATCAAAAGGCTGTGCGGCTGGTGTCTTCACCAGATGATCACCATGGATATGGCTGATATTAATCGCCACCATGTAAAATCCGGTCAATGACCAAGCCAAAACTTGCACACCGACCACAAGGGCAAGCCACTTGTGGAATCGGCGTGCGACTGAAGGCCAACGTATCTTAGCCAAAACCTCATCCTACCCTTAGAAACCGGTACGGAAGCCGACATAGAAACGACGACCCATCAGGTCATAGACCATCGTGTCGGTGTTACCATCGGTATAGTTGGCAACATAAGGTGCCTTGCGGTCGGTCAGATTGTCCACGCCCAACGAGAAGCGCGTCTTTTCATTCACTTCAAACGCAATCTGCGCATTGTGATAAAAGACGTTGGGAACGCGGGCACCAATGGCGGTGGCTGCGGCATAGAAATCCTTCGCCTTGCCAATCCACTGGGTCGACCATGTCGCCGTGACCGCGCCCTTTTGCGCCGACAACACACCATAACCGCGCCATTTCGAATAGCCGCCATTGCCGCCACCCAAATAACCATCATAGGTCATAGGCGCGCCACCCAGATATTGAACAACTTCATATTTATCCAAATAGGTGGCGTTCAGATCCAACGTCACCGCCACGTCCGCAATATTGCGGGCATAGACGAGACCCAAATCCAAACCGCGCATCTTTTCGTTGCCGGTGTTGGTCAACTGCGCGCGAATATAGGTCACGTCACCGGTCGCACGGTTACGGTCAATATCAGCGCAGAAGGGGTGCGACATATTGCTGCTGTTATAGCATTGCGTCAGCTTGGTCGAACCGGGAACCGAACGAATGGCATCTTCAATCTTGATATCAAACCAGTCAGCCGTCAACGACAGGCCGGGGATGATGGCAGATGGCTGGAACACCGCACCGACTGTCCATGTCGTGCTGCTTTCCGGCTTCAAATTGATGTTGCCCCCGTTCGACGTCAAGATCACACGGCCCGGCTGCACATAGCCGATACCTGCGCCCGCCGCCGTGCAATTGGTCAACAGCGTAGCATTGCTCGAACTGGTCAAACCACCGCATGGATCATTGGTGGTCAGATTGCCTTCACCAACAGCGCTGAACAATTCGGGGACATTGGGAACCCGGAAACCGGTGCCATAGGTTCCGCGCATACGGAACACATCGTTCAATTTCCAATCAAGACCCAGCTTATAATTCACATCGCTGCCGAACAATTGATAATCGGAGTAGCGAAGAGCAGCGTCCAGCGTAAGGGCCTTGAAGAAGGGCTTATCAGCAAGGATCGGTGCCGAAATTTCAAGATAGGCTTCTTTGGTCTGGACCTTACCGGACACAGGGCTTTGCTGGTTGTTATTGGCTACACCGGCCACCGTGCGGAAGTCAGGGTTCCGCCAGCCTTTTTCTTCACGGTAAACCAAGCCCGCAGCAAAGGCCAAATTACCTGCAGGCAAGGCCAATACGTCACCGGTAATGTCGGCGGTGAACGACATCAATTGGTTACCGCCACGATCTGTCGAGGTATAGAGAATGTGATCCAGCACATCTTGGCTCACATCGCCAACACCCAGATAATCGCCGCATGGTGCCCCGTTGGTGCCGCAATTGACCGCCAAAGTCTCATTCATCTTGGCAAGGTTCACGATATTCGTCGAACCATCTTTCCCCGTGTTGCGGCCAAAAGCGGCGGATACTTCCCACGACCAATTATTGGCCAGCTTGCCGCGCAAACCGCCCGTTGCCTGCCATGTATTGGTTGTTTGGAAGAATTCGCGTGGTCCCGCTTCCAACAGGGTGCGCCCCAACAAACGCAGGTCGTTATCCAATGGGTTGCTTGGATGATCTGCTGCAATCACAATACCGGTGCGATCGCCTGCACGCGTTCCTCGGATCACGCTGGGCGTTGCCAACTGATTGGACTTACGGTGGGTATACAGAACCTCAGCGAAAGCCGTCACATTATCGCTGATCGCATAATCACCAAATAGACCGGTCGAAATACGCTCAATTGGGCTGACAGCATTCAAATAGGGATAGCTGTTAAACCCATGCCGCGCCGCCGAATATGCTTCCGTCGCGTCCCCGCCCATGAAATTTATCGCTGGAGCAAGGATTTCCTTCAGCTTGTTATCTTCATCCAGCTCATGGCCCAAGATTTCCTGCGCCCGCCCACCGATGGTATTGCCGCTCAACGAGCAAACCAGCGATCCAGCGCTTTCGGTCAAGCCGCAGGCCGCACGGCTCGACAGGCGAATAGCCTGCGTCTTTTGATAGGTTGCAGCAAACATCAAGCCGCCGCGATCATTGCGGATGCCGCCCAAGAAATCGGCGGTGAAATCATGGCCATCACCCTTGCCGGTGATGCCGTTACGCGCGCTGACGGCAATGCCTTCAAAATCATTGCGGGTCACAAGATTGACCACGCCCGACACCGCGTCTGCGCCGTAAATGGCCGATGCGCCATCCTTCAACACTTCGGTCCGTGCCAACGCAATGGTCGGGATCATGTTCAAATCGGGCGAAGAGTTCGCGCCCGTTCCACCTGCCACCAAGCGGCGACCGTTCAGCAAGGTCAGCGTGCGCTTAATGCCCAGACCACGCAAATTGACCTGCGCCGTGCCATAGCCATTGCCGGTCCAATAAGCATTGGTTTGGTTGCCCGAAAAACCAGCAACGGCTGGCAAACGCTGCAACACATTTTCAATGTTCACAACGCCGGTATTTTCCAACTGCTCTGCCGACACCACGGTCGCAGGGCCAACGCCCGCCAAATCGGTGCGGCGAATGCGCGAGCCGGTGACAATGATGTCCGCTTGGCTGGCATTTTCGGCCTGATGGTCGGCATGGTCTTGCGCAAATGCTGTCGGCGCAAAGCCGGTCAATGCTGCTGCGCCCAGCAGCAGGGTGGATTTGATATTCAAAATGAAACCCCTTGTTTGTCACCCATGTCATCACGCCCATGTCAGGGCTGTGCATGGATTATATTTTTTGCTGACAGGCAGAGCATTTCCGGTTTCGACGCGCCCGACATCCGCCAGCACCCATATTTACGCAGCATCGGTGCGCGCCCCTCACCTATCCTGAAATATATTTTCAATCCGGATCGTTGCGGCGCGACTTTTCACGCCTCACCCTTCACCGGCGGATATTCAGCGGCGAATAATGGAACTTCGGCCTCACCCCGCCCGCGACGGGCCAAAATGGGCGATCAGGTCATAATCGCTGCCGACGAAATGTTGGCGCACCCATGTCACACCCGCCTCGCCCCGCCATGTCCGCCGCTCGACCGACAAACAGGCCGTCCCCACCGCCTGCCCCAAATGGGCTGCCAAATCGGGCGCGGCATTCACGGCGGCGATGCGGGTCTCCGCCTCCGTCCAAGGCACATATTTCAGCAACCACGAACCAGCGGACATATCGTCAAACCATTGATTTTCTATGTCTGGAACCGCGCTCAAGCTCACCAACCGCTCTTCAAACGCCAGCGGGCGGTCATCGGCCAGATGCAGTCCGGTCAGCGCCAGCAGTGCGCCGCCGCCGCTTAATTGCTGCTCATATTCCTTGTCCGCATCCGCCGCGCGCACGGTGCGGGATAACAAACGAAAGGCGTAACGCTGACGCCTTTGCAGCACCTCGGCTTCCAAATCGGGAATATCCAGCACCATGCTGTGCATCTTGGGACGAGCGACAAAACTGCCGGCTTTTTTGCGCCGCTCGACCAAGGTCGCGGCAACCAGTGCCGATATCGCCTTGTTCACCGTCATCCGTGAACAGCCATATTGCGCCATTAAATCCGCCTCGGTCGGCAAGCGATCCCCCGCCGACAAAGCGCCCGACAAAATCGCCGCTTCAATGTCGCTCCGAATGCTTTCGTGCAGCGTCTTTTTCATGCGGGCACCATCATCATGCGAACAATGGCTTTATGGCTCGGCGATAGCGCGCAGCAATTTGGTCGCGGTCAATATGCCGCCCGGCTTGCACCACCGCGCGGCCCCGCCGCCAAACATGGTCAATGCCCCCACGCCCTGCGGAGAATATCCAAGCATCCAGCGCCGCCGCGCCCGTCTTGCCCGCCAAGGACGGATGGGTCATGTCCAAACTTACCATATCCGCCACATGCCCCACGGCCAGCCCCGCTTCAACCCCCAGCGCCTGCGCGCCGCCCTGCAAACAGGCATCACATAAACGCCCGCCCGTTGAGCCGCCCTCACCGCCCGCCAAAATGTTACGCCCACGGCGGGTCAGACGCTGCCCATATTCCAGCCAGCGTATTTCTTCGCTCGCGTCTATCAGTATATTGCTGTCCGACCCCACACCGATGCGGCCACCCGCCGCAAAATATTCCACCGCCGGAAACAGGCCGTCGCCCAAATTCGCCTCCGTAATCGGGCAAATTCCAGCGACCGCGCCGCACTTGGCCAAGCCCAGGGTTTCTTCCGCCGTCATATGCGTCGCATGCACAAGGCACCAACGCGGATCAACGGGCAAATGATCCAGTAACCACTGCACAGGCCGCTGACCGCTCCACGCCACACAATCCTCCACTTCCTTCACCTGCTCGGCGATATGGATATGGATCGGCGCATCATCCGCCAATTGTTCCAACGTCGATAATTGGTCGGGCGTCACAGCGCGTAAACTATGCGGGGCCACACCCAACACCGCGTCTGGCAAGACGCGCAGCGCCGCCCGCGCGCCGTCCAACAGACGCGCAAATCCATCGATATCATGCAGAAAACGGCGCTGCCCATGGTTGGGCGCTTGTCCGCCAAAGCCGCTATGCGCGTAAAAAACCGGCAAATGCGTCAGGCCAATGCCCGTATCCTGCGCCGCCGCCGCAATCGCGGCGCTCATCACCGCGGGGGCGCCAAAGCCCTGCCCATCCGCGCCATGATGGACATAATGAAATTCGCCCACACGGCCAAATCCGCCCTCCAACATCTCGGCATAAGCCATGGCCGCGACATCGCGCAGCCCCTCTGGGGTCAGCCGATCGACCGAGCGATACATAATCTCGCGCCATGTCCAAAAACTGTCGCCGCTCGGCCCCGCCACCTCTGCTATACCGGCCATCGCGCGTTGAAAGGCATGGCTGTGCAAATTGCCCAGCGCCGGAATGACAAGGGCATGATGCGCGTCCCCCGCTTGTTTCGCCATGTTCCGCTCGATGGACATTATGCGCCCATCCACCACCGACAAGCGCACATTCTCGGCCCATCCGTCCGCCAATAAAATCTGGTCAAAAAAGAATGAAGCCATGGCCTTGCCCCTCAATGCTGATCGAAAAATGCGTCTTATTGTTTTTATGTCTATACATTAAATCGACCCGATGCAATGATATGTCATCCAAGGAGATTCGATGATGCGCTGTGACAGCATTTGGAAAAATGCCCGCCTTGCCACGATGACAGATGCCGACATGGGCCTGATCGAAGACGGCCTGATTGCCGAGGCTGCGGGCGAAATCCTCTATGCAGGTCCCGCCGCCACCGCGCCCGTCTTTGACGCGGACGAGGAATGGGATGTCGATGGCCGCTGGATCACCCCCGGCCTGATCGACTGCCACACCCACATCATCCACGGCGGCGACCGCGCCCATGAATTTGAACTGCGCCTGCAAGGGGCCAGCTATGAAGAAATTGCGCGCGCAGGCGGCGGCATCCTGTCCACCATGCGCGCCACCCGCGCCGCCAGCGAAAATGAACTGATCGCCTCTGCCCTGCCGCGTATCCATGCGCTGATGGCCGAAGGGGTGACGACGATCGAGGTTAAATCAGGCTATGGCTTGGACGCCGACAGCGAAATTCGCATGCTCCGCGCCGCCCGCCGCCTAACCGATCATGCGGACATCAGCGTTGCGACCAGCTTCTTGGGCGCGCACGCCCTCCCACCAGAATATAGTGATAATGCCGATGCTTATATCGACCTGTTAATCCAAAATATCATGCCGACCATCGCCGCAGACCATCTGGCGGATGCCGTCGATGCCTTTTGCGAAAATATCGGTTTTACCGCCCAGCAAACCGCCCGCCTGTTTGACGCAGCCCGTGCGCTCGGCCTGCCCGTGAAATTGCACGCCGAACAATTGTCCAACCAAAATGGCGCGGCGCTGGCCGCATCCTATGGAGCCTTGTCGGCGGATCATTTGGAACATTTGGACGCAAATGGTGTGGCCGCCATGGCCGCGTCCGGCACGGTCGCCACCCTGTTGCCGGGGGCTTATTATTTCATGCGTGAAACCATAGTGCCGCCGATTGCGGCGCTGCGGGACGCGGGCGTTCCCATCGCCCTTGCCACCGACTGCAACCCCGGAACATCGCCGCTGACCTCTTTGCTGCTGACCATGAATATGGGGGCCACTTTATTCCGCCTGACCGTGGCGGAATGTCTGTTGGCCGTCACCCGCAATGCCGCCCGTGCGCTGGGCCGATTGGACAGCATCGGCACCATCGAGGCTGGCAAGCGCTGCGATCTCGCCATTTGGGACATCGAACGTCCCGCCGAACTTGTTTATCGCATGGGGCAAAACCCGCTCCATGCCCGCATCTGGAGCGGTCAATGACCAACATCACCCTTATCCCCACCCAAGTCACGCTGGCCGATTGGCGCGCCATTTATCGCGGCGCATCGGTCACGCTAGACCCCGCATCCCACGAGCGTATCGCCGCCAGCGCCGCCGCCATTGGCCGCATTTTGGTGAAGGGCGAGCCTGTTTACGGCATCAACACTGGCTTCGGAAAATTGGCCAGCGTCCGTATTGAAAATGACGATCTGGCGACCCTGCAACGCAATATCGTGCTCAGCCACGCGGCAGGCACCGGCGCGCCCTCGCCCGTTCCGGTCATCCGTTTGATGATGGCGCTGAAATTGGTCAGTCTGGCCCAAGGCGCATCGGGCGTGCGCGTTGAAACCTGCGACTTGCTGGCCGCCATGCTGGCCAAGGGCCTGACCCCAATGATCCCCAGCCAAGGCAGCGTGGGTGCCAGCGGCGATTTGGCCCCGCTGTCGCATATGGCCGCCACCATGATAGGCGTCGGCGAAATCTTCGTGAACGGCACGGTCATGCCTGCTGCCGACGCCTTGGCATCGGTGGGCCTAGCCCCCATTGAACTCGCCGCCAAAGAAGGGCTCGCCCTGCTGAACGGCACGCAATTTTCCACCGCCAACGCGCTGGCCGGATTGTTCGAGGCTGAATTGCTATTCACCAGCGCCCTTGTGACGGGCGCTTTGTCCACCGAAGCCGCCAAGGGCAGCGACACCCCCTTTGACCCGCGCATCCACCAACTACGCCGCCATGCGGGACAGATAGAGGTCGCATCGGCCCTGCGCGGCTTGATGGACGGCAGCGCCATTCGCGCCAGCCATTTGCTGGGCGATGCCCGCGTCCAAGACCCCTATTGCCTGCGCTGCCAACCCCAAGTCATGGGGGCGGTGCTCGACCTGTTGCGCCAAGCCGCCACCACCTTGGAAATCGAAGCCAATGGCGTATCCGACAATCCGCTAATCTTTCCAGACACCGACGAAGCTCTATCGGGCGGCAACTTCCATGCGGAACCTGTTGCTTTTGCTGCCGATATGATCGCGATGGCAATTTGCGAAATCGGCTCCATCGCCGAACGCCGCATCGCCATGTTGGTCGACCCTGCGCTGTCTGGCTTGCCCGCCTTCCTGACGCCAAAGCCCGGCCTCAACAGCGGATTTATGATCCCGCAAGTCACCGCCGCCGCCTTGGTCAGCGAAAATAAACAGCGCGCTTTCCCCGCCAGCGTGGACAGCATCCCAACATCCGCCAACCAAGAAGATCATGTCTCCATGGCTGCGCATGGTGCTCGCCGCCTGATGGACATGGCCGCCAATGCCACCGCCGTTTTGGGCATTGAATATTTGGCCGCCGCCCAAGGCATTGAATTTCATGGTGGGCTGACCTCCTCCATTCCACTGGAAAAAGCCCGCGCCTGTCTGCGCGCCGTGGTACCTGCGCTGGATGACGACCGCCATTTCTATCCGGATATGGAGGCCGCAAATGATCTCATCCGGTCCGGCGCGCTGATCGACGCAGCGCAATTCCGTCTGCCACTGGTCGGCTAATCGCTATGGCCTCCCCCCCTATCGCCGTGCCCTCCCCCGATTGGCTTCAGGTCCATCGCGGCACAGCGCCGCTGGTGATCGCCGTCCCCCACGGCGGCACCAACTTGGCGGGGCTGGATGATCAATTTGCCTCGCCATGGCTGGCGCGCCTCGACACGGATTGGTGGGTCCGCGACCTTTATGATTTCGCGGGTAATATGGGGGCCAGCTTTGTCACCACCGACATCAACCGGTCGGTGATCGACATGAACCGCGACCCATCGGGCGCGTCCCTCTATCCGGGCCAAGCCACCACCGAATTATGCCCGACGACCAGCTTTGATGGCGAGCCGCTCTATCGCAGCGGCGCGGATGCAATCGACACGGAAGCGCGCAAATCCGCCTATCACACCCCCTATCACGCCGCCTTGGAAGCCGAGCTTCAGCGCGTGAAGGCCCAACATGGCATCGCCGTGCTTTATGACGCGCATAGCATCCGCAGCCATGTTCCACGCCTGTTTGACGGCGAACTGCCGATGTTCAACATCGGCACCAATAACAGCGCCACCTGCGCGCCCGCATTGGAACAAGCCGTCGCGGATATTTGCGCGGCATCACCCCACAGCCATGTCGTCAATGGCCGCTTCAAGGGCGGCTGGACGACCCGCCATTATGGCCGCCCAACAAACGGCTTCCACGCCATCCAAATGGAACTCGCCCAGCGCGGCTATATGGATGAACCCACATTATTTGCGGCGGACCAATGGCCCACGCCCCTCCACCCCTCGCCTGTGATTTTGCCTATATTACAGCAAATTATCACGGCCATCCTCGATTTTGCGAAAGGACACGCATGAACCGCCTCGACAACAGCCGCGTCATCAAATCCCCTGTCGGCACCCAATTAAACGCCAAAAGCTGGCTGACCGAAGCCCCCTTGCGGATGCTGATGAACAATTTGCACCCCGATGTCGCCGAACGTCCAGAAGAATTGGTGGTTTATGGCGGTATTGGCCGCGCCGCGCGCGATTGGCCCAGCTATGACAAAATCGTCGAAACGCTGAAAAATCTGAACGATGATCAAACCTTGCTGGTGCAATCGGGCAAGCCTGTGGGCGTGTTCCAAACCCATAAAGACGCACCCCGCGTGCTGATCGCCAACAGCAATTTGGTCCCCGAATGGGCCAATTGGGATCATTTCAACGAATTGGATAAACGCGGCCTTGCCATGTATGGTCAAATGACCGCAGGCTCATGGATATACATTGGAACCCAAGGCATTGTGCAGGGAACCTATGAAACCTTCGTAGAAATGGGCCGCCAACATCATGGCGGTGATTTGTCCGGCAAATGGCTGTTGACGGCGGGTCTTGGCGGCATGGGCGGCGCACAGCCCTTGGCCGCTGTCATGGCGGGCGCATCCTGCATCGCCATTGAATGCCAGCCCAGCCGCATCGAAATGCGTCTGCGCACCGGCTATCTCGACAAGCAAGCCAATAGCATCGACGAAGCGATGGCGATGATCGAACAGGCCAAATTGGATGGCAAGCCCGTCTCCGTCGGCCTGCTCGGCAATGCCGCCGAAATCCTGCCCGACATGTTCGCACGCGGCATTCGCCCCGATCTGCTGACCGACCAAACCAGCGCGCATGACCCCATCAACGGCTATTTGCCCGCTGGCTGGACCGTGGCCGAATGGCTGGAAAAGCGCGAAAGTGACCCCGCCGCCGTCGCCAAAGCCGCCAAAGCGTCGATGGCCCAGCATGTGCGGGCGATGCTCGACTTCCAAGCCGCAGGCGTTCCCACCACCGATTATGGCAATAATATCCGCCAAGTCGCCAAGGATGAAGGCGTCACCAATGCCTTTGATTTCCCTGGCTTTGTTCCCGCCTATATCCGCCCACTCTTCTGCCGTGGTATTGGGCCATTCCGCTGGGCGGCCCTGTCCGGCGACCCAGAAGACATCTTTAAAACAGATGCTAAGGTCAAGGAATTGCTACCGGATCATAAGGAACTACACCGCTGGCTGGATATGGCGCGCGAGAAAATCCACTTCCAAGGACTTCCGGCGCGCATCTGCTGGGTCGGGCTTGGCGACCGCCATCGTTTGGGCCTCGCCTTCAACGAAATGGTCAAAAATGGCGAATTAAAAGCCCCTGTCGTGATTGGCCGCGACCATCTGGACAGTGGATCGGTGGCATCGCCCAACCGCGAAACCGAAGCGATGAAGGATGGCAGCGATGCCGTGTCCGACTGGCCCTTGCTCAACGCCCTGCTCAACACCGCATCGGGCGCGACATGGGTATCGCTGCATCATGGCGGCGGCGTCGGCATGGGCTATTCCCAGCACAGCGGCATGGTGATTGTCGCGGACGGCAGCGACGATGCCGCCCGCCGTTTGGAACGTGTGTTGTGGAACGACCCAGCCACGGGCGTTATGCGCCACGCCGATGCAGGCTATGACATCGCGCTGGATTGCGCACGCGAACAAGGGCTGAACCTGCCCGCGATCTTGGGCTAATATCCCCGCATGATCGTTTCTCGGTCCCTCCCTGCCAGCCAGCGCCATCCTCGGCGCTGGCGAAGCGGCGGCGGCATCACCCATGACATCGCCCTCTATCCCGCCATTCAAGGCATAAGCGATGATGATTTCTTTTGGCGCGCCAGCTTGGCATCCGTCACCCAGCCGTGCGACTTTTCGCGCTGGCCCAATGTGACGCGCCATTTGCTGATTTTGTCGGGCACAATGCAATTGTCGATCAACGGCCAGACCCATCACATCACCAACGATGGCCCAGAGTTGATCTTCAGCGGCGACGATCATGTCCATGCCGTTCCGCTGGGCAATGCCCGTGTTTTCAACCTGATGCTGCGTCATGGCCGCGCGCACGCCGTGCTTCGCCGCCAAGCACAGCCCTTCACATCCATCGCCGATCATCTGCTGTTGCTGGCCCCCGCTACACGCACCATCATGATGGGCCAGCACCGCCTGACCTTGGAGGCGGAGGACGCCTATATAGTGGAAACACCAAACGCCGCCCAGTTGATCCAACCGGACGGCGCTTTGATAACAGCCAAAATCACGCTGATATAAAATTGAAAATCAGGCAGTAAACACCCGTACTGGGCTATTTTTATCAAAGCCAATGACGTCAAATTCGTCCATACTGCCATCGGGCATTTCCATGCCCGGCGAGCCGCGCGGCATTCCCGGAACCGCCAGACCGATAATATCCTTTGGCTTTTCGGCCAGCAACTTGGCGATATGGTCAAATGGCACATGCCCTTCCAGCACATATCCCGCCACCATCACCGTATGGCAACTGGCCAGATCCGCGCGCACATTCAGCCCCGTTTTCACCGTGCCCATATCGTCGCGAATTTCAATTTTCACCGGATATCCAGCCGCCTTGGCTTGGTCCGCCCATGCGCCGCAGCAACCACAATTGGGGTCGCGGTACACAATCATCGGCGGCTTGGCGGTGCTCGCCATATCAGCCGCGCCCGTTTCGGCGGCATTGGCCGATGCCAAACCAGCCTGATCTTCTTTACCGCATCCCACCAACAAGGCGGTGGATGCCCCCAATAACAGGGTCAGCGCATTTCGGCGGCAACAAAGGGCACCCATCAAATTTCCTTCCTGTCATGGCATCATGCCAAGCTTATATTGGGGCGGACCGTATAACAGCCCGCCCCATTTTCTTAAAACCAAGTCCGCAAACCAAAAACAAATTTGGTCGACGAAGCCTTTTCCCCCGCCGCGCGGGCAAAGTCCGCCGTTCCGCCAATTTTCTGGCTCCACGCCACACCGACATAAGGGGCAAAGGCGCGCACAAATTCATAGCGCAGGCGCAGCGCCGCCCCCACTTCGGTGATGCCGCTACCCAAGCCCTTTTCCGCAACATTTTGGGCGGACAGGCCCAGTTCAAAGGCCGGTTGCAACACCAGTTTCTGGGTAATCAACTGGTCATATTCTGCTTCGATATGGGCGGTAAAATCGCCTTTGTTCGAAACCAACAGCGCGCTTTCCAGCTCAAACCAATAAGGGGCCAAGCCGGAAAAACCAATGCTGGCATAGGTCCGCTTCGGCCCATGGCCCAATTCTTGGGTGATACCGGTTTCAATGTTGAAATAGGCATCAATGGCGCGGCTATAAAGCATCGCTATCTCGCCATCATCAATGCGCTTGCCAACATCGCCGGAAAAGCCGCCGCGTATATGCAAGCGGTTGATATCGCCGCCATACCAAAATTTACCATCCAGCGCATAGCCATCACGCCCATCGCGGACGCTATATTCGCCGTTCAACCGCAGATAGCTGAACTTTTGCCCGCCATTTTCGACCATCATCATATGGCGGCTATGGGCCATCGCGCCTTCGCCCCAAATTTTGTCCGCCATCCATGTGCTGGGCGGCGGCGGCGCTGGCGCGTCACCCGCGGGTAAATTGGTGCCAATTTGTGGCAAATCGGGGTTGCTGGCATCCAGCGTGCAATGCCCCATGGCGGCATGTTCGGCCGTGCAACTGGCGGTGCCAGCCTGAACAGCGGCATGGTCGTCTGCATGGTCGCCTGCATGGTCGTCGACTTTGACATCGGCCACCGCGCCATGACCAGCATGACCGCTATGATCGCCATCATCGGTCTTGGGTTGGGCCTTGGCAGGTGCGGAATGCGCATCATGTTCCTCGGCCTTGGCGGGCAAAGTGCAATGCCCCATCGCCGCATGTTCTGCGGTGCAAGTGGGTGCGGGTGCGGCTGCCTGCGCCTTCTGTGCCCCATGGCCGCCATGCGCTTGATGCGATGCGTCATCGTGCGCGCCATGGCCTTGATGTTGGCCTTGATGCGCGCTGTGATCCTCGGCCTTTGGCGTCAGGGTGCAATGACCCATGGCCGCATGTTCGGCGGTGCAACTGGGGGCGCTGGCCGCAGGCTTTGCGCCATGGTCCACATGTGCGCCATGCCCATCATGTCCCGAACCATGGCTCTGCGCGGCAACAGGCACGGCAAAGGCCAGCATCGAAATTCCACCCATCAGGGTCAAAGACAGATATTTCATGCCTCTTCTCCCTTCGGACGAACGCTGACAACGCGCATCATTCCGGCGTGCATATGATAGAGTAAATGACAGTGGAACGCCCAATCCCCCAGCGCATCGGCGGTAAAGTCAAAGCTGGCGGTTCCACCCGGTTGAACAATGACCGTATGCTTGCGCGGCGAATGGTCGCCCTTGCCCGTCACCAATTCAAAGAAATGGCCGTGCAAATGAATGGGGTGGCTCATCATCGATTGGTTGATCAAATTCACCCGCACCCGTTCGCCTTCGATAAAGGGAATGGCTTCGTGATGATCCGACATTTTCACCCCGTCGAACGACCACATAAACCGTTCCATATTGCCGGTCAGGTGGATGTCCAGCGAACGGCTGGGCGCGCGCACATCGGGGTTGGGTTCCAACGATACCAAGTCATGATAGGTCAGCACCTGATGCCCCACATTTTCCAAGCCTTGGCCGGGTTCATGCATCCGGTCGACGGGCATGGGCGAAATCGCCTGCACGCTGGGGTCGCGCTTCACTTGTGGAGCAAGGCTGAAATCGCGCATGCCATGGTCCATGCCGCCGCCGGAACTGTCGCCGCCCACGGTGCAATGGCCCATCGCTTCATGTTCAGGGGTGCAATCACTGCCCGACATATCGCCCATGCCCATATCTTTCATGGTCGCCAGCGGCCTTTCACGCAGCGCCGGAACAGGCGCTACCATGCCTGCACGCGGGGCCAAGGTCGCCCGCGCCATGCCACTACGGTCGTTCATTTCCGCCACAAATGTATAGGCTTGGTCTTCGGTCGGCGTGATGATCACATCATAGGTTTCGGCCACACCGATTTGAAATTCATCGACTTCTACGGGGCGCACATGCAATCCATCGGCCTGAACCACGGTCATCCGCAGGCCTGGAATACGCACGTTAAAAATCGACATGGACGATGCGTTGATAATCCGCAAACGCACCCGTTCACCGGGGCGGAACAGGCCGGTCCAATTGTCCTTGGGACCATAGCCATTGACCAAAAATTCCAAAATCGACCCGTTCACATCCGCCACGTCGGTCGGGTCCATCCGCATTTTGCCCCACGCCAACCGTTCGGACAAAGACAGGCCTTTGCCCTTAATCAGATCCATGAACGTCTGACGCTGCATGTTCCAATGGCCGTGGCTGACCTTCATCTTGCGAAAAATTTCATAAGGCGACAGGTGGCTGTGGTCCGACAACACCATCACATGTTCACGGTCATAGGCCACGGGATCAACGCCCGCCGGATCGATAACGATCGGCCCATAATGGCCCAAAGCTTCCTGCAACCCGCTATGGCTATGATACCAATAGGTGCCATTTTGCACGATCGGAAATTCATAGGTGAAGGATGATTTCGGCTTAATCCCCGGAAAGCTCACCCCCGGTACGCCGTCCATATGAAATGGCAAAATCAGGCCGTGCCAATGGATGGAGCTATCCTCATCCAAATCATTGATCACCTTCAGGCGGACATTTTGCCCTTCCTTCAGGCGCACCAACGGCGCAGGAATGGTGCCGTTCACGCCAATGGCCTTGGCCACCATGCCATCAATACGGATTTTCTGTTCCGCGATGCGCAGCGTGATATCATCACCGCTGACGGTCGGCAGGGTCGAGGGAAGTCCCTGAGACACGGGCTGCGCCCATGCCGGATAATGCGCCGCGAGCGCGGCCATCGCGCCTCCCCCAAGGGCAGCACTTGCAAAACGACGCCTGTCCAACTGCATAGAAATGGAAACTCTCCTGATAATCTGTGCAAGAATACGCAGGCGGCGCCGCGACCCCTCATGCCAAGCGGCCAAAAACAGCCGAGAGATGGGCTAGGACAAATCGCCCAACTGTTCGCGCATCCGCAATCGCGCGCGATAAAGGCGGGTTTCGATAGTCTTTTCGCTGACGCCCAAAATTTTTGCAGCCTCGGCCTGTGACATTTCATCAATCGCGCGCAAAATCAGCACTTCGCGCAATTTGTCTGGCAAAGCATTCATCGCCCGGCGCACCTGCTCAACCTGCCCGCGCCCACTCAATTCTTCGTCTGGCAAAGGCTCTGCGCTGGCAACATCAAAGGCTTTTTCCAGCGGCAACGCCGCCGAAAAAAAGGCCCGAACCTTGCGTCGCCGTGCCCAATCGCGACACTTATTGACCGCAATACGGCTCATCCACACGCGAAACGCGCGGCTGTCATCATAACGATCAATGGCCGCAAAAGCCGATACAAAAGCCTCTTGCACCAAATCCAGCGCCTCGTCCGGATCACCGATATAATTGCAAATGAGGCGATAAATCGGGGCCTTATATCGGGTTAAAAATTCCCGATAAGCCAATTGCCTGCCCATCCGTGCATGGCTGGCCAGTTGCGCGTCCGTTAATCTCGAAAAATCAACCGTCACTGCATATCAGTGGTCAAGGCCTCGACCACAATTTTGTCAAACTGCCCTGCTTGCTGTTCATCCAACACATCGCGCATGGCAAAAAGATATTGCAGCGTTTCCTTCTGCAAATCGCCCATCAATCGATGGGTTTCATCAATGGCATCCGTCACTTGCGGGCCATAGCCATGTTCCAATTGAATGCCGATGGCCAAACGTTCATTGGCTTCGCGCATCTGCTTTTCCAGCAATTTGCGCCGCAGGTTAAACGCGGACTCCACGCTCGCCAACTCTGCACGCTGGTCCGGCTGCAATTGCAGTTCATCATATAATTTGGCGTGCAATTCAAATTGGCTATGATCCGGCTTGTCGGTCAACGCTCGGCCAACCCAGACGCCCGATGCGGCGGCCAAAAAAGCCACAACCGCCACCAATGCCACTAGCAAAACCTGTCTTTTGGGCGCCATCAGTTACGGTCCGCCATGCCAACTTGCGTCAATGGCGTGTGCGGCACCAACAAGGTCAAGGGGCTGGCAGCTTCGGCGGGCGCAGGCAAAGCCGCACCAGCGACAACACCGCCGCCCATCGAAATAAAGGCCGCAAAGACCATCATGCGGCGCATCGCCTTGGCTTCCTTGCGGCGCATCAGCGCGTCCGCGACAATCACATCGTCCAAGCCTGCCAATTCTGTCGGCAAATCCGTCACACGCAAAATTTTCAAATCATGGTCCATAAACGTCTCACTTGCCCCCTTCCCACTCTACGCAGCCCACAGCCATCGCCCCTTATAAAAAACGACGAAATGACGGGTTGAGGGTAATTTCCCCCTTTCGCGTATTATCAGCACAGCGCAAAAACGCCGAGCAAAAATCAAGGAATGGAAAAAATATTGTCACGCACCTTTGCTGCCATCGCTACATCGCTTCTCTTGCTGGGCGTGAGTGTTCCTGCAGACGCACGGCTTGCCGTCGCCAGTGCACGACCCGCTGCCAACAGCACGGCGACCAAGGTGACATCCTTGTCCCTGCAATTTAACGAAACCATTATTCCATCCTCGCTGCGCACAGAATTGGTCATGACCGCCATGCCCGGCATGACCGACCATCCGCCGATGAAAATGCGCACGACATCGGCCATTGGCCGCGACAGTCGCTCCTTGACGATGACGCTGAAACGTCCACTCGTGCCCGGCACCTATCGCGTCAGTTGGACAGCGACCGCAGCGGGCGGCCAACCCACATCGGGCCAATATAGCTTCACGGTTCGATAACATATTTAGAAATCAGATAATTTTCTGCCGCACCATCTTGTCTATACATAAAAACGACATGGATGATGCGGCAGCATCATCAAAAGATACTATTCTATATATTTTGATGTTGCCAATTAGTCACATATAATCGCCACATTGCAGCAAATTTACATCACTTCATTGACCCCCCGCACCCCCTGCCCCTAGAGGCACGCCGGTCAGCCCAAGATATGGCACGGCAAATCCTGCCGAGCCGCTTGCGTTGGCACCATTATCCATTCGGGGGAATATCATCATGACGAAATTCGCACTGGCATTGCTCGCTTCGGTTGCCATCACCGGCACCGCGCATGCCGAAACATTCGAAGGTCCTTATGTTGGCGTGGCCGCTGTTCGCGATGCCTATGAAATCAAGGGCGATCTGCTCGGCGACGTCCAGATCGACGGCCTCAGCGCCAATGGCTATGGCGCCGCACTTTATGCGGGCTATGACCTGCCTTTGTCGGCCAATATCTTCGCTGGCCTCGAAGCCAATGCCACGCTGACCAGCGCAGCGCTGACCTTGTCGGAAGATGATTTCAAATCGCAAATCAAGGCGCGCGAAAGCTTCGGCTTCAGCACGCGCTTGGGCTATAAGGTAACGGACGCAACGGGTATTTATGCCCGCGTTGGTTATCAACGCACCAAATTCAAAGCGACCATCAGCGACTATGACAGCCGCAATAGCGAAAATAGCACGCAAGAAGCGCTGGTCTATGGTGCAGGCCTCGAAACCGGCCTTGGCAGCAAGACCAGCCTGCGCGCTGAATATATCATCGAAGATTATGACAGCGCGACCAGCAACAGCAAGCTGAGCGTCGGCATCTCTTATCGTTTCTAATCCGACCGCGCCTGATGGTCGCGATCATACAGCCGAAAGGCTCCTTGCCGGAGAGGGCGCCCAATGGGCGCCCTCTTTGCCTTTGGTGGCCACCAATCATGCCGCCGCCTTATGGTCGCTCAGGAAATCAAACCCGCCGTTTGCGCGATCACCCACAAACCGATAATCAAGAATAAAGCCGCCGCAACAAAACGCACCTTGGCCAAATCCACACGCTGCAACAACGCCTGCCCCAGAAAAATCGCGGGCACATTGGCCAACATCATGCCCAGCGTGGTTCCCGCCGTAACCCACAATAAATCCTGATATTGCGCGCCCAGTGCAATGGTCGCCACCTGTGTCTTGTCGCCCATTTCCACCAGAAAAAAGGCCACCAAGGTGGTCAAAAACGCACCCGAACGATTTTTCGGCGCATCATCATCTTCAAATTTATCGGGGATCAAAGTCCAAGCCGCCATCGCGACAAAGGCAATGCCAACGGCATAGCGGAAATATTCGCTGTCCAACAGCGACGCCGCCTTCACCCCCACCAACGCCGCCAAGGCATGATTGGCGATTGTCGCAACAAAAATACCCAAGATGATCGGCACAGGCTTTCGAAAGCGCGTAGCCAGCAAAATCGCCAATAATTGCGTCTTGTCGCCTATTTCGGCCAGCGCCACCACAGCGGCTGATGTCGTAAATGCATCCATAAACAGTCCCCGGGCCGGGCGGCAAATAAACCAATAGACACCTTCTCTCGCCGCCCAGCCCGGACAGAAAGATCGGTGTCATTGGTCTCGCCCAAACGGAAAATCCGTTTCCACTGCACCACGGCCTCTCGACCGAGTATGTTGACACAGCGGCCCGTTCGGTCACACGAACGGCTGGCTACTCCCCAGATGACCTTTATTCCCTACCCATGCTGCCTGCCACTGGCAAGCGAAAAGACATGGGCTGGCCCGTCGCTGCATCAGGCTCTTGACCTGTAACCTGCACCCCATCGTCACTTGCTGCCAGCCCCATTTCGGTCCGCACACGGGCATCTTCGGCGTCCAACGCACGGGCACGCTGGGAAATTTCTTCGCTCGCTTTTTCAAAGCGTGTGTCAAAATCGGGCTCGTCAGAACAAGCCGCCAACAGGCCCAGCATCATACCGCCCACGACCATCCAGCCCAGCCGCATGGTCAATAATCCTTCCGATAGCGGACGCTCATATTGGTCTGACCAGACCCGCCCGCTTGGCTCAGGATAGACAAAGCCCGTGTCAGGCTGATTTCCAATTGGGTCGCCGTATATCCGCGCCCATCGGTAATCACCTCTAGGTAAATATCCTTGGAAATATATTGCCCTGCCGCAATCGCCGTGCCGCGCCCTTCGCTTTCATCCGCGCCCAGCACCCGCAGACGATCAATGCCTGCAACCGATTGCAAAGCGCCCAAGGGGTTCAAGCCGCCGCCGCCGCTGCGCAAACTGTTGAGCGATGTCGCCAATTGCACCGCTTGCACCGGCGACAGGTTGGTAATGCTTTCGCCAAACAAAATGCGCGACACAATTTCGTCCTGCGGCAAGCCGGGAACGCTGCTGAAGCTGATCACCGGATTTTGCGCGCGCCCGCTGACATTGACGCTGACTTCCACATTTTCGATGGTTTCGGTCGCCACCAATTGAATGGCAGGGTCATAAGCATTGCCGTCGGGGAAGCTGATCCGTCCGGTTTCCAGCGTAAAGCTGCGCCCCGCAAAACCCAAGGTTCCGCGCACCAATTCCACATCACCGACAATGCGCGGCGTTTCGGTTGTGCCTTGCAAACGGACATCGGCTTGCCATTCGGATTCCAGCCCCATGCCGCTGACATAAATTTGCTCATTCGCGCGCAAGCGAATGTCCAGCCGGATCAGGTCAAACAAGCCGCCGCCCACATCTTGCAGACGGTCGCCCGTCACGCGCGCACGGCCCAAGGCGGGCTTGCGGCGCACTCCGGTCAAGCTCGGCACCGACGCCGCGCCTTCGCGGACATATTTATACCGCGCCTCGGGTATCCGCAAATCGCCAGACAAAAGCGCCGTTTGTCCGGCGGTTTTCACCAGCTCCAACGCGCCCGTGGCCTCTGCCCCCAAATTGTCGCTGCGCGCCAAACGGGCATTTTTCAAATTGGCGGTGATGTTCATCGGATAGCCTTGCGCCGCCGACAGGCTGATATAGCCGGATGCGTCAATATTGCCATCGCCCGCCTTGGCCGTCATATTTTCAATCAACAAGCGGTCGCCATTAAAGCGACCCTTCAGGTTCATTCCGGTCAAACGCGTGCCAAAGACTTGGTTTTCATACACCATATCCTTGCCATGAATGACCCCTTCCAGACATGGGCTGTTCACAACACACCCAAAATCGGCCGCCACCGCGATCGGCCCGCTGACCGCCTGTTGGGCTGGGCCAAAGAAGCTATACAGCGTTTCGGCGGGTCCATTATAGCGGAAACCGCCCGCCAAGGGCGATGCCATCAAGCGGGTCGACCAATCCGCACCAGCGCCAAATGGGTTCAGCGCCGCTTGCAAACGGCCAATCACCGTTCCGCGTTGCCGCATCACGGCGCGCACATCGCCGCCATCACCCTGCAATTGCGCCACCAAATTCATGTCCACCGGCTGGCTAACCGCCACCGCCGTGGTGCGGGTGAAATCGCTGATCGACAAGCGCACATCGGCGGTTGGCATGGCATTGGCCCCCGCTTGCACAAAATCAATGCTGCCACTGGCGCGGCCACCCAAGCCCATGTCGGGGTATAGATTGTTCAGCAGGGCCATATTTACGCGGTCCAAGCGGCTTTGCAGCATCATACCGTCTTGGCCATATCGACCCGCCACACGGGCGCGGCTGCCACGGCCCAAATTCAGGGTCGTGGGCAATAATTCATATCCAGCGGACTGCACCATGATGCGCGCTGGATTTTCGGTGCGGAAATCCACGCCGCTGGCGCGCCCATTCACGGCCATGCGCCACAATCCGGGCGTCAGGTCGCCGTTCAGCGCGACACGGAACGGCACGCCGCTAGTGCCTTCCAACAAGGCCTGAACCTTGCCCGACCCATCGCGATAATCCACCTTCGCACGGCCGACCGCGATGTGATAGCTTTGATAGCGCGTATCCGCGATCTGCACATCCGCGACCACATGCGGCGTGTCATATAAGGTGACATCGGCGTCGACAATCGCCGACCCAATGGACAGACCCGCCGCCCCTGGCATCACCACATCATTGGCACGAATATTGCCTTTTGCGGTTTGATATTTTCCGTCCGCACCCAATCGCACGACGCCGCCCATGCCATTTCCGCTGGCATCCAATTGCCCGACAAAGGGACCGGCAGGGTCTTGCACCAAACGGCCCGCAAAGCCCACGCCCGCCAAATTGGCGCGTTCAATATCAATCGTCAGCGGGCCTTTCTGCATCAACAGCACGACATCCGCCGCCAAGGGACCATAATCCGTTTCGCCCACCGCATTCAGCCGATATCCGCCGTTTGCGCCTGTCACCTTGGCCAGCAAATTTTTCAATCCAATGCCCAGCCCCGGACGCTCGGCGCGCAACGTCGCCTGCGGATTGGTGATCGTGCCTGTTACGGCCACATCCAAGGGACCATAATCCGCACTATTCGCCCGCGCATTCAGCGTCAGTTGCCCGTTCGGCGCATAACTGCCCTGCCCGCCCACCACTTGCAGCTTGGGCGATGTCATCCGCAGATTGGAAAAGCGCACAACCCCATCATCACCATAGCGCACGGCGCTGCTGGCGACGACATTGCCGCCGGTCAAATCCTGAACCCCGCTGTTGAACAAACGGGTTGACCGCGCTCGCACCGTGCCCGCCAAGGCAAAACCGCGCTTGGTGGTTTCCAAATCCATATCGGTGCTAATGTTAAACACACCAACGCTATCAATGCGATAATCATTGATGCGGCCATCAATCGCACCGGTATAAAAGGCCCGATTAAAATCAGCAACAATGATCGCTTTGGCGTCAATGCGCGGCGAACGCAGGCGTAAATTATCGCTCAGCAAACGCCCGTCCTTATAGGCAAAGTCGCCATCCAGCCGCACATCCACCAAGCTTCCGCCTGCGGCGGTATCCAGCCCGCGAATGGCCGCCGCACGGCCCGCAACCGGAACAATGATCTGGTCCGCATCCACCCGTGCTTTGCCCGACAGGTTTAATCGTTCGACGACAATATCATTCACAGCCACCCGTGCGGCCTGCGCGCGATAATCCACCAAAGGCTTGGCAAATTCACCGTCCAGCACCGCATGAACCTGCATATTTTGCGCTTGGATTTGCGGCAACACCGCCGATGGGCGCAATATTTTCAGGTCCAGCGCCAAAGCGTCATAGCGGTTTTCACCCAAATCCACGCCGCCCGCCACGTCCAAACGCATGGCATCCGACGCCAAATTCCCGCTCAGCGCGGCCTTGCGTTCGGATAATTTCGCTTGCAAATCAATGGCAACAGCGGGGATCAAGACGCCGCGCAGGGCATCGCCGACCAATTCCGCCGCCTTGGCTTCGCCCTTCAGGCTGAACAGACCGTCCCGCGCGCTCAGCGCAATATTGGCCAAATCACCATCGGCCAAGCGCGCCGTCAAACGGCCATCCCACGCCTTCCAATCACCCGCGCCGTCCAACTTCGCGGTCAACGGCTTGTCCAATCCCGCCACGGCGGCAATCACGCCGCCTTGCGGCGCAGCAATATCCGCCTTCATCAGCAATTTATTGGCTTCCGGCACCGCATCCAGCACCAGTTTCAGCTTGTCGCCTTTCAGCGTGCCGATGGTGTCGGCATCGGCGTTAATCTTGGCGCGTCCATCGGCAATCGCGACATTGCCGACCAATCGCAGATCATGACGCTGGCCCGCCACCGCTTCACCGACAACGAACCGATCCACCCGCAATGTGCCAATATCAATATCCAGATCGGGCAACAGCGGCTCATCGCTGGGCGGCGTCACTTTAAATTCTGGCAGACGGGTCAGGTTGATCGTCTGCGACGTTGCGGATTTAATATTCAAATGTTTGGATAAAAATGAAAATGGACGCCAGTCTACCCTAATTTCCGGCGATGTTAAAAACACACCTTTGGGGTCCAGCAACTTAAATTCGCGCAGCCGCATTTCGCCATATAGCGACCCATCCAGCCGCCCTATGTCGATTTTCATGCCATTTTCAAATTCCATCTTTTCGATTTGCGTCACCACAAATCGCCGCCCCGCATCGCTGTTCAGCCCAATCAGGAACAGCACCGCCAAGGCCAGCAAACCACCGACCAAAATGCCCATCCAGCGCAGGAACATGCGCCCCGCGCCGCGCCGATGCGCACGCCCGCTCGTGGTCCCTGCGCTGTCCGCCTCAGCGTCAGCCTTAGCGACACCGGTTGCATCAACAGCATTGGGGTCCATCTTCGGCTCACCCCCAGCGGCGCCCTGTTCCGCATCCTTGCTCATCAAAATGCCTGCCCGATGGAAACATATACACTCACGCGGCTTTCACCCGGTTTCCGGCCAATGGGGGTGGCGACATCCAGCCGCATGGGACCAAAATTGGTGTAAAAACGCCCCCCAAGCCCGACGCCAACACGCATATGGCTGAAATCGGGTGTGCTGCTCGTATAGACTTGCCCAGCGTCGACAAAGCCCACGACACCATAGCTGCCAAAGCGATACCGCGCCTCCAGCCCGACTTCATTCAGGCTGCGCCCACCAATGGGGTCATTATTCGGGTCTTTTGGCCCCAATTGCTGATAGCCAAATCCGCGCACCGACCCGCCGCCGCCGCCATAAAAGCGCCGTGATGGGGCCAATCGCTCGCGCTCCGCGCCCAAGATACTGGCCACCCGCACACGGCCCGCAATCACCAAATTATCCATCACCGGATAATAAGCGCTGCCGTCAATTTGGGTGCGTGCATAAGGCGTAAAGCTGCCCGCCAAAGACCCTTCGGGTTGCAGCAAGGCCGTGATCCGAAAACCTTTGGTCGGGTCCAGCATGGAATTCGACCGATCAACGCCCAATTGGCCCGTCAGCCCCAAAATGGTGTAAAAATCTTTGCGCCGTGATTGGTTGGCAAAATCATAATCATCTTCGCGGGTGGCGATCAAATCGGCGCCAAAACTATAGGTCAGCTTTTTCTGCCACAAAGGCGTGCTTTCGCGGCTGATCCGGAAACCGAGGCGGCCCGTAATCGCTTCAAATGCGTCATAATTGCTGCGCAGCGCCTCGGCCACCACTTCAAAGCTGCGGTCGCGCCGCCCAGCATTGCTGCGCCGCATGGTAACGCCCAGACTTTGTTCCTGCGTCCCCGCCAGACCGCGCACAATCAGCGCCCCTTCGGGTGGGAATAAATTGCGGTGCTGCCAGCTTCCTTCGGCGCGCAGCCCTTGTCCCGTGCCATAACCGATACTGCCCGCCAAGGTGCGCGGCGGGCCAGCCTGCTGCGTCACCGCCATGGTCACATATTCGCTGCCATCCTCGGCATAACGGCCCGTCGGCTGTGTTTCCGCCGCCACCGTCGACAGCAAGCCGGTCGCCACCAAGGCTTGGCGCAAATCATCCACTTTGCGGCTGTCATACAGGTCGCCCTGTTTGAAACGGGCCAGCAATTCGACATGTTCGGCATCAAATGCCAAATCACCCGACGTCGTTATCCCGCCAAAGCGCGCGCGATTCCCGACCTCGACTGGCAAAGTATAGGCCCCTGTTCCGGCCGCCCCATCCAGCAAAATGTCCCGTTGTCCAACTTTGGTAAAAGGATAGCCATGCTCTGGTAAACGCAGGGCAATCGCGGCCTCGGCTGCCAAATCCCGTTCTGCCACAATCGGTTCACCAACCCGCAACGGGAAGTTCGTCGCGATTAAATCATCCGGAATGGTGGGGCCAGCTTCTACGCGAATTTCCGAGAAATTATACCGCGTACCGGCCGTGACATCCAATGTCGCGGCCAATGGGTCATCCGCGCCCGCCCGAACGATCCGGGTGTTCACGGCGGCGTCATAATATCCTTCGGACGCCATAATCCGCTGCACCAATTCGCCATCGGCGGTCAATCGTGCCCGCAACATGGCAATATTATCCGCCTTGCCATCCCCATCATGCAGAGCCGACAAAGACCGGAACAGGCGGCCCATGGAAATTTCGCTGCTGCTTTCCGCTTCGCTCATTCCATTAATTTTGATGGAATATCGCACCTGCCTGTTGCGGCTATCATCCGCCGCTTCGGCAAATTCGACGGGCGTCACATCAAAACTATCCAGCGGCGGCAAGGGCGCGGACAATTCCGTATCCCGGATTGGCGCGCTGCCAATCACCGGAACCATCAAGGGGGCTTGCACTTGCCCCGCATTGGGCTGTGCGGCGGCGATATCCGTATCGCTATCGGCGGCATCATTTTGCGATACCAAATTATCGCCATTGCTTTTTGCGTCCTTGCGGCGCGCCAGCCGCTCCGCCGCTTCGTCGTCCTGCCGCTGCTCAAATTCCGCAATGCTTTCCAAGGGGCGGCTGAGTTCGGGATCATCCTCCGCCGTGATCGGCGGTATGGCCTTACGAAATTCATCATCCTCAATAATCGGTTCAATGATAGGGAATAGCACGTCCGGCGGGGGCGGCGATGGGGCCGCAATGTCGCGGCTATCGTGGGGCGGATTAGCAGCGGCATCGGACGTGGATGATGGGTTGCCATCCCCTTGCGCCGCGGCCGCATTATCTATCGATGCGGGACTCGTCGATGCGGGCGCATCAGCTTGAACCCCAGCATGAGCCTGTGTTCCCAGCAACAGCGCGGCGGCCGAGGCCGAAACCGATAAAGTATAGCGCGCATAATCGGGCCATCGCGTGCCGGCTTTGCGCGTGCTGGTTTTGGCAATATCGCGCCCGATCAAAATCACATCGCCCTTTTTCATCACGCCCGTCTTTACCTTATTGGGTCACGCTGATGCATTATGGCGCACCGGTCAACCAATCTGCAATCTTTACCGCCGTCTTTATATCCCTACCAAAGATTGCATCTTTTGACAGGGAACCACCAAGCGCGCACTAGGTTCCCCATCATGTCCCGCAAAAGGTCCGATAGGGTGGATTTTCTGTGGGTGCGGGCTGGTCATATCCGCTGGCATCCGCTTGTGGGTGATAGGGGCTGCGAACGATGGTCAATAATTTTTCCCACGAGGTCAAATCGCCCAATTCGGCCTGTTCCAGCGCCGCTTCGACCAAGTGATTTCGTGGGATATATAGCGGGTTCACCATATCCATGGCATCGGCCCGCGCCGCCAAATCCACCCCGCCGCCTTCGCTTTGCAAACGCGCACTCCATTGGTAACGCCAAATATCCCAATCATCCCCGCCAAAGGGCAATAACGCATCCGCATCCCCGCGCAATATCATCGCCAAGGCACGGAAAAATCCGGTAAAATCGGCGCCCACCGCCTCCATCACCTCGAACAGTCCGTCAAATAATTCACGGTCCTGATCGCGCGCTTCGCTCAGCCCCAATTTGGCGCGCAAATTCGCGTCCCATTTGGCGCGAAAGCGCGTGGGGACAGTCTCCACCAACGTCTTGGCCGCTTCCACATCATCGGCATGAACGCTGTGAATGGCGGGCAACAAGGCTTCGGCAAGGCGCGCCATATTCCAATGCAAAATATGCGGCTGGCGTCCATAAGCATAGCGGCCATTTCGGTCGATCGAACTGAACACCGCGCCCGCCTTAAAATGATCGACAAAGGCGCAGGGACCATAATCAATGGTTTCCCCGCTGATCGCCACATTGTCCGTGTTCATCACCCCATGCACAAAGCCAAGCGCCATCCAATCCGCAACCAACTGCGCCTGCCTGTCAATCACGCGGTCCAACAAGGCCAGCGGCGGGTTGGCGGCTGCGGCCAAGTCGGGATAATGGCGATTGATGCTATATTGCGCCAATTGGCTGACATAAGGTTCGCCATAATGGGCCGCAAAATATTGGAACGTCCCAATCCGAATATGGCTGGCCGCAACCCGCGTTAACACCGCGCCGGGGTGGGCTTTTTCGCGCTGCACACGCCCGCCGGTCGCCACCGCTGCCAAGGCCCGCGTCGTCGCCACGCCCATCGCGGCCATTGCCTCTGACACCAAATATTCCCGCAGCACCGGCCCAATGGCGGCCTTGCCATCCCCATTGCGCGAAAATTCGGTGCGCCCTGCCCCTTTTAGCTGCACGTCCCACCGCGTCCCATTGGGTGCGACAATTTCCCCCAATAAAATAGCACGCCCATCACCCAATTGCGGGGAGAAATGCCCAAATTGATGCCCCGCATAAGCAAAGGCCAAGGGATCGCTGCCCTCAACCGCTTCCGCGCCCGACAACCAGCGCGCCCATTGATCTTCGCTGGCATCATCACCAGCCCACATGCCCCCCAGCCCCAATTGTTGGGCCAAGGGTTCGTTAAACGCCAACATGGTTGGGGCTGGCGCAACTTCGGCAACAGCGGGGGCGTAAAAGCCCTGCATCTCTTGAAAAAAACTGTTGTCGAATGGGAATCGCATGGACTGTCTCCTTGGCCCTATCTATGAAAGCGCCAAGGATAAAAGGCCAGCCGCCGATGCGCCGTGCCGCGCTATGCCATGCGTTTATCCGCCAAATCCCGCGCGATTTTCATCTCCGGATCCCGCTCTGTTTCCTGCCCTAACCCCTGCGCCTGCCACCATGCCGCAATTGCCTGACCGATCTTCTCGCTCGCATGACCATCACCATAAGGGTTGTGCGCAAATTGCATCGCGCGATAGGCCGCCGCATCGTCCAACAAATGCTGCGCGGCGGTCCAGATCGCCTCGGCATTGGTGCCGACCAACTGCACCGTTCCCGCCGCCACCGCTTCGGGCCGCTCGGTAACATCGCGCATCACCAACACGGGTTTTCCCAAAGACGGGGCCTCTTCCTGCACACCGCCGCTGTCGGTCAAAATAAAATGGCTGCGCTGCATCAGATAAATGAAGGGCAAATATTCTTGCGGCGGTAACAAATGCACATTGGGCAAATGCCCCAATGCGGCCTCAACCGGCCCTTTGACTTGCGGGTTGAGATGGACGGGATAGACAATTTCGACATCATCGCGAGCAGCCAATCGCCGCAAAGCTTGGCATATTTGTGCAAAACCATCGCCAAAGCTTTCCCGCCGATGACCCGTTACCAAGATCATCCGTTTGTCTGGGTTGAGCGAAAAAGACGACGACATCTCTGCTTCCATCGCGCTGCCGCTGGTCATTTGCGACGCGACGCGCATCAACGCGTCAATGACCGTATTTCCGGTCACAAAAATCTGATCTTCATCGATATTTTCGGCCAGCAAATTGGCCTTGCTGCGCAGCGTTGGCGCAAAATGCAATGTCGCAAGATCGCCCGTTAACCGCCGGTTCCCCTCCTCTGGCCATGGCGACAAAAGATTGCCGGTCCGCAGACCTGCCTCGACATGGCCGATGGGGATTTGTTGATAATAAGCCGCCAAAGACGCGCTCAATGTGGTGCTGGTATCGCCATGCACCAACACCAAATCCGGCGCACAGTCCCGCAATATGGGGCGCAAGCCCTGTAAAATCGCACAGCAAATGTCGGTTAAATCTTGCCCCGATCGCATGATATCCAAATCATAATCGGGAATAATGTCGAACAGGTCCAGCACCTGATCCAACATCTGTCGATGCTGCGCGGTGACGCACAGCTTGATGGTCATGCCGCTATGGTTTCGCAGCCACAATAGCAAGGGCGCCATTTTGATCGCCTCTGGCCGTGTTCCGAATATCAGCAATACCACCGGCTGGTTCCGGTCGATTGCTTCCCCCCCCTTTTGTGTCATCGGATCCCCCAATCCTTTGACAGCCTGTCCCGTGTATTGGACACCCCAACAGGGATATCTGCTATCGGCTAAGGCCGTCTTGACCTGCTATTTTTGGTAATAGTCGCGGTACCACTCCACAAATATTTTTACCCCGTCAACAATATTGGTTTGGGGGCGATATCCGGTCAGGCGCTCCAGCAACGCGCAATCCGCCCATGTTTCATGAACATCGCCCATTTGCATTTCCATGAAATTACACTGCGCCGTCTGCCCCAATGCTTGTTCAATGGCGCGAATAAAATCCATCAGCGGCACTTTGTCGCCATTGCCAATATTCACCACCCGCCATGGCGCCGCGGGGGACAGGCTGTCGCCGTCATAACGCAGAAAATCCATATCATCCCGCACCGCGAGCTGGGCCGGAACCGCGTCGACCAACAGGCGAATGGCCTGCACCAAATCCACAACATAAGTGAAATCACGTGCCATTTGACCATTATTATAGACGTCAATGGCTTTGCCATCCAAGATCGCGGCAACAAATTTGAACAAAGCCAAATCGGGCCGCCCCCATGCCCCATAGACGGTGAAAAAGCGAAACATGGTGATGGGCATGTGATAAAGATGGGCATAGCTGTGGGCCATGGCTTCGCCCGCCACTTTGGTCGCCGAATAAATGCTCAGCGGATGGGCCACCGCCTGATTTTCGGTAAAGGGCATATCGTCATTAGCCCCATAAACCGACGATGTTGACGCCATCAAAATATGCTGCGCGCCGACCGCCTTGGCCGCTTCCAGCAAATGAAATGTGCCAATGATATTGGCGTCCACATAAGCGCGCGGCTGTTCCAGACTGTGCCGCACCCCCGCCTGCGCCGCCAGATGGATCACAATATCCGGTTCACATTGCGCCATGGCGCGGTGCAGCGCCTCACCATCTTCCAACATGGCTTCGGTGGCGGTGAAATGCGGGTTTTGCAGCAAAATCTGATGCCGACGACGCTTTAACGACACGTCATAATAATCGGTCATGCCGTCATATCCCGCGACGACAAATCCTTCGGCCAATAACAATTGCGCCAGATGAAAACCAATAAAGCCAGCCGTGCCCGTTATGAACACACGCCGTTTTTCATCCGCTCCCTCGATCATCGCGTCCGCCTCATCCAAACTTTCGACCCCAAGGCCGCACGCACCAATGCTGCGCCGTCCCCATCAAAACGGCTCGCTTTCGCACGGCCCAAGTCCATCATCCCCGCCATCCCAACTCGCAATGGCACAAGGTCTGCCCGATCCATGGCCCGCCAGCAAGCCTGAATAGCAGGACAAGCCGCCGCCCATGCCCAGCGCAGCCAATGCCGCCCAGCTCGGCACCAATAAAAAAGGCCATGTCCGATGCCCTGCATCTCTTGCGGGCTGCCGCCTTATTTCCCATATCGCCCATTATGACCGATCCTCATGCACATAGTGCCTCGCCTTGGCACGGAACCACTATCCTTTCCGCCCGCAGCGACAATAAAGTCATCATCATTGGTGATGGTCAGGTGTCGATGGGCCAAACTGTAATGAAGCCCAACGCCCGCAAGGTGCGCCGCCTGCATGATGGCAGCGTGATTGGCGGATTTGCGGGCGCGACCGCTGACGCCTTCACCCTGTTCGAACGGCTGGAGGCCAAGCTGGAACGCCACAATGGCCAATTGCTGCGCGCGGCGGTGGAATTGGCCAAAGATTGGCGCACCGACAAATATTTGCGCAACCTCGAAGCAATGATGATCGTCGCCGACAAGGATGTCACGCTGGTCATCACCGGCAATGGCGATGTGCTGGAACCCAAGGGCGGCATCGCGGCCATTGGGTCGGGCGGCAATTTCGCTTTGTCCGCCGCCCGCGCACTGGTGGATTATGAAAGCGACCCTGAAATTTTGGGCCGCAAAGCCATGCAAGTTGCGGCGGATATCTGCGTCTATACCAATGACCAGTTCACGCAGGAAGTAATTGAGATTAAGGCATAATCATGAACAAAGACCTGACCCCCAAGGCGATCGTCGCCGCGCTGGACAGCCATATTATTGGCCAAAAAGCCGCCAAGCGCGCCGTCGCCGTCGCGCTGCGCAACCGCTGGCGTCGTCAACAATTGGACGCCAATTTGCGCGACGAAGTGACGCCGAAAAACATCTTGATGATCGGCCCCACCGGCTGCGGCAAAACCGAAATTTCGCGCCGTCTAGCCAAGCTGGCGGACGCCCCCTTCATCAAGATCGAAGCGACGAAATTCACCGAAGTCGGCTATGTCGGCCGCGACGTGGAACAAATCGCCCGTGATCTGGTCGAAGAATCCGTGCGCCTTGAAAAGGAACGCCGCCGCGAAGCCGTGCGCGGTGCCGCCGAAGAGGCCGCACTGGAACGCTTGCTGGACGCGCTGACCGGTAAGGGCGCAAGCGAAGCCACCCGCGCCAGCTTCCGCCAACGGTTCCAAGACGGGCATCTCGCCGACAGCGAAATTGAAATCGAAGTGGCCGACACCCCCTCCATGCCAATGGACATTCCCGGCCAACCGGGCGGCATTGGCATGATTAATTTGGGCGACATGCTGGGCAAGGCCATGGGCGGTGCGCCCAAGAAAAAGCGCAAGCTGAAAGTCGCGGACGCATGGAAGCGTTTGATCGAAGAAGAACAGGACAAGCGGCTGGACCAAGATGATGTGGCCCGTGTCGCCATTGCCGATGCCGAAGCCAATGGCATTGTTTTCTTGGACGAAATCGACAAAATCGCTGTCAGCGACACGCGCGGCGCATCGGTCAGCCGCGAAGGCGTGCAGCGCGACCTGCTGCCCTTGATCGAGGGGACAACGGTGGCCACCAAATATGGTCCGATGAAAACCGACCATGTGCTGTTCATCGCATCCGGCGCTTTTCATGTCGCCAAGCCCAGCGACCTGTTGCCAGAATTGCAGGGCCGCCTGCCCATTCGTGTCGAATTAGACGCGCTGACCGAGGCGGATTTTGTCAGCATCCTGACCGACACCAAGGCCGGTCTGCCAGAACAATATATGGCGCTGCTGGGCACCGAGGGCGTCCGCTTGAATTTCGCGCCAGACGCCATTGCCGAAATCGCTAAAATGGCGGCGGACGTCAATGAACGGGTGGAAAATATCGGTGCGCGCCGCCTGCAAACCATTATGGAACGCTTGGTCGAAGAAGTCAGCTTCAATGCCGAGGATATGAACGGCGTGACCGTCGATGTCGACGCAGCCTATGTCCGCAGCCAATTGGCCGATGTGGTTCAGGACACCGACCTGAGCAAATATGTGCTGTAACAGCGGCGTCTGTTAATACGGCCACGATGCGGGGCGGCGGTCCATAAACCGCCCCGCACTACCTTGAGCCATAATCTTCACAATATTGTTCAAATTGCGCCTTTTCGGCGTGATGACCATTTGACTTTTCCAGCGCCGCAATGCGATGAACAGCAAATCGGACCCAAGCAACAGTTGGGCAGCGTCGGAGACAAAAATGGCAGATGAACAGATCGCTTTAGAAGGCCAAGAAGCGATCAAATTGACGGGCGACCGGCTGCGCGAGGCACGCGAAGCTTTGGGTTTGACGCTGGCCGATGTGGCCCAGCGCACCCGCATCACCCAGCGCCATTTGCGCGCCGTCGAAGAATCACAATTTTCCGAACTGCCTGGCCGCACCTATGTGACGGGATTTGCCCGCGCTTATGCCCGCGCTGTCAATTTGCCCGAAGCAGACGTCGCCGCCGCCGTGCGCCGCGAATTGGAGGATGAGCATTATACCGCTCGCCCCCTCTATGAGGCTTATGAACCCACCGACCCAGCCCGCCTGCCACCCAAGCGCCTAGCGATCACCTTTGCGATCATTACGGCCCTGCTCGCGTCGGCCTATGGCGTCTGGCGTTTTGTCTCGGTCGAACCGGACGAAGCGTTGCGCGCCGCCCAAATGCGCGCCGCCGATGACAAAGCCCCCGCAGCAGTAGCTCCGGCAGCCAAGAATGCGGCAGCAGGTCAAACCATTGCCGCCGATGCTCCGGTCATCCTGTCTGCCTCCAGCGATGTTTGGATCGGTTTTGACGATGCCCAAGGCAAGGCCCGCGACAGCCGCACGTTAAAATCGGGCGAGCAATTCCAACTGCCCGCCGATTATGTCGCCAATTACACGCTGCGCACCAGCCGCCCGCAGGCCCTGCAAATCACCGTGGGTGGCCGCGATGTGGGCGCGTTGGGTTCCGCCGATTTATTGGTGAAAAATGTGTCTTTGAAGGTCGCAGACCTGATTGCCCGCGCCGACAGCAACGGCACATCCAAAGCCATTGTCCCGCAAAAAACCACGGCAGCGCCCAGCATCACACCGCCGCCTGCGGCGTCCGGCCCTGCCACCACGTCGGCGCCCACGCGCTAAATTTCGGTCGGGCGGTGGGTTTCCCATCCGCCCACCCTTGTCGCCACAGACCATCCGCTGCTGTCCCACACGCCCATGCGTTCCTTGGTCCAGAAAATGGATGGTCCGTTTTTCGGATGGGCCGAATTGGATTTGCACTCCCCTAGGCTGCAGTCCTATGGTCCATTTCTGTCACTTTACCATATTTGGGGGCCTCGCGGCACATGATAAAGCAAGCTGTTCTTTTCCTTGGCACCGCCACGGCGGCCTTGTCCGCCCTTTCTGCGCCGACGGTTTACGCGCAAAATAACACCGTCGAAAAGCGCGTCGAAAAATTGGAAAGAGAGATGCGGGCGGTCCAACGCACTGTTTTTCCGGGCGGCAGCCCCACCTTCTTTGAAGGTGAAATCAGCCCGAACAGCAATGCCGTCCCCCCGCGCAGCACCAACAGCGCCGATACGCCGGTCATTCAATTGACCAGCCGCGTCGACGCGCTTGAGGCACAGTTGCAGGCGCTCACCGGCCAAAGCGAGCAGAATGCGTTCAAAATCCGCGAATTGGAATCCGCATTTAACGCCTATAAAGCCCAAGCCGAAGCCCGCGCGGCCGCCGCGACCAGCAGCGTCCCCAGCGAAGTCAGCGGCCTTGTACCCCCGCCCGTCACACGCACCCAAACGCCAACGACCAACACGTCGGCCACCAAGCCCAGCACCACGGCCCCCAGCGGCGGGGCGGATGCCGCCCGCCTGGCCCGCGTTCGGCAAATCGACGTTCCCGCCACCGGCAATGATGTCGAGGACGGCTATAATTACGGCTATCGTTTGTGGGAGGCGAAATTATATCCCGAGGCCCAAAGCCAACTCAAAGAAGTGGTGGCGAAATGGCCCCAGCACCGCCTTGCCAGCTTTGCGCAAAATCTGTTGGGCCGCGCCTATATGGACGATGGCAAGCCCAGCCTTGCAGCGGTTGCTTTCTATAATAATTATAAGGACCGCCCCGATGGCGCGCGCGCACCGCACAGCCTGATGTATATGGGCGTTGCCCTCACCAATTTGGGCCGCAAGGCCGATGCCTGCAAAGCCTTTGCGGAATTGCAGGATGTATATGGCAGCAGAATGCCACAGGATGTTCGCACCGATGCAAACGCCGCAAAATCAAAAGCAGGCTGTTGACAGCCTTCGCCTAGAACGCATGGCCGCCGGTTTACAACTGGCGGTCGGCGCGGGCTGGCAAAATAAACGCTATGGCGTGGCGGTGTCCGGCGGGCCGGACTCCATGGCGCTGACATGGCTGATGGCCAATTTATTGCCCGAAAATATGGCGGCGGCGACGGTCGATCATGGTTTTCGCACCGCCTCCGCCGACGAAGCGCGGATGGTCGCGGGCTATTGCGCCCATGAACATATTAACCACCAAATTTTGCGTCCCCCCGTCCCCATTACCGGCTCGCTTCAGGCCGCCGCCCGCACCGAACGCTATCGCTTGCTGGATCTGTGGCGGCGGGATCATGGGCTGGATTATATTTTGACCGCCCATCATGCCGATGACCAATTGGAAACCTTGTTGATGCGCCTCAACCGGTCCAGCGGCGTGTCGGGTCTGGCGGGGGTGCGCCGCCGCAATGGGCGTGTGGTGCGGCCTTTGCTGCAATGGCGGCGCGCCGAATTAATGGCCATCGCGCTGGAACAAGATATTCCCTTCATCGAAGACCCATCAAACACCGACCAACGCTTTGACCGTGCGCGGCTGCGCCATGCCTTGGCGGGACAAAATTTGATCGATGCCGAGGCCGCGTCCCGTTCCGCCGCTTATTTGGCAGACGCCGAAGATGTGGTGGAATGGGCGGTCGATCAAGCGCTCGCCACTTGGCCGGCCAGCGATGGTCCCCATATTATCCGCGACCATGGCTATCCGGACGAGCTATTTCGCCGCATCATCCTGCGCCGTTTGCGCCACCACTGCCCGGACTTAAGCGTGCGATCTACGACGCTCGATTCGTTAATTTCTGCCATGCGCGCGGGCCGACGCGCCATGGTGGGGGACTTGTTGATCGACCGCCAACCTCGTTCTGGCGCACAGGGCCACACAATCTGGCGTATTTCCGCGGCTCCACCTCGAAATGACCAGAAAAACCCATAAAGGGTGCATTGTTATTTAATCCTGCCCCCCTATCTTGTAAGTTAGACAGATATAGGCGTGATTTTTTCACCGCCTGCGACGATATTTTGGAAAGATTCTGCATGCAGGATGACAAGGAACCTCAGGCCAACCCCTGGATGAAAAGCGTGATGGTGTGGAGCGGCATTTTGCTGGCCATGTTCCTCGTCGCTTCGCTTTTCGGTGGCAATCCGCAAAGCGCGGGCACCACGCTGGCCTATTCCGAATTCCGCGCCAAAGTGGAAGAAGGCTCGGTCAAAGAAGCCATATTGTCGGAAAACCGCGTCACGGGCACCTTGTCCAACGGCGACCGTTTCACCACCAATGTGGTCAATGACCCGCAATTGCTCAGCCTGCTCAACGAACATGGCGTGAAATATGACGGCAAGCCCGAAGAACAGCCCAATTTCTGGATGTACCTGTTGGTGCAATCGCTGCCCTTCCTGTTGATTATGGCTGTTGGTTTTTTTGTGTTCCGTCAGGTTCAGAAAAACAGCGGCGGCGGCGGCGCGATGGGTTTTGGCAAATCGCGCGCCAAAATGCTGACCCAAAAAGAAGGCCGGATCACCTTTGACGATGTCGCTGGCATCGACGAAGCCCGCGAAGAATTGGAAGAAATTGTTGAGTTCCTGAAGGACCCAACGAAATTCTCGCGCCTTGGTGGCCAAATTCCCAAGGGCGCTTTGCTGGTCGGCTCGCCCGGCACCGGTAAAACCTTGCTGGCCCGCGCGATTGCGGGCGAAGCAGGCGTGCCCTTCTTCACCATTTCGGGTTCCGACTTTGTCGAAATGTTCGTCGGCGTCGGCGCCAGCCGCGTGCGCGACATGTTTGAACAAGCCAAGCGCAACGCGCCGTGCATCGTCTTCATCGACGAAATCGACGCCGTGGGCCGCCATCGCGGCGCTGGCCTTGGCAATGGCAATGACGAACGCGAACAGACGCTGAACCAATTGCTGGTCGAGATGGACGGTTTTGAAGCCAATGAAGGCATCATCATCGTCGCCGCGACCAACCGTCCCGATGTTTTGGACCCTGCTTTGCTGCGTCCGGGTCGTTTTGACCGTCAGGTCGTCGTGCCCCGTCCCGACATCGAAGGCCGTCAGAAAATCTTGGAAGTGCACACCAAGAAAAAGCCGCTGGCCCCCGATGTGGACCTGCGCCGCATTGCGCGCGGCACGCCGGGCTTTTCGGGTGCGGATTTGGCCAACCTCGCCAATGAAGCCGCCTTGCTGGCCGCCCGCAAAGGCAAGCGTTTGATTGCTTCAAACGAGTTTGAAGAAGCCAAAGACAAGGTCATGATGGGCGCAGAACGCCGGTCGATGGCGATGACAGAGGATGAGAAGAAAGCCACCGCTTATCACGAAGCGGGCCATGCTTTGGTGTCGCTCCATGTCGAACATAATGACCCGCTCCACAAGGTTACGATCATTCCGCGTGGCCGCGCCTTGGGCGTGACGTGGAACCTGCCCGAACGTGATCGTTATTCCATGAGCATGAAGCAGATGAAGGCGCGCCTTGCGCTCTGCTTTGGTGGCCGTATCGCGGAACAGTTGATTTATGGCGAAGACGAACTGAACACCGGCGCGTCGAACGACATTCAACAAGCCACGGATATGGCCCGTTCGATGGTCATGGAATATGGCATGTCGGAAAAGCTCGGCTGGCTGCGTTACCGCGACAATCAGGACGAGGTATTTTTGGGCCACAGCGTGTCGCGCGCCCAAAATATGTCCGAAGAAACCGCGCGTCTGATTGACGACGAAGTCCGCCGCATTGTCGAAGAAGGTGAAAGCCGCGCCCGTCAGGTGCTGACCGATCACCTCGACCAGCTTCACCTGCTGGCTGGCGCGTTGCTGGAATATGAAACGCTGTCGGGCGACGAAAGCCGCCGCGTGATTGCG
This sequence comes from uncultured Sphingopyxis sp., assembly GCA_964542975.1. Taxonomy (GTDB): domain Bacteria; phylum Pseudomonadota; class Alphaproteobacteria; order Sphingomonadales; family Sphingomonadaceae; genus Sphingopyxis. The sequence goes on from CAZIVW010000006.1 coordinate 47,413, forward strand.
GGCGAAACCATCGACCGTGACGGCGATGGCGGCAAGCCTGTTCAGCCGCTGCAAGGCCATGCTGGCTCGCTGCCCCAAATCAAGCGCAAGCCGCGTCCCTTTGGGGGCACCACCCCGCAAGGCGCATAAGGCTTGGTGCCATATCATCTATTTTCATCAAGGGGCGCGGCCAAAAGGTTCGCGCCCCTTTTTGCGCCCGCCGCCAGCATGGCGCTGTTCGCGGCGCGCGGCTTATCCTTGTTGCGCCGCTGGCCCGCACACAGCGCCGCCGCGCTGGCCTGTATCATGTTCATGGTCCCCGTCAGCCATGCCGCCGCCGCGCCCAGCGGCAGCGTGGCCCATTTCTTGGCCCGCGCCGAACCGCTGATGCGCCTTGGCCCCTTGGCCCTCGCCAGTCCCGAAGCGGGCCGGTTAAAGGCCGAAGTGATCCATGTTGCGCGCCTGTATAAAAGCCGCAATGACGCCCAGCGGCGCAGCGGCCAGCCCCGCAAAAGCTGCCCCCCACCCAGCGGAGAGATGGAGCCGGATCAATGGCTGGATCATCTGCGCAGCTATCCCGCCCCCATGCGCGCGCATATTTCCCTTTCCACCGCCTTTGAACATTTGATGGAAAAACATTTCCCCTGCCCTGCTCCCTAGGGCAGACTGAGGGCATGACCATTTATTGCGACGAATCCGGCGGATTAAACGCTGGTGCCATGACCTTTGCCGCGGTCATGTTGACCCCCGATAGCGCAGCCGCGATCCACGACAGGTTTCGCAGCGTGACCGGCCTGCGCGGCGAGTTAAAGGGCAGCCGTATTGGCTTGGTCGAACGCGCCTATTTGCTGGAATTATTTGACCGCGCGGGTGGCCGCGCATGGGTGGCAACGGCGGACAACGCCATGCTGGCGCATATCGCCCAATCCGCCGGTCATGGCAAAAAAGCCCATAGCGATTTGGAATTATACACCGCCTTGCTCAATCTGGCGATTGGCCGCTGGCTTCCCGAAACCGGCGGCGTGTGCACCGATGTGGTGATTGACGAGGGGCGCTACGACCCCGTCATCCTTGCCAATGTACAGGCCGAAATTCAGGCGGGCTTGGGCCAATGGGGCCGGGCCAGCTTGGCCGACAGCAAGCGCAGCGACGGGGTGCAAATCGCCGATGTCATCGCCAACAGCCTTTATAATCTCACGGCAGGGTCCGAACGCGCGCCGCGCATCAGGCGCATTTTGGATCCCATGCTGACCAGCAAAGCGATCCGCATCGCGCCCCTATCACCCACCGATTTCTAATCGTCCGCACGGCGCAGCCAACAGGCCCAGCCAATATCAGCAAAGCCCAACAAAAAGGGCCGTGATTTTCACCACGGCCCTTTTATCTATATCATGCGCGAATGGCGCAGCTTATTCAAAATCCGCACCGCTGCCTGCGGGGCTGCGCGGCGGGGCCGCTGCCGTCAAACGCAAAGCTTCGGCAGAGCGCGCGATCGAGCTGATTTCATCTGGCGTATCATCATCATCCAGAACAACTTTTTGCATCGACCCGACCATGCTGTCCTGCAAATCAGCGGGGAATACGGTCTGTTCCGCAATTTCACGCAAAGCCACGACAGGATTTTTATCACGGTCGCGGTCGACGGTCAGTTCCGAACCGCCCGAAATTTCACGAGCGCGGTGTGCGGACAGCAGGACCAAGTCGAAACGGTTGGAAACTTTGTCGACGCAATCCTCGACAGTAACGCGGGCCATATGAATTCCTTATGCGCGGGATATGCCATCCCCGAAAAAGGGCACGGCGGCAAGCGCTGCGCGCTACCAGTCCGGACCCCAAATGTCAAGAAAAGCGACATCCGATCTTATCTATTCTAACTGGCATCATAATCTATTTCCCACGCAATTGCGAAGCAAATTTCTTGCGGCCCGCCGCCTCTCGCTTATGATTGGCCCATGTCCGGTTCCCCTGCTGACCCTGCGCCCTATTTTCGCCCTGCATCCTTGACCGCGCGCGATGTCGCTGGCCATCAAATCGAGGTTATCACTACGGGCAGCGAACGGCTGCGCCGCCTGTTGGCCCTGATTAACGAAGCCGAACGCAGCCTATATCTTATTATGTATATTTATGCGGATGACGCGGCTGGCCGCCAAATTGGGGCCGCCATGGTCGACGCAGCACGGCGCGGCGTGCGGGTGCGCGCGGTGATCGACCGTTTCGGTTCATCCAATTTGCACGACAGCTTTTATGCGTCGCTGCGCGATGCGGGCGGCGAAATTTGCTTTTTTTCGCGGCGCTGGGCCTCATCCTATCTGATCCGCAATCATCAAAAGCTGATTTTGATCGACGGCAAAATCTGCGTGTCCGGCGGATTTAACATCGCCGACAGCTATTTACAGGACAGCCATAGCGACGACTGGCTGGACCTTGGGCTAATCGTGACTGGCCCATCGATTATTCGCATTCGCCGCTGGTGCCGCCAACTGTTCATTTACAGTCGCGATCATGACGGCAAATTATTGATTTTACGAAAAATAATTAAAAATTGGCCGATCAGTCGTGCGCCCGTGGCATGGTTGGTGGGCGGCCCCACCGAACGCTTATCCCCATGGTCACGCACCTTGAAACGCGACATGGTCCGTGCGCGGCGGATCGACATGGCGATGGCCTATTTCTCCCCCGGCCATGGCATGTTGCGCCGCCTTGGCCGTATCGCAAAATTTGGCAAAGCCCGCTTTATTATGTCGGGCAAAAGCGACAATGGGGCAACCATTGGCGCATCCCGCCTCGCTTATCGTCATTTGCTAAAACGCGGGGCCAAAATATCCGAATTTGGCGAATGTCGATTTCATATGAAATTGATCGTCATCGACGACATCACCTATATTGGCACCGCCAATTTTGACGTGCGCAGTCTGTTTTTGAATGTCGAAATGATGCTGCGCGTGGCCGATGCCGATTTTGCCAGCGATATGCGCCGCTTGATCCGCGAAGTGGAACAAGCCTCCGCGCCCATCACCTTGGCAGAGCATATGAAAAACGCCAATTTCTTCACGCGTTTGCGCTGGACCTTGGCATGGCTGGTGGTCGGCGTGGTGGATTATACCGTATCACGCCGCCTGAATTTCGGCCTGCGCGATGACCCCGCCCTTGCCGAAGCGGCGGAAGCCTATCGCGCGGACCAGCTCGACCGCGTGTAATTCAGTCTTTCCAACCCCAGAATAAAAAGCATGGCGGAACATTCCACCATTCAAAATCCTTGTCGATGCGGCGGAAATGCGCGGCCAGAAAATCCCGTGCCTTGGCCCGAAATTGATAAACCAAAAAGGCACCACCGGGCCGCAACGCGCGATGCGTCGCCGCCGCAATCGCTGGCCCCACACCGTCGGGCAGCGTCGAAAAAGGCAAGCCAGACAAAATATAATCGGCCTGTTCATACCCATGTTCCGCGATAATCGCTTCGACATCCGCCGCCGACCCATGCACCGCGACAAAGCGGCTGTCGGATATTTCTTTGTTCAAATAATCGATAAAATCGGCATTGGTGTCGATGGCAATCAGCTTGGCATCACCCGACAATTTTTCCAGCACCGGACGGCAAAATGTGCCGACACCCGGCCCATATTCCACAAATAATTTGGTATTTTTCCAGTCCACCGGTCCCAGCATCCGGCGAATGAGCGCGGGCGACGATGGCACCACGCTGCCCACCATCACCGGATGTTTCACAAACCCCCGAATGAACATGCCCCATGGACCCAAAATCCGCTTGGACCGTGCGGTTACGCGCTTCAAAAAATCGGAACGTGATGGTTGAGTATGCGCATGCGGATTTGTCATAGTCGCTTTCGCTTTGCTTCCGTTGCGCCAAGCGTGGCAAAATCCCACCAAGCGCGCAACAAAAGAGTGGGTTCAGATAGGAAGGTCAGGCCCCATAAATTTCATGTTATCGGCGTCGGGACTCAACCGACAGGCCCCATGGCTTCACCGAAAAGCCTTGAAATCTTATCATACTCCTCCGTCTTTCCGCCTCGCCCTGCGACCTATCGCCTCAAGCATCGATCACGAATTTATGGGGCCTGACCCTAGACACAACGCCTCGACCCGCTATCGTGGTTCCGCACCCTAACAAAAATGAAAGAAAATATGGGGAATGACGGAGAGTAGCAGCAGCCTTCCCAAGGACCGCATGGCCGTATTATTTTTGGTTATGTTGGTGGCCGCCGCGGGAAACACCGCCATGCAGTCGATCTTACCGGCCATCGGAACCAAGCTGAAAATTCCGGATGTCTGGGTCAGTCTGGCCTTTAGCTGGTCGGCCTTATTATGGGTATTTACCGCGCCCTATTGGGCCCGCATGTCGGACAGGCGCGGACGCAAGGCGTTGATGTCGCTTGGCATCTTTGGCTTCGTCAGTTCGATGCTGCTGTGCGGCCTGATTTTGTGGGTCGGCCTGTCCGGTTGGTTGGTCGCCAGCCTGACCTTCATCCTATTTGCGCTATCCCGCAGCCTTTATGGCGGCCTTGGGTCCGCCGCCCCGCCCGCTGTGCAAGCCTATGTTGCGGCGCGAACCGACCCCAGCGAACGAACACGCGCGCTGTCCTTGGTGTCCTCCTCCTTCGGGTTGGGGACCGTTATTGGTCCGGCCGTGGCTCCCTTTTTCATTCTGCCCATTTTCGGCTTGGCTGGTCCCATGCTGATATTCGCTTTGCTGGGCGTCATCGTCTTGATCTTGCTTCATTGGCGCTTGCCCGATGATATGCCCCGTTTTGCCGCGCGCGGCAAAATCATGTCCTATCCCCTATCCGGCGGCCCCCCCGAGCCAACGCAGGACGAGCTAGAGGAAAGCTCGGACGCCGACGATATGGCCCCTACCCCGCCACCCCAGTCCCATTTGCGCTGGCGCGACAAGCGGATTGCGCCGTGGTTGGTCGCGGGTTTGCTAGGCGGCCAAGCACAGGCCATGCTGCTGGGGATGATCGGTTTTGTCATTTTGGACCGCTTGCATCTGCGCGCCAATCCCGACGAAGGCGCCGCCTTCACCGGTATCGTCTTGATGGCCGGTGCTTTTGCAACCTTATTGGCGCAATGGGGGCTTATTCCCTTGCTGCAAATGTCGGCGCGAACGGCGGTGCTGCTGGGTGCATTGCTCGGCGGTGTGGGGGCGACGGCGCTGGCCTTCGCCAGCGACCTGCATTCCATCGTCATCATTTTTGCCTTCACGTCGCTGGGTTTCGGCTTGTTCCGCCCGGGTTTTACGGCGGGCATATCTTTGGCCGTTCCGCGCAGCGAACAAGGTGCTGTCGCGGGCATGACGGCATCCATCAATGGCTCCGCCTATATTATTTCACCCGCCATGGGGGTCTTGCTCTATAATTGGCATGAAGGCATCGCATTTGGGCTGATGGCCTTTTTCTGCTTTGCCTTGGTGCTCTGGGGCGTGTCTGCACTCAAGCTGCCCGACCTCAGCAAAGCGAGGTAAATTCATGGAAAAGCAAATGGGATAAAAAAAGGGCCGCTGTGACGCGGCCCTTTTCTTTTAACCTGATCTCGGCATGTTCCGATGATTATGGCTCATCATGTTTGCGATCGCGCACTGGTTTCAACATGCCGGGGGCGAAAAAGCCGATGGGGTCGACACTCATCGCATTTTGCTTAATTTCGCCTTGGATTTTCTCATAATCCCGCTCCATCGCTTCGGTCACCGATGCCCGTGTATCCGCCAGCGCCGCTTCAAAATCCGCCGCCGTCACGACATCGCTATCCATCGACCGCTTGAGCGCCGCCAACCCAGCCCGCCGCACCAGATCTTCCAAATCTGCGCCAGTAAAGCGGTCTGCCCGTGCCGCCAGATCATCCAAATTCACATCCGATGCCAAGGGCATATTTTTGGTGTGAATTTCCAATATGCGTTTGCGCCCATCGGTGGTGGGAACCGACACATAAATCAGCTCATCCAAGCGTCCGGGACGCAGCAAAGCGGGGTCAATCAAATTGGGCCGATTGGTCGCCCCAATGACGACAACCGACTGCATTTCTTCAATGCCGTCCATTTCCGCCAAGATCGTGTTGACGACCCGCTCGGTCACTTGCGGTTCACCCGATGCCCCCGAACCGCGCGCGGGTACCAAACTGTCCAGTTCGTCGATAAAGATAATCGTCGGGGCCACCGCCCGCGCCCGCGCAAACAGACGCGCAATTTGCTGTTCGCTTTCCCCATACCATTTGGACAGCAAATCCGATGATTTGATGGCAATGAAATTGGCATCCGCTTCCCGTGCTGCCGCCTTGGCCAGCAAGGTTTTGCCGGTCCCCGGTGGGCCATAAAGCAGAAAGCCTTTGGCCGGACGAATGCCCAAACGGCGGAAAGCTTCGGGATTTTTCAGGGGCAATTCAATCCCCTCAATCAGCCTGTCCCGCGCAGCATCCAAGCCGCCAATATCGCTCCACCTTGTGGTGGGGGCTTGCACCATCACTTCGCGCATCGCGGATGGTTGCACCCGTTTCAAGGCGTTGAGGAAATCGTCGCGGGTCACGCGCAATTCGTCCAGCACCTCTGGCGGGATGGTCCCTTCTTCCAAATTCAGCTTGGGCATGATGCGGCGCACGGCGTCAATCGCCGCTTCACGGGTCAGCGCCGCCATATCAGCGCCCACAAAACCAAAGGTGGTGCGCGCCAATTCCGCCAAATCCACATCCTGTGCCAAGGGCATACCGCGCGTGTGGATGCCCAAAATCTCGCGCCGTCCGCTTTCATCCGGCACACCGATCACAATTTCGCGGTCAAAGCGGCCTGGCCGCCGCAGCGCCTCATCCAGCGCATCGGGCCGATTGGTGGCCGCAATGACAACCAAATTGGTGCGCGGTTCCAACCCGTCCATCAAGGTCAGCAGTTGCGCGACGATCCGCTTTTCCGCCTCGCCCTGCACCTGCCCGCGCTTGGGCGCGATGCTGTCAATTTCGTCGATAAACAAAATCGACGGGGCAGATTTCGCCGCTTGTTCGAAAATCTCCCGCAACCGGCCTTCGCTTTCACCATAGGCGCTGCCCATGATTTCTGGCCCGTTAATCAGGAAAAACTGCGCATCGCTTTCATTGGCAACCGCGCGCGCGAGGCGGGTTTTGCCCGTTCCCGGCGGCCCATAAAGCAACACGCCGCGCGGCGGATCGACGCCCAGTCGCTGGAATAATTCGGGGTAACGCAGCGGCAGTTCGACCATTTCGCGCAATTGGTTGATCGTTTCGCCCAAACCACCCAAATCATCATAGGTCACATCGGTCCGGCGGCTGTCCTGCGGCTCGACATATTCGGGCAGCAGCTCAACCTCGGTATTTTCGTCAATATAGACAACGCCTTTGGGGCTGGCGGACACCACCATCAAACGCACTTCGGCCAAGGCATATGCGGGGGCGTTGAGCATCTGGCGCAATTGCGGCGGCAAATCCCCACTCGCCAATTGCTGCTGCCCCGTGGTTGCGACCGTGTCACCCGCCACAAAGGGCCGTCCCAAAAAGCTGCGTTTCAGCGCCAGCGCGGACCCTTGCAGGCGCAAATTTTCTTGGGCAGGCGCAAAGGCGACCCGCATGGCAGGGCGCGCTTCCACCCGTTCCAACACCACATGATCGCCCGCACCCGCCCCCGCATTGGCGCGCTGCAACCCGTCCAAGCGAATGACCGCCAGCCCTTCATCCTCGGCATACGGCACCATGACACGCGATACGGTATGTTTTTTACCGCTAATTTGGATCACATCGCCTTCGGTCACGCCCAATTCGGCCATGACATTGCGCGGGATGCGGGCAATACCCCCGCCGCTTTCTTCGGCCCGCGCATTGGCGACCTGTAATTTCACTTGATGTTCCTTATCATTGTCGTCGGCCAAAACCTGCCTCCCACCAAAAACCAAAGTGCCAATCACTTGTTAACAAAACACATAGGAAGCGCCTTCGCAATTTGCGACCCCTGCCCTATCATGTCATTTTTCCCAACGCTTCGGCGCGATATTCGTTACGGAAAAACTAGAGGCTTGTTCTTTCCGATAAAGCCAGCATAAGCGGGACAGTTATGGCAAGATTACCCCCGATCAGCAGCATGGAAGCATTTTTGGAAGTGGCCCGCCACGGCACCGTCAAGGCTGCTGCGACGGAATTGGGCCTGTCTATGCCGGCTTTGTCCCGCCGCATCCAAACCTTGGAACATGCGGTGGGTCGGCCTTTGTTCAACCGCCACCACCACGGCCTGACATTGACGGAATCCGGCCGCAGCCTGCAAGAAAATCTCGCGCCGCTGCTCGACGAACTGCGCTCGGTGATCAAAAAAGTGGGCAGCCCCAACGCACAGGTCCGCCTGCGGCTCAATTTGCTGCCGCTCTTTGCCCAGCAACGCTTGTTTCCGCGTATGCCGGAACTTCGCGCTTTGCACCCTGAATTGCATATCGACATCGACACCATGTCCCATGCCGAAGCCCGGCTGGGGGACGGTATTGATGCAGCCATTGCGCTCGCCCGTCATGTCGATCCGGCGCTCTATTCCGCACGGCTGGATCAAGACAAAGTATTTCCCATTGCATCCAGCAAATTGACCGATGCCGGACGCCCCATCACCGTGCCCGAACAATTACAGCGGATGAACATCCTGCTGCACCGCGAAATGCCGGACACGTTCAACGAATGGCGCAAGGCCATTGGCATGCCTTATTTGGAACCGGCAGGCACCGATTATTTCGACAGCGGCCCATTGATTTTGGAAGCCGCAGCCCAAGGCTTGGGTGTGGCCTTCATGATGGGTCAACATTTGGACGACAGCCACGACCCGCGCCTGACCCGTCTGTTCAATTATGACGTCGACAGCCCCTACAGCTATTGGTTTGTATGCCGCCCGCGCGCGCTGCGCCAACCCGCCGTCAAAATGTTTCACGACTGGCTGTTATCTGCCAATATTTAACCTGCCGCGCTGGCCCAATCGGCTTATTTTGCGGCAAGCAAAATTTCACCAAGGCTGACCGCTTTTGACCCCGTCTTGTGAGCAAACTGGTATTTTCCATTTTCGCTCACATGTTCGTTCAAAAGGGGTCATCGATGCGTTCCACTTTATTGGCTTCTACCTGCCTCATCGCGTTTATATCCGCACCGGCCTTGGCCGAAACCAGCATCAGCACCGCAACGACAACGCCGGTTAACACCGCCACCATCAACTCCGGCAACCCCGACGATTTGAAAATTACCAGCGCAGGGTCGATCAAGCCCACCACGGGCACCGCTGTCACCATCAACAGCAACCATAAAGTCGTCAATGAAGGCACGATTGAAACCACCAATGTCGATGGTTCGCGCGGCATCGTCGCCAATGATGGCGTGAACAGCGGCATCACCAATGGCACGACCGGCAAAATCAACCTGACCGAAAGCTATGCCCCAACCGACAGCGACAATGACGGCGACTTGGATGGCGCTTTTGCGGTCGGCACCAACCGTATCGGCATTGAAACCGTTGGGGCCTTCACCGGCAATATCACCAACAATGGCAGCATCACCATCAAGGGCAATAACAGCGCTGGCATTGTGGCCGATGGCCCGTTGACCGGAAAATTTGTCAATGACGGGACGATTTCTGTCACGGGCGACAATGCTTTGGGCGTTGGACTGAGCGACGTCACCGGCAACGTCCGTTTGGCAGGAACCATCACCGCAAGCGGCCAAAATTCCACGGCAGCCCGCCTGTCCGGCGACATCAATGGTGCGTTGGAAGTGCAAGGCAATCTGACCTCGTCAGGCTATCGTTACACCACCGCCCCCACCGACCCCAGCAAGCTGGACGCCGATGATCTGTTGGCTGGCGGCCCCGCTTTGTGGATCGAAGGCGATGTGACGGGCGGCATCATCTTGGCCGTTCCGCCGACGACGGGCGACAGCAGCAGCACCGACAAAGACGCCGACGGCATTGAAGACAGCAAAGAAGGCAGCGCGGCCGTGCGCTCTTATGGCGAAGCGCCCGCAATGCGCATCGGCTCCAACGACCGTGACGTGACCATTGGCGCGGTGGCGGGCACTGGCACCGGCTTTGGCGTCATCATCGACGGCACCGTTGCTGGCATGGGCGTTTATGCGGGCAAAAACGCCACGGGCCTGCAAATCGGCGGCATGGACGGCGATGTCACCATCGCGGGCGGCCTCGGCATCAGCGGCGGCGTTGGCGCGCAATCCAAGGATGCAGCCGCCACCGCCATTTTGATTGGCGATAATGCAAGCCTGCCCGAAATCCGCAACAGCGGCAAAATCGAATCCGTCACGGGCGGCAAAGCCGCATCCTCCATTGCCACCGGCATTTTGGTGGACAGCGGCGCGTCGCTGGGCACCATCAGCAACAGCGGCAGCATCACGGCGAAAACTGGCGGCGAAGCGGGCACGGCGGCCGCCATCGTCGACCGTTCGGGCAGCGTGACGTTGGTGCAAAACAGTGGCCTGATCAGCGCAACGGGCGCACCCAGCGATTCTGGCCGCAACATTGCCATCGACCTGAGCGCCAACACCAGCGGCGCGACCATTCGTCAAACCGCCGTGGCCAGCGACAAAACCGCGCCGTCGATTACCGGCGATGTCAAATTTGGCACCGGCAATGATATTTTCGACATTTTGGACGGCAGCGTCACGGGCAACACCAGCTTTGGTGCAGGCAATAACAGCCTGAAACTGTCGGGCGATGCGGTGCTGACTGGCATTAGCAGCTTTGGCGGCGGCGATGACGCGGTGACCATCGCTGGCACATCGCGCCACATCGGCAATATCGACTTTGGCGGCGGCAGCGACACGCTGGGCATCACCGACACCGGTGTTTTTTCGGGCAGCTTGACCAACGCGACGGGCCTTGCGGCTAGCGTTGCGGGCGGCATTTTTGACGTCAAGGGCAATGCCAGCATCGCGTCGCTGGCTGTCACGGGCGGCGGCACGCTGGGCGTCACCTTGGGCGGTCCTTCGGACACCAATATCACCGTATCGGGCAACGCCAGCTTTGCGGATAACAGCAAATTATTGCTGCAATTGTCCAGCATCGAAGAAGGCGAAGGCCAGCATATTGTGCTGACCGCAGGCAGCATCACAGGCGGCGACAAGCTGACCACATCCACCGACATGCTGCCCTTCCTTTACAAGGGCACATTGACCCACAACAGCACCCAATTGATCGTCGATGTGGCACGCAAAGACACGGACGAACTGGGTCTGAACCGTTCGGAAAGCACCGCTTTTGACGCGATCATCGACGCGGCGGCCAATGACGATATGGTGGAATCAACCATTTTGGGCATTCGCGATGGCACCAGCTTCCGCGCAAAATTGGGGCAAATGCTGCCCGAACATGAAGGCGGCGTCTTTGAAACCGTCACCACCGGTTCGCGCGCCCTCGCCCGCGTTCTGCAAGACCCGACAGCCCCCTATAAAGACCAAGGCAAATGGGGCTATTACATCAGCCAAATCGTCTGGGGTTCGTCCAAAAATGTCGGCGACACAGCGGGTTACAAGGTCAGCGGTTGGGGCATTAGCTTGGGCGGCGAAATTCGCACCGACATCGGCAATTTCGGCGGTTCGGTTGCCTATCTGGCGGGCAAGGACGGCAACCGCGCCAATGCCAATGAAGTGACGTCCAACCAATGGGAAGGCGCGCTGCACTGGCGCTTGGCCAGCAATGGTTTCCAAGCCTTTGCCCGTGTTTCAGGCGCGCCGGTCAGCCTTAAGGGCACCCGTATTTTTGACGGCACCTCCGGCGGCATGGCAACGGAAAAGACCATCAAGGGCAAATGGGACGCCACCTTATATTCCGCAGCAGGCGGCGTGGCCTATGATGGCAAGCTGGGCGGCATGACCCTGCGTCCTGCCGTGTCGGTTGATTATTACAAATTGTCCGAAGATGATTATCAAGAAAGCGGCGGCGGCGATGCTTTGGACCTCAAGGTCTTGGGCCGCGACAGCGATGAACTGGCCGTCAATGGCACGGTAACGCTGGGCCTAAACTTTGGCGGCAACGATGAATATGCTGGCTGGACCCGCTTCGAACTAGAAGGTGGGCGTCGTCAGATTGTTGGCGGCGAATTGGGCCAGACCACCGCATCGTTCAAGGATGGCGATCCCTTCACCCTGACCGCTGCCGATCGCACGTCCGGCTGGATTGGCCGTCTGCGCGGTTTGGCTGGCAACAGCGCCTTCCAAGTCGGCGGCGAAGTGTCGGCCGAAGAACAGCAGGGCCGTGTGGCATGGGGCTTCCGCGCCAGCCTGCGTATGGGCCTGTAAATCGCGATGCGCGGCGCGCCAGATAAATGGGCAGCCCCCACCCCGGGGCCGCTTTATCGGCGCGTCTTGCAACATCGGTTGACGGCACCCGCCAATCGGGTGCCGTCAACCGCGACGGACATATTTCAACAGGGCCAGCAACAGGGGCAACGGCATGGACGGTTGCGTGCCAATGGCGCTGCGTTATATATCAGGAAAAGACAGGGGCGCGTTGCGCTCTTGGATCTTGAATGCCGCAAAATGGGTGTGCTCGTCTATTTTATCGCCCAGATCGGACCAACAAGCGAAGCCTCTATGACTGACGCGCCATCTGATCATGAAACGCCGCCGAATATTACCCATATTCTGCTGAGCCAGCGCAGCCGGATTTTGCATTTCTTGCGCCTGCGCGGCGCGGGTGACGCGGCAGAGGATGTGTATCAGGAATTGTGGATGCGGCTCAGCCACCGCGCCATGGACCAAATCGCCGATCCGGCATCCTATGTGATGCGCGCGGCCAATAATCTGATGCTGGACCGTTTTCGTTCCAATCGCCAACGCGAATTGCGCGATGCCGCATGGAACGACCTGTCCGCAACGACCGAGGCCAGCGCGGAAAACCGCGTCATCGCGCGCCAACAATTGCACCGGATCAACGCGGCCATTAACGGCGTTGGTTCGCGCCCCGCCCATATTTTCCGCCGTTTCCGACTGGACGGCATCCACCAAAAAGATATCGCCACCGAATTGGGCATCAGCATCAGCACGGTCGAAGCGGATCTTCGCAAAATATATGCAGCCATTGCTGCGACAAGGAGGCAGTTTGATGCCCCACAATGAAGGCATAGCCCATGCGGCAGCGGCCAATAATTGGCTGATCCGCCAGCGCGACCCCGATTTTGCCGATTGGGACGATTTCATCTCTTGGCTCGAAGCCGATCCAGCCCATGCCGCCATTTATGACGAATTGGCGTTGCTGGACCATCGCTTGGATGACCTAGCCGACCTCGCCGATGCCCCAGAAAGCAACATGGTCGGCAGCATGGAACCATCCACTGGCGGCCATGCGGCTTCCCGCGCCATCTCCGCCGCCGCCGCCACCGCCGCTAATGACGATGGTCGGGGCCGCTGGTCATCATCGCGCCGCTGGTTTGGCGGGGCCTTGGCCGCCGCCCTTATCGCGGCCATCGCCATTCCAAACCTCGCCCCCCTGCTGGACCGCGATGTCCGCCGCATCGAAACCGCTGCCGGACAGCAAGAAAGCATTACCTTGGCCGATGGGTCGCGCATCGACATCAATGGCGACAGCGTGCTGGAACTGGTGGAAAACCGTCCACGCTATGCCCGCTTGACCAGTGGCGAGGCCATGTTCCATATCGTCCATCGGGATGATGAACCTTTTTTGGTCGAAACACAGGGTGCCAATATTTTGGACTTGGGAACAGCCTTTAACGTCAAGCGCCAAAATGGCGAGACGACAGTTGCCGTGTCCGAAGGCGTGGTGGTGTTTAACCCCAAAAGCGACAATGTAAAAATGCGCGCTGGTCAGGCCTTGGTTGCGCCGGACAAGCGCCAAGGCCGGTTGCGGACGAAATCCGTGGACGTCGCCGCCGTCGGCGGTTGGCGCGACGGATTGCTGGTTTATAATGGCGCGCCCTTGTCCCAAGTGGCGGCCGATTTGCACCGCACCACGGGCATGGATGTCAGCGTATCGGTGGACGCAGCGGACATTAATTTTCGCGGTGCCTTAAGCATTTCGACCGACAGCCAGCAAACGATCGAAGATTTGGCGGCGCTGTCCGGCACAAGGGCGCTGAAACAGGGACGTGGATGGATGTTGTCCCGCTGAGCATAATTTTCCGCCTTGCCGCCACCACCATATTCATGTCGCCTTTGGTGGCAGGGACGTTGTCGGCCCAAGAAATGCGGCAATTTAACGTCGCCGCTGGGCCGCTATCCACCACTATTCCCAGCATTTCTCGCCAAGCGGCGGTCAGCATCAGCGTCACCGACGCGCGGCTATGGTCGCTGCCCGCCCGGCCCGTTTCCGGCAAAATGCCGGTCGAACAGGCGCTCAAAAAATGGCTGCGCGGCACTGGTGCCCGCGCGGTGCGTGTCACGGACAGCAGTTGGCGGATTGAACCCGCCCCCATGGTTCGCCGCCGCCCCGCCCCGCCCCACGCCGCCCCAATCCAAGCCGAAAAACATCAGGCATCGCGGGCCGAAGCGCCAGTTCAAGACATTGTCGTGACCGGCAGCAAAGCCCAAATACCTTATTCGCATTTTGCCGGCACAGTGACGTTGATCGACGCTGATGATTTGGAATTTGGTTCCGAACGCGGCATGGACGGCATCATGCGCCACACAGCCAGCCTGTCGTCGACGCATTTCGGGTCGGGGCGCAACAAGCTGTTCATACGCGGCATCGCCGACAGCAGCTTTACCGGCCCGACACAAAGCACGGTCGGCCAATATTTGGGGGACTTGCGCCTCAGCTATAACGCGCCCGATCCCGACCTGCGCCTCTATGATCTGGACGGCGTTGAAGTGATTGAGGGGCCGCAAGGCACGCTATACGGCGCGGGGTCGCTGGGCGGTATCATCCGCATGGTCCCCCAAGCACCGGTCAGCGACGCCCTGGAAATACGGGCCATTGCGGGCGGCAGCATCACCCAGCATGGCCAGCCCGGCGGCGATATTGCGGCCATCGCCAATATTCCCTTTGGCGATCCCGACACGGGCCAAGGCCATGCCCTGCGCGCCGTGGGATATATGATTTCCGAGGGCGGCTATATCGACAATGACCAGCTCGGCCAAACCGACGTCAACCGCACCCATATTCGCGGCGGCCGTGCCACGCTGCGTTTGGTGCCCAGCGAACGCTTTTTGGTGGATATTGGCGGAGTCTATCAACATATCCGCGCTGACGACGCGCAATATGCCGATCGCGGCACCGACCTCCTCACCCGCAACAGCCCCATCGTCCAAGGATCAAGCGCCCGCTATGCGATGGCCAATTTGGTGCTGACCCGCGAAATGGGCGATTATGAACTGCGCAGCAGCCACGGCTATGTGCAGCATGATTTGGACGAACGTTTTGACGCCAGCCCAGATGGCCATAGCGCCCAAGCGCTCAACCAACGCAATCGCACGCGCATGTGGGTCAGCGAAACCCGCCTATCCCGCCCCTTTTACGACAATTTTGGATGGGTATTGGGCACCAGCTTCACCCACAACCAAGCCCGCCAGCAACGCGAAACCGAAAGCAGCACCCTGCGCACCCCCGTAACCGGTGTCCGCAACAATGTCAGCGAATGGACCGCCTTTGGCAATGCCACCTATGCCATCACCCCCGATTTGGTGGCATCAGGCGGGCTGCGCCTGTCGCACAGCAAATTAAGCGGTCAGGCCGAGGATATCAGCCACGCTTTGTCGGCGGCATCGCGGGCGATCACGGCCAGCCGCACCGAAACGGATTTGCTAACCACCGCATCCTTGATGCATGCCGTGGGTCCGGGCCTGCGCGTTTACATCAGCTATGCACAGGGGTTCCGCCCCGGCGGTCTGGCAATTGACCGCAATTTTGTGCGCCGTTTTCGCCACGACCGCGTGGACACATGGGAAGCGGGGGTGCGCTTTTCCGATTTGCTGATGCGTCAGCTTGATGCCAGTCTGTCGATATCCCATAATCGCTGGCGCGACATTCAGGCGGATTTCATTGACGGCAATGGCTTTCCCACCACCGCCAATATCGGCAATGGCCGCATCACCAGCCTGTCCGCCGCGCTGACGGTGCGCGCCACGCCCCAATTCACCATCGAAGTCTCCGGCCTTTACAATAGCAGCCGCGTCGACACTTTATCACCCGAAGCCAATGGCTTGTTGGCGCAGATGGCCGAACGTTTTGCGCAATCCTTGCCATTGGGGGTCGCGGCCATAACGCCGCCGCCGCCTGTTGATCAGAACAGGCCCACCGACACGATCCGCATTCCCAATGTCGCCAGCCACAGCCTGCGCGCCGCCATTACCTATGCCACCAGCATTGGCGATCAGGATTTACGCTTTAATGGCTGGGCGCAATATATCGGCCCATCGCGATTGGGAATTGGGCCAGTGCTGGGGCACAAACAGGGCGATTATGTCGATGGCGGCCTTGCCATGCGCTATGGCACGGACAAACGCGCCTTCACGGTGACTTTAACCAATCCGCTGGACGCACGGGGCAATCGTTTTGCGCTCGGCACCCCCTTTCGCGATACCGATCGCGGTTTCATCACCCCGCTTCGCCCGCGCACATTGCGGATCGCCGTTGAAATGGCCTATTAATCCCACCATAAACCGCCCGACCGGCGCAATCATTGCTAGAGCTTTTGGCCCAGCCTCCCTATGATAAGCATGGAATATGGAGGTTGATTTGAACATCATCAGCACAGCCCGCCTGCAATCGCCCATGCGGATCGCTGGCGCAGCCGCGGCTATTTTGCTGACCATCGCTGCTTGTTCCGTCTTTGAACCCAAGGGTCCCGTCCGCATTGCGGCCATCGGCACGCTGCAAATGGATGTCACCCCCACCAAAGGGCCTTTGTCCCTGCCGTCCGCTACCTATTTGGATGCCACCGCACAGGGGCTGGTCAGCTTTGACGCCGATGGGCAAATCGAACCGGGCCTTGCTGAACGCTGGACCGTCACCACCGACGGGCGCAGCTATATCTTCCGCATTCGCGAGGCCAAATGGCCCAATGGCCGCAAAGTAACCGCACAGCAGGTCGCAACAATTTTGCAATCCTATCTGCGTCCATCCAGCCGCCACCCCCTGAAAGATGATTTCTCGGAGGTGGAGGATATCCACGCCATGACCGACAGCGTGGTGGAAATCCGCTTGCGCTTGCCCCAACCCATGTTGCTGGAACTTTTGGCCCAGCCCAGCATGGCGATGGTCGCAAGCCGCCCCGCCCGCGCCAGCGATAAAGGCAGCAACGGCGGCTGGGATCGTGGCTGGGGCCCGATGCGCGTCCAGCCCCGTGGCAAGGCCTTGGTCTTTTACCCCGCGCCCGACCCGCTGGACGACGAAGCAGACGGGCCGCGCCATCCTGACGCCGATGAAAACAGCCACCGCACCGTCGAAATGGTCGGCGTCACCGCGCCGCGCGCCTTGGCCCGCTTTAAAAATGGCTATGCGGACGCCGTGATTGGCGGGCGTTTTTCGTCCCTGCCCTATTTCCATTCCACCGGCATTGCCCGTTCGCGTTTATTGGTGGACCCGACGTCGGGCCTATTTGGCTTGGCCTTTCAAACGACCGATGGTTTTTGGGCGGTGCCCGAACATCGCATGGCGCTGTCGTCCATCATCCGCCGTGACCGTTTGATCGAGGCCTTTGGCATCACGGATTGGACCAGCCAAATCAGCCTGCGTCCGCCTGTCGCGGAACGCAGCGGTTTGCCGCCGCCCGCGCTGCCCATTTGGGCGAATGAAGACGACAGTGCGCGCCTTGGCCATATGCAGCGCCTGATCGCGCAATGGACGGGCCTTGGCCGCGACATTGCGCCCTTGCGCATCGCCCTGCCCGACAGCCCGGGGGCGACCATCCTATTCGGTTATATCGCTTCCGACCTAAGCCGCGCAGGCTTGGAAGTTCAGCGAGTGGCTGCCAACGCCGCACCCGACCTGACGTTAATCGACGAAGTCGCCCCCAATGACGACATCATCTGGCCGCTGCGCCGCTTGTCGTGCCGCCGCGATACTTTGTGCAACACGGCCATCCATGACCATATCGCCTTGGCCAACAATGAAACCGATAATCTGCAACGCCTCACCCTGATCGCGGATGCCGAGGCGGATATGCTGCGCGAAGCCTCTTTCATCCCGCTGGCGTCTCCGCTGCGTTGGTCGGTGGCAAATTTGCGCTTTACCGGTATCCGGCCCAATGCACGTGCGCATCACCCATTGAATCGGATGATCAGCGAAACCAAATAAGATGTTCCGCACCCCAGCGGTGGTCCAAGGATGAATGATGATGGCGCAAATTCCGCCCAATGCAGACATGATGTTCGATGCCATGATGGCCAACAGCAAAGACCCTGCTGTCATTTTGAAACGGCTGGAAACGCTGGAGTTTATGCTGGAACGCAGCTTCACCCTGCCCGGCATCAACCGCGCCGTGGGCCTTGATGCCATTATTGGCTTGGTGCCTGTCATCGGCGATTTTATCTCCGCCGCCATTGGCAGCTATTTGGTCTGGGAAGCGCGCAATTTGGGCCTGCCCAAATGGAAAATCGCCCGCATGATGGCCCATATCGGCATTGATACCGCGCTGGGTGCCGTGCCTTTTATCGGCGATGCCTTTGACGTGATGTACCGTTCCAACAGCCGCAATTTGAAAATCATCAAAAGCCATTTGCATAAACATCATCCATCCACGGTGATTATTGACCAATAAGGCCGATCCCATTCGACGAACGTCATGAGAAAGGCCTAGGCGCTAGATCATTTCATATGTTACCGCTTCATCAAATTTTTTAATGGAGATGTGAATGTTCCGTGCCGCCGCTGTGACCGCGCTTGCCCTTTGTACGTCCGCCATCAGCGTGGCAGCGGCCAACGAAGCCAGTACCGACAATTGGCTGTGGCTAGAGGATATCGAAGGCAGCAAAGCCTTGGAATGGGTGGCCAAAGAAAATGCCGCCACCGATGCTTTGCTGCTGAACCGTCCCAATTTTGAAAGCGACCGCCAACGCGCCCGCGCCATCTTGGACGACGACCGCCAAATCGCCATGCCCGATCAAGTGATGGGCGACCAGATCACCAACTTCTGGCGCGATGCACAAAATCCGCGCGGCATTTGGCGGCAAAGCCCGCTGGCCGATTATCTGGCCGGCAACCCCAAATGGACGCCGCTGATCGACGTTGATGCCCTTGGCAAAAGCGAAGGGCAAAGCTGGGTCTGGCACGGGGCGGATTGTCTGGCCCCCGACTATCGCCGCTGCCTTGTCTCGCTCAGCCCCGGCGGCACCGATAGCGATGTCGTCCGCGAATGGGACCGCACGACCCAAAATTTTGTCACCGACGGCTTTGTCCTGCCCCAAGCCAAAAGCAGCGTGGCATGGAAAGACGCCAACACGCTGTTGGTCGCCACCGATTATGGCGCAGACAGCATGACCAGCAGCGGCTATGCTCGCATCGTGAAACAATGGATCCGCGGCACGCCATTATCCGCCGCCAAATTGGTGGCCGAAGGACAGGCTGATGACGTCCGCCTTTACCCCATCACCCTTGATGACAAATCGAAAAGCTGGTCGCTGATTGGCCGTGCGCCCAGCTTTTACACCAATGAATATCGCATCTTGTCCGCCGATGGCCGCCGCTATCTGCCCATGAACCTGCCGGAAACGGCGGAAATTCGCGGTGTGCTGAACGGCCAAGCGATTGTCCTGCTGAACCAAGCCGAAGGCGATCTGCCCCAAGGGTCGCTGGCCAGCATTTCGCTGAAAGATTTGGCCGCTGGCCGCCCCGCCAAATTGCAATTGGTCATGCAGCCCAGCGCCGCCCAAGCGATTGAGCAAGTCTATGCCAGCGACAATATTTTGTGGGTCAAGGCGCTGGATGATGTTGAGGGCAAGCTGTTCGCGCTGAACCAAGATGCCAAAACCGGCGAATGGCACAGCCGCCCTGTCCCCTTGGCGGATAATGCGACCGTGCAAATTGCGGGCGGCATCGCCAAGCAAGATCGGATTTTCGCCACCAGCGAAACCATGCTGACGCCGCCCAGCCTTTATGCCGTGTCGCTGATTGACCCGCCCTTGCTGGTGCAAAGCCTGCCCGCCACCTTTGACGCCAAGGGCATGACCACCGAAAAACGCTTTGCGACATCCAGCGATGGCACGAAAATCCCTTATTTTCTGGTCCGCAAAGCGGGCACCACAGGCCCCGTTCCGGCCTTGGTCCACGGCTATGGCGGCTTTCGCGCCGCCCAAACCCCCGGCTATTTGACGGGCCAACCCTATCGCGCTGGTCCGCTCGGCCTATTTTGGGTGGAGGATGGCAATGCCTATGTCCTCGCCAATTTGCGCGGCGGCGGGGAATATGGCCCCAAATGGCATGAAGCGGCGCTGCGCGAAAATCGCCAACGCAGCTTTGACGATCTGCACGCCATTTCCGAAGATTTGATCCGCACGGGCGTGACCACCAAGGGCAAAATCGCCATTTCGGGTCGTTCCAATGGCGGCGTTTTGGTCGGCGCGGCGATGACCCAGCGTCCCGACCTATATGGCGCAGTGATTTCCGGATCGCCGCTGAAGGACATGCAGCGCTATCATAAATTGCTGGCGGGTGCGTCATGGATGGCGGAATATGGCAACCCCGATGTGCCGTCCGATTGGGCCTTTATGTCCAAATATTCGCCCTATCAAAATATTCGTCAGGGCGTGACCTATCCGCCGATCTTCCTCTATCTGTCCACCAAAGACGACCGCGTCCACCCCGGCCATGCCCGCAAATTTGGTGCGCGGCTTCAGGAATATGGCAACCGCGTCTATTATCATGAATTTCTAGAAGGCGGGCACAGCGTTGGCAGCGACAATGCCGAAGACGCCATCCGCGCCGCCATGCTGCATGGCTTTTTACAGCGGGAATTGATCGAGAAAAAATAAGGCCTGATCCGCTCCAGCCCCATTTTCGGCGTCTCACACCGCCCCGCCCCTGCGCCCATCCTCGCGCACAGGGGCGGGCGGCCACCAGATCTGGCCCATCATCCTTTCCGCGCGCGCATCCCCCTCTTGCGCGGCCCTGCCCGATGACGTTACGACCTGATCCCATCTTGGGGGAGGATGGATTGATGGGACGTCACAGCAAAAAACGACCAGAACAATCCCATATCATCCCCTTTCCCGCGTCCCAGCGCCGCCGCCATCGGCAGCGCAAAGCGCCGCGCCGCACCGAAAAGACCAGCCTTTTGTCCTCCTTCAAAAAAATCGTCATCCCCGCCGCCCTGCTAGGCACCTTTGTCGGCCTCGCTATGTCTCCGTCGGTCAGCATCAGCGATATCATCGCCGAATTGCGCCAAAAAAATGCTGAAAACAGCACCGACACGATTTCACGCGACAGCGCCGCCATTCCCACCGCGCGCCTGAATGGCATGCCCGATGTCATGTGCCGCAATCCCCGCGTCACCGATGGCGACACGCTGCGCTGCGGCGACATTCGCATTCGCCTTCAGGGCATCGACAGCCCCGAAATGGGCGGAAAATGCCGTCCGGGCCGTGAATGTGTGGACGGCGACCCAATTGCCGCCAAAGCCAATCTCCAACGCCTTGTCGCGCGGGGTCCGCTGGAATGCACACAAAGCGACACCGACCGTTATGGCCGCATGGTGGCCCGCTGCGTGGTCGCCAAAGTCGACCTAAGCTGCGAGCAAATTCGCACGGGCCATGCTGTCCCCCGCTATGCGCGGATTGACTGTTAAGCGAACCAAGGCCTCCGCGCGCCTTCTTCGATAGATTAAGATAAAATATCGCAATTTGTGATAAGAATCATATCCTCTCATGCTAGCATGATCGCATATTCAACATATTATATCTGCAGAGAGATGGAGTAAGTGATGCGTAAATTCATGGGCCTTGCCCTTTTGGCCCTGACCGCTTGCGGTTCGGCTGAAACCAGCGAAACGACCCAGATTGGCGATACGACCATCACCAACAACGCCGCAGACGGCAGTTCGACAATCAAAACGAGCGAGGGCCATCTGACGGCCACCGAAGGCGCGGGCAATATCACATTCCCCGCCGTCGCCCCGCAATATCCCGGCTCCACCGTCACCGGCTCCCTCGAATCCGCCGGAAAGGACAAGCGCGTCAAAACCATGGTCAATATGACCACCAACGACAGCGTGGAAAAAGTCGGCGAATATTATCGCGGCGTTCTGACATCCCAAGGCCTGACCATCGGCATGAATATGGTCACACCCGAAGCCGTGATGATCAACGCGGAAAAAGACCCTGTGAAGGTCAATGTGATGGCTGGCACAGAGGAAGGAAAAACCGTCATTTCCATGAGCTTCAGCGGTATATAAGGCCGCCTTCCGGCCTCATCGCCCCCTACGGCCTCGGCAGCAAGCTGCCACCAACAATAAGGGCCGCGTCATTATGATGACGCGGCCCTTTGATATTATATGTCAGCCTATCGTCAGAACTTCACACCCAAGGTCACGCCATAGGTGCGGGGATGCAGATAATCGGCCACAATCAAACCGCCAAAGCTGCTGCCGAAATCGATGAAGTTGCTCGGCTTATTTTCCTTGAACAAATTGCGCACATAGAAACTAATCTCGGCTTTCTGATTGGCCAATTGCAGTTCCGACAATTTGGCCCGCATATTCACCAAAGTACGGGCTTCCGTCTTGCTGTTATGTGCATTTTGGTCGGACAGACCCGGTGTCCGCAGCGCAAATGGATAGGTAAAATAGCTGCCCGTATAGTTTAAATCGGCATAGATATTAAACTTACCCCAATTGCGCTCAGCCACTTGCAAATCTGCACCCAAGGCCGCTGTCACCTTTGGCGCATGCATGAAGGCGCGATTGTCGCTCACGTCGATACCGCCATCAACATAATTTTTATATTTGGTGCTGAGCAGCGCCAAAGAACCATTGAGCGTCAAGGCATCCACGGGGCGGAACACCGCTTCAAATTCCAATCCTTGCACCCGTGCCTTTGCCGCATTTCGTACAATGGATTCCGTGCCCGTCTGGGCGCGGAAAATGCTCAATTGGATATCATTATGAATATCGTGGAACGCCGCCACATTGAAAATCAAGCGATTATCAAACAGCTTTGTCTTAATCCCCAACTCATAGCTGTCCACGGTTTCCGCGTCATAAGGCTCGCACAATTCGGTTGCGCCAAATGGGCAGCCCAATGGTGCGCTGGGATCGCCAGCAACGGTGGTTTCCCCGTTAAAGCCGCCCGACTTAAACCCGCGTGCGAAGCGTCCATAAACGTTAATAGTCGGTGACACTTCATAAGCCAAAGTGACAGCAGGCGAGAAATTGGAGAATTTCGCATCCGGCACATCGCCATAGCCCACATCAATCACGGTCACGGGCGTCGTAATATTATTCGCTGGATCATAATCCACACCGAAGAAACGCTTCACATCCTTCACTTCGCGCGTATAGCGTGCGCCGACCGACAGCTTCAGCGCCTCTGTCAGATTATAATCCAACTGCGAATATAGCGCGAACGCCTCTGTGTGCGATCCCATATTGCCGGACAGGCGCGTCGATCCACCAAAGAAGCTTTGCGGATTATCCGTTTCGCCTTTTTCCTTAAAATAAAATGCACCCAGCACATATTTTAAGCGATCATTCAAGGCGGCGCCGGTCAACTGCAATTCTTGGCTGAATGCATGATAATCCGTATCGCGATTGGTATAAACCAGCGGCAATGGCGTGCCATCAATATCAATACCATCTTGCCACGACAGATCGCGATAGGCGGTGATCGACTTCAGCGTCGCTTCACCCATTTCTGCGGTCAGGGTGAGCGCATGGCCATAGCTGCGCGAGCGTTCATAAATATCGCCATCAATGCTCAATTCGCGCTCTCGCTTGTCCTTGATATATTTATCGGCAGGAAAAAAAGCTCGCATAATCGGGCGAATTGGGGTCAAAAATATCACCCGTCAGACCATTTTGGTTCACAGCATATAGCTGCTGCGAAGGTGGACGTTGGTTCGCCTTGTTATAGTCAAAGGTATAATCCGCCGTCACGGCGTCGCTCAGCTGTGCACGGACCTGTACCATGAAGCTGCCGCCCTTGGCATTGTCGGCGTCTTTTACCTTGGCTGGCTCGGCACCAGGGACGCCAGCGATGGGATTGGGCACGACCTTATAAAAACCGTCTTGCTTGTGAAATTGGCCAGAAATTTTGGCGCTAAAAATGCCCATTTGCGGCAAATCAATCACGCCGCGCAATTTCAATTCATTGAAATTGCCATAGCTGATTTCGGCGCGCCCACCGGCTTCTCCGCTGGGCTTTTTGGTCACCAAGCTCAGCGCACCAGCCAAAGCGTTGCGGCCATAAAGCGTGCCTTGTGGGCCGCGCAAAATCTCCACACGCTCCAGGTCGGCAATATCCATGAAGCTGCCCTGCGCCTTGGCGATATAGACACCGTCAATATAGATGCCAACGGCGGGTTCCCATGTGATGGCGGGGTTGTTGGTCACAGAACCACGAATAGAAATTTGCGAGATCGTCTTGCTGGACGGTGCGCGCTCGACCTTCACGTTGGGCGCGATATTTCCAATATGTTCAATGGAATCAATGCCGCGCGATTCGAGATATTCGGTTCCGACAGCTGAAATTGCGATGGGCACTTGCTGGATATTTTCCGACCGCTTTTGCGCCGTCACCACAATATCGCCCAAACCGCTAAAATTGCTCGTTTCATTATCCTGAAACGCCATTGCCGGTGCGGTCACCACCAAAGCGGCTGCCATAGCCGTCGCAGACAATAATTCCCTCATCAACATCTCTCCCTTTTGAAATCATCGTTATTTTGCGATACTAGATACGCAAATATAACAATGCCTCAAGTATAATTAGATATATCAGACGATAATTGCTCATCATGCTTCGCACATGGCCAGCCAACATATGTCCGACAGCGCATAATTTGGCGTCCGCACAAGCCGCTGCCCGCGAACAAAATTGGCTAATAATTCAACGCAATAAAAAGCGGGCACATCACCGCCGCCTAAAAATCTAAAAAATGATCCTCGAATCATCACAGCCCAGCGAGCGATTCTATATCGGTGATGATTCGGCGCTCATCATATGGACGCGAATCTATACCGAAACAGAATTACAGCCCCACGCCCGCGAAGCCCCCGCGAAGCCAATGACGGGCAATTTCATCACTGCGATGCACAAGATCGTCATATAATGGGAATGATTCGACGGAAAACTGCCCTTTTCGGCCCTCACAAGGCCGATTTGCCGTTTTCCTATCGTTCCAATGAAAACGGGGCGTAACAACATTTGTTGTTACGCCCCGCGGGGTGGTGGACAGGGCTGGATTCGAACACTCGTTTATTATCAAAATTCTAGCCTTGGCTAACCGGCCCAAACTCGCAACGGATTACTGCGGCGTCCCAAATGCTTTGGCTAACCTTTTTGGGCCGGTTGGGTGCCATATCCGATCAAGATTTTGGGGCATCGGGTGGTGGACCGATTAGGCTGGTTCAGCCGTCCCTATCCTTGGAGCATCCGACCATTCTATTAACCCTCGCTCTCTGCATTTCGTCCGTCCATGACGGTGACACTTTCCGCACCTGTGACGGGGTCAAGGTTCGCCTTGTGGCAGCGTCGGGACCGATGGACGCGCCCGAAGTGGCGGGCAGCCCTCGTTGTCGTCGCGAAGCTTGTGACGTGCGGGCCGGTGAAGCTGCTCGCGATCGGTTACGTGAAATCTTGGACCAACCGGCCGAGATGATATGTGCTGGGCAGGATAGATATCGCCGCACCCTGTGCCGCGTCACCGCGGGCGGCGCTGATGTGGGCGATATGATGGTGCAGGAAGGGCATGCCGTCATCCGCAACGATTGGCGGTAATAAGTTGCTTGTCAAAAAAACCCAACTTCGCGATGGCGCGAAGCTGGGTTCCTAGAAATTTAACTTAGGCGTCTGAGCCGCTTAGTGGAGAAAAAAGACTACCATCAACGGCAAATTTCGCTGTCTTTTTCTGCAGGTCTGGGTGCCATGTACACGTTAACCGCTCAAAATATTCGTAATAAGTTGAGTCAGATTCTTGGGTTTTATCAATATGGTGTCGAAGCCCCAAGTATATACGTTTAAACACTAATATCTGCGCCTGCTTAATCATGTCATGATTTACGGCGCCATACACGATTGCAACGGCCGCCTGCTCGTACACGCTGAGCAATTGCTCGATTTCTCGTTCGGGCATAGCCGGACGATTACCGCAATCTGTCTTCTGATATTCATTGTAATCGTTTATATATGGATAGACGACGGCCTTCAGTGTGCTCACATCGCTTGAGGACAAACGTTCAAGAAGTGACAGAGCGTTTGTCTTGCGGACCATCAGAATGGTCATTCGACCAGACCAAATCCACCCGATGGTAGTTAAAACGATCGCCAATAGCGCTCCCAAGAATATTATTTCATCTTTGAACCCCCCTCGGTTCATAATCGCCAGCGAAAAGATAGCGATTAAAATACAGCCCCCTGTAAACCAAAGAGCCCCGTAAAAACGGGGCTCAAGTTGGTTAATTGCGAATTTTTTTATCGCCGCTATCAAGGGCAGTTACCAGGAACCAGATACTTTTGTCATTATGGTCTCCTCACCGTTATATCCCGTCTGCCTTTCGGGCATCAGGCCGTTTGTCAGTGTTTTATATATATCTATGAATATGTGAATGTCACCTTGATAAACAAGGTTCCCACCAAGGGTGGTCGTGATTAAGCCTCATATCATTATCGCATTTCAGGTACTTAATATGAAATCATCACTATTTCAGCGTGAAGAAATGGCGCCCAAATAAGTGAATTCCAGCTCAAATTAGTCGTTTTCAACCCTGTTTGCAGAATATCAGGGATGCCAATTTCGAGTATGATTCGACGGTCAAAATCAGCCATATTTTCAGACTGACGGCCTCTGGAGCAGAGCACCCAGCCGATAACGCCCGCCCTGTTCAGGCAAGATCACATCATTCCTCTTTTTCCGTCAGGGCATGATCGCCGCCGCCGTTGCTTTTCTCTGCCTCGACATTGGTGGTGTAACCGGCCGTGGAATCCAGCGCGTGGGTGGCGCGTTTGATGGTCCAATTGCCGTCCACGCCGCCGCGAAAGCCGGACAGGGTCAGGGGCACCTCTGCCAATAAATCGGTGCGACCGGGTCCGTCGAATGTCACGGTTTCTTCTGCCCGCTGGCGTTTGTCCAATTCCGCGCGCACGGCGGCCACGGCTTGTTCCCGCGTCGAAAATTGGGTGCGGATGCGGCGCACCGGTTCCCCCTCCCCCATTTCCACCACCTGTCGCTTGGCTTTTTTGGTCGCATGCCATGCGGCCACCACCTTGCCCGACGCTTCTTTCCGGCTGAGTTTCAGAGAATAGGCCGTGGTTTCCGCGCCGGTCACGGTGACGGGTGACAGGGCCTTGCCGCTGGCGCTTTTCCCTTCCCCATGTTTGGCCAACACCAATTTGCCATCGGCGGGCTTGACCACCGCGTCATATTTTTTACCGACCCGCACCAACAAGTGCATGTCGCTTTCGTCCGACTGGTCGATATGCGGCAGGCTGATGCCGCGCAGGCTGGGGGCGCAGGCGGGTTGCAAGCCATGATCGCCCGCAATTTTCGCGACCATGTCACCCAGCGTCGTGCCCCGTTTCCAACTGCGGGTTTTCTGGCTTTGCAGTGTGTTTTTGCCGCCTGTCGATTTTTCAAAGGGGGCAGCTTTGGCCGATATGGTCATAATGCCCGGCCAACCGGACAATTCCACTTCGTCCACAACGAACAGGCCCATGCGGTCCAATTGCCCGTCATAGCCCAAGAATAATTCCAGTTCCGCGCCCGTCGATGGAATTTCGATGGGTTCGTCTGGCCGGTCGTCGGCCAAGGTGACGGTCAACGTATCCGCCGCCAGCCCCGCTTCGTCGGTAAAGCTGAGCGATTGAAAGCGATCACGGATAATATCGGTGATATCGCGTTGGTTGGCGGACAGCCGATATTCTGGCTTTAATCCCATAACCGCAACGCCTTTTGGCTGGATGATTGTTGGACGTCGGGCAAGGTGATGACCACCCCTGCGGGCAATTCGGGGCCATGGTCGGCCAACACAGGGTTGGCGTCCATCACCTGTTCCACAATCTGTCCATCGGTGCGGCCATATTGGCCCCACACAATGGCGTCCACCATATCGCCTTCGCGGCTGGTATATTTGCTGGTCATGCGGCCCCTTCCCTAAATTCGGCCTGCTGCGATGGCCGTTTGCCGTGCCAGCGTGGTGGCGGCATCGGCGGCGCGCTGGGCTTCACGCATCGCGGCGCGGCCATCGGCCGACACGCTGGACAATTCCCCAATTTGGCGGCCGGTATCGCGCATGACCACCGACGCACTTTCGGCGCGGGCCACCAGTTGCGACGCGCGGGCGGCCATATTTTGCGCCTGATTAAGCACATTGGACGCCAAGGGGCGCGCCCCCACGCTGGCCAAGGCACGGTCCGCCATCAGGCGCAGTTCGTCGACCACCGCCAGCGACCGCGACACGCCGCCCATGGCGTCTTGCGCCAGATCGGTGATGGGGGCCAAGCGTTGCTCAATCAATCGGCCGGCATTGTTCAGCGTAGCCCCCAGCCCCTCTGCCGCCGACGACAAATTGCTGGCCAGCCCCGTCATTTTTTGCGCGGATGTGGTGGCATCGGCCGGAATGGACAGCGCCGACGCATTGGCGGGCGGTTTGGCGGTTGCCGTCTTGCCCGCCATGGCCCCCGTCGCATCGGGCGCGCGCCGCAGTGACAGGGTGAAATCCATTTTGCGCGGGACGCCCGCTTTGCCGAAGTTGCTGTTTACTTCCTCGACCGTTTCAATCACCCAGCGGCCCAGCGCATCGCCATGGCCCGACACCATGTTCAAATATTCCCCGCGCCCTGCCAATTCCGTCATCGCCAAAATCTGGCCCAGCCCACCGCGATATTCGGGATAAACCACACCGGGCAGCGTGACCGTTTCCGCCCCCGGCCCCAGATATTGCAGCGACGGGCGCTGACCAAACAGCTCGCTTTCCGCCCAGCGGTGCGCGACGTTGCGGGTCAATTCTTGATAGGCGGCGGTGGATATGCCGAATTCAAAGCTGCCCAAATGCATCATCACCGATGCGCCGATTTCCAGCCCTTCCATATATTATCCCCCCGGCCTATCGAACAACAGGCTGTTTTGACGGCCAGCCGTCGCATTGGTCGCCATGCCAGCAACTTGGCGCGCAAATGCCGTGGGATTGGTGCCCGCTGGCGCTGTGACATTCCATGTCGTCTGACTGTTGTCCTGAACGGTGCGGCCACCCCGCCCTGTCGCCATGCGCGGCATGGGTGGCGGTTTTCGTCCGGCCGGTGCAGCGGGGGCAGCGCCCCCATCGCCAAAGCCAAAGGCACCCTTAATCTCGCGCCACGTGTCACCGACCTTGGTAAGCTTGTCCATGATCCAATTAATGGCGACTTTTACAGTTTCTTTTATTCCATTGAATAAGCCTGTAAAAAATCCCTTAATAGGCTCCCAATTTTTGATGATCTTCCCAAGGGGCGTGTAGTTCAAGAAACTATCTTTAATCCACGTCCACGCCACCTCGGCATAATGTTTGATGCCTTCCCACAGATCGAGGAAGAACGCTTTGATGGGTTCCCAATTTTGATAAATCAGGACAGCCGCTGTCGTCAGAATGACAAAGGCTAGCCCCAACGGGTTAGTGGCCGTGACCAATTTCAGCGCGTTGAATGCAAATTTCACACCGCCAATCGCCATTTTTACAGCGTTCATAGCGCCCACCGCACCGAGCACAGATCCGGCGACCGTGGCTATAGTCGTAGCGAGTTTTGGGTTTTCGCGTACCCAATCGGCAACGCCCGTGACCAAAGCAGAAACGACGGGCAGCACGGCATTGACAGCAGGCAATAATATGTTGCCGATATTGACCGCAACTTCGCCGACCTGATTTTTGAACATCGTCCACTGTGCCCCCGCTGTCGCGTTTTGGGCGTCGGCTTCTTTACCCATCGAACCTTTGGCATCTTTGCTGTTCGCGAGGCCGATTTGCTTGCGGTATTCCCCCGTGTTGCCCGCCAGCTTACCTGCGGTGTCGGCATGCTCCATTCCGAACATGTCAATCAGCACGCCCATTCGCTTGGTTTCGGGCAGCTTGTTGACCGCCTCCATCACCTTCATCAGCGTGGCCTCGGCATCCTGTTGCATACCGGTTTGGATTTCATTGGCGGTCAGGCCCAGCTCGGCCAGCGCGCCTTGGAATTTCTTGGTTCCTTTATCCGCTGCCGCTAGTTTACCAAACATGGCATTGGTTGCCGTGCCAGCCGTTTCGGCTGCCTCACCGAGCGTCAGCAACGTGCTACCCAACGCCGCCATCTGGCCGCCTGTGATCTTCACCATCCCTGCGGAACTGCCGGTGCGGGTCAGGAAGTCGATGATATCGCTGCCCGTGGACATCGCATTATCATCCAGCCAGTTAATCTTATCAGCCAGATCGCCGATGGCAGGGATTGGGATTTTATAAAGATTGGCGATTTTGCCCATGCTTTCGGCCAACTCGCCAGCGGGCAATTCAAATGCGGCAGCCATCGTTCCCGCCGTGCGCGTGAAATCAATCAGATGTTCCTTGGCAACGCCCATCTTCGCGCCTTCGGCCACCATCTCTGCGATTTCATTGGTCGCAATGGGCATTTCTCGGCCCAGCATTTGCACCTGCTTGGCCATGTCGTAATAAACTTGGGTCAGCTTGCCGTTATCGTCCCGCGCACCTTCAACCTGTTTGGCAACCCCCAGCATGGCCGTTTCAAATTGCGCGGCCTGAACGACAGGAAAAATTCCGGCAGACGCGATAGCCCCAACGATGCCGATGCCTGTAGCGCCGCTGGCCATCATCGCTTTGCCCTTGCCCATACCTTCGTGGGCACTGGTTATCTTCTGCTGCTTTTTCCGAACGCGATCAATGGCATCGCCAACTTTGTTATACTCTTGGCGCAACAAGCGGACATTGCGGCCCATGGGCGCTTCCAATTGTTGCCCCAGTGCCTTTTGCTTTTTCTCGAGATCGCGAATTGTGGAACCAAGGCTTTTCAGCTTGCTTTGGGTGCTGCCCAGCGCCGATTTCAGGCTGCCCGTGACAGCCCCGCCGATGGTGATAATCGCGTTCAGGCGCTGGTTGGCCATATTTAATCCTTTGGCAGCCCATCCAGCCACCAAAGAAAGCGGCTGGTTGTCATCGACATGATTTCGCGTTCTGACCAGCCAGTGTGCGACGCCAGCGCCAAAGCGCCGTGCCGCACATCCTCACTGGTCAGTCGATAAAACTGCGATATGCCGCCTGCACGCGCGTATAATCGCGCAGACGCATTCGTTCGATGTCCGCCTCCGTCAGTTCCAGCAAATTGGCAAACAGGCGAAGTTCCGAAGCAATAGAGGAGCCCGCGGTCGCGGCGACCTTTTGATCGGCGACGGTTGGCTCGCGCATTTTCAATGCGGCCCGTTCCTGTCCGTCAACGACAAAGGGGCGCGACAACGTGATGGTTACCGTGCCGGCCGTTTCGTCATGCGCCAGCCACTTGGGGGTTGTGTCAGTCATTTTTGCACTTTCAAATCAAAAAAACTGGGGGAGGATCGCAGTCCTCCCCCAAGTTTGGGAGGAACGGGTTGTGGTTACATACCCAGCGCGCGGCGATGTTCGGCCAGTTGGTCGACGCCGTTGACGATACGCAGCATGTTGTGCGGGTCGATTTCGTGAACCGTGGTGGCACCGTGGACCAGCTTGTAATAATCCAGCGACAGGCTGACCTTCATCGACGGTTTGTCGCCTGCCTTGAGGGTGCCTGTGTCAATTTCGCGGATCCGGCCGCGCATGTGGTGAATGACGCTGGTGATGGTTCCGTCATGGTCTTCCAACGATGTGCGCGCTTGGAAAGGCAGGATAGCGCCGGTCACCAGACCAAAGGCCGTCAGAACATGGCGGTCATAGCTGATCAGGCTGAAATCCGCTTCCAGCTTTTCCATCCCAAACGGAATGTCGGTGGGGGCATCCATGCCGCCAGCCCGAAACTCTTCCATTTTCATGACGAATTTGGGCGGCGTAAATTCTTCGATCTGGCCCGCGTGGCCGCGACCATCGACGAACAAATTAATGTATTTCAGAACAGCCTTTGCAGCCATGGTCAGGTTCCTTAATCAAACAGGTCGGCGACGAAGTCATCCACCACATGGCTGCGGAAGATGACATGTTCGGCGGGCGATGCGTCGGTGAAGCGATAGTTGAAGAATATCTTGCCCTGCGCATAAGCGGCTGGCGTGTTCAATTCCCCGTCCGCCCAGCAATCGCCGCCCAAAATCGCGCCCAGCGCGGTGATCTGGCGCAGATAGGCGTTCACGCTTTCCGTCACATCCTCGACATAAGTGCGCGTGATGTTGCGATCGACGGCCCATAAATGGGCGCGCTGGATGCTTTCGTTGATGGCATCGGCAATGCGGCGGCGGGTGATGAACGCCCATTTCGGGTCGCTGGACAAGGTGCGGTTGCCCCACAGGCGCAGCCCCCCGCCTTCGCGAATGAAGGTGGTGACATTGGCTTCGTTCAGCAAATTGGCGCGGCTGTTGGCATCGCCAGTCGTATAATCGACGGGACGCGACAGACCGGAAAAGCCGGAAACCACATGGTTGGATGGCGACACCCACCAGCCTTCGTCATTATCGACCTGTGCGATCAGGCCAGCCGCCGCCGCGCTGGGCGGGCGGGCGATGACCACGCCATTGTCGTCGGGGCGCAGCAACCATGGGTCGATCAGATAGGCACGGCTGTTGTCATGATCTTTGGCGGCGGCGCGCGCTTCGGCATCTGTGCTGTTCGGGCCGTCGATCAGCGCGATACCGCGCAGGCGGTGCGCGACCGTCAACAGGGCGTCGACCACCATGTTCGCGGCGTTGTCGGCCCGTTGGTGGGTAAAGCCTGGGGCAATCAAAATGCGGGGGCGCAGGCCAAGCTGGCTTTCCGCGCCCAACAATGCGTGAACCCCTTCATAACCGCCGGTCACGTCATTGATGCCGCCGATGACGTTGGCCGTGGTGGCGGCATCGTCTGCACCGGGGGCCACGCGGATCACCACCACCACGGCCCCCGCCTGCATGAAAATATCATCCAGCGCGTCGGGGATGGTGCCGGTGCTGCCCAGCCCAGCCGGACGGCGGCCCATAATTTCAATGGGGGTATTCAGGGGAAAGGGTTCGTTGACCCCACCTGTCAGCGCCTGCGCCGCGGCAGCGGCGACAACGCCCGCCCCTGTGCTGGCCCCAATGGCCGTAATGCCGACCAGTGCGTGGGCGTCAGCATCTGCCTCTATCGCCGCTTTCAGGGTCGTTGCGGTGGTGGTGATGGCCCCCGCGCTGCTGGTGGCGAGGCTGATGGTGATGGTTTTACCGACCACATCCACGGACAGGCTTTGGCTGTTTCCGGCCGGATTGACCAGTTCCACCGCAATGTCATTGCCCAGCACGCCCACCAGTTTCGATGTCAGGCGCAGGCCGTTGTTGGCGGCCGCCGTGCCAAGGTCCAAAACAGCCTTGGTGTCCGGCGTGGCATTGGGGGCCGTGCCGACCAGCCCGATAACCGATGTGCGAATGGTTTGAACGGGCCGTGCGCCAGAGGTAACCTCTTGCACCTCGACGCCGTGAAAAAATATATCAGCCATGCTGGTCCCCGCGGTTGCGTTGCGAAATATTGGACGCAACCATGGCGGGGTCAGTCGCTGCTTTCCTCTTGTGGGATTTCCGCTGGGTTGGCGGTGTTCGGGGCAGTGTTGGCGGCGGCATCAATCAGCGCCGCAACGTCGGGGTTGTCGCGCAGAAATGCCGCCATTTTTTCGGTGGCGCTGGGTTCTGCCTTGGGCTTGGGACGATTGACCAAATCCCAGCGGCTGCCCGTCCAGCGCGGCCATTTGTTATCTGGCCATGTGTCGGGCGGCGGGGTCAGCGTGCATCCGGCCGGAACATGCCACACATCGGGTTCCAGCGGGCTTTCGTCCGCTTCGGTGGTGCCGACGAATAATCCGGCATGATCGCATTGATAGGCTGGCTTGGATGCCATGCGCTTGCTCCCTTAATTTTAATATTTGATGCAGACCAAATAGGCCTTGTTACGCGGCCGGTTTTCATTGGCGGTGGGCACAACGCGCGCCGCGGAAAAGCTGACCACGCCCCCGCCCGATTTGCCGTCCGCGCCCGTGCTGCCCGACGATTGGCGCGCAAAGGCCCCTGTTTTATTGGCGTCGCCGTCATTGGTGTTGCTGTCGAATGTGCCGGTGATGTTCCGAATGGCGTCGCCTTGGGCACTGGCCAGCGCGCGGCCCACGTCCACCCCGCGCCCATCGTCCCACCCACGCAGAAATTCGCCGCGATCATCGCCCACACCAAATGTGGTGACGCCGTCCCCCGCACTGTGGCGCGTGCCCAATTTGGCAAATAAGGCGGCATAGGTTGTGCGGCTGATGTTGGCCCCATTGCGTTTCAAATATCCGGGCGGGGCCACGGTGTCGTCCACATAGATAAGGGTGCCCACCGGCACCAGCTTGGCCGTATCCTCGGCGCTCATCACGCCCAAATTTGTGCGCGCTGCCGCTTTATCGGGCACGTCCGACAGGTTCTTGCTGCGTTCCAACGGCGCGCCGCTGGCCCCCGATGGTTCGTTTTGCACCGCGATCAATATGGTGCCCGCCGCATAGCTGGTGCCCAAGGTCAGCTTGGCATCATCGCTGCCATCCGGCGTCCATTCGTTGTTGGCCAGCCGCACCCCGTCGATATAGATGGCCAGCCCGCGTGTCGTGCATTGGACCAAGTTCACCACGGTTTGGCTGGCGGCCAATGTTTGATGTTCCTCGATCGTGTCGACATGCGCCGTGACTTCCAACGCATCATCCCATTCGGTGTCGCCGTCGGCGTTGGATTTTTTGCGCAGATATTGTCCCGTCGTGCCCCCCGGCAACATCCAACCGATGGTGATATTGTTGGTCACCCATTGCTGGGTCGCCACGGCCACATTGGGGTCCACCACCAATGTGACGATTTCGGCGTTGGACACGCGAAACACCATGCGCAGCACGGCGTCAGAAAATGCCCCCGACCCCGCCGCTGGTTTATAAGTATCGGGCAGATTGCCGACGGCGAACAAACTGCCATCGGCGGTGTAAATGCCCAATTCGCGCATGGTAAAGCCGCCAGCGGACGCAGGCACAACAAATTCCGCCACAAAGGCCCCGCCATGTTCGGGCGATTGATAGACGCGGTTCACGGCGCCGCGATATGTTTCACGGACCAGCGCCGTTTGGCCTTCGGACAGTTCCACGGCCATGCCGTTGCCGTCGCCCACGCCCATATGGGTCAGGTTAATCGCCGTCCCCGCCGCCACCGCCGCCGAAATAGCGGCCAAACCCAGCGCCGTGTGGATCGTTTGAAAATCAGCCATGAAAAACCCCTTCGCTGGCCAGATAATGGCGCGGCGAAGGGGCTGTTTCCTCTTGTGGGATTTCCGGTTACCTGACACCTCATGCCAACCGGTTCAAATTAAATTAACAGTTTATAAATATGAAACGGATGATTAACTGCAGAGTATGAACAGAGAAATCGATAGCTATATTGGCATTGGCAAATTTCCTTGGGCTTTACTAATATCAGTATTATTATACATAATTGTTATTTTATATATAAAAGACATAAGTTTTGCAAAAGGGAATGGTCAAACCTTGGCAGGCCACGCCACCATGTTCCTTTTTCTGATTCTATTGTCATTTCTTTGCAGGCGCTTTGCGACAGTGTCTTTATTGCTGGAGGCGACTGCCTACCTTGTCGCGGCCTGGCCATTGCTTCGAATTTTCAACCATCTCATTATGATTAATGACGTTCCGTTGGCGGATGCTACGCTGGCGTCTTGGGATGCGTTATTCGGCTTTGATTGGCTATCCTACGCTCACTTTATTGACCGACAGCCCATACTACTGACAGCCTTTCGCTTAACCTACTGGGGCTTGAGCGCCTACACTTCCGCATTTTTTATTCTAATTTTCGCCTTCAACCTGTCCAATCGGGCCGTTGTCAATGAGTTCATCACTCTGTTCGCTGTCACCGCGATGGCTTGCTCGATCATTGGCAGCTTTTTCCCAGCCGAGGCTGCCGCGATATATTACGCGCCTGACCTGTCTGAGTTTAGGACGTTTAATCCCACAGGTGGCAGCTATCATATCGAGCATTTGCGTGCCCTGCGATCAGGCTTGCCGATTATCATAGACACTAACTCACTTCCGGGACTGACAACATTTCCTTCATTTCATACAGCCATGGGCATGGTGTGTATGTATTGCACAAGGCACAATTCCGTTATCTTTCCCACGTCGATACTCGTTAATCTCATTATGATTTTCTCCACACCTGTTGCGGGGGCTCACTATTTAATCGACGTGATCGCTGGGGCGTTGGTGGCACTCGTGGCGATCGGTTGGCATAGAGGGGTGGCGGCAAGAATGCAGCACCCCAAAATGCCCCTGCAGCGAGCTAAGGCAACACCTCTAATGTAGCACTGAACTGTGCAACTATTGCGTCATCAACCGTCCCATCACTACGCGCGAATTGGTGTCCGACGCGGAACTTAACGGTTCCCATGGGCACACTGGCGTTGTGCCGCTGGCGCGTTGGCGACTGTAGCCATGGCCGAGGCGTAGCCGCGTCTTCTACGGCGCCCAGCACTACATCGCCTGCACCCAAAAATTGCACATAGGACCGGCTCTTGTCAGAGCTGTTATTTCGCCAATTGATTAAGTTTAAACGCGCTACCGCATTACTAGACGCGACTAACGCCAACGCAGCCGGAGTTAGAACGATGTCCCTGTGATAAGCTAGGTTCGCTTGGGAACCTCCCCAAGCCGACGGTACAGCAAATATCCCAGAAAATTCACTGGTTGTCGAAGTGGTTGTGCTTCCCGTGATGTTGCCCGCCGTGACAGTCCACCCAAGTTCGGCGGGAATATTCCAAGCAAAGATCGGGACGCATTGTCCCGCTGACGGAGAAATGGTAACGGATACATTGCGAAAATAAAAATCGGCATTAAGCCCATCTAACTGACGGCACGATATTGCGACTGTTATTGATCTAGTCCCCAGCGGTGCTGGTACGGCTAGCGTGTATGAGGCCTTGGCTCCGGCTGACTTGAGATCATCCGACCAGATTATCGCTAAAACATCGCCGCTCCCATCAACACCTGAATGACACCGAAGAGTTGCGATCCCGTAATCGACCACAGTCTTTGTAGTGGTCCGATAATCAAATGAGAAATTTATCGTCCCCTGCCCCATCATGGACTGATACTCAGTCGGAACATTCACGATTTGACGTTGACGCAGCGTCTTTAATGCAAGCGATCCCGTATTCCCAAAGAAGAAATTGTGCTGACCGGCATCAACATCACCCACGCGTGTCGTGAACGCGGTGCCCAGTTCTGCATCCCAACCCACAATGCCGTCATCACCGTTGGGGTTCACGATCAGGTTTGGCGAAGTGGGCGCACCGCCCGCTCGGCGCATTTGCTGCGCCAAAATACCCGCCATCATTCCGCCACCGTCTGGCCGAGCAGATCAAAAACATCTGCTGCCACCCGTTTGAGCGTGACCGTCATGCCTGATGCCATCGTAAGCGTGCCACCATGTGGCGGATTGACCGTCACACCGCTTGCTGGTGCGAACTCCACATCGCCGGTTGCGCGGAAATGCCATTCGCCATTGCTCGGTAAAGCCAACGTAGCGTTTGGTGCGACTGTAATGGACACAGCACCGCCCCCGCCGATGCGGATGTATGCGCCTACATCGGCAGCGGCCAAAGCATAATTCTCTGTCTTGTTTACCACTTGCGCGAAACTGGTCGCAGCCCCCTCGCTGAACGCGATCCGCTGAATATATTCCCGCCCGCCGCCGACGATTTTCAAATCATATCGGCCATCGGGCGCGGCGAATTGCACATGGCCGCGATCATTGCCGTTGAACGGATTGGTCAGCGCCGCGCCGTCTTTGTCCACCAATCCCGTGGCCAGTGTTTCGCTGTTCGGCAAATAAACAGTGGCCGTGGGGTTGGCCACGGCGGCGCCATTGGCGGCGGTGATCCAGAAATTCTTTAATTCCATTATGCCTTCCCCGTCGCAATATTCGGCTTCACAAAATGATGCGATCTTCGTGGATCGCCATTTGCGGCCATTGGTAATTACTCACTTCGATGATGCTGCCAACCACCGATGCCCCCGCCATGAACAAGGCGGTGTTGCTGGTGACGGTGATTTCCAAACCCGACAAATGCGACCGCAGGTTTTTGGTGCGGCCCAACACTTCGAACAGGCCGATTTGCGCCGCTTCGGTGATGCCGCTTTGGCCCACGCCCATGAACATTTTGAATGTATAAGGCGCGCCTATGGGGGTTTGGCGGTGCCATTCTTGGATTTGCACATCGATATTCAGCGCGGCCAACGCATCGCGCACCGCGCCGATCGTGCCTTTCATTCGGTGCACGGTCACGCTGGATTTGATAAAGGCGCGCTGTTGCTCATCGCTCCACCCGCTGACCCATTCATCCACGCTGAATGCCGATGCCAGCCACGGCAGCCATTTTTCGGGGCAGATGTCTTCGTTCCAAATATCGCGCAGCGGCGTGGGCAGCGCGTCGATGCGCAGCGACAGTTCCGCTAACGCCCGTTCTTGCGGCGTCGCATTGGGGGGCAGCAGGTCAGACACCGGACAAAATCTGTGTGCTCAGGCGGATGTCGGTGCAATAGGCCG
This sequence comes from uncultured Sphingopyxis sp., assembly GCA_964542975.1. Lineage (GTDB taxonomy): Bacteria > Pseudomonadota > Alphaproteobacteria > Sphingomonadales > Sphingomonadaceae > Sphingopyxis. Next base: position 86,237 of record CAZIVW010000006.1, read on the forward strand.
CTTCGCCGGACGTGATTTCCAAATTGGCGCTCGGTTCGACCAGCTCGACCAGATGAACCCCCGGCTGGTGCAGCGCGGCGTAAATGCCGGACAGGTTGATGTCGCAACCCATGCGGTGCTGGGTCCGCACAAAATCATCCAGCGCAGCCTGCGCGGCGGCCAGCACCACTTGGGCATCCGGCCCGGGCAAGATGTGCAGCACCGCCTCTACCTCATAATCGGTAATGCTGGCGGACAAGACGGTCAGATGGTCGGTCATGGGCCGGACATGCTGGTCGTTCAGGGCGGCGGTGACTTTGTCGACCAAATCCACATCGGCCGCGCCATTGCCGACGCGCGACAGAATATAAACCGTCACATCGCCGGGGTCGGGCGACACAGCGGACACGTCCTTGACCTGCCCCGACGCGGTCAGGGCGTGGAACACATAGGCCCCCTCGCTGCCCGCGCTGGTATATCCTTCCAGCGACAGGGGGATGCGTTGGCGAAAATCGACATCGCTTTCCATAACCGCCGCCGTCGGGGGGATGGCGTCGGGGTCAGCGGGCAAGACAACCAAGCGCGCCACCCCAAATCGGGCGGCGATATGGTCCAAATCCGCCCCCACCGCCAAGGCCAGCGTCACCGCCTTGGCCGCTGCATTAACGCGGTTGCGCATGCCCAATTCGCGATAGGCGAAAACCTGTATCAGCTTCATGGCCGGATCGGATTCCACCAACGCGGAAAATTCAGGGGAGCGGGCCTGTAAATCATCGACCATTTGTTGGACGATGGTTTCAAAATCCAGCGGTTCCAGCACCGGTGGCGGCAGCAATTGCGACAGATCGACCTGAGAATAAACGCCGGTCATCGGACAACCTCCACTCCATTGATGCGGACATTGGCGCCGTCCGGCCGATATTGCCCCTCAATCGACAAAACCACCTGACCGGGGCTGCCCGATGTGGCCTGAACCCGTGTGACATGCAGGCGCGGTTCCCAGCGGCCCAAAGCCTCGACTGTCGCTGCATATATTTTGGTGATGGTGGATGGGTTTAGCGGTCGGTCGATCAGGTCAAACAAGCGCGACCCATAATCGCGGCGCATAACGCGGCTGCCGATGGGCGTGGTGAGAATATCGCGCACCGATTGGCGCAGATGCTCCATGCCATCCAGCGGCTTGCCTGTGCTGACGTTCATTCCTTGCATGAAGTGGGTGTGACAGGGTTGGCGCGGTGGTTCCTCTTGTGGGATTTCCGGTGCGTGGACTGATCTCGTTATGTTGGCGTCGTTATATTTTTGGATGCCCTTGCCTCTTTGAATTACATAATCGCCTGCAATAGATACCACACGATGCTCATGACATGTGCTGTAGTGGAAAGCACCGACGCAAGACTTTGGAGTGGGATTCAGTTGATTAACTACTCACCATCTTTTAAATTAAAATTCGATAATTGTGGGGGAAGGTGACCAACTGTGGATGAAGCAGAAAAACAAAAATTGATCGCTGACTATTTATCGAAATCACCGAACGTTGAAAATTCGAAGGCTATTGTAGCTGAACTGGCCCAGACGCATGGTCTTAAGGAAGCTAGTATTCGTCATCACCTTGTTAAGGCTGGCGTTTATATCAAAGCAGTCAAGTGGCGTGTCTGGGACATCAAAGCCGACGAAGCGCAAGTTATGCGCGACAAGTTCTTACTCTTTGGGACAACGGAGAACCGTCACGAAATTTTAGAAGAATTTTCAAACAAATTCTTCATCCGAGCTGATGGTATTCAAACGTGGGCAGAATCAAATGGTGTTTGGCCTCTAACTACAGAAGAACAAGAGGAAAAAAAGGCTCGCGAAGATGAATACGAACGAGCCTGGAAAGCGTCACCTGCCTATAAACAAAATCAGGCACAATGGGCTAAGTTAGAAAGGCAGCAACAAGAAGTAACTAAACGTACAAAACAGATAACGGCTGAATATAAGCAAAAGGAAAACCTAGCAACGCTTGGCGGGTGCTTTTTTCTTATCGTTTTGGGTGTCCTCATGTGGGTCAGCATTTTCGGTGGTGACAGCCGCTCACTCGAAGAAAAAGGGATCGAAGAATACTGCACAAGACAAGGTTTAAGTTGTCCGCGTGATTTACTAAGACAATAGAGCTTCTGTAATGGAGAATGTGGGTGACGGCTGATGCGGTGGCATTTGGCATAACGCTCGCATTCGATCAACTAGGCCCACCCGTCTGGCTGACACCACTTTCCACGCCGCCATGTTTGTGCGTCTTGCCAATGTTGGTACCGCCGTGGGTCACACTGCCACCGTCCACCGCTAAATCACCACCCACCGTCAGATTGCCGCTGACGGTGGTTTCGGGGCTGTCGATGGTTACGCTATCTTCGGCGGTGATGGTGGCGGTGGCGCAGTTGATCGTCACCGTTCCGCCCGCCAATATATCCAACGTCAGACTATGATGGTCGGCATGATATTTCATGATCGTGCCATCCTTGAACCGGATCACATCCTCTGCCGCTTCGTCGGTCGGGGCGTCATAAGCATCCTGATAAATGGCTGGTCCAATCACGCCTTGGCTTGTGTCGCCATAGGGGGACAGCAACAGCCGCTGCTCGTTCACCGTGGGCGCGCTGGCGGTGATGCTGTCCCCTGCCCGCGCGACCGCCCAAGGCAACCAATCCGTTTCCAGCCCGCCAACGGCCAAGCGGGCGCGGCGCGCGGGCACGTCCACCTCTATCACCCGACCGATACGCAGCATATTGTCCAGCCGCCGTTCAGCCTCCGATTGCGCCAACAGATGTTCCATATCTTGGCTCATGGCATCACCGGCTGATAATCGTCGCCATGCGCCGCGCCCGTTGCGGGATGTTCAGACCACATGGGTTCATCGGGCGTGTTGCCTGTGTCGGTCCAAATGCTGGTGCCCAGATAAATCACCTGCTGCCATTCCACTCGCCAGATTTCATATTTGTCCATTTCTGGGTCGCTATCGTCGGGGTGCATGGCGATGCTGTGCGCCGCCTCGCACCGCCCGCCCCAGCGTTGTTGATGGGCCAGCAGAGCAAATTCGGCGGCGCGTTCGCGGATTTCCAGCTTGGCCTTTTTGCCCCCCTGTTTGTAATCCATAAAGATAAAGGCTTCGAACAAAGCATTTTGGGCCAGTTGGCCGGTGCCGGGGTCTTCCATGTCCGCCGGTTCGGTTTCCACCAGTTCAAAGAACAGCGCGGGCATTTGGCTGGGCTTGGGCGGGGTGCGGTCTTCGGGGTAATGATCGACCGTTTTCAGCCACGGCAAGCGGGCTTTGATTGTCGCCTGTATGGCGGTATGCAGCGCGGTGATGGTGGTGCCAGCATCAACATTCATCAGCGATAATCCTTGTTCCCAAAGCCCATGGCCCGCCCTTCCATATCGCGGCGGAAGTGGTTCCAGAAAATGGCGTCCCATTCGGCAAAGACTTCGTCTTCGATGAAGATATCCATTTCATCTTTCACCGGTGCCGATGCTTCGCGCAGTGGGTGGCGCGCCTTGCCCTTGCGGACAAAGATGGTGCGGCCCCAGCCACGGCGGCTTTTGCGGATGAAGCCGCCCGCAAATTCATGATTGCCCGCTTTGCCGGAAAAGCTGGCGCCGGTGGCGGTTTTACTCAGGCGGCCACGCAGGGCGGACACAGGCATGTCATTGGCACCGAACCACAAACGCGCCCCTTCGAAATTGCCATTTTTCAAACGCGACATGCGCAGACGGCGACGCAGATAGGCCAGCTTTTTCACATCCAGCTTGGATTTCAGACCCCGTTCCGATTGGCGTTTTAATGTGGCCGATGTGCGGCGTAACGCGCGGCCCAGCGCAAATTTCGTCTGCTTCTCTGTCAGGCCAAGCTCGACCCGCAGAGCCTCAATTTGTGAACCATCGATATCGAAATGGATCATCGCTCGACCAATTCCAATTCAACCACGGCCCACCCATCGCCCGTGCATTGGGTGCCGGTCATCGCTTCATAGCTTTTGCCGTGGATGGTCAAAATGTCGCCGCGCAAGATGCCGGCTAGATCCGCCTCTGCGCCCTGAAAGCGCGGGCGGCTGCTGTCCATGTCAAATTCGCCAATCTCTGTGCCCAAATAGGCTTCGTCGAATATGCCGGTGATGGTGACGGGCGCAGACGACGAAGCGCGGACCAACTGTGCCGTTGTGGCAAAGCCGCCCGCGCTGTCGAGTTGCAAAAACGCGCCCAGGTCTTCCCATGCGGGGCTGGGCATCAGCTAATGGCCTTTTGCCCCACCATGGCCACGCTGCGCGTTGCCGTGGGCGATGCCCCAGCCAAGGTGTCGACGACGCGGATATATTTGCGCAGCCCGTCGACATTCACATTCTGGGATTGAAAGGACGCGCTGGTGTTAGTCACTTGGGCAAAGGCGATGCCTGCGTCGGCCCAACTGCTGTTGTCATTGCTGTGCTGGATTTTCACATCCAGCGTTTGCCCTGCCCCGCCCGTGGCCGAAGCATTCAAGATCAGCTTGGCGATGCCGGTGTAACCCGAAATATCAACCCCCGTGCCACTGCCGGTGGCGGTGATAGCCGCAGCGGCGGCCAGCGAGATTGCCGTGGTCTTTTGCATCACTTCGCCTTTCCATTTCTTGCGGGCTTGGCGGCGGCAGCGGCTTCAGCGGCAGCGGCTTCGGCAGCGGCGGCGGCTTCGGCTTCGGCTTCGGCGGCAAGCATCGCCTGCAATTCCGCATCTTGCTCGAAATCCGCCAAATCTTCGTCTGTCGCCACGCGGATCAGTCCGCGATACAACAGCGGCCTTGCCTCACTGTCCGACAGTTGCAACAACGTGTCCTTCGTGGCCATTTCGCCTTCAAAGCCAAAGGCTTTCAGCGCCACATAATTTACGATCCGATTATTCATGGGACACCCCAGAAAAGAACGCCCCCGAAGGGGCGCTGCATTTAGTTACGAGACGAGGTGGCTGCCCCAGCAAATGCTTTCCACACGGCGCAGAACGAAGTCCACATCTTGGAAAACAACAAGGCGCAGACCGCCAGATTTGGACAAGGAATATGGGTCCACCGTCAAATCCAAGCCGCCCCACATGGCGATGATCAAATCAGCAAAATTGCCGTAAAAGACGTCATTGCTGTTGATCTGGTTAGACACTTCGGTGCGGTATCCGTTCACCGTGTTGCCAGCTTCCCAAATGGTAGATTCCGTGCCGGTCCCGAACTTCGGCGTTGTCTTCAACCAACCGCGCGTTGCCGCGCTCAGGGCATAGGCCAAGCTGCCCAAATCGGCATTGTCACTGGCAACGGCGGTTTCCATGGCCACCAATTCGGCGAATGTGGGCTTGCCTTGGGTCGCAAAATCGACCGCGTTGATGCCCGTGTAATTTTTGATGCCCATGGGCTCATCGTTGGTGCCACTGCCATACCAACCGGCGCTGTCGATGGCCAAGGCCAAGGCGCGGTTCAAGTCATTCACCACAATGCCCTCGGCGTCCGGCGTGGACTGGCGCAGCAACTTGCGGCTGATGTCGGTATAGGCTGCCACCGTCTTGGGGCTCAGCTTGATCTGACCTATGGTCGGCGCGCCTTCGGTGGCGTCGTCACCTTCCCCGACCCAGTAAGCCGTTGCGCCACCCGTTTGCTTCGGAATTTCCACATCGCCCACCAAGCCGGACATTGTCGTGCCCAATTGCATGATGGCGGTGCGGTTGCGCAGCATTTCGATGAAAGAACCGGCCAAGAAGTCGGTCGCCACCAAATTGGCACCGGTTGCCGCGCCGGTCGGCGTGTTGGCCATGCCGCCCGCGTTAAATGCTCGGCTGTCCAGAATGTCCGAAGGGATCAGGATGCCCTTGGCTTCCCGACCACTTTGGCGCTGGGCCTCTGCGCTGCATTCGATTTCGAATTTCGCGGCGTCTTGCGCGGCACGATCCTGCGGATTGGCCAAAGCGCGCACGACATTCAGCAGCGAATATTGGCGCTTTTCCTTGTCGGTCAGGCCGATGCCTTCACCGCCACCATTGCCGTCAAGAGATTGTGCCTTCGCGCGCTCGGCGGCAAATTCGCCAAGCAAAGCCTGCTGAAACGCTTCTGCCGACTTGCCGTCGCGGATATGTTCCAACGCCAGTTCTGTGCGGCCATAATCATTGCCCATCTTGCTGATGGCATTAACCCGGCTGCGCTCATCGGCACCGCCAGCCGCGCGGGCAGCGGTCACATCCTGACCGGCCTTTTCCAGCACTTCGATGACTTCCACGATCTTGCCATTTTCATCGACCTTGGCGCGGACCAAGTTGCCACTGCCGTCGCGGGTGATTTTTTCTAACATAGTGACCTCGTTGTTATGACCCGCACGGGTCGCCAAACCTTCAACAGGCTCTTTGTCGCGCGTCGGCTCGGTCACTTCCTCTTGTGGGATTTCCGCCGTGCGGCCCACGCCGACCGTGTCGTCAGCGGGCACGGAAACCATGCTAATTTCCATGGGGGTCCAGTGGTTTATGCGGTAAACCGGCACGTCGTCGCGTTCCTCAATCAGCCGCAAACCCTGAATGCTGTACCCAACGGACACCTTGGTGATGATCTTGTCGTTGATATCTTGCAGCAGTTGCTCGCCCTCTTTCGAGCGGCTCAGGCGCACCACCGCGCGGCCGACCTTGTCACCGTCGATGCGGGCGTTTTCCACCACCCCGCGCTGATCGCGCCAATTGTGCATCCACAGCAGCGGCGCAGCATTGTTCAGGCGGCTTAGGTCCACTTCCTCAGCATCATGGCCCAAGATTTCGATGCCGAACCAACGTTCGACCGATTCCGTTTCGCTGGAAAAGCTCAGCTCCACGGTGCGCGCCGCCATGTCGACGACGCCGACCTCTGCCTCGCGGGTCAGATTACCCCGATCACCAATTTCTTTCAGCCGCTGCTCGATGGTCTTTTGCGCCCCGCTGCGGTCAAAACCGTTGGCACTGGGGTCGATGGCGCGGCCGTTTTCGCGGGTGCGCAGGTCTTGGTCACGCATCATTTTTCGTTTCCTTGTCCGTATCGTCATTCTTCATGTTCCCAGCGATTTTGCCTTGCATGAATTGGTCGATATATTTTTCGGGGATGCCCGCCGCTTTCATGGCTGCGATGCTGGCGGCGATGCCTTCGAACACAGTGTCAGGGTCGCGGCCCTGTTCGCGGATAACATCCGACGGATCGGCCAAACCGCCGCGCACTTCCTCCAGCTTGCCCTTCACATCGGCATTGGGGTCAATCCACGTCCAGCGGCGGGGCTGAAAGGTCACGGCAGATAATTGTTGCAGGCGGTCAGCCCCCAACACCTTGCTGCCCACCTTGATCTTGCCGCCCAGCAATCGCCATTTCAGATGGGCCGCCCGAACAGGGGCCACAAAGGCTTCGATCAGAAACTCCTGCAGCTCCATATAATGTTCGCGGCTATCCAGCGTGTTCTGCCGGATGCTGGAAAAGTTCACATTTTCCAGATCGTTGGCGAGTTCATTGTAAGGCACACCCATGCCGGTGGACGCGCCGCGCAATTGTGTTTTCGTGAAACTGGCGGTTTCCGCGTCAGGGAAGGCACCCTTCCATGGCGTCACTTCCGCGCCTTCCGGTGTTTCGCGGAAGGACATATGATCAAAATCAAAATTCAGGGGGCTATCGTCGCCATCTTCGGGAACAGGCCCTGTGCCTTCCTTATATGTGATGAAACCCATGTGGATGGCGCTGGCCCGCGCGTTTTGCAGCGCCGCTTCCTCAAACAAATTCAAGTTGCGCAGGCGCTGCAAGCTGGTCCCCAGCCACGGTATGCCACGCTTCATCCCCACCATTTCAGGGATAAATTCATGGATGATATGCTCCGCCGCAATGCGGATCATCCCTTGGGCGCCGACGTTATAATATTCCGGCGAACCAATCAGATCGCTGGTGAAGTGATAAGCAACGGGCCTGCCCCACTTGTTGAATTCTATGCCGTGGCGAATGAAGTTTGTGCTGCCCCGCACCCTATCTTCCTTGCGCCACACTGGCAGGCGCATCGGGTCGATAAATTGCAATGCAAATCCATGCGGCCCGGCATCATCACCAAAAACCAACTGCACGATGAATTCGCCGTCACGGGCCAATGTTTCTGCGGCCAAACATTGGCAATCGCGCCAGCTCAGTTTGCCGGTGACATCGCAATGGCCCTTCTTTCCCCAATCGGCAAAGTCGGCCTCCAACGCATCATTGGTGGCCTGTTCCAACTTGCCGCGCGCATTCTTGACCTTGGCCTGCATCTTCACGCCTTGCGGCCCGATCACATTCTGTCGGATCAGGCGCACAAAGCCCTTGGCATAATCATTGTTCGACCATTGCTCTCGGCTCCGCGAAACCAGCGTCACCCAGCTTTGCGCAATGAAGGCGTCGGGTGTGGTCGGGAAAGTCGGCCACTTGTCGGCCGCTTTTGTGCCGCTGGAAAACATCCCGCCCCGCATCGCCCCCATAAAACGACGCCCTGCCGAAACACCGCGCTGCTGGCGTTCATCGCCGCCACGTTCCCAGAACTTCCAGTTCATGGCAGCATCACCTTGATGTTGCGGCCCCATTGACGATTGCCTGATGCGCGCTGCTTCTCCGCCGCCACCAGCTTGCGATAATGGCTCTGCAATTTCAGCAAATCACCAATCGGCGTCCGGTAAAGCTCGCGATTGTTGATGCGATAACGTTCCTGATCGAGCGAAGCCCGCTTCTCGATCACCGCCGTCACGGCGTCCAACGTGCGCTGATTTTGGCTGCGGCCGTCAAAATCACCCGTGGCCGCGCCAATATCGGGCAGCACGGTCAATTCGCCCTTTTGCAATTCGCGCACATCATCATCTTTGCCAGCGCGAATGGCCCAATAATATTGGCCCGGCTTCCATTCAGCCGTGATGGTGGGTGAAGCGGTAAAGTGGCCTGTCACCCCATCCCGCGCCACATCGGCCCGCGATGGCCCGCGCAAATACAGCGTAAGAACCCAGTCTTGGGCGGGGTAATCGGGGGCTTCAACTTCCACATGGAAGGTCAGGCCCGCCGTTATTTCACAAGGAATTTTCGCAATGTCTGCCACGCGGTCCGCCCATCATCTATGGCCGCGCGCACCTCCGCTCTTCGCGGGTTTGAATATGCGACGGGGCCGAATTTCCCGCCGACTTTGGGCTTTTGTCTTTGGCGCTTCCTCTTGTGGGATTTCCGCCGCATCATTGGCGGGCGGCGGCGTCTGGTCATTGGCAGCGGGGGGCGGCTCCTGCGCGCGCCGCTCCAACGTGCCCGCCTGGGCCCCCAACAAGCGGCGTTCATGAGAGCGGAAGGATGGGTTCAATATCTTCAAAGCCGCCAATGCATAGACGCGGCAATCCAACCCCTCGTTACGATCGCGGATCTTGTGCCACTCGCGCACCGCAAAGCCCTTCACATAGCGCGTTACCAATTTTTCGGCCGTCAACTGCTGATACCATTCCGCCTCGCGATCAGACGGAAAATGGCAATATCCGCCGCCCACACGTTCCAACGCCAAGCGACGCATAACCGTCAACTTTCCCCAATCGGACCCAACATTGTACAAGTCGACCTTGCGCTTGGACTTCCCCGATTGCTTGCGGCTGGGCGCGGAAACGATGGGCTTATCCCATCCGCCCACGCCCTTCATCGCGAATATACGCCTACTCCGTCGCGCGCGCAGTTGTTCATAGGCCGATTGGGTATTGCCGCCCGTGCCCCCGGTATCGAACCCAGCGCCCAACACTTTCAGGTCTGCCCCACTTTCATGCTTCCATGTCGTGTGAAGCAGTAAATCATCTAAATCGTCCCACACTTCATCTTGGTCGGGATCACCCCACAAAACCTGATAATCAATCGACCAGCTTTCCTCGCCATGGCCCCACGCCACGATTTCCACCTCCAGCCGGTCCTGCTGCATGTCCACGCCAGCCGTCAGCACCAGCCCGCCCATAGGCACCTGCGCGGGATATTCCTCGGCGCGGGCCATCAGCCCATCCGGATCACCCTTTTCGCCGCGCTCCTCAAATGTCTCTGCGGCGCTGACGTTCACAAAGCTTTGCAGGTCGTCCACCGCCAGCTTGTCGAGATAGCTTTGCGCAATGTCGCGCAGGCGGCGAAAGGTCGAAAGCCATTCCGGCGCATGAAAACTCGCATGCCCCTTGAACGGCTTGGCTGCCTTCCACCCATAGCCCGCCCGCTCGGCACCACGAATGGCCGCGATCCGCATCCCGTCATCCCACAGGCTGCCACAATGCTCGCACACATAGCGGGCAGTGGTGGGATCATGCTCCCCACCCTTATCCAATTCAAAATCTTCAAAACTGGTGGACTGACGCCCATCCCAAATAATCTGCGCCCACTTCAAATGCTGTGCTTCGCCGCAATCCGGACAAGGCACATAGAAACGGCGCTGATCCCCCGCCAAAAACCCCGCCTCAATCCGCGACGTGCCTTTGATGGTTGGCGTGCTGCTGCGCGTTATAAGTGCTTGATCGCCAAAGGTACCGGCTCGCTGCGCAAGAAGTTCGGGAAAATCGCCTTCTTTAGTGGGCGGCATGCCGTCCACTTCGTCCAAGTGAACGACCGGTGCCGATCGTCCACGCGCGGTTTTGGGCGACCCCGCCCAACTAAACATAAGCCAGCCACCGGGGTAACTTTTCAGACGACTGTTGTTTACCCCTTTGCGCCCGCGCGGCTTCGCGAGAAGCTTAGAGATCGACTTGTTCGCGTCGATCATCGGTTGCAGCTTGGTCTCTAGGAAAGTTTGCACGTCGCCTTGGCTGGGCTGGGCAAAAATCTGACTGCGCGGCTCGTGTGAAATGAAATAGCCCGTGATGCACTGCTGCACGGTCGTTTTGCCGAGCTGAGCGCCGGTCATGTAATCGACGCGCCGGATGCCATCTTCTTTGATGACGTCAATCATCCCACGCTGATATGGCGCGTTATCGAAATTGATTGGACCGGGAACAGCATTACCAACCGGAATATTGATATTGCTTTCAGCCCATATGCTGGGCTGGACGTCCGGTGGCGGGACCAACTGCCCCATCGCAAGTTGAATAGCCGCGATAACGCCAGCCATGTTGCCGAACATGGAAGGCGTCACAGCTCATCCTCTTCATCGAAGTCGTCATCAATATCTTCGCTGACGTCCGCCTCTGCTGCCTGCTTTAAAGCCAGTGCCAGTTCCGCCCGCAGTTTCTTTTTAAAGATGGTCTCATCAGTTTCGCCGAGCAGTTGTAGCACAGCCCGCGCAGGAACATTCATGATGTTGGCGCGGATCAAACCCATCACATTTTGCTGCGCCCGCTGAAACTCTTCGATCAGCGCCACCTCTCCTTTTGCCTTGGCGAATTTCAGTTCCGCCTCACCCGTTTCGGCTGCTAATTTGCGGCGGCGCAAATCCGCTTCGGTCGCCTTCTCAATTGATAAAGAATTATTTTCTCGCTCGCGATCCTGCCACCATTGCAACACGTCTGGCAGATTAAATTTGAATGCACGGCCTCTGCCGCCTGTCCCTTCCACAGGACAACCTTCGCGCTGCCACTTGTCGACAGTCGGCAGCGAAACGCCCATCGCAGCGGCCAGTTGCTGGCGGTTCAAAAGCAATCGTCACCACCGTTCAATCACGCCAAACATAAACATAAATCAGGCCCAAAAACCCCACTCAGATATCACCCCCCGCGAGGCAAATCCCCCCTCACAAGCTTTGTTTTGGAAGGACCCAAGACGGGGGGTGTAATATTCTACATCCCGATCCATTCGCGATATATCTTCATCTACGTCCCTCGCACCATCGCCTCCCCGCGTCCCGCAGTGCCACCTGCTCCCTCGCCCATCCTGTGTAGGTCGCCAGCCATGTGAGGAACACGCGCGTCGCTGTTTTCTCTGCATCTGTCTGTGGAACAGAGATGCCCGCATCATCAGGCAGCACAGGTTCAGCCACGCTCGCCGCCGTCATCTCCAGCGGGCAAGCCAATGGCGCGACCTCAACCGCCCCCCTGCCCGATGATCCGCCGCAACTGGTCAGCAGAGACAGGGCGGCCAGCGCCAGCCCCACCCGCGCCATTCCCCTCGCTCGCACCCGCACCTGTGCCCCCATTGACTATCTCCCCAATCGCCACGCCCGCATCAAAGGCATCTGCCACACGGTCGGTGCATCGTTCGGCAGCATCACCAAAACTCTGTTTGTCCTGAACCTGTTCGGTCACGCGCATGCGTTCGCTGTCCTTGGCGGCCTGAACGGCCTTGTCCCGCTCATCCGCCAAACGCTCGACCTTTGCGGCCAAGCCCTCAACCTTGATGAACCACAGCGAAAAGCCCGAAATTCGAACCGTTTGAACAGCGGAAAAAGCCAGCGCAGCCACCAAAGCCCACGCCAGCACCTTCGCGCTAAAAAAGCCCATTATTCGGCCAAACAGCGCCGCCGCCGCACCCATCACTGCACCGCCAAACATTTGGCATGCCGCGCCTGTTGCCGCGTCCACACGCCCCAACATCGCTTATTCGGCTGCCCCTCAATCCGCGTCGAACAATCATAGCCCGCCGCAAACCGATATTTCAGCAAAGCGTCACATGCCTTGCGATGTTCGCCCGCCAGCAAATGCCGCCGCATCGACGACCCATTCCAATTGCCAAAGCCATATTGTCCAACAAAGTCGATATAGAGGTCATATTCCGCCTGATGCAGCCGCACACCCGGCAAGCCATCGGCAAAGCGCCGTTCGTCTTCGCGGATCAGGTTTAGCGCCAATTCCTCGGCCCGTTTCCGCGTGATGGTGTCACCCATTTTCACGCGGCTGCCGTCCTCATAACGGGTCGAGCCATGGCCGATGGTCGGCACATCGCCCTTGGTCGGGATCACAGCCGTTTCCGTAAAACCTTCGCTGACCTGCCACGAAGCAAAGCCCGCCGCGCTCAGCGCCAACAGGCCCACTATCATGCGTTTGGCCATCATCGGCGTGCTCATTTGTCGGCCACCCAGCCGCGCCGCACCGCATAAGCGCGGCCAAAGCGTTTCCACACCCATTCGCCCAGCAAGATCAGCGTATAAATGGCGGCCAAGAAACTGGCGAATTCCGCCCAACTGGTAATGCCCACAACCGCCCAAGCCGTCGCGGCCTTGGCAACGGGCGCCGCGATCAGGTCAGGTTGGGCGGCGATCATCTCCGAATTTTTGGTCATCATCATCACTTTGTTGGTTGCGATGACCAATACTATTGTCGCTGGCGCTGCTCTCTTCCTCTTGTGGGATTTCCCACAAATTGGCCGTGACAAAAAAGGCAGCTGGATCACAGCTGCCTTGGTAAAATCGAGGATTTTGAATTAGTGGATCAGGCTGCTAAAAAACGTGGAATAGGTACGGTGTCTGATTTGCACATCGTTATCCAAATTTTGCGATGGTCCAACATCCCCGAAATCATTAGCACCAGAAAATCTGTTTAAATTCACTAATGCGACCTCACGAGCGCATTTTACCACATAATCGGAACACTGCAATCTGATCCATTTACCTACGCGCTGGACATTATAGTCCTCGAACCATGAGGCTTCCGCCCATCGTTCCAGGAATTCAGCCAGCGCCTTCAGAAACTCACTAGGGTCAACCTCTTGGACCTGTAGCAAGTGTCTTCTTTCAGAAGGACGCATCGAACTAAAATAATGAGTTAGTGAACTTACGTTCGATAAAGAATGACTTGAAGCCGACGACGTCGGCAGACGTACAGCAACGCTCATAATTCATCATCCAATCTAATTTTTAGCCCGACTAGCATGCAAAATTCCTGATGAACAGCATCTTTATGCGCTTGCACCAGCTGGGGGTCCCGACAATATCTGCCCGAATTGAAATTCATGATCCATTCCACGCCCCCGCTTTCTGCTTGGTCTAGCAATAACTCTCCCGCTATCCGAGCGTGTCCACCACTTAATAGCGTCGGATGACCAAGCTTAGGACAAAATTCAGATTTACGGCGAGGATATCCGGCCACCGGAGGCGGACTGCCATCATGATCCGCCTCGAGCGCGATCTCTTCAAACGCAACCCAGAACTGGCATTCTTCGTCCATAACCCAAATTAGCTGCAAAGACGTTAACGCATTTTGCATTAACGGGCACTGCGCGAGCTCTTGGTACATGCGCAATGATGCACCAATCTCGTGATTAAGTCGGACCAATGACACCGGAACTTGATCGGTTTCATGGGGCTGGAGCTGTGACGCGGGTCTCGGTGCTCCATATTTGTCATCATAATCTAAAGAAGTAGCCAAGCCCCACCCGTATCAATTCAAAGTTGATTCCTTGGTGAGGACTAATCCGCACAAGCACATTTGCAAAGGAACTCTGTCGATAATAGGCAACAAATATTATTCACCCATCGTTGGCCCCGCGCACCTTCCCTGCTGGTATTTCCCTCAGAATATTTCGCACGCTGCGCGTCGTCAGCCCGAATTTCTCGGCCAGTTCCGCGCCCGACACGCCCTTTCCAGCCAGCCGGACGATTTGCCGGTTGCGGTCGCGCCGCTCATAATCATTGCAATTGGCCGGATATAGCGTTTCACCGCCAAAGGCATCGACCAGCCGCGCCGCATCCGCTGCGCCCAATATTTGGATCAAGCGGTGTTCGGGCGGCAATATCTTGGGCACATACAGCATCACCCGCCGCCCCTGCTTGCCCGCCACACCCGCCTTGATGTGCGGCAACTGGCCAATCAAATACACTGCCTTGCGCGTGCCCAGCACCCGCGCCAAGGGTCGGACGGATCGCGGCATCAACGCATCGCGCGCAATATTGCGCACCTGTCGCTGGGTCAGTCCCATGTCCGCCGCCACATCCGCCGCCGCCTGCCCGCGCAGCAATGCACCGCAAATGGCCTGATTGCGCATCGCCGTCGCCACGCTGGTGCAATTGGCTATTTGCAGCACCTGACGCGCATATTGATGCACCAACCGTTCAAAGGCAGCCATGCCCAACACCTCCGCCAAACGGTGGTCAGGCTTGGCGACGGCTGGCACATAAACCCACAGCCGCATACCCTCGCGCCCTTCCACCCCGCAATATCGGCGCGGGGCGTGGTGCAACAGTTTCAAAAAACCATCCTTACCCACAACATGCGCAATCATGCGCATCTTGGGTGGGAAATCGTCAATCTCTGCCTGCGCCAGCAAAGCGATTAACCGCGCAGCCTCCGCTTCGTCCCGCGTTTCGGCCACCACCAAAGATTGCCGCTGTTCGTCCACATGGGCCGCAGCGACAAATTGTGCCGGCTGATACAAAGACCGCACCACAAACGGCATCAAGCCCTCTCCCCTAAAAATCCTATCCGCCGTCGCGCGTCACAACCATCCGTGCCAGTTCATCCAGCGTCACCTGCCGGATGGGCACCAGATCATCACCGGCCAAGCGCACCCCGTCAGCAACGCCGCTTTCATATCCAGCCAGTCGGCCCTTTTCATAAGCCCCCACACGATGCCGCGCCAGAGCTTGAACCAAAGCATGATGGTCCATGCACCCATTGGCGAAGACGGTGGTTTGCCCAAGTGCGGTAAAGAAATCTTCCGCTGCTTGCCGGTCCTCTGGCGCTACCTTTATGGTCAATTGTTCAACTTTCTCGCTGCTTTCCACCATAACGAATCTCTGATTAATTAAGAACATATAGGGAACATATATCAAATGCAGGATGCACGGGAAGGGGCCTTTTGACCCGCCGCGCCAGCCCAAATCCAAACCATATGGAACCATATGCCGCCACACCCTGTTCAATAAACACCTTAACAAACAGGAGAGATAATATGTTCAAATGGGCGCTAATATTCGCAATCCTCGCGCTGGTTGCTGGCCTGTTGGGTTTTGGTGGCATGGCCGGTGCATTTGCTGGCGTAGCGAAAATTCTATTTTTCATTGGCCTGGCATTCGTCGCGCTGTTCCTTGTTCTGGCCGTGACTGCGGGTAAGAAAATTTCAGGCGGTTAAACCCGCCATTCATAACTTCGTCTCAACCGGCCGGCCTTGTCACAATCCATATGAGGTGGACCGGCCGGTCATAATGGTTTCCCCTCAAGGCTGACAGGTGGTCCCCATTCGAAGTTATGCGGCCATTGCGTCACAGGCACCCCGAAGACCTGAACGCTGAATTCTTCTGCGCTGCCCGCCTCTCCGTTGTTGGCGTTCAATTGGACAATTTCCCAATCAACTGACCGCCAGTCCTCATCTTCATAATCAGAATAAGAAGGATGGAGTAATTTGGCCCAATAATAGCCGCTTTCACGTGGTGCAGTCATTCCCCGCCCTCCTGCTCGCTTGTCTGGGCGGATAGGGTGGCGCGGGCATTGCTGCCATTCCAAGCGTCCGGGCCTTCAGAAACGATGCCAAGGACGGCATCCCCCCAACCCTCTGCATAAGCTGACGCAACTAATTCCCGCAGCCGCGCGATCTCGGCGGCTTGGGTGGCGATGGTGTTAGCAGCTTCCTTTGCGATCCTTTCAGCGTTGGAGCATCCCCAATCAAAGCACTCTAGTCGTTCGATCAAATCCGCCTGCGTCGGCGTTACAGTGTCGGTCATTTCGTCTCTCCCAAATATGGACATGTAAATTTATGCTTATTCGTCGGGCTGCACCCTTTGCAGCCGCTGCGGGGATAGGCCTTGCCCTCCGCCCGCATCCGGTCGCGGCAATTGGGCGGCGGCGTCTTTCCGGCCGGTGAAGCCGCTTTTACCTTTGCCGCCTCGGCCATCTTCGCCGCATCCAAATGCGGGGCCAGCGGCACCAATATCCCGCCCGTGTCGTGGCTGGCCGTGGGGTTCCGGCCGCGCGCCGGCCATGTGTCGCTGCGCCCATGCCGCTCCAACGCCGCAACACCCTCGGTCGGCCGGTCACTGGGCCGCCAAACCGTCCCGCATCCCAAACAAGTGTGGGAAACATGCTGTGGGTTCATCCAGCCGGGGTTCAGCACCTCGTCCACTTCGTCGATATGCAGCATGTGACAAACGGGGCAGTGCAGGACCATGGGGATAGAAGCCTCATCCCGCGCGCGCAGCTCTTTCAGCTCCGCCAGCATCAGCGCCATGGCATGGGCCAAGCGCAGCACCGGCGCGCCCTCGTGGCGGCCCATCACCACCGCCTCCGCGCCATACATCTGGTCGAGCTTGTGCGCGCGCAGCACCGAATTGATGGCCCATGTCGGGGCGATGGGGTCGGTCATATCAGATGCCCCCCGTTGCAGATGGCAGAACGGGGCACGGTAACCACCCAGCGAAGTAATCATCAGGGCAGCCGCCAAAGCCCGGATACACGGCCCATCCCATGTCATATCCGCCAGCTGTGATACCTTCATGCTTGATGCTGAATATCCGCCCAGCCAGATGGCCCAGATGACGACTATCGTTAGCAGCCACCACCGCAAGGATAGGGGTTCCATCCTTGGGGGCATCGCTCATCGGCTTCCATGCGCTCAGCTCCATGATGGCGGTTAATGGGCCTAAAACTAAGGCCTCACTGTCCGCTAATCCCTTCATGATATCGTCGAACATTCCGGCCTTAACGCTGGGCATCCATCCTTCTGGGCCACAGAGCGCGTGTGCAGCTATTCGCCTTGCTATTGTGATCATTTCAGGTGTTGGGGTCACGGGATCATTCGCCATCACGCCGCCGCCCCAATCGCGTCAGCCGTTTCGGCGGGCAGGTCATCCAACGCCGCCACCGCCACCGCCTTGGCGCGCAACACAAAGCGCCCGTGGCCATCCTTGCGCAGCAGGCCCTGCGTCTCGGCAATCGCGCACCAGCGCGGCGGCGCACCATCCACATGGGCTTGGTCCAACTCTCCGCGCCGCAGCCGAAGCATCCAGTCATTCATCACGGCCTGATGGTATCGCCGTACCAAGGCCAAGGCCGTCTGCCGGTCGGCTTGCTCGCCGCTGTGGCTCTCCGCTGCCTCCACGCACCAACGCACGGTGGGGAACCAATGCAGTTCGTCACAGGCGCGGCGCGCCATATGGGCGGTGGCCGCTTCGCTGAACCGCATCAGGCGCGACACATACACGGCCACGCGGTCCTTGCCGGTTTGCAGGTCCACCGCGCGGCTGGGCAGCACGGATTGCATAAATTCCAATTTGCGGATCAGCTCGTCTTTGGTCACCGGCTCTGCAACTGCCGGCACAGACGCCGCCCACTCTGCCAAAGCCTTAGCCTCGGCGACAGATGATGGCATTTTCAAGGGGGGCATCGGCAAACGCAGCGTCAGCGTTCCGGGCTTCTCGCAAGGCGCGGGCAAATCCTTCGACTGGCTGATTGCCAAAGCCCGACCCGCCGCCGCGCCGACCTGTTCGGTTCTGCCTCGCTCGATCACTTCCGCCATTGTCGCTCTCCATCGGATTGAAAATTCCAGCCCAGCCCCGTTCCACACATTCGCGCAGTATCTCGCCGGGGGGCTGGCCCAGCTCCGCGCCAAATTGTTCACATCGTCGGATAACCCCGAGGTATGCCGTGGCCGTAAAGGCTTGGGCTTTCAGCTTGCCCTCGCGGATCATCAGGAAATCGGCCCACACTTGGGGGTCGGCCCACAGGGGCAGCACCCATGCGGCTTTGGCAGCGGCCAGTTTCGCTTTGCGCTTGGCCCGTTCATCACCGCCCGCATCGCGCCGCGCAGCCGCGCGCTTAGATGATGAAGCTTTAGCTTTATCATCAATGATGGTTCTTGATGGTTTGTCCGCAGAATCTGCGGGGGTTCGCGTCGTTTTCTGCGGGGGTGCAGATTTTGCGGGGGTGCAATTTCTGCGGGGGAGAACATTATAAAAACATCCTTTACCCGCCCGCTCATCGCGTTCCAGAAAACCACCCTCAACCAAGGTCTTGATGCACCCTTGCGCGGTGCGCAGGCTCATGCTGGCCTTGGCCGCAATCGTCGCCATGCTGGGCCAGCATGTGCCATCATCATTCGCGCAGTCCGCCAAGGCCAACAGCACCATTTTCGGGCTGGTTGGCAGGTCCAATTTCCAAACCTCGGCCATGCGGGCGATGCTCATGCGGCGGCCTCCAAAAACAGGTCGCCTTGGCGCTGCGCTTCCTCAATCCGCTTGCAGGCGATATCGAACCAGCGCGGGTCTTTCTCGACGCCGACAAAGCTGCGGCCCAATCGCACCGCCGCCACACCGGTCGTGCCGCTGCCCATGAACGGGTCCAGCACCAACTGTCCGGCCGATGTGAAATCGTCGACAATCTCCGCCATCAACCGGCGTGGTTTTTCGGTCGGATGTTCGCCGTGCCGTTCGGGTCCGTTGGTGTTGTGGGTGTAAACGCCGCGCTTGCCGCCAGCATTCCATTTGGCAAAGCCTTTGCCCGCCCATGCACAGACGAAATTTTCCGCGCCCATGGCTGGCCCTTGGCCGTTCATCTGGGGCGTGGCGTCGGGCTTCACCCACACACAGGCCCGCTTATATTTCATGGGGCTGGCGTTGATTTCATCGGCCCAGCGGCCAACACCCTCTGCCGTGCAAAATGCGATGAACCAACCGTCAACCTGCGCGCCCCACCGCACCACATCGGCGCGGATGTCGTCGATGGCGTCAAAGCCCAACGGCTTCCAATGATGGCTGCCATCCGGCCGGACCAAGCCTTTCAACTTGTCCTTGCTGGCGTGCATGATCGCCTCATAGGGCGGATCGGTGATCAAATGATCGACGCGCCCCAGCGTTGGCACAATGTCCAGCGCATCCCCGCAATACAGCGTGGCGCGGCCAATGGTGACGGGCGCGGTCATGGCTTGCGCTCGCTTTTGATGGCGTCAATCACATCATCGATGCGAAAGGAAATGACGGTCGCCAAAAATCCGGCCATCAGGCGGAATTCGTTCGCATCGTGAAAGACATTCCAAAGGAATGACAAGGCGAGCAAAATGGTGATCATGCTCATCCCAGCACCTGTATTTCCAGCCGCCCAGGCTTGCTGGCTTCATGAAAATGATATTCGGGCACAAAGCGCCGATCATTCACGCGCAGCGCATCGGCGATGCCGTCAAAGATGGGTTTGCACCGGTTCGGATAATTGGTGCGGTCGCCCCGATTGTCGGTGGGGTAAAAATGCACGGCCAAACGAATGTCACCGTCCACAGGCACCAAATGGCGCACCTTGGCCGCCAATGCTGCATGATAAGCATCGTCGCGCCAAATGCGCGTGACCAACGCCTTGCGCCGCCAATGACCCTTGGCATGGCCAGACAGGCTGGCTGGGGGGAATGGCAACACGATCATTCAAACCTCGTGGCGATGCGGCGCACATAGTTGACCGAACGGCTTACCTCGGCAGAAATCACCTCTGCCGCCACGCCTTGGCGCGGCAGTTCCTTGATGCGTTCATTGCGCGTGACGGTGGCATCCCACCGTGCTTGCCGCGCCTCGCTGGGCGCCAGACCAGCGGCGGTCATGACTGCACCTGCAAAGCCGCAGGCACAGGCAGCCCAGCATTGATATACATGGCGCGGGATTTCGCGCGGATCGGTGCGCGGTCCTCTGCCTTGCGCGCCGCTGCGCCCATCTTGCCCGCCGCGCTGCATGTGACAGGCGGCGCTGGTGGCGCGGACGGCTGCGGCGTTGGCGCGTCTATTTTGGTAAAAGGCCACATCATGCTGCCCTCCCTTTGTTGGAAATCTGGCCTTGCTTGGAAATCTGGACCAATCGGTTCAACATCGCGCTGGTGCAGGCGTGCGACCGTTCGATAATCGCCCTGCCCGCCACCAATTCGTCGTCGGTAATCTCGGCTCCGCCATCGCTGGTCGGCGATTGGACCAGCGCCAAATGGTGGGTCAGTCCGGCCGTCACGGGCAAAGCATCAGCGGCCAAGGCGGCAGCCCCCACCGGCACAGCCCGTTCCCCCGCCAACGCCAGCATCTGGGCCCGCAATTCGGGGTCTTGCAAAAACATGCCGATGAAGGTGGTGGCCTTGGCCAGCGTTTGTTCGTTGCGAATGCGCGTCGCGGTCTTTTCGTCAATGCACAGATCGCGCGCCACATGGCCCAGCGTTTCGCGGCGACCATAGGTCATCCGCATCATGCTTTCGGCTAAAAAAGACCGGACTTCACTGTCCGTTGGCGGTCGTAGTTTAGGACAGACATGGTTGGTCATTATCATTTACCCCCGCAATATGAGCAGCAGCTTCGATCTCGGCCAGCAGGTCACTTTGCCAGTCCATCGGACGGCAGTGGATCAATGCGGCCATCACAGGTCGACGCTGGGTCTTGAGAATTTTGCGCGCAGGGGTGGCGCATATGCTTAACCGGAGCCCCCGCCCTTGGATGATGTAACTGTTCAGCCCCCCGCCCCACATGGTCAGCGGCCAACAGGTGTAGAAAGGTCAACTTTCAGCCGCTTGGCCAGCGCGCGAATATCCTTGTGTCGCCAACTCGGAATTCCAGCCTTGGCCGTCTTCCAACTCGAAACCGTCGTCATGGGCAGCGACAGCGCGTCTGCAACGCGCTTTGTCCCTCCCAACGCGGTAATGATGTGATCTGCATTTCCCATGTCGATTAACTACGATAATCGTAGCGACAATACAAGCCCAAATACTACGATTTGCGTAGTGGACGCATTACGGTGCGCAAGGCAGAACATCGCTGTGTTAGAAACTCAGGAATTCCTTGCCGAGATACGGCGCCGCGCTGGCTCGGACGCAGAGGTGGGCCGTGCGCTCAACCTGCCCAGCAGCCGCGTTGCCGAATTATTCGGGGGCAAGCGCCGCCTGCGTTATGACGAAGC
The DNA here is from genome assembly GCA_964542975.1 of uncultured Sphingopyxis sp. Lineage (GTDB taxonomy): Bacteria > Pseudomonadota > Alphaproteobacteria > Sphingomonadales > Sphingomonadaceae > Sphingopyxis. Next base: position 107,971 of record CAZIVW010000006.1, read on the forward strand.
CAAGCTGCTGTCGGACAGATTTTTACCGAACACAGATGTCGCAGCCACCCCGCTCAGTGCAGAGACCCTTGCACCCATTCTGGAAGCATGTCTGAAATATGCGCCCGCGGGCGGCTGGACGCCGGATCAGGCTCCACGTCTAGCGAGAGCTGTTGAATATGGGCTTGCACTTTTAACCACTTCTCCCGCCAAGCAACCCAGCGAGGATGCGATCGCGGTGGCTGGTCAAGCCGCATTACTGCAGCTTCGCGACGGGCATCAGCCAACATAAACAGCCCCATTTCGCGTTCGAAACTGGAAGCTGCACCATCATCATCGCACGTCGATTGACCTGTAATTTTGCGGTGCACTTGTTCGCCCCCACTCTTCAATGTTCCACCTTTGTTCCATTTTGGAGAACATTTCCTACATTGCAATGGGGAATCGCCGCTTCGGATGAGTGTTGCTCCATTTTGGATTAACCCTCTGAGTAACAGCCAACTTTAATCCTTAGAAATTGTTCATGTTAGGCGCCTATAGTCTGCGCTGTATAATTTTCTGGGGGGAAACTAAATGGCTGACTTAGAACCGATACCGTGCCCGGCTTGCGGGGCGCAAATTGTTCCGACGGTAAAGAAATGCCCATCATGTGGCCGCAAGTTCAGCACCAAGGAAATCGCAGACCGATTGCCGCCTATGAGTAAGGGAATGAAGATTGCGCTTTGGTCCAGTGCAGCCTTTATAGCCCTGATCATCTTTGCCGCACAAAGCGGTCAGAGCAAATTGGATAGCGAGGCTGCCAACGATCCGCTCGCCCAAGAAGCAGCGAACAAACGACACCAAGAAATGCGAGATCGTGGCGAGCATTGCCTTGTCGGCAAAGACGAAATCCTGCCGGAACTGGTGCGCGAGGTGCAAGGCCGCCTCCGCGACCCCAACAGTTTCGTTCATTATCGTACGTGGCTCGGTCCCAATGAAAATGGCAAACACGCCATCAGAATGGACTTTGGTGGTGCCAACGGCTTTGGCGGCATGAACCGCGGACAAGCGACAGCAATTGTCGATAACCAGACCTGCACGCCCACGGAAATACAGATCAACGATCAGTCCGCCTAACCGCACATCTTGCGATATCCGAACCGCCGCTCGCACCCCATGGTGTGGGCGGCTTTTTTACGCGCCCAGCCCACAACCTAAAAGTTACTACGATTTTCGTATTGACTGATCACTACGTTTTTCGTAGCTTCTCATTGTCAGCCGCTGATCGTCTCCGGACCGAAGACGCGGCTGGCACCGCTGACGCCACAGGCGCAGCCACTGGGAGGTTATGATGAAAACAGCAATATTCGCGGTGAAGCTAGAAACGGCCCTCAAGGTCCGGCCGTTCATTAGCAAGGCAGAAACACGCTATTATTTACGGGGCATCCGCATCACAGCGCTGAACACTGGCGGCGCAGCCTGCGCAGCCACCGATGGCCACCGCCTCGGCGTGGCCCGCGACCACACTGGTTTTTGTGATCGCGAAGAAATCGTCCAAATTCCCGCCTACGTCCGCCTGAAACGAAAATTGAAGTCTGATCGCAGCAAGGCCGTGCAATGGCTGGTCGGCGTCAGCAGCGGTTCCAGCGGATATGGAGCTGTCGTTTACACCGAAACCGAAGACCCTCGCCAAATTGCAGCTATCGCCGTTGATCGGCCCGATTTGTGCGAAACGCTGTGGGGCAATGCCTTCATTGACGGCAACTATCCCAGCATCGAACGCGTGGTTCAAAACTATGGGGATGACGCACGACGCCTGTCATTGAATTCGAAACTCCTCGAGAGCTTCGGCCCGCATGTCAGCATAGCGGTCAACGGCGACGACGGCCCTATCCTCGTGCGCACGTCAGATCCCGATTTGTTCGGGGTGATGATGCCGATGATCAATGACGTCGCCTATGTCCCCGAATGGTTCCGTGAACCGACCCCAAAGACTGAACCGCCCGCCGCCAATGACCGCGACGCGGCTAAGGCAACGGGTGCAGCATGACCCGCGCCGCCACTGGGAGGTTATGATGTATTCACAGCAAAGCGAAGCCAACACGCCGCGCACCTTTGCGGAACTGCCACCGGCCGACATGTGCCGTCTGCTGGTGTCCGCCACCGAAGTCTTGGAAGAGCTGCTGCGCGGCGGCGCAGGCGGCCCAACCAGCGCCCAACGCTTGTTGCGGGCCAACCAATTGTTGGACCGGCTGCACGGCATGGGCACTTATCGCAATCCACAGACCAACACGGCGCTGTCCTATGGCGCGGCGGCGGCCCATGCCTTGACGTTGATCAGCACCCAGCACGGCGACCACGCCGTGGCGGACGAATGGCGCGCCAAGCTGACCTATATCAACGCGGCCCTGACGAAATGGGGCGGCACCATGGACCCAGTAACCGGCGCCCCCGACGCGCCCGTGACGGTGGAGTTGGTGCCATGAACCCCAACACGCACAGCAGCCCCGCCACCCTGCCCCCGTCCGGCATCAGCCCGCGCGTCTCCGCCGCATGCTGCATCGCCGTCATCGGCATCATTTCCGCCCATTGGGCGTGGAGCATGACCCTGTGACCGCGCGCCGCAAAACATCACCCCATCGCCGCAATCCAGCGGGCGAACGGACCACCCGTGACGAGCAAATCATGCGCCGGTGGGACAGTGGCCGCAGCATCGAACAAATCGCCGCCGCCACCGATATCTGCCCAGACAAGGTGCAGCATATCGTGGGCAAGTGGGACGAAGGCGACCTGCGCCGCCGCACCTACAACGCCGCCCGTCGCGGCTGCGCCAAGCTGCGCGCCGCGATCGAGCAATATCACCGCAATTTCCAACCAAGGGAACGGGCGCCAGCCGAATAAGCGGCCCGTAATATCATGAGCGACGCACCAGTATCCGACGACCAACTCCGCCTGTTCATCGAACGTATCGAGCGTTTGGAAGAGGAAAAGAAGGGCATCAGCGACGACATCCGCGACGTCTACTTGGAATCCAAGTCGCAAGGCTATGACCCCAAAATCATGCGCCAGATCGTCCGCCTGCGGAAACTCAAGCCCGACGACCGCAAGGCAATGGATGCCATCCTCGACATCTACAAAAACGCCCTCGGCATCGACTGAGCCACCCCCCCGCCCGCACGTCACCCCCTCGGCGTGCGGGCACCCTAACAGACAGGACGTAGCATGAGCACTTTAGACCGGCAGCGCGCCATTATTTCAGACGATGAGATTGTGGCGGTTCACGGCGATGCTAGTTTTGGCACGCTTTCCCCGCGCTATGTGGTGAACGAGGGCGTCCTTAAATCTGCCTACGGTTACCACCATGGCTCTACTGCCCTTTGGATACTCCGCCAGCACGGGCTCGTGAAGGCTCACAATGGACGGTTGACCAAGAAGGGTTTCAGATATCTGCAGTCGCTAGATTGCTATGACAGTGCCAAGGTCGCGCTGGAAGGCGAGGCATGACCGACCGTCCCATCCTATTCAGCGCGCCGATGGTGCGCGCCTTGCTCGACGGCACCAAGACGCAGACGCGGCGGGTGTTGAAATTCGCGGGCCGAGCGCCGGAATTTTGCGGCGGTGCGGGTGACAAGGATGACCCAACTTGCTGGGGCTGGGAAGATAGCGAGCATGGGGATTGGGTGACCCTAGAAAGAGACGCTGATCAAAGAATGGGTTGGCGCGACTGGCGCGGAGCCTATCAGATCGGCGACCGCCTCTGGGTGCGCGAAAATTGGTTCGTCGATCACATGGATTGCATGAAAGGTCCATATCGCGCGCCAGAAGGCATGACGCACGACGAACTGGTTGAACAGGCTTACTTGCACTTTGGCGCCACGGATGATCCGAATAGTTGGGAAGCTGAGCAGCCCAAATGGCGCCCTTCCATCCACATGCCCCGCTGGGCCAGCCGCCTGACCATGACCGTAACAGACGTTCGCGTCCAGCGGTTGAAGGATATCAGCGAAGATGACGCGAGGGCAGAAGGTTGCCGCGCCATTGGCGCTGAAGATTGTCCCGACGAAGATATGCGGTCCTATATTTGGGCCTTCAGTGAACTGTGGGACAGCATCAACGGCCCCGACGCATGGTGCGCCAACCCTTGGGTGGTGGCCGTGTCGTTCACCGTCCACCAATGCAACATCGATCAGCTTCACCAGCAAACGGAGGCAGCATGACGGCCAATATCCACCGCCAACCCACCCCCGAACCCCCGCGCCACTGGACGCCGGTTGAACGCCTGCCCGAAACACCGGGCGCTCACATCATGACCAGCACCGGCTACGCCGTGGACGGCCACCACATCCGCACGGTGCCCGCGCCCAGCGCGCCACGCACCACCCCCAACACCCCGCGTCCGTCATTTTGGGTGCGCCTGACAAAATGGAGGCATTGATGGCCGTGAAAGGTAACTTCAAGCAGTCCGACGTCACGCGCGCCATCAAGGGCGCTCAGCGAGCCGGTATAGAAAACCCTAGGGTCATCCTGCACCCCAGCGGAACGATTGAGGTGTTGGGGAGCCTTCCCCCAGCCGCCAACGACCGCGACATGGATATTGAACTTAAGTGACCAAGAAAAAATGGCTTCCAGCGAACGTCACCGAATTTCGGGATCGCCACGGCAAAAAGCGGTGGCGCTTCCGTAAAACAGGCTTGCCGACATACAGCTTCAAACATGCCCCCGGCACCACCGAGTTCATGGAAGAATATCGGCTGGCGCAAAATGCCGAGAAGCCGGAGAAAGAGGAACGCCATATCCGCGGGACCGTGAACGCTGTTGTGGCGTCCCTGTATGCGACGCCCCGCTGGCAATCCATGCGACCATCGAGCAAAAAGACGTACCAGAGCATCATCGATCGGTTCTGTGCTGGCAACGGCCATCTAATGGTGGCCAACATCACCACAGGTGCCATCGACCGCAAACTGGCGGCGATGCAGGGCACACCAGCGGCGGCCAATAATCTGCGAAAAGCACTTAGCAGAATATTCCGTCAGGCGATCAAGATGGGATTGGTAACCGTTAATCCGGTGGACGCCACTGACGCTTACCGAACAGACGGCGACGGCTGGCACACATGGACCGAAGAAGAAATAGAACAATTTCAAAATTATTGGCCCATCGGCACACGCGAACGGCTGGCCATGGAACTTTTATTGCATACGGCGACCCGACGCAGTGACATGATTCGGCTTTCGCCCGTTAATCGTGTCGAAGATCGATTCGTTTTGCGTCACTCTAAGAATGATAGCGACACATCGATTCGGATTAGTGATGAACTGGCCGCCGCGATTGCACCGTTCGAGAATTCAACCGGTCCATATCTTCAAACTGAGTTTGGTGCGGGTTTCTCTTCCGGTGACAGCTTCGGAAATTGGTTCCGCAAGCGTATGCGGGCCGCGGCATTGCCCGAACATTGCTCTGCCCACGGCCTAAGAAAGGCCATTTCCCGCCGTTTAGCGGAATCTGGGGCCACCAATCAACAAGGCCGCGCGGTGACCGGTCACAAGACAGACCGCGAATTCACGCGCTATGCAGCGAAGGCGAATAAGAAAGTGTTGGCTGATGAGGCTTTGGCTAACCTTGATAAAAGGTTTGCCAAAAAAAAGGGCGAAACCAGCACAAAAAGCTGATTTCGCCCCGCGGGGTGGTGGACAGGGCTGGATTCGAACCAGCGTACGGAAAACCGGGCAGATTTACAGTCTGCTGCCTTTAACCACTCGGCCACCTGTCCGTGGTGCCCCGCGGGGTGAGGCGCTATTGGCCTAGGAAGACTTGCCTGTCAACGCCAATCATGGAAAAGAAGCATTGATATGCGACAATTTTCTCGACACCGCCGTCCCGAGGGTAAAAATCCCAAGGGCCAAGCCACCCGTTTCTGGGGGCGACACGCCGTTTTGGCTGCTCTCGACAACCCCGACCGCCATGTGAAGCGAATCTGGGGCACGCGTGAAGCGCTGGCCCAGTTCGATATTCCATCGACCGTCCCCGTCTCTTTTGCCGAAGTCACGGATTTGGCGCGGCTCGTTTCCAAAGATTCGCCGCACCAAGGTGTGGTGATCGAAGTCGACCCGTTGGATCAACCGCATCTAGGCGACATTCTGCAATTGGAAGCGCTTAACAACAGCAAGCGCCCGATCCTTGTCTTGGACCAAGTTACCGATCCCCATAACATCGGCGCTGTGCTGCGCAGCGCGGCGGCCTTTGATGCCGCTGCCATCGTCACCCAAGACCGACACAGCCCGCCAGAGAGCGGCGTTATCGCCCGCGCTGCCTGTGGGGCCTTGGAAACCGTGCCATGGGTGCGTGTGGTCAACCTCAGCCGCGCTCTCGAAGAAATCGCCGAAGCGCAATATTGGCGCATCGCGCTGGACGGCGAAGCAACCGCCACCTTGGGTCAAACTTTGGATGGCACCAAGGTCGCCTTGGTTTTGGGCAGCGAAGGCGATGGTCTGCGCCATAATGTGATCGAACATTGCGACGTGCTGGCCAAATTGCCGATGTCGGATCGGATGGAGAGCCTGAACATCTCCAACGCCGCCGCCATCGCCCTTTATGCGGTCGCCACCGCGGGTTAAACCGCTGGCCAATTAGTTGGGTTAAGGACCCAATAAAAAAGGCTCTTTCCCGCATATGGGGAAAGAGCCTTTTTTGCTGATACCCCCTGCCCCATGGGGCGCAGTGGGTCAGTGCATCAATCTTCTTCGGCAATCCGCACGCGCAGACCGTCCAGCGCATCCGAAAATTGGATCTGGCACGACAGGCGCGACGCGTCATCGCGGGTCGATGTCGAATCGAGCAGATCATTTTCGTCTTCGCTCATCGCCGCCAATTCGGCACCAGCGGGCGCTTCGACATGCACATGGCAGGTCGCGCACGAACAGCAACCACCGCACAAGGCCAGCAATTCATCAAAACCCGCATCGCGGATATTTTCCATCACTGTCAGGCTGGTGTCGCCTTCAATTTCATGTTCCGAACCGTCACGCGTTACGACAATCAACTTGGCCATTTTAGTCCCCAACTTTGCTTTTCTGCCGCTGCTATGTCCCGCGTTGCAAATCAAATCAAGCATTGCTATCACCGAAAAACAGAACAAAAGGGGAATATCACCATGTCCCTCACCTCGGACGATATCATATACGCGCTGAACTGCCTGTCTGCAGATGATGAACGGCTGGCTGGCGCCATCGCCAGCGCGGGCTATCCCGAACCGCGCATTCAAAAACCGGGCTATCGCACGATGATGAAAACCATTGTGGGGCAACAGGTCAGCATTGCCGCGGCCAACAGCATTTGGAACAAGCTGGAAGCGCATGTGGGGCCAGATTGCGACCCGTCGGCCATATTGGCCAGCGACGCGGCGGAACTGCGCGCCTGCGGCCTCAGCGGCCAAAAACAAAGCTATGCCCGCAGCCTTGCCGAATTGGTGATCGATGGCACGATCAATTTCGCGCATTTGCCTGCGGATGACGAAGCCGCCATTGCCCTGCTCACCCAAATTCGCGGCATTGGCCGGTGGAGCGCGGAAATTTACCTGATGTTCGCCGAGGGGCGGCCCGATATTTGGCCTGCCGGCGATTTGGCGGTGCAAGAATCGGTGGGCCGCATTTTCGGCCTATCGGAACGCCCCAAAGAAAAGGCCACACGGGCCATGGGTGCCCAATGGCAACCCCATCGCAGCAGCGCCGCACTCTTTTGCTGGCATTACCGCCACGTCAACCCGCTATAGGGCGCAGGGCTTAAGATCACCGCGACGCCCAATCATACCCTAGGCCCCATCATATAGAGCATAAAAAAGGCCGGATAAGCATCTGCTTCCCCAGCCTTTTTTTAACGTATAACCGCAAGGATATTAGTCCTTCGCAGCAGCCTTTTTGGCAGCAGGCTTTTTAGCGGGCTTCTTTTCAGCCGCTTCGCCTTCCGCTTCGTCCTTCTTCGCCGCAGCCTTCTTGGCAGCAGGCTTTTTGGCCGGAGCTTCTTCCGCTACGTCGTCAGCCTTGGCTTCCTTCTTGGCGGCAGGCTTTTTGGCAGCAGCCTTTTTGGCAGGCTTTTCGTCGTGGCTACGGTCATGGCCACAGCCAGGGCCATGCACATGACCGTCTTCGTCTTCGATGGCGGCTTCCAACACGTCGCGGGTTACTTCGCGGTCGGTGATGTCAGCTTTTTCGAACAAGAAGTCGACAACCTTGTCTTCATACAAAGGCGCACGAAGCTGGGCGGCTGCCAAAGCGTCTTGCTGGATATATTCCACGAAACGCTGGCGGTCTTCTGGACGATATTGCTGCGCGGCCTGCATGACCAAACGCTGCATTTCTTGCTGGTTCACTTGCACGTCATTGGCTTGGCCAATTTCCGACAGCAACAGACCCAAGCGAACGCGGCGAACGGCGATCGAACGATATTCTTCGCGGTCCTTTTCCAGATCAGCTTGTGCTGCTTCGACATCGGCTTCGCGAGCCGCTTCTTGCTGCAACTGTGCCCAAATCTGGTTGAATTCGGCTTCGACCATCGAAGGTGGCACTTCAAAGTCATGCGCGTCAGCCAGTTGATCCAACAGCTTGCGCTTCATGAAGGTGCGCGTCAGGCCATTATGTTCCTGCTCGATCTGGTCCTTCATGATTTCCTTCAGCTTGTCGAGGCTGTCGAGGCCCAGCGACTTTGCGAATTCATCATCAATGGCGGTTTCCGCAGCAACCTTGATCGCCTTTACGGTGATCGCAAATTCTGCCGCTTGGCCCTTCAAATCTTCGACGGGATAATCGTCGGGGAAGGTCACGTTCAAAACTTTTTCGTCGCCCAGCTTCACGCCAACCAACTGGTCTTCGAAACCGGGGATCAATTGACCCGAACCAATTTCAACGGCCATGTCTTCGCCGGTGCCGCCATCAAAGGCCACGCCGCCTACGCTGCCAGCAAAGTCGATGATGACTTGGTCGCCGGTTGCGGCTTTCTTGGTCTTAGGCGCATCTTCGAAACGCTTCATTTGCGAAGCAAATTCTTCGATCTTGCCCATCACAGCGGCATCGTCGGTGGCGATGGTCAGGCGTTCCAGCTTCAGACCTTCGATCGACGGCGTTTCAATCTGTGGCAACACTTCCAGCGATACGGTGATCACGGCGTCCTTGCCGCGCTCATAACCGTCAGCCAGCGTGACACCGGGTTGAATGGCGGGGCGCAGCTTATATTCCGCAACCACATCGCGCACGCCTTGGTCGATGGCTTTGTTCAGCGCATCAGCGGACATGGCTTCGCCATGCATTTTGCGGATCAGATTGGCGGGAACCTTGCCAGGGCGGAAGCCCGGCATACGCACCTGCGGCGCAACAGCCTTCACTTCATCATCAACGCGGGCTTCGATTTCAGCCGCAGTGATGGTCAGGCTATATTCGCGCTTCAGGCCTTCGTTCAGCGTTTCAACGGTCTTCATTGCCTTGGTCAAATCCTTGCTCAAAATCTTCTTCTCAAAAGACTTGGCCGTTTCCGGCTCAAATCCTTCCATCCATCGGCCTTGGCGCGCCTATTCCTGTTGGTGCGGGCGAAGGGACTCGAACCCCCACATCTTACGATACTGGTACCTAAAAC
>CAZIVW010000007.1:0-111765 GCA_964542975.1 uncultured Sphingopyxis sp.
GATCCGTACTATTGGACCCGTTACCGACAGCTGTTGCAGAAGAAGCGTTTGCCTCGAGATGTGATCACTTCGACAGATGAAGTGACGGATCGCATTTTAGACCGGATGGGCAACCCGCGGGATATAAATTCTTGGGATCGGAAGGGCATGGTCGTTGGTCATGTCCAAAGTGGTAAGACAGCAAATTATACGGGGCTTGTCTGCAAAGCAGCCGACGCGGGTTATCGCCTAATAGTGGTCATAGCCGGGATTCATAATAACCTACGTAATCAAACGCAGGCTCGTATTGACGAAGGATTTGTCGGACGGGACACTGGGCGACTTGAGAAACGCGACACACGCGATAAGCCGAAGGTGATCGGTGTCGGAGCATTTGACGACCGTCGAGCGCCGGTAAGCCTGACAACTACATTGAAAGACTTTAATAAGGCCACCGCAACTACTAATACCAGCCAAATCGCTTCCTACGCGGTTCCTGTTGTGCTAGTGATAAAAAAGAATTCTCGGACACTCTCGAATCTGATCGATTGGCTTCGTGAACACAGCACCGGACGCTATTCGGAAATGGTCGATCAGCCGATGCTGCTCATAGATGACGAAGCGGATAATGCATCTATTAATATCAAGTATGGTCGAGAAGAGGTTTCAAAAATAAATGGTCAGATTCGAGACTTACTAGGACTGTTTCGTCGAAGCTGCTACGTTGGATATACGGCTACTCCTTTTGCTAACATTTTCATAGATCCGGATTCAGAAGATGAAGTGTACAAGCAGGATTTGTTCCCGCGGCATTTTATTATCGGACTAGATGCGCCCACCAACTATTTTGGTGCTCGGAAGGTATTTCTCGAGAATGTGAGTGAGGAGTTGGGCGAAAGGCCTAGGCATCTCCGTTACATTACCGATAATGGCGACTTACTTCCAGTTAAACATGGTATAAATCACGACATAAATCAGCTTCCAGAAAGCATGATCGACGCCTTGAGGGCTTTTCTGGTCGCGAGAACAATTCGCAATCTTCGAGGCCAAAGCAGTCAGCATGCTTCGATGCTGGTCAATGCATCAAGGTTTACAGGAGTTCAGAACTTACTCCGAAATCGACTGCTTGAGCACCTTAGGACAATAGAGGATGCGCTGAGGGTAGATGGAGCGAAGCCCGATGCGGATAGAAATCCGGTGATTGCTGAACTCCGACGCTGCTGGGAGAGTGAGTATTCCAATGCTCATTCTGACTGGGATTCGATCCGGACTGGTCTTTTGCCAGTGGTCGCTTCCGCAATGGTTGTTTCGGTCAACAAGGACTCGCCAAATAGTCTAGACTACGAAGCAGGAAGCCAAAATGGTTTGACCGTTATTGCAGTCGGCGGCTTTTCTCTCTCCCGTGGCCTTACCCTTGAGGGGCTTACGGTATCCTATTTTCTACGCAACTCTCAGATGTATGACACGCTGATGCAGATGGGGCGGTGGTTCGGCTATCGGCAGGATTACGAGGATCTGTGCCGTATCTGGATGCTGGAAGAGGCGTCATCGTGGTATTCTCACATTGCTGACGCAACGGAGGAGCTGCAGCGCGAGTTAAAGCGCATGGAGCGAATTAATGCCACGCCGATGCAGTTCGGATTAGCCGTCAGAAGTCATCCTAGCACCCTCACTGTAACTGCGCGAAATAAGCTAGGTTCGGGTGAAAAGCACGTGATGGTCGGCCTTTCAAATAGTTTTGTAGAGACCACGCGTCTAGGGCTTTCCCATATTGAGCACAATCGCAACGCTCGTAATCGTTTATTCTCGGCGCTGGAAGAGGCTGGGTTTTCGGAGGGCAGGGCTAACGCTGTTCCTGGCGGGAAACTATTGACGCAGATTCCTGTAGAATTTGTCGACGATTTTCTAAATAGCTTCAAGAATCATCAGGACTCTCCACTAAGCGCGATTGAGCCGATCCGGAGTTATATTCGCGAGAGAGGGCAGGATGAACTTGCAGAATGGGACGTTCTAATAACGTCGATCAAGCCAACAGTCGAGATACGGCCTGAGAGCATTTGCGGATGGGATATTGTGCCCATCCACCGTTCGATTGGTGCCAAAGATATACTTAGAAACATCCTATCCGTTAGTGGTGCAAGTGCACACATTGCTTCACGAGGATGGGAAAAGGCAGGGCTGAGGCCTGAAGAAATTGCGACCGCCGAAGCGGTTTTTCGCACAGAGAATCCCACTCGCATCGGCCCGAATATTAATTACCCAGACTGGATTTACCGTGCCCAGCGGCAGCGGCCGCTTTTGCTACTCTACAATATCAAGATCAAAAGCGATAACGTACAGGATGAACGCGACAAGGAGAAACTGCCCGCGGAACCGGTGGTAGGCTGGGGCATCAGTTTCCCTCGTTCATCGAAGCCGAGCCAGACGGTTGAGTATATTCTTAACACAACCAAACTCCGAGAGCTTTTCGGAGAGGATGATTTTGACGAAGACATGGGAGGCGATGATGCTTGACGATCCATGGCATTCACTCGTCGCAGGTGGTATCGATGCGCGCCGAGTTCCCAATTGTCGCCACGATTTTTTTTGGATCGTGTCGGAGAATTCTGAACCTGGACTGCTACTCCGCCTCAAAACGGAAATATCAGAAGCGCGCCCCCTGCCAAGGATGCGCTATCTTGACATAGCGTATCGTAGCATCGCGGGGCACCGTTGTTTAGCTGTGTTTTTGAAAGATCGCGAACAACGCGAACTCTTCGCGACCCTGTGTGCAGACATGGTTAAGGCAGGCGAGACTGCCAATGATGACCAAGGAGCACTTGATTGCGCAATTCGTAGAGCGTTGCGATGGCATCACCTGCTCCGTGGCGGGAAGTCTAATCAGCTAACACTAGATGAGCAACGAGGCCTGATAGGTGAGCTTGGTTTCCTAGCACACCTGATACGTCTCGTGGGACTCCGAACCGCGATTGGAGCGTGGAAAGGCCCCTTTGGATCCCCGAAGGATTTCGAGCTGGATGGATCCGTAGTTGAAGTGAAAGCTAAAAGGGGAGCCGCCAGACCATTTGTTCAAATTTCGTCCGAAGATCAACTAGCCGATGTGGACGGAGCCCGACTGTTTCTCGTAGTAAGCCCAGTCGATGCGGTAATGAAACCGGAGGGGAAGGCGCTGACCGACCATGTGGCCGAGATAGAAACATTATATTCTGTTGAGGCTCCCGACGTCTATGCTCTGTGGGAAGAGGCAATTGCGGCGACTGGCTTTGATTTCGACGATGATTATTCTGATCGCCGCTGGGTCAGCGGTAAAAGCCTTAATTTTGAAGTGGAAAATGGTTTTCCTCGCGTTTCGCTGCCTCTGGCAGCAGGTGTCTCTGGCGTTCGCTACAGCATCAGCCTTGACGCTTGCGGTGCCTTCGCGATTGATGCTGATGAACTCGATCAAGTGATAGTTGAAAGGAACGGCGCGTGGACGAGCTGACTGACTTCCACCGCGAGCTTATCGCCGATGTGCAAGGTGATGCTGACGCCATGGGGATGATCACCGCGGAAGCGTTTCTGGAAAAAGTTTCGGAGATTCTGGATGAGGCGGGCGAGGTAAGTTCGCTGACGCAGGGCTATTTTAAGAGCAAGAATGGCCATAAAACTGTTCAAGTGGACGCGTACGCGTGGGATCCTTCGGGCGATGAGGGGGCCTTGAATCTCATCATTTGCGATTTTGTTTTGTCGGAGCAGCCGCAGACAATCGGAAAGACTGAAATCAATAAGCTCCTAACAAGGCTTGTTGATTTTGTGGTGGCTGCCAAAACGCGGGCATTTCGTGAAAAGCTAGAGGAAACAAGCAGTGGCTTTGCTCTTGCGGACCTTATTGCACGAATTTGGAAACAGCTAACCAAGATCAAGCTGATCCTCGTTACCAATCGTATTAACAATTCTAAAACCGACGCGCAGTCCGTGGGCTCCATCGGCAATGTGCCTGTAACATCAAATGTTTGGGATTTATCCCGCATCCAACGCTTCGTTTCATCCGGCCAGACCCGTGAAGACCTGATAATTGATTTTGCTGACGATTTCGGCGAGCCGGTTCCAGTTCTGAAGGCTTCGGATGACCGCGGGCCGCTTGAGAGCTATATCGCGGTAATGCCAGGCACGCAGCTTGCGGCAATCTACGATAAGTGGGAAGCGCGACTGTTAGAGGCTAACGTACGCAGCTTCTTACAAGCACGCAACAAGGTAAATCGCGGTATTCGTGATACAATCCGCGATGATCCTAGTATGTTTTTCTCATACAATAATGGCCTAACTGCTACAGCGGAAGCAGTTGAGATCGCGGACTTAGGGGAGGGCTTGCTCCTGATGTCGGCAACAAATTTCCAGATCGTAAACGGTGGGCAGACCACTGCGTCGATCCACGCGTCTCGAAAGCTCGAACAACTAAAAGATGTATACGTACAGATGAAGTTGACTGTGGTTCCACCTGAACTCGCCGAGCAGGTCGTACCGCGCATATCTGAGTACGCAAATAGCCAGAATAAAGTCAACGCGGCGGACTTTTTTGCGAACCATCCATTCCATATTCGAATGCAGGAATTTTCTCGCCGCGTCCTCGCGCCGGCAGGGGACAGTAGCTATCGGGAAACAAAGTGGTTCTATGAACGCGCGCGGGGGCAGTTCGTTGATGAGCAGGCCAGAAAGACGCTATCTGAGAAAAAGAAATTCTCTGCTGAATTCCCTCGATCCCAGTTCTTCACCAAAACTGATTTGGCTAAGTTTGAAAATTCCTATCGGTGTAAGCCGCACGTGGTCAGTTTGGGTGCGCAGAAAAACTTCGCGGAGCTAGCAAAATCTATTGGTGAAGAGTGGCGGCGGAGCGAGGCAGGCTTTGATGAAACTTGGTTCAAGCGGTTGATTGCTAAAGCGATCATATTTAAAAACCTAGAAAGACTTGTCCCTCACCAATCATGGTATGCTGGTGGATATAGGGCAAATATCGTTACCTATGCGTTTGCTAAGACAGTCCATGACGCAGACCAGCGCAAGCGTGTCTTGGATCTTGATCAAGTTTGGAAATTACAACGAGTTCCATTCCACTTAGAACAAGCTTGCCTTGCTGCAGCTGAGGCGGCAAACCAAGTGATTGCTAATCCTCCTGTCGGCATCAAGAATCTTGGCGAATGGGCTAAAAAACAGGCTTGTTGGGCGGAGCTTGCGAAGCAACCGATCGACTACCAGCCTGAGTTCATCGACAGCCTAATTGATCCTGAGGAAGCAAGAGCGCGTAAGCGTGATAATCGGCGTGAGCAAACGGCTAGGAGTGGTGTCGAGGCACAACGTGAGGTTGTCATTCAAGGTGCGGAATATTGGAAGCAATTACTTGTTTTTGGAGAATCGATAGGAAAACTAGACCCTAGAGAAATTGGTATCTTAAAGGCATGCACCTTTATGCCAACGCGCCTCCCGTCTGAGCGGCAATGTCTAGTGGCACTTTCGATCGCCGATAAACTCGAGAAATATTACACAGTCAGCTGAGTGGCGCCTAAGTTCCGGTAAGATCGATCTATGCAGGGAACTTGGGCGCAATGTTTCTGAATAGGCCAATTAATAACTAAAAGGAGAGGCCTCTGACTTGCCAACGGCGAGGTTTACATTTTCCGGAATATTCCTACGACTCGTCCAAGAATATGTAGTTCGCCGTCGTAAGCGATATCTGGGGGGACTAGTGGATTGTCGGATAGGATTTGGACGCCTTCGCCTTTGTTGCGGAGGCGTTTGATCATTCCTTGGCCGCAGTAGGAGACGGCCCAGATTTTGTCGCCGATGCGGATATTTCGTTCGGATGTGTCGACCAAAATTAGATCGTGATCGTTGATTGTCGGCGTCATGGAATCGCCAATTCCTTGTGCGAAATAGAGATTTTCGGGTGATGCGCTTGTGTATTGGCGGATCCATGTGCGGCTGAAATGTCGGGTCGATGCCGTCACTGGAATTTCAAGGTCGGTCGCACCCATACCGAACTTCAAATCCAACTCTTGAACTTCGACAAGATCAAGTTGCTCTGCCAAAGTTTGTGGGGACGGAATTGGAAGCGCGCCTTCCGTTGGGTCGTCGGTTTCACCGTTCAGGTATTCTGGCGTAGTGCCGAGCGCTCGCGCAATTTTATGCAGATGAGAAGAGCCGGAGGTTATTCCGGATTCCAATTTTCCAATGGTCGCCTGAGACACTGCCGCAAGCTTTGCGAGCTGGGTCTGTGATACGCCTTGAGCTGCCCGAAGTTCAGCAATTCTCTCACCAATACGCATAGCCCTAACTCTTAATTCCAGTCGGAATAATAAAAAACAATCAATATGCCCTTGACTTGAATATTCCGATCGGAATAATTGGTCGCATGAGACAGGAATTGAACCCACTGGAGGCGCTTAGGGCCTCTGTAGCTCGCTTAGGCGGTCAATCCCCCTTGGCACGTGTTTGTGGTGTTGGGCAGCCAGCCGTTTGGAAATGGCTCCAGTCAGCGAAACGGCTGCCCGCTCAACATGTCTTGGCGGTGGAGGCAGCGACTGGCGTCTCCCGCCATCTCCTGCGCCCTGACATCTATCCCCGTGAGATTGATCGCGCATTGGCGCCCTCCGAAGTTGGTGAACCATTTTATGAATGTGGGCCCATCTTATCGGTGCGGGCTCAGGCCGGAAACGGCAATCGCGGCGGTGTTTTGGCGAATGGCGGTGCGGCATGACAATCGTGCGCAAGCCTGCGACTTTTGAACTGGCACTTGCGAAAATTGCGGCTCGATTGGGCTGGGATGGCTGCGCGGATGTCCTCGGCAAATCGGAAAGCCATCTGCGTAAAATGGGCACGCCCGATACGGATCGCGAATTGAGCGTCCGTGACGCGGTGCGGCTGGATGCAGCGTTTCGGCGGGCAGGAGGGGAAGGTGCTCCTTTGCTGGAATGCTATGCGCTGAAGCTTGATTTCCAAAGGCCCACGGCGCCCGCAACTACGGAAACTATGCTGTCTGGCGCACAAGCTGTGGCGAAGGAAAGCGGGGAGGCGATTGCGGCGATCATACAGCTGGCTGGGAATGTGTCCGATCCCAAAGCCCGCCTGAATGCCCTTCGTGAAATTGAAGAGGCTGTCGCCGATCTCACCCGCCTCGCCACGCGCATCAGCGCATCAATCGAAATGGAAGCCATTTGACCATGAATATGCATTCGGGAGCCGTCATGTCGAACAAAGAGAAACTGGCAATGCCGTTTAACGGTGTGGTCTCGCGGCCCCTTGGCAAGGCGCCTGCCGTCAATTGCCCTGCCTGCGGGGCGAAGGCGCTGACGCGTAGCAGCGAAGAAATTACGCCTACCTATCGCCGCCTCTATCTGGCCTGCACCGATCTATGCTGCGGGATGACCTTCACGGCCAGCCTGTCGTTTGAGCATGTGTTGTCGCCCAGCGGCGTTAGCGCGGAATTTCGCCCTGCGCGAATGAGGGATGAGCCCGCGCCTGGTCATGACTTCGGCCAGATGTCGATGCTCGATCTGCTGGCGCCAACATTTTCAAGCTGAAGCGAAGAGAGGGAGGGGTTGTGATGCGTTTTCTTTCGTACCTGTTGCCGATCAGCCGTCGTGAGGCCGAGCATTCGGCAGAGCGTGTGTCACAAGTCATGTCCGATCTGAGCTGGTCGGAAGTGATCCAGGCGACGCTATTGGTTGGCTTGTTCTTGTGCCTGATGCCGACCCTTGTGCTGGTGTTCGCTTCACGGGATGCATGGGTATGACCGCGATGAACCGCATCACGCAGGCCAATGTCTCGCGCGCGATCAAGGCGGTGCGGGCTTTGGGCTTGGACGTCGTGAAAACAGAAATCGCTCCCGATGGCACCATCCGCCTAACGCACCGCGAAGCGCAGCAGGTGCAGGATAGTTGGACCAGCTGGAAAGCAAGCCGCCATGAAAATTAAACTGAAGGGCCTGAACCGGACCCGCAAAACTTTGGCGGATGGTTCAAAGGTCACTTATTATTATGCGTGGAAAGGCGGCCCGCGGCTGGAAGGCAAGCCTGGCTCGCTTGAATTCATGGTGAGCTATAATCGAGCAATTGAAGAGCGGCGGGACGGTCATCGGAAGGATACGCTGCGCTGGGTCATCGATGATTACCTCGGTTCTGCGGAATTTAGCTCTTTGTCCGAGCGCAGCCGTAAAGATTATGCCGCCCATGCGCGCCATATCGATGCCGAATTTGGCAGCATGCCGATTCAATTGCTGGGTGATCGCCGCGCGCGAGGGGAATTTCTGGCGTGGCGGGATGGGCTGGCGCTGAAGTCGCGTCGCAATGCGGATTATCGCTTTGCGATTTTGGCGCGCATTATCTCTTGGGGGCTAAATCGCGGGCTGGTGCCGTGCAACCCCTGCGAAAAGCCTGGCAAGCTATACCGTGCCAGCCGCAAGGATAATGTGTGGACGGCGATTGATGAAGCGGCCTTTTATGAAAAAGCGCCGGCACATCTGCATTTGGCTCTGACGCTCGCACTTTGGACTGGCCAGCGGCAGGGCGATTTGCTGGCGCTAACATGGGCCAACTTTGACGGCACGCATATTCGCCTTACCCAGCGCAAGACAGGTAAGCGCGTTATCATTCCGGTCGGCAAGCCGTTGCGGGATGCGTTGGAAGCCCATCGCGAATCCTTGATCGAGCCCGATCATATGCGCCGCAGTATTCACATCCTGCGCACATCCTTTGGTCAGCCTTGGACGCGATATGGTTTCAGCGCTTCGTGGCGCAAAGCTTGCGTGACTGCTGGTGTTGTGGATCTGACGTTCCACGATCTGCGCGGCACCGCTGTGACGCGGCTAGCAGTGGCGGGTTGTAATGAAGCAGAAATTGCGACGATCACCGGTCACAGCATGAAAGACGTCGGGAATATCCTCGACGCGCACTATCTGCACCGCGATTCAAAGCTCGCTGAAAGCGCCATTCAAAAGCTGGAGCGCAGCATGGAAACGCCCAACTAAGCGTCCAACTGCCACTTTTAAATTCATCAATTTTCGGGAAAAACGCTTTAAAAACAATGGTGCCGGCTACAAGATTCGAACTCGTGACCCCCTGATTACAAATCAGGTGCTCTACCAACTGAGCTAAGCCGGCTACCTGCGACGCCTTTGCTTTAAATTATGCCAAAGGTCCAGCCCTCTTGTGCAGCAATTTTTTCGCTGAGCGGGGCTGGTGACCAATATTGTTCGTTTTTCGCCATTTTTCGCATCCATGCTGCTGTTAACAAAGCATCACTTTGATGGTCGCTGATGGCGCCGACATGCTGTGTGGGGGCGCTGCCGAGCTGGGCGAGGGCATGTTGTAACTGGTCGAGGTCGCGAATTTTGCTGCGGCCCTTGGGTAACATGGCGGCGCGGGCGGCGAGGCTGGTGTAGATTTCCACCAATAATGGGCCGGACGGCGGGATGGGGTTGAGCGGCCAAAGTGGGATTTTGGAACGGAGTTGGTGCAGAAGGCGCATGCCGCTGAGGCTGGCTTTGCCGACTTGCGCTGCGCCGACAAGGTTGAAGTTGCTGACACTGGCGGCCTGCCCCGTGGCGCGTTGATGCTGTTCGACACAGCGCAGCCGCCCG
The DNA here is from genome assembly GCA_964542975.1 of uncultured Sphingopyxis sp. Taxonomy (GTDB): domain Bacteria; phylum Pseudomonadota; class Alphaproteobacteria; order Sphingomonadales; family Sphingomonadaceae; genus Sphingopyxis. Next base: position 9,590 of record CAZIVW010000007.1, read on the forward strand.
CCGCCCTGACCGAACAAATCCCCAACAACGCCGCCGCCATGCCGAAAGTGACGGTGAACATCGGGGTGGGCCAGAAAAGAGTGGGCGCCTAGGTCGATATCATTTGGGCATAGTGCGTCGACCAAGGCCCATAGGCTGGGCATATCAGGCGGACTGTCTGACCATTGTGGAAAATAGGCCCCGTGATCGTGAAAGGCGAAGCTGGATGAAAAGTCGAATCCGATCAATATATTGGCACGGCGTTGGGCTTGGTCGAGCAGCCAATTGAGCACGTCCTGCCGCGACCAAATATGGCCGGGGCGAAGCAGGACGGGGGCGTTGGTGCCGCTGGCTATCGCAAGGGCGATACCTTTGTGCCGCGAACCGCGCGCACCGGACCAGTCAATGGCAACAAAATGATCAAATGGACGCATGACTTCGACCGAATTTCCTGATGCGTTGTAGCGGTGGGCGGCGTGGGATGCTGAAAAATAGAATAGAAGCAGGTGCGATATAAGTATAATCTCGCTTTCTTGATGCTTGCACAACGCTTGGGGGTTCCCCACATGCACATCATGCTGATTGAAACCGAATCAACGCCCAATCCGGCGACTCTGAAATTTCTGCCTGGCCGTCTGGTGATGGAAAGCGGAACCCGTGATTTTGCAAGCGATGAAGATGCCGAAGCGTCGCCCTTGGCGCGCGCTTTGTTCACGCTGGGCGATGTGACGGGTGTATTTTTTGGCCGTGACTTTGTGTCCGTGACCATCGCGCCCGGCGCGGAATGGTCGGATAATAAGCCCGATGTGCTGGGCATTATCATGGATCATTTCATGGGCAATTTGCCGCTGTTCAATGCGGCCAGCGCCGCCGGATTTACCGTTCCGGCGGACGGTGAAGATGGTTTCGCCGATGATCCAGAAGATGCCGATATTATTGAGCAGATTAAGGAATTGATCGAAACGCGCGTCCGTCCGGCGGTGGCCAATGATGGCGGCGACATTGTGTATCGCGGTTTCGACAAAGGGAATGTCTATTTGAAATTGCAGGGTGCCTGTGCGGGCTGCCCATCTTCGTCGGCGACGTTGAAAAATGGCATTGAATCGCTGTTGAAACATTATGTTCCAGAGGTGACGGCCGTCCATTCTGTATAAGCGCAGAAGAATATACGAACCCAAAACACAATAAAAAGAGGAAGATGTTTATGAGCCAGCCTTTATCCGATGCCGCGTTGGACCAATTGTTTCGCACGGCGCGTACCTTTAATGGATATTTGGATAAGCCGGTTTCAGAAGAACAGCTTCACGCCATTTGGGATGTGATGAAATTTGGGCCAACCAGCGCCAATGCCTTGCCAGCCCGCATTATTTGGGTGCGGTCGGCGGAAGCGAAGGAGAAGCTGGCGGCTTTGTCTGCACCGGCCAATGCGGAAAAAATCCTGCAAGCGCCCGTGACGGCGATCGTTGGCACGGATGAGAAATTCTATGATCACCTGCCTGACCTGTTCCCGCATGCAGATGCCCGCAGTTGGTTTGTGGGCAGCGAAGAATTGGCCAAAACCACGGCCTTTCGGAACAGCACGTTGCAAGGCGCTTATTTGATCTTGGCGGCGCGGGCGCTGGGGCTGGATACGGGACCGATGTCTGGTTTCGACAATGCCGGTGTCGATGCGGCCTTTTTTGCTGATACGCCGCATGTGAAGAGCAATTTTATCACCACGCTTGGCTATGGTGATCCGTCGTCCATTTTCGACCGCAGCCCGCGGCCCGATTTTGGGCGTTTTAACAATATTATCTGATTGAGTGAGCCGCGCCCATTATGTCCACCTTGATTTTGGATTCCGCAACCGAAGCCTGCACAGTCGCAGTGACGGAGGGGGCGGGGGTGGTCGATCATCGCCATGCGGTGATTGGGCGCGGCCATGCGGAACGCTTGGTTCCACTGATCGCGGAATTGCGACAGGGTGGCCGCGCCGACCAAATATGGGTTGGTTGCGGCCCCGGCAGCTTTGCGGGTGTGCGCATTGGCGTGGCGGCCGGACGGGCTTTGGCGCTGGGATGGAATGTGCCTGTGCGCGGTTTCAGCACCTTGGCGTTGGTGGCGGCCAGCGCGGCCGATGACCTGCGGGCTGCGGGCGGGGCGCTAGTGGTGATGGAGGGCGGGCATGGACAATGGTTTGTGCAGCCCTTTGGTCCAGACTTGTTGCCCCAGGCCGATGTGCGGTCTTTGCTGCCGCAAGATGCGATTCGCGAATCGCAGCCGTTGGTGATCGGAAATCGCGCCGATGCCTTTGTGGAACTGCGCGGCACGGGGCGCGCTATGGCTGTTTTGCCCGACGCGCGTTTTGCAGCCAATATTCCGGACAGCCTATTTTTTGACGATGTGACCCCGATTTATGGCCGCGCGCCCGACGCCAAATCGATGGAAGAGGTCGCCGCCGCACGCCGCGCGAAGCAGGAACATGGCGCATCATCGGCCCCGCTGCGGGCATGAGCGTGACGGCAGAAATTCAGACGGCTTATGCCACTGATGTGCCCGGCATCATGCGCGTGATGGAGGCGGCTTTTGACCCCATTTATGGCGAAGCATGGAATAGCGCGCAGTTGATGACGCTTTTTGTGTTGCCGGGATCGCGGATGGCTTATGCCCATGTAGATAAGGAAATCTGCGGTTTTTACGCTGCGCGGGTTGCGGGACCGGAAACGGAATTGCTGCTCATTGCAGTTCATCCTCAGCATAGATCATCGGGTATTGGTCGTTTGTTGATGGACGATTGGCAGGCATGGGCCAATAGCAAAGGTGTCGAAGACTATTTTCTGGAAATGCGCGCCGATAATCCGGCTATTTCCATGTATAATGCCGCCGGTTTTTTTGAATGCGGTCGTCGACCGGCTTATTATTCAGGCGGGGATGGGAAAATCCGCGACGCGATTACCATGCGCCGTAATGTTTCTGTATAAAAGTAGCTAATAAGGCGTTGCTTCATTAACTAATTGATGCCATGCGTCTTACCGAGCTAAATTGCTTGCTCCAATAACAAAGTCGCTTCCCTGGGTTATCTTATATTAGGAAATTATTATGTCTGCACAGGCCGACAGCAACGATCTGCTTGTCACCTTGACCGCGGATATTGTCGCAGCGCATGTCAGCAACAACAGTGTGGCAATCTCCGACCTGTCCGTTTTGATCAACAATGTGCACATGGCCCTGACGGGTCTGGGCAGCGAACCAATTGAAGAAGAAAAATTGGTTCCTGCGGTGTCCGTGCGTGCATCGGTAAAGCCCGATTATATCATCTGTCTGGAAGATGGTAAGAAGCTGAAGATGCTTCGCCGCCATTTGATGACGCATTATGATATGACCCCCGAAGAATATCGCGCCAAGTGGGGCCTGCCTGCGGATTATCCCATGGTTGCGCCAAGCTATGCCGAGAAACGCCGTGCGTTGGCCAAGGAAATTGGCTTGGGCACAAAGGGTCGTGGTGGTGGGCGCAAGCGCCGCGAAGCCTAAGCTTCCCCCCCACAATGGAACCAAACAAGGGCGTCACCAATGGGAGGCGCCCTTGTTCTATGGGCGAAGCCCGCTTATAGCTGGTGCCAGACATAATGGCGGACTGCGTATTTGCAGGAAAGAAGATATGACCGGATCAATTGATCTCGAAACCCTGTGCCAAGAAAAAGGCCTACGCATCACCGAACAACGGCGCATCATTGCGCGCGTGATTTCTGATTCCACCGATCACCCCGACGTGGAAACATTATATGAACGGGCGTCCAAGCTGGACAGCGGCATTTCCATTGCCACTGTGTATCGCACGGTGCGCTTGTTCGAAGAGGCGGGCATTTTGGACCGCCACGATTTCGGCGACGGACGCTCGCGCTATGAAGCCGCGCCAGAGGCCCATCATGATCATTTGATCGATGTGGAATCGGGCCGTGTGATTGAATTTGTTGACCCAGAGCTAGAGGCCCTGCAACGTGTGATTGCTGAACGTCTCGGCTATCGCTTGGTTGATCATCGCATGGAGCTTTATGGTGTCGCACTCGATCGCGACAAAGGTTGAGAAACCTTTTTTGACACTGGTTTTTGTCCTGCGTTTGTTGCTGATGGTGGCGGCGCTGGCGCTGGTGATCATCCCGCATTTGATATTTCTTATGCTGAAAAGGCCGTCACCCATGGTGATGGCCTTTTTAAATGCGGTCGGCTGGCTGGCGGGGCTGCGGATCCGCACCACGGGCACACGGTTGCGGCGGGATGTGCTGTTTGTATCAAATCATCTAAGTTGGCTGGATATTCTCAGCCTTGGCGGCGCGGCGCGGTCGGCCTTTGTGTCCAAGGCGGAAATTGGCCGTGCGCCCTTGGTTGGCTGGCTGGCCGATCAAAATCAGACCCTTTATGTCGAACGGGCGGCGCGGCGGGATATTGGCCAACAGACCGCGCAATTGCGTGATGCCTTGGCCAGTGGCCGCCCCGTGACCTTATTCCCTGAGGGGACAACGGGCGACGGCCATGCTTTATTGCCTTTTCGTCCCGCACTGTTTCAGGCGGTGATCCCAACCCCGCCCAATTTACAGGTTCAGCCCGTCTATTTGGATTATGGGCCGGACGCGACGGACATTGCTTGGTTGCCGGGTGAGGGCGGGCTGGACAATTTTCGCCGTATCTTGTCGCGCCTGAAGCCCATCCATTTGACCATCCATTATCTGGAGCCCTTGGATGATGCGGTGGAGGCCGATCGCAAGCAATTGGCGGATGCGGCGCGCGCCACTATTTTGGATGCGATGACGCGTTTTTCCTGCCCTTCCGCCCGCGCGCCGGATCGCCTATAGGGCGGGGATGAGTTCCGATTCCAATCCTACCGCCGCCAAGACTTTCCACGTCAAATCCTTTGGCTGTCAAATGAATGTCTATGACGGCGAACGCATGAGCGAAATGCTGGGCGCCCAAGGCTATGTTGCGGCGGCGGACGGCGTGGACGCCGATTTGGTTGTGCTGAACACCTGTCATATCCGTGAAAAAGCGGCGGAAAAAGTCTATTCGGATATTGGCCGTTTGCGCCGCGCGGATGGCAGCAAGCCGGTGATTGCGGTGGCTGGTTGCGTCGCACAGGCCGAAGGCGCGGAAATTGCCCGCCGCGCGCCCAGCGTGGATGTGGTGGTTGGGCCGCAAGCCTATCACCGCTTGCCCGACCTGATCGCACAGGCACAGGGCGGCAAGCGGGCCATTGATTTGGACATGCCGCTGGAATCCAAATTTGGCGCTTTGCCCAAGCGGTCGACACAGCAGCGCCCCAGTGCCTTTTTGACGGTGCAAGAAGGCTGCGACAAATTTTGCACCTATTGCGTTGTGCCTTATACGCGGGGCGCGGAAATCAGCCGTCCATTTGCGGATTTGATGACCGAAGCCCGCGCGTTGATCGAGGCTGGGGTGCGCGAAATCACCTTGTTGGGCCAAAATGTGAACGCATGGACCGGCGAAGATGACAAGGGACGCGATATTGGGCTGGACGGGCTGATCCGCGCTTTGGCCAAGGAAGATGGCTTGGCCCGCATCCGCTATATGACCAGCCACCCCAATGATATGACCGATGGGTTGATTGCGGCGCATGGCGATGTAGAAAAGCTGATGCCCTTCCTGCATTTGCCGGTGCAGGCGGGCAGTGACCGGATTTTGGCCGCGATGAACCGCAGCCACACGGCGCGGTCCTATTTGGATATTATCGAAAAAATGCGCGCGGTTCGCCCCGATGTGGCGGTTTCGGGCGATTTTATCGTCGGTTTTCCGGGCGAGAGTGAGGAGGATTTCCAAGCGACGCTGGACATTGTGCGCGATACCAATTTTGCGATGGCATATAGCTTTAAATATAGCAAACGCGCCGGCACGCCCGCCGCGACGATGGATGACCAAATTGACGATGCGGTGATGAATGATCGCCTGCAACGCTTGCAAAGCCTGCTGAACGAACAGCAACAGGCGTTTAACGCCGCGACCGTGGGCCGCCGGACCAGCATTTTGTTGGAACGCAAGGGCAAGTTGGACGGGCAATTTATCGGCAAATCGCCATGGTTACAGTCGGTGCATATCATTGCGCCGGAACTTCATATCGGCGACATGGTTGATGTGGATATTATTTCGGCTGGACCGAATAGCTTGGGCGCGACCTTGCGCCAATTGCAGGAGGCTTGATGACAAAACGCCCACTCGCCGCAACACCCGCCACCGCTGGTGATCGTGTTCGCATTACGGCAGAGTTTGAACGAACAGCGTTGTTGGGCATCTTGTTCGGAGAGTTTGACCGCAATTTGGTGGCCATCGAAAATCGACTGGGCGTCTATATTTCGGCGCGCGGCAACCGTGTGCAAATTGAGGGGGAGGCCGAGGCCGCCGCCCGTGCGCGCGATGTTTTATCCAATCTTTATGGCCGCATTGAACGGGGCGAAGATTTTGACACCGGCATGGTCGACGCGGTGATTGCCATGTCGGCCCAGCCAACGCTGGACGGGATTATCCGCCACGAACCCAGCGACAAAGCCCCGACGGTGATGATCCGCACGCGCAAGAAAACCATTGTGCCGCGCGCGCCATCGCAGGTCCCCTATATGCAGGCCTTGGCCCGCGATGATGTGATTTTTGCGCTGGGTCCAGCGGGCACAGGCAAAACCTATTTGGCGGTCGCACAGGCGGTGTCGCAACTAATCACCGGCAGTGTGCAGCGCCTGATTTTGTCGCGTCCTGCCGTGGAAGCGGGTGAAAAGCTAGGCTTTTTGCCGGGCGATATGAAGGAAAAGGTCGATCCTTATTTGCGGCCCCTTTATGACGCCTTGCATGATTGCTTGCCCGCCGAACAGGTGGAGCGGCGCATTGCCAGCGGGGAAATTGAAATTGCGCCCTTGGCCTTCATGCGCGGGCGGACCTTGGCGGATGCGTTTATCATCTTGGACGAAGCGCAAAATACCACCATTCCCCAAATGAAGATGTTTCTGACTCGTTTCGGGATGAACAGTCGGATGGTGATTTGCGGCGACCCCAATCAGGTCGATCTGCCCATCCCCGTCACCAGCGGACTGGCGGACGCGGTCGGCAGACTGGAAGGGTTGGAGGGCATCAACGTCAGCCGCTTTACGAGCAAAGATGTGGTGCGCCACCCGATCGTTGGCCGCATTGTGGAGGCTTATGAAGGGCCGGGCAGTTGATCATAACAGCCATGCGCCGCCGATAGGGGTGGGCAGAATGGCGCAACTTCGCTTGTGTTTTTCGGGCTTTGCGCTGAAGGAGGCGCATCATGTTATCCATTGAAACCTATGAAGCCCAGCCATGGCCCGATGCACTGGACTGGGAAGAACGGGCGGCGCGAGCTGTCCATGCTGCGCTGGAATTAACCCCCCATGCGGGGCTGGGCAATGCCGCGCCGATTGTCGAAATCGCCGTGCGTTTGACCGATGATGCCGAGGTGCACCAATTGAACCGCGATTTTCGCGGCAAGGACAAGCCGACCAATGTCTTGTCCTTTCCCCAATATGCGCCCGATGATTTCCATGGTTTGACCAACAGCGATGACGGTGAAATTTTGATTGGCGATATTGTCTTGGCCCGCGAAACCTGCGCCCGCGAAGCCGAAGAAAAAGGCATTTCGTTGGTGGATCATGCCACCCATTTGATGGTGCATGGCGCGCTGCATCTGGTCGGATATGACCATATGGACGACCATAGCGCCGCCGCGATGGAGGCGTTGGAAGTGAAAGCACTTGCATCGCTGGGCATCCGCAATCCATATGATGAACAGCAATAGAAAAAGGACACCATAAATATCATGGCCGACGACCAGGGTCATTCCAGATCGGAAGAGGACAGTAGTAAATCTGGCTTATTGGCCGGATTGAAAACATTGTTATTTGGTGGGAACAACGAACCCACGCTTCGGGAACAGATCGAAGATGTGATCGACGAAGCCGATGAGGATGACGCGGGGATGGCACCGCAGACGGGCAACGGGGACCTGTCGGCCATAGAGCGTAAAATGATGCGCAATTTGCTGCATTTCGGCGAACAGAGCGTCGATGATGTGGCGGTGCCACGCGGCGAGATTATCGCCGTTCCGGAAACCGCCAGCTTTGCGGATTTGGTGGGGATTTTTGCCGATGCGGGGCACAGCCGCATACCTGTGTATCGCGAAACGCTGGACGAAGTGATCGGCATGATCCTGATCAAGGATGTGTTTGCCGTTCTGGCCGACGGGCGCACCCCGCCGCCGCTGATGGAATTGATTCGCCAGCCGCTTTATGTGCCGCAATCGATGGACGCGCTGGCCTTGCTGGCTGAAATGCGCGCCAAGCGGACCCATTTGGCGATTGTGATCGATGAATATTCCGGCACCGAAGGGTTGGTGACGTTCGAAGATTTGGTCGAAGAAATTGTCGGCGAGGTCGAGGATGAGCATGACGACGAGCCCGAACCGCTGATCGTTCCGGGAATCGACGGATGTTGGGAATTGGACGCCCGCGCCGAATTGGATGATATTGGCGAGATGATCGACCCCCGCCTTGCGGAGGTGGAGGAAGATGTGGACACCATCGGCGGATTGTCCGTCGTTTTGGCCCATCATGTGCCAGAGATTGGCAGCATCTTGGTCCATGGCAGCGGCTGGCGTATCGAAGTGATGGAAGCGGACGAGCGCCGCGTGCACCGCCTGCGCCTCCACCCACCGGTGGAAGGCGATTTGGAAGCGCCGTCGAACAACAAACATAGCGAATTTTAACCAGCGCGCCGCTGATGACCCAATGCCCGTCGACGCAGGAAGATTGCGTTTGACGGGTGTTCGGGCTAGCGCAAACGGAATGGACACTTCCGATCTTCGTATCGCTTTGTTTAGCGGTAATTATAATATGACGGTCGATGGCGCGAACAAGGCGTTGAACCGACTGGTTGGCTATTTATTGGCACAGGGCGCGGCCGTGCGCGTCTATTCCCCCACGGTCGATGATCCGGATTTTGAACCCACGGGTGATTTGGTCAGTGTGCCGTCCATGGCCATTCCAAACCGGCCGGAATATCGCATCCCCTTGTGGTTGTCCCCGCGCGTAAAGGCGGATTTACAGGCTTTTAATCCCAATGTGCTGCATATCAGCAGCCCCGATCAAGTGTCGCGCCAAGCGGCGGCTTGGGCGCGGGATCGCAACATTCCGGTGGCTTGTTCGGTCCACACGCGCTTTGAAACCTATTTCCGCTATTATAATCTGTCCTTTGTGGAACCGCTGATGGTGGCGTGGCTGCGGCGGCTGTATCGGCGCTGTGATGCGCTGATCGCACCCAGCGAAAGCTTTGCACAGGTGCTGCGCGACCAGCGGATGAATTATGATATCGGCATTTGGACGCGGGGCGTGGAGCGCGACATTTTCCTGCCATCGCGGCGGGATATGGCATGGCGGCGCGATTTGGGCATCGCGGATGAAACCCCCGTCATTGCCTTTTTGGGCCGTTTGGTGATGGAAAAGGGACTGGATGTTTTTGCCGACAGCATCGACCAACTGACCCGCCGCGGCGTGAAGCATGATGTGGTGGTGATTGGCGAGGGTCCGGCAGGGGAGTGGTTCCAGTCGCGTCTGCCCAATGCGAAATTTGTCGGTTTCCAAGGCGGCACGGATTTGGCCCGCGCCATTGCGTCTTGCGACATGCTGCTGAACCCATCGGTCACGGAAACATTCGGCAATGTGACCTTGGAAGCCATGGCCTGTGGATTGCCCGTGGTGGCCGCCCGCGCGACTGGCAGCGCCAGCATCGTCAAGCACCGCGTGACGGGATGTTTGGTGGAACCGGGCGCAGTGTCCTTGTTCGCCGATGAATTGGAACGTTATTGCACCGATGGCGCTTTGCGCGCCGCCCATGGCGCAGCGGCGCTGGATGAAAGCAAATCCTATCAATGGGATGCGATCAACCAATCGGTGGCGGATACTTATATGCGCCTCATTCGGCAAAAGAGCGGGTCGTCCAAGAACGGGCGGCCGCGTTAAGCGCCGATGACCGACGATCTGTTCGGCCCCCAAGGCGATAGCCATAGCCATGGTCCCGATCAGGGACCGCAGGGCGCCCAACCTTTGGCCGAGCGCCTGCGCCCCAAAGGGCTGGCAGATGTGGTGGGGCAGGAGCATTTAACCGGCCCAGAAGGCGCGATTGGCCGCATGGTGGCGGCGGGCAATTTGTCGTCGATCATTTTTTGGGGACCACCAGGCACCGGAAAAACCACCATCGCCCGCTTGCTGGCCGAGGCGGTGGGCATGCGCTTTGCGCCCCTGTCGGCGGTATTTTCGGGGGTGGCGGACCTGAAAAAAGCCTTTGCCGAAGCGGAAACGGCGGCGCGGGCGGGCCAGCGCACCTTGTTGTTTGTGGATGAAATTCACCGCTTTAACCGTGCCCAGCAAGATGGATTTTTGCCCTTTGTGGAGCGGGGCACGGTGGTTTTGGTCGGTGCGACGACGGAAAATCCCAGCTTTGCGCTGAACGCGGCTTTGCTTAGCCGCGCGCAGGTGCTGGTGCTGAACCGTTTGGACGATGCTGCGCTGGAATTGCTGGTGGAACGGGCCGAAGCTTTGACCGAGCGGGCGCTGCCCGTCACCGCCGCCGCCCGCGCCGCCTTGATTAGCAGCGCCGATGGCGACGGACGTTTCTTGTTGAATCAGGTGGAAACCTTATTTTCCGCGCATCTGCCGCAGGCGCTGGATGCCGCCGAGCTTAGCCAGTTTTTGCACCGCCGGATGCCGGTCTATGACAAGGATCGTGACGGTCATTATAATCTGATTTCCGCGCTGCACAAAAGCTTGCGCGGGTCAGACCCGCAGGCTGCGCTCTATTGGATGGCGCGGATGTTGGTGGCGGGTGAGGAACCGCTCTATGTGCTGCGCCGCATCGTCCGGTTCGCGGCAGAGGATATTGGCCTAGCCGACCCGCAGGCCTTGGTCCAATGTATGGCAGCCAAAGAGGCCTATCAATTCCTTGGGTCGCCGGAAGGGGAGCTGGCGATTGTGCAAGCTTGCCTTTATTGCGCGACGGCCCCTAAATCCAATGCCGCTTATGCCGCGCATAAGGCAGCGTGGAAAAGCGCGCGGGAAACGGGGTCGTTAATGCCGCCGCAAAATATCTTGAACGCGCCGACCAAATTGATGAAAAATCTGGGTTATGGTGCGGGCTATCAATATGATCATGACGCGCCGGATGGCTTTTCGGGCGACAATTATTGGCCGGATGGCATGAAGCCGGTGGAATTTTACCAACCCGTGGATCGGGGGTTTGAACGGCGCATCGCGGAACGTATCGCATGGTGGAATGCGCGCCGCAACGAGGCACGGCAACGCTAGGGTCGGGACCTAGCAACCGAGGAACGGCGACGTGAATGATCGCCGCCCTTGGGTGATCGTGGGGATCGGCCAGCAACGATGCCGGCTCCGACTATGCCGACTATGCAAATTATGCGTTGGGCGGATAGCGTTCAAAGCTGGGCAAATCGGCCAAATCACGAACCCAGTCCAGACGTTCGGCGGTTTGGATTTGGCATTGCACCGCTAGGATGGAATTGGGGTCGTTTAACGTGCTGGCCTGCACATCGATCATGCCCGGGAAAATTTGTTCATTGCTGTAAAATAGGCTGGTGCCGCAATCGCCGCAGAAATGGCGGCGGCCATGTTCCGATGATGCGTATAATTTGGGCGAACCGTTGATCTGCACATCACTGGCGTTGACCAAGGCCCAATTGACCATCGGTGCGCCGGAATGTCGGCGGCAATCGGTGCAGTGACAAACCGAATGATGGGCGGGCGTAGACGGCATATGATATTGAATGGCGCCGCAGTGGCAGCCGCCGCTGATGACGTCTTTATTGGTATCGCCCATGGTGAAATCCCTTGCCTTAAACTTTGCTATTCCAGCCGATTATCAAAGCCGAGGCAAGGGGAAGTTGCGTGGAAAAAGGATCAGGCCGTGATGCCCAAATCCACGCCATGGCGTTCGGCCCAGCTTTGATATTGGCCGCGCGGGTTGCTGGTTGGTGCGTTGAGGATTGCGGGCATATCGGCGCGCAGCGCGCCCAAATCCAACGAGCGGATCATCGCTTTGACCGGCCCGACACCCGCGGGGGTGATGGACAGGCGCTTGATGCCCAAGCCCAGCAACGCCATGGCTTCCAATGGTCGGCCACCCATTTCGCCGCAGACACCCAAAGTCACGCGGTTGCCATCGCAAATTTGCACCACGCGGTTGATATAGCGCATGACAATGGGCGACAGCCAATCATAACGTTCCGCAAGGCGCGGATGGGCACGGTCGGCGGCAAAAAGAAATTGCGTCAGATCATTGGTGCCAATCGACAGGAAATCGAGATGTGGCACCATCAGGTCCAGTGTTTCGACCAAGCCCGGCACCTCTAGCATCGCGCCATAACGCACCGCATTGGGCAGTTTTTTGCCCCGTTCCTTGAGCCAAGCCCGTTGGCTGATGAACAAATTGCGCGCTTCTTCATATTCCCATGGTTCGGATACCATGGGGAACATGACGTTCAGGGTGCGACCGGCTGCGCCTTCCAACAAGGCGCGGGCCTGAACCTTGAGCAAACCTTCGCGGTCCAGCGACAGGCGCAGCGCGCGCCAACCCATGGCGGGATTTTCTTCGGCCACCGCTTCGTCGCGCAGGTTCATATAGGGCAGGGGCTTGTCCCCGCCGATGTCCACGGTGCGGAATACCACGGGGCGGTCGCCCGCCGCGTCCAGCACGTCGCGGTATAGCCGCTGTTGCCGTTCGCGCTGGGGCAAGGTGGCGGACACCAGAAACTGAAATTCTGTGCGGAACAGGCCGATACCCGCTGCGCCGGTCAGGTCTAGCGCCGTGACGTCTTCGCGCAGCCCTGCGTTGATCATCAGCTCAATCGGCACGCCGTCTTTGGTGACAGCGGGCATATCGCGCAGCGTGGCCAAGCTGGCGCGGCGCTTTTGTGAAGTTTGTAACTTGGCGTGAAAGGCGTCTTGGGCAATTTGCGGGGGGCGAATGTCCAGCGTGCCATTATTGGCATCCAGCAACATTAGATCGCCGTCACGGATGGACGTGCGGACGTTTTTGACACGGCCCAGCACCGGAATATCCATCGCCCGCGCGACGATGATGACATGGGCTGTGGGTGACCCTTCTTCCAGCACCACGCCTTTCAGGCGGCGGCGGTCATATTCCAGCAATTCGGCGGGGCCAAGATTGCGGGCGATCAAGATGGAATCTTGGCGCAAGCCCATGCGAGCCGCCGTGCCCATTTGGCCAGATACGATACGGATCAGTCGGTTCGACAGATCTTCCAGATCATGCATCCGGTCGCGCAGCAACGGATCGTCAATCTGGCGCATTCGCATACGGGTGCGTTGCTGGACCCGTTCAATGGCGGCTTCGGCGGTCAGGCCGCTGTCGATTGCTTCGTTGATCCGCCGTGACCATCCCTCGTCATAAGCGAACATTTTATAGGTTTCCAAAACCTCATCATGTTCGCCCGCCGCGCCGAAATCGGTTTGGCTGGCCATGCGGTCAATTTGCTCGCGCATTTTGTCGAACGCAGCATAGACACGGTGGCGTTCAGCCTCGATATCGTCGGCGACGGTGTGTTCAATGGTGATGCGGGGTTGGTGAAAAACCGCCACGCCCGCGCCCATGCCGTCGACCAATTTTTGACCGCTGAGCCGCATGGAGGATTGGTCGGTCGAGCTGGCCTTGCTTTGGGCAGCGCTGTCCACCAGATCGGCATTGGCGATCAGTTCTGACAGGACCATGGCGACGGTTTGCAGCGCTTCGATTTCAATTTCATCATAGCGGCGGGATTCGGAATGCTGAACGCACAGCACGCCAACGGCCCGTTCGTGCTGAATGATCGGCACACCCGCAAAGCTGTGGAATAATTCTTCGCCGGTTTCCGGACGATAGCTGAAGTCCGGATGGGCCGCGGCTTCGTCAAGGTTTAGCGTTTCGATATGATCGGCAATGGTGCCAACCAAGCCCTCGCCAAGGCCCAGACGGGTGACATGCACTGCTTCTTGTTTCAATCCGCGCGTCGCATAAAGTTCCAGCGCCCCATCGCGCAGCAAATAGATGGAGCAGACTTCGCTGTTCAAACATTCGCCGATGATATGAACGACTTGGTTCAATTTGCTTTGGGCGTTGGTGCGCGATGGCATCACCTCGTGCAAGCGGGTGAGAATGGTGCGCGCTGACTGCGCTGCTGACGTGGGAGGCGGCGGTGCGTTGGTCATTGCACCCTAGCTAACAGATGCGTCGGCGCGGCGCTATGACTGTCAGTGAAATTTCAAAAAATTTGCCGCGCGGTGATGGTGGTTCACCGCGCGGCCTTATATTGCAATTAACTTAGTTGGTTGGGCCGACAGGGGCCGCCGTTGGAACCGCCGCTGCTGGAACCGCCGGTGCGGTAAAGGGGCTGGGCGTGCCATATTTGGCGTCCCATGCGCGCACTTCCACCTGGTAACGGGCATAGGCCTCGTAAAATTCCACAAAAGGCTGGTCCAAAGCGGCCAATTGTGGCCCTGCGTTGGTTACCAAATCCTTGGTGGGGGTGGCGGCGACCAATTGGGCAATTTCATTGGCCTTGGTGCAGAAGGCGCGCTGTGCTGGGGGCTGGGCGAAATAGTTGAACAATTGCGTCGACAATTTGTCGCGCGCGCTATTGCCCTTGGCATTTTGTTCGCGGTTCAATTGCGCGATCACCGCCCGTTCGGTCGATTGGATCGTGCGGGTGTGGTTTTTGATGATTTGATTATAGGCGGCGACCAGCGGCGCTTCTTCGGGGCCACGGCAACCAATGGCAGCGACGTTCAGCGCAATCTTCATCTGCCAAAAGGCGCGGTCGCCAATATGATTGCTGTTCGCGGTTGCGAAGCGGCCATCCGGTGCGCGAGCGGGCAGGATTTGGGTCAGCGACGCATTGCCGGGGGGCAGCGGGCGGGGCGGGATCACCTCGACCGGCGGGGGCGGGGGTGGCGGCGGCGGGGGCGGCGGGGGCGCTTTTTGCGAACAGGCGGCGACCGTGGTCAAAAGCCCAGCCAGAATAATTTTGCGCGTTAACTTCATTCTCTTCACTCCCGGACCGGCGATAAGGCGGCAAGCTGTATTTTAATTGCGGTTTTGCAACGCGGCCTCGGCCTGTTGCGCCAGCGAAGCGATAATATCCGCCACGCTTTCTTCCTGCGTTACCATGGACACCGATTGACCGGCCATGAGGGAGCCATTTTCCACGTCCCCATCAATCACAGCGCGGCGCAAGGCACCTGCCCAATAATGTTCAATCTCCAATTGCGCGGCCATCATGTCAACCGCCCCTGAATCCAAAAGCTTGGCAACTTCGATCTGCTTGGCGGTAAAGGCCTCGGTGCCGGTATTTTTCAGGGCGCGAACCGGAATGACGGGCAGGCGAGGGTCGACCTGAACACTGGCCACCGCGTCGCGGGCCGATGCGCGCATAAAGGCTTTTTTAAACGCGGGGTGGGCAATGCTTTCATGGGCGCAGACAAAGCGCGTGCCCAATTGGACGCCAGCGGCCCCCATTTCCAAATAGGCCGCAATTGCTTCACCGCGTCCGATGCCGCCCGCCACGAAAATGGGCACCTCATTGGCCAGATGCGGCAATATTTCTTGCGCCAAAATGCTGGTGGCGACGGGGCCGATATGGCCGCCAGCCTCCGACCCTTCGATGACCAGCGCGTCTACGCCGCTGCGAACCAATTTCTTGCCCAGCGCCAGCGTGGGGGCAAAGCAAATGGCCTTGGCACCCGATGCGTTAATCGCTTCCAAGCTTCCCTTGGGGGGCAGGCCGCCTGCCAGAACGATATGGGTCACATGATGTTTGGCGCAAATGTCGATTAAATCAAATAATTGCGGGTGCATGGTGATGAGGTTGACGCCAAATTGACGGCTGGTCAGCGCCTTGGTGGCGGTGATTTCTTGATCCAGCAATTCGGGGGTCATCGCGCCGCACGCGATCACGCCGAAGCCGCCAGCATTGCTGATGGCGCTGACCAGATTGCGTTCGGAAACCCAGCTCATCGCGCCGCATAAAATCGCATAGTCGCTGCCCAGCAACTCTATGCCCCGTGCCATATATTGGTTTAATTTTGTCATCCCTTGCGCCTTTGCCAGCCCTTTTGCCCGCGTGCAACGCTGCACTTGCCTTTTGTCCGCATGTCGCGGCTGTTTGCCGCATCTTTGCGGCGGGATCTTGGCGGGCATCGCGCCTATTTTCTTGGGCCTCTGTTCGGTTGTCACTGTGGATTTCCATTCGGCGCAGCAACCTCACCTTTTGGCGCAAAAAGCAAAACCATTATTGTCTACCGTTTTAATTGATATATCTTTCACGGGCTGGAAACGCGAAAGGTTCGAATGCGTCATGAACTCTATCAAAGAAGACAATAGGTCTGAGCAGGATCAGACCTCTCGCGCCATACAGACGGTTTTGGACGCTCTGCAGACATTGCGTTTTGGCTCCATTCAACTGACGATTCACGACGGGCGTCTGGTGCAGGTCGATGTCACCGAACGCAGCCGATTTACCAATTCTGGCTGACAAAAATGGGCGCAGCGTCGCTGGGTTTTGCGCGCAATCGCCATGAACATAGGGCCCGACCATTGGGGCGAACATTGAAAAACAGGGGATGATATGTTGAAGATATGGAATGCGTCGCGCGCACAATCGCTGAAGACCTCAGCCGCGCCTTTGGCTTTAACATGGGGCGGATTGCTGCTCGCTTCTTTGGCGGTGGCGGCTCCTGCCGCATCGGCGGCCACGACGGCAGACGCCGCCGATGCGGCGAGCAATGCCACGACCGCTAGCGACAGCGCTGACGGTGCAGAGCCTGATGGCCGCGCCGGACAAAGCGCGCAGGCTAGCTATGGCAATGATATTGTGGTGACGGCCCGCCGCCGTTCGGAAACGGCGCAGAATGTGCCCATTGCCATTTCGGTCGTGGGCGGCGAGCAAATTGACAATACCGGCGCGTTCAACGTGGGCCGGTTGCAGCAATTGGCCCCGACCTTGCAATTTTATTCGTCCAACCCGCGCAACTCGGCGGTGAATATTCGCGGTATTGGCGCGCCATTTGGCCTGACCAATGATGGCATTGAACAAGGCGTCGGTATCTATGTCGACGATGTTTATTATGCCCGTGTTGCATCCGCGACCTTGGATTTTCTGGACGTATCGCAAATCGAAGTGCTGCGCGGACCGCAGGGCACTTTATATGGCAAAAACACCACCGCTGGCGCGGTGAACATCACCACCAATCAGCCGACCTTTGATTTTGAAGCCAAAGCGGAGCTGAGCCTTGGCAATTTGAATTTCAAACAAGCCAAGGCTGCTATTTCTGGTCCATTGTCGGAAAATCTGGCGGCTCGTATTGCCATTTCATCGACCAGCCGGCGCGGTACCATTTATAATGTGACCAGCGACCAATATATCCAAAGCCAAGACAATATCGGTATTCGCGGCCAATTGCTGTGGAAACCCACCGATGCTTTGTCGATCACGCTGGCCGGTGATTGGAACCGTCAAGAAGCCGTCTGCTGTGGTTCAGTGTTTGTGGGCGTTGGCGCAACGCAGCGCCCCTTGAACCGCCAATATGCGGCATTGGCGGCGGCGGCGCGCAATGGGGCGGGCTATGTCGTGCCCAGCACCAACCCTTATGATCGCCTGTCGGATGTCGATGCCATGCTAAATGCGGGCAATGATTTGGGCGGTGTTGCCCTGCGCGTGAATTGGGAATTGGGCGCTGGCACGCTGACGTCGGTCACGGCATGGCGTTATTGGGATTGGCGTCCCGAAAATGACCGCGATTTTACCGGTCTGTCGGTGGTCAGCAAATCGCAAAACCCATCGCAGCAAAATCAATATACGCAGGAATTGCGGTATAATTATTCCGGCGACAAATTTGATTTCGTGCTGGGGGCCTTTGGTTTCTATCAGCGCATCGACACGCAGGGCACCGAACAACATGGCGCGGACAGCAGCGCTTGGACGTTGGACCCCACAAAATCGATTTCGGTTGGCGGTACTTCGACCCCAATCACACGCGTCCCGTCGATCTTGGAGGGGTTGACCGCGATCAACACCCAATATCTGAAGAACACCAGCTTAGCCGCCTTTGGTCAGTTGAGCTGGAAGGTGAGCGATCAATTCACGATCCAACCGGGTCTGCGGATGAATTATGACAAGAAAGACGGCTTTTATCAGCGCCAAGTCTTTTTGGCCGATGGCACGCCCGTGGTGCGTAACACAGCCCTGGTGGGCGATGCCAAGACGGTGAATGACGCGCGCTTGGGTGTGTTTTCACCGCAAGAAATCTCGCCCAGCTTTAGCGACTGGAACTTCAGCTATGATCTGACGGCCAATTATAAAGTGACGCCAGATGTGCTGGTCTATGGCAGCTATGCCAAGACGTTCAAATCGGGCGGTATTAACCAAAATGGCGTGCCGACGCTGGCGGATGGCACCCCCATTTTGGAAACGGCCACGATCAAGCCGGAATCGGTGCAGCATTTTGAATTGGGCGTGAAGTCACAATTTTGGGATCGCCGCGCGACCTTGAACGTCACCGCGTTCCGCACCGATATTAAAGATTATCAAGCCAATGTGAACAATGGTCAATTTGGGGTGCTGCGTGGATATTTGGCCAATGCGGGCAAGGTGCGGACACAGGGTATTGAGGCGGATTTCTCGATCCGGCCCAGCGAACGCTTCAACGCCTATACCAATGCGGCCTATACGGACGCCAAATATAAGAAATTCGTCGATGCGCCATGCGCGCCGGAATTGTCGGGTGGTACAACGGTTGGCGCAGGCCAAACCCCTGCGGCACCCGGCACACCGGGCCTGAGCCCCGCCAATTGCGATATTAGCGGCGCTGTGTTGCCGGGCGTATCGAAATGGGCGCTGTCTTTTGGTGCAGAGGTCAATGTTCCCAGCAAATTGTTCGGCGAGGACGGCCAATTCTATCTGGGCTATGACGGCAGCTATCGTTCCAAATATTCGTCCAACCCGACCCCGTCGGCTTATACATGGATCGAAGGATATTCCCTGTCCAACCTGCGGGCTGGTTTCCGCGCGGATCGCGGGTTCGAAGCCTATGTCTGGGTCCGCAACGTCTTGGACAAAAATTATATGGAACAGCTGTTTGTCGGCCCCGGTAACACCGGCTTGATTACCGGCCTGCCCGGCGACCCACGCACATGGGGTGGGACGATCAAGGGTCGCTTCTAAGCGCAGCGATTGGGCATCGCCCTGCGAAAGCAATGGGGTGATGCGCGATAAAGAGAGTCGCATCATGGGGGTCGTCCATCGGACGGCCCCTTTTGTCCTTCGGGATAGTGGTGATCTGGACGTCCGCTACGATGACATGCGGGGGCTATTGGCGGCGGTTCCGTCCAGCCCGCGTTGAAAATAGGTGCGTTTTATGACGTATTGATCGTATTTACCGATAACTGATTATGGTATAATCGTTTGTCCTAATCAGTATGACGAACCTAGCATGACCATCCCCAACGCGTTTCGGGGTGATGCGGGGCGGTTTTGAATTGCACATGTCACAACAATGTTATTCAATGAAGCTAGATATACAAATGGTACCCGTCGCCACGCTTTGACACCAATGCATAAGTCATAGGAGAGACTGCCATGTCGGACAATCAATCATCCACCACCGGCCAGAAATGCCCTGTCGGACATGGGGACGGTCGGCAAAGCTTGCTGGGTCGTACCAATCGCGACTGGTGGCCCAATCAATTGTCGCTGGAAATTCTGCAGCAGGGCGGAAAAAGCCCCAGCCCCTTGGGCGATGGGTTTGATTATCGCGCGGCGTTCAAGGCCCTGGATTATCAAGCCGTTAAGGCCGATCTGCGCGCGTTGATGACCGACAGCCAGCCTTGGTGGCCTGCCGATTATGGCCATTATGGCCCGTTTTTCATTCGGATGGCGTGGCACGCGGCCGGAACCTATCGTACCGGCGATGGACGGGGCGGCTCCAGCAGCGGTCAGCAACGCTTTGCGCCGCTGAACAGCTGGCCGGACAATGGCAATTTGGACAAAGCGCGCCGCTTGCTGTGGCCGATTAAAAAGAAATATGGTGCCAGCCTGAGCTGGGCCGATTTGTTCATCCTGACCGGCAATGTCGCCATTGAATCGATGGGCGGCCCAACCTTTGGTTTCGGCGGTGGCCGTGCCGATGTGTTCGAACCCGAAAAGGATGTCTATTGGGGCAGCGAGGAACAATGGGTCGGCCAAGAAGGCAATGAAACCCGTATCCAGCCGGAAAAACAGATGGATTTGGAAAATCCATTGGCGGCCATTCAAATGGGCCTGATCTATGTGAACCCCGAAGGTCCGGGCGGCAACCCCGACCCCATTCAATCGGGACGCGATATTCGCGAAACCTTTGCCCGCATGGGGATGAACGACGAAGAAACCGTGGCCTTGACGGCTGGCGGCCACACCTTTGGTAAGGCCCATGGCGCGGGCGATGCCAGCTTGGTTGGCGCGGAACCTGAAGGCGGCGACATCAGCCAAATGGGCTTTGGTTGGATCAGCACCCACGGCAGCGGTTCGGGTGACGACACCATCACCAGCGGTATCGAGGGGGCATGGACGCCGACACCGACAACATGGGATCACAGCTTTTTCCACATGCTGTTCGATTATGATTATGAACTGGTCCGCAGCCCAGCGGGGGCCAAACAATGGCAACCCTTGAACGCCAGCGAGCAAGATAAAGCGCCCGGTGCCCACAGCCCCGAACGCAAGGTTCCGACCATGATGACCACCGCCGATATGGCGATGCGGGAGGACCCGATTTACCGCGAAATCAGCCTGCGTTTCCGCGACAATCCGGACCAATTTGCCGATGCTTTTGCGCGGGCGTGGTTCAAGCTGACCCACCGCGATATGGGGCCAAAGGCGCGCTATCTTGGTCCCGAAGTGCCGCAGGAAGATTTGCTGTGGCAAGATCCTTTGCCAGCCCCGACCTATCGCAGCCTGTCGGATGCCGATGTGACCGCGCTGAAGAGCCAGATTTTGGCAAGCGGCCTGACCATATCGCAATTGGTGAAGGCGGCGTGGGCGTCGGCCAGCACCTATCGCGGGTCGGATTATCGCGGCGGGGCCAATGGTGCGCGCGTGCGTTTGGAACCACAGCGCAATTGGGCGGTCAATGACCCTGCCGATCTGGGCAAAGTGCTGTCCGTGCTGGAAGGCATTAAGGCCAGCCATAGTGGTGATGTGAGCATTGCCGATTTGATCGTCATTGGCGGCAATGCGGCGATTGAAAAGGCGGCGCGCGATGCGGGTTTCGACCTGATCGTTCCGCTGACCACAGGCCGTGTTGATGCCAGTGCCGAGCAAACGGATGCAGAAAGCTTTGACGTGCTGCGTCCGCGCGCGGATGGTTTCCGCAATTATTTGGAGGTGACCTATACGGTTCCGACCGAAGAATTGCTGATCGACCGTGCCCAATTGCTGGGCCTGAGCGCGCCGGAAATGACCGTCTTGGTCGGCGGTATG
This sequence comes from uncultured Sphingopyxis sp., assembly GCA_964542975.1. Taxonomy (GTDB): domain Bacteria; phylum Pseudomonadota; class Alphaproteobacteria; order Sphingomonadales; family Sphingomonadaceae; genus Sphingopyxis. The sequence continues at coordinate 31,137 of CAZIVW010000007.1, forward strand.
CGCGTCTTGGGTGCCAATGCGGGCGACAGCAAGGACGGGGTGTTGACCGACCGTGTTGGCCAGTTGACCACCGACTTTTTCGTTAACCTGCTGGATATGGGCACGGTCTGGAAGCAAGTGAGCGAGGACAGCGACCAGCTTTATGTTGGGACCGACCGCGCAACGGGCGAAAAGAAATGGACCGCGACCCGCACCGACTTGGTTTTTGGTTCCAACAGCCAATTGCGCGCTTTGGCCGAAGTTTATGCCGAAGATGGTCATGCCCAGAAATTTGTGAATGATTTTGCCAAGGCATGGGCCAAGGTGATGGACGCCGACCGTTTCGACTTGTTGGCCTAAGGAATGTCGGATCGCCCCGCTGTGCGGCGGGGCCGTTCCCCATGGACTAGGCATAGAGCATATAAAAAAGGCTCCGGAGCGATCCGGAGCCTTTTTTATCGGGTAATGGCTTTGTCGCTTATTCAGCGTCCAGACCATAAGCCGTGTGCAAGATGCGGACGGCCAATTCGGTTTCGTCGCTGTCGATCAAGACGCTGACCTTGATTTCGCTGGTGGAAATCGCCTGAATGTTGATAGCACGTTCGGCCAGCGCGGCGAACATCGTGCTGGCAACACCGGCATGGCTTTTCATACCGACGCCGACGACGCTGACCTTGGCGACCTTTTCGTCGGAAATGATGCGGTTGAAACCGATTTTTTCCTTATTGGCTTCCAGCAAGTCGATAGAGCGCAGCAAATCCGCCTGCGGAACGGTGAAGGTGACGTCGGTTTCGCCCTTATCACGGCCCACATTTTGGATAATCATATCGACATTAATGCCCGCATCGGCCAGCGGCGTGAAGATGGTGGCCACCGCGCCGGGACGATCCGGCACGCGCGTGACGATGATCTTTGCTTCATTCTTGTCGTGGGCGATGCCGGTGATCAGCTGCCGTTCCATCTTCATTTCCTCTATTTCTTGGTCGCTGACGATCATCGTGCCTTTTTTCGGCGCTCCATCGCCTTCTACAAAGCTCGACAATACTTGAACACGCACGCCGCTCTTCATGGCTAGGCCGACCGAGCGGGTTTGCAGCACCTTGGCGCCCACGCTGGCCAGTTCCAGCATTTCTTCATAGGTGACATAATCCAATTTGCGGGCGCGCGAGACGATACGTGGGTCGGTGGTGTAAACCCCGTCCACGTCGGTATAAATGTCACAGCGGTCGGCCTCGATCGCTGCGGCTACGGCCACGGCGCTGGTGTCCGAACCGCCGCGTCCCAAGGTGGCCACGCGGCCATTTTCCATCATGCCTTGGAAACCGGGGATCACGGCCACATGGCCAGCCGCCATGGATGCGCGCAAGGCATCGGTTTCAATCTTGTGGATGCGGGCGCGGCTGTGCGCTTCTTCGGTCTGGATCGGCAATTGCCAGCCCAGCCAACTGCGCGCGGGAACACCAATGGCTTGCAGGGTCAGGGCCAGCAGGCCCGATGTCACCTGTTCACCCGCTGCGACGACCACATCATATTCGGCCGGGTCATAGCGGGGATTGGCTTCGCGGCAGAAATTCACCAACCGGTCGGTTTCGCCTGCCATTGCGGACACAACCACTGCCACTTCATTGCCAGCGGCAACCTCGCGCGCGACAAGGCGCGCGACGGTGCGAATTCGTTCGGTGCCCGCCATGGACGTGCCACCGAATTTCATCACAATTCGCGCCATTTGCTCACCCTTTTCCTATCTCGTCACTGCCGCAACAAAATTTGTGACTTTGCGGCGTGGCGCTGTTAGGCAAAGGGAAGGAAATTGGCAAGGGTAAGGGCACGGGTCGACGTAAATAAATTGCGTCAAATGGCTCTGTTGGCACAGAAAATATTATGAACGCAACGACAATCAACCCACAAGAAGCGGCCCATTTTGGGGCCTTGGCGGCGGAATGGTGGGACCCCAAGGGGTCATCCGCGATGCTGCACAAATTGAACCCTGTGCGCCTATCTTATATTCGCGAACAGGTGGATTCGCATTGGCACGGCGACGCGCGGGCCCGATTCCCGCTGGCGGGCAAACAGACATTGGATGTCGGCTGCGGGGCGGGCCTGTTGGTCGAACCCATGGCCCGTATGGGCGCACAGGCAACGGGTGTGGACGCTGCGCCGGAAAATATCGCCGCCGCCCGCGCCCATGCGGCGGGGCAGGGGCTGGATATCCGCTATCATGCTGGGGAATTGTCCAGCCTGCCGTCCCAGCAATTTGATCTGGTCACGTCGATGGAGGTGATCGAACATGTGACCGACCCTGCGGCCTTCGTGCGGGAATTGGCCACACGCTTATCGCCCGATGGGTTGATGATCCTGTCCACCCCCAATCGCACGGCGCTGTCCAAGCTGTTGCTGGTCGAAGCGGCAGAGCGGGTGGGCGCAGTGCCGCGCGGCACCCATGATTGGGACCAATTTTTGACGCCCGATGAACTGACCGCCTTGCTGGAGGATGCGGGGTTGGTGGTCATCGACCGTATCGGCCTGTCGCCATCCTTGGCGCGGGGATTTCAATTGGGCGGCAATGAATCGCTGAATTATCTATTGTCCGCGCGGCACAAATAAGGGGTCAGGCGGTGGTCATGGCCGCATGAGCGAATTTGTCCGCTGACCTGTTTCGATGGGTCTGGAGATGCAATAAGGGCGCAGATTTCGAAATCTGCGCCCTTTTTTGATCAAAAATCGACATTTTCATAATAGGGCGGCGGCTGGATCATCTCCATCCGTTCGCTCAGCAATGGGCGGAAGCTGGGGCGGGATTTCAGCCCGCTATACCAACCCTTGGTCAGTTCATGACCCGTCCAGTCAATGCCGCCCAGATAATCGGCAACCGAAATATGCGCGGCGGCGGCCAAATCGGCCAAGCTCATTGTCGCCCCGGCCAACCATGTGCGATGGTCGATCAGATAATCGATATAATCCAAATGATGATTGGCGGCTTTCATCGCCTCGCGCAGCGCGCCGCCGTCGGGGGACATGCGGTGGACGATGCGCTTTTGCATCCGTTCAAACAGCAATGGCCCGGTGACGGCATAATAAAATTCTTGGTCGAACCAAGCGACCAAACGGCGAATTTCCGCGCGATAGGCAGCGGTGCCGTTGATCATCGATTTGCCTTCGACCGTTTCTTCGAAATATTCGGTGATGGCGCTGCTGTCGATCAGGGTCTGGCCGCGATTTTGGTCGACCATCACAGGGGTTCGTCCTGCGGGATTCAGCGTGATGAAATCGTCGCGCCTTTCCCATGGCGATTCGCGTAGCAATTCATAGCCAATGCCTTTTTCACCCAGCAAAAGCCGGACTTTTCGGGAAAAGGGACATAAGGGGAATTGATAAAGTTGCCACATAATATCCGCATAGCGGCATCCGCCGCGCTGGTGCAATGTCTATGACAGCATCCCATGCCGTGAGACGGTTTTTTGTGCGTGTTGGCGGCCCTTGTCGGGCGACGGGCGGCGAGAGGCGGCGGTTATTGCGCGGGGGTGCGGGCGTTTTGTTCCACCTGTGCCGCCATGTCGCGGGCGATATTTTTCAGCACAGGCAGATAGGCTTCGATGGTCGACGCGGCGGCCCCGACCATGGCGGCGCTATTTTGAACCTGATGGCCTAGACGGTCGGCATCCTGACCATCACGGCCCATCACTTCGCCCAATGTGGCGTCGCTGGGCAAGTCGCGCGCGCGGCTGTGCGGGTCGGCCTTGGCAATCACATCGGCTAAGGGACCGACATTCACCTTCATCAGCGCCGTCATCATGGCGGAAATGGTGCTGGCCAATCGTTGCTGCTGGGCGGGGTCTTTTAGAATGTCACTCGCGCGGGGGCTTGGCTCGTCGGCATAAGGCTGGGCCGATGCGGGCATGGCCGACAACAATAGCGGCAGGGCGAGGAAAGCGAAGCGGTGCATGGACGATCCTTCCAACCAAAAAGCGCGCCGCATGTCACCGCGCGCTATGGGGATATGGACGGCGGATATGACAGATGGTTGCTGAGCCTGAGGTGAACGAACAGGCGGGCCGGAAACCTGCCCCTAGGCGGCGCGGTGATGCGGGGCAAAATCCGGATAAAAAAATCCCCCAATCGCTGACGCCAGAGAGCGATTGGGGGATCAGCGGCCCCGAAGGGCCACGAAAGGGGAGAGGATTTGCTGCTTTAGTCCAAAGACGCCAACACCGCTTCGCTGTCTGCACCGGGTTGGGGCAGCGTGGATTCGCGGGCCACCAATGCACCGTTAAAGGCGATGGGCAGGGTGGGCAGGCGGGTTTGGGTGCCGTCGGTCAAGGTGACCGCTTCCAATGCGCCCGTGGCGGCCAGATGCGGATCGTCGAACATATCTTCGGGGCGGCCAATGGGGGCGAAGGGCAGGCCGCTGCCTTCGATGCGGGCGATCACTTCGTCGCGGGTAAAGCCCGAAATCAGTTCGCGGATTTGCGGCAAGATACGGTCGCGTTGCAGCACGCGGTCGTTGTTCTTACGCAAGGCTTCGTCGGCCCACAGCGCGTCTAGGCCAAATAATTTGCAGAATTTTTCCCACAAAGCATCTGTCACCACGCCGATGAACACAGGGTCATCCTTGGTTTCAAACACGTCGTAAATCGCCCATGCGCTGATGCGGGCGGGCATCGGGCTGGCGGCTTTGCCGGTGACGGCAAGCTGGGCCATATGTTGGCCAACCAAATAGACGGTGGTTTCAAACAAGGATGTTTGGACCAATTGGCCCTTGCCCGTGCGGTGGCGTTCTTCGAGTGCGGCCATGATACCGATCACGCCGAACATACCGCCCGTCACGTCGATCACGCTGCTGCCCGCGCGCAAAGGCTTTCCGGGAGGACCGGTCATATAGGCCAAGCCGCCCATCATCTGGGCCACTTCGTCCAGCGCGGTGCGCTGTTCATAAGGGCCGGACAGAAAGCCTTTGGCCGAGCAATAGATGAGGCGCGGGTTGGTTTCGCTTAAGGCGTCATAACCAAGGCCCAATTTTTCCAGCGCATTGGGGCGGAAATTCTCGATCAAGACATCCGCTTCGGCGGCCAAAGCCTTGGCGGCTGCCAAGCCTTCTGGCGATTTCAGGTTCAGCGAGACGCTTTTTTTATGGCGGTTATACATCGGGAAATAACCCGATCCGGAACCCAGCAAGGTGCGCGTTTTATCGCCTTCGGCGGGTTCAATGCGGATGACCTCTGCGCCCAAAGAGGCGAGGATCGCGCCCGCAGCGGGGCCCATCACCATATGGGTGAATTCGACAACTTTAATGCCAGCAAGCGGCTGTGGCAGGGTCATGCTCATTGTCCTTTAAATCTAAGGGGAAGGCCTGCATCCGGCGTGAAGCCATATAGCGGTTCGCCCGGCAGGGCGTCTGCCAAGATGCTGCGAACCTTCAACAATTTGTCCAAATCAATGCCGGTTTCCAGCCCCATGGCTTGCAGCATGAAAACCAAATCTTCGGTCACGATATTGCCCGATGCCCCAGGGGCGAAGGGGCAACCGCCCAACCCGCCAAGCGAGGCATCCAGCGTGGTGATGCCTTCGTCCAAACCCGCCAGCGCATTGGCAAGGCCAAGGCCGCGCGTGTTGTGCAGGTGCAGCGTGTTCAGCTTATTGGCCCCAATTTCGGCCTTTACGGCGCGGACAAGGCGCTTGACCTGTGCGGGGTTGGCATAGCCGGTGGTGTCGGACAGGCCGACCTCCACTGCGCCCGCTTCGATGGCGGCGGCAGCCAGACGGATGATTTGGTCTTCGGCCACCGGACCTTCGATGGTGCAACCAAATGCGGTGGCAAGGCCGATTTCAAAATGCGGGCGCGTCGCTTCGGGCTGGGCCGCGACCAATTCCGCAATCGCCTTAATTTCCGCCAGCACGGCCGCATGATCCTTGCGGACATTTTTCAAGCTGTGCGTTTCGGACATGGAAAAAGGCAGGCTGATCTTTTCCGCGCCCGCCGCAATGGCGCGCTCGGCCCCCTTGAAATTGGGAACAAGGCAGGCGACCGACAGGCCTTCAATGCCGCGTGCAAAGGCGATGAGTTCGGCGGTGTCGGCCATTTGCGGCAGCAAGCTGGGCGGCACAAAGCTGCCAACCTCAATTTCCGGAACGCCGGCTGCGGCTTCGGCGGCGATCCATGCTTTTTTGGCCTCCAGCGGCATAACGCGCTTGATGCTTTGCAGCCCGTCACGGGGGCCAACTTCGCTGATGAAAATGCGCGTCATTGGGTGGGGTCCTTTTGATAAATCCATGGCCGTGCCTGTGCGTCAGCGGCTTGAAAAGCGGTGATTTCGGCGCGGAGCTTCCATGTGAGGTCGATGGCGTCTAGCCCTTCCAGCAGCATCGCTTTGGCTTCGTCGCCGATCTCGAACGACCAGCTTTGGCCTGATGGCGTGGTGACGGTTTGCGCCGCCAAATCGATGGTGATGGGGGCATTTTCGGCAGCGATGGCGGCAATGGCGTCGGCGGATAACACCACCGGCACCACGCCATTACGGGTGCAGTTGCCGGCGAAAATTGGTGCAAAGCTGGGCGCGATAACCGCGCTGATGCCATATTCGGCCAAGGCCCACACCGCATGTTCGCGGCTGGACCCACAGCCAAAATTGCTGCCGCCAAGGATGAAGTTGGCGGCGCGATAGCGCGGATCATTGAGCACAAAATCGGGGTTTTCGGTGCGGGCGTCCGCATCTGTGTACCGCCATGGTGCGAACAATCCGCCCGCCAAGCCGGTCTTGCCCGTGCTTTTCATTTCCCGCGATGGGATGATGGCGTCCGTGTCCACATTGTCGCGGATCAGCGGGGCGGCGATGCTGGTTCGGATGGTAAATCCGGTCATGATGCAAGCTCCCGTGGGTCGGCGATATGGCCCGCGATGGCGCTGGCGGCGACCATTTCGGGGCTGGCGATGTGGGTGCGGATATTCGGGCCTTGGCGACCCTCGAAATTGCGGTTGGTCGACGAGATGACCCGTGATCCAGCGGCAAAGCTTTCGCCGCCCGCATAGAAACACATGGAACAACCGCTCATCCGCCATTCAAATCCGGCGTCGGTGAAGATTTTGTCCAGCCCCTCGGCTTCGGCGGCGCGGCGGACATGCATGGACCCAGGAACAACCAAGGCCTTCACGCCATCCGCAATATGGCGGCCCTTTAACAAGGCAGCGGCGCGGCGCAGGTCGGACAGGCGGCCATTGGTGCAACTGCCAATAAAGGCGGCATCAATCGCCGTTCCCTTAATGGCTTGACCCGATTCCAAGCCAATATAGCTAAGCGGACGTTCGGGCGCATTGTCCGGAACAAGGCTGTTAATACCGATGCTATGTTCGGGCGACGTGCCCCAACTGACCATCGGTTCGATGCTGCTAGCATCGATGGTGATTTCGGCATCAAAGACCGCGCCATCATCGCTTTTCAACATGGCCCAATCGGCCATGGCGGCCAGCCACATATCGCCCTTGGGCGCATAGCGGCGGTTTTCCAGCCATGCGAAGGTTTTGGTGTCCGGTGCGATCATGCCGGTCATGGCGGAAAATTCGGTCGCCATGTTGCACAGCGTCATCCGGCCTTCCATTTCCAGCGCAGTGACGGCTTCGCCCGCAAATTCCACGGCATAGCCCTTGCCGCCGCCCGCACCGTGGCGGGCCAACAGGGTCAGGATCATGTCCTTGGGCGTTACACCATGGCCAAGCTGGCCGGTAAAGGTGACGCGCATCGTTTTCGGGCGGGTCAGGCGCAAGGTTCCGGTGGCCATCGCATGTTCGGCTTCGGATGACCCAATGCCCCATGCCAATGCGCCAAAGGCCCCTTGGGTGCAGGTGTGGCTGTCCGGCGCGATCAAGGTGCAGCCGGGCAGCACAATCCCCAGTTCGGGCGAGACGACATGGACAATGCCTTGGTCGTCATCGGTCACGTCGAACAGGGTGATGCCTGCTTCCTGTGCAGCGGCGCGGGTTTCCGTGATGAAGGCTTGACCGCCTTTCATCAATGTCTGGTCGCCTCGGCCCACACGGGTATCAACAATATGATCCATCACCGCAAAAACGCGCGATGGATCGGCAACGCGGCGCCCCGCAGCTTTTAAGCTGCCAAGGGCGGCCGCGCCGGTGCGTTCATGCAAAAATATCCGGTCAATCGCCACCAATTGCGCGCCGCCGGACAGCGGCGCAACAAGGTGGCGATCCCAGATCTTCGCAAAAAGGCTGGTTGGATTAGGCAGTTTGAGCCTCCATCTCGGCGTCCAAAGCGGCCCAGTCACGTGTGAGCAAGGTCTCTTGAATGGCCGTGCGCGTTTCCAAATTGCCGTTGCGGATCCAATGCCATGTGCGGCAACGGCTTAGGCCGTCGTCTGCCAATTGGATCATTTCATACAGATAGAGGCTGGGGTCACCTTGGCGCTGCCAATAGAGCATCACCGTGCGGTTATATTCGTCCAGACCCACTTCGGCGGCCCAGCCTTTGATCAGTTCATTGTCCCACCATATGCGCTTGTCGGCATAGGTTGCGGGGAAATCGCGCACATCCGTGCGGCCATCGTCCCATGTATAATGGTTGGTTTGGTGATAGGGATGCTCGGCATCGTCAACAAAGCGGCAGAATAAGCGGCTTTTATGCTGATCAATCTGTTCGCCAGCGGCGTTATAATATGTGTAAACGCCGTCCCACACGCCTTCGTGGCGTGACAAAAGCGGCATATCTTCGCGAATTCCCATAAACAGTCCTCTCTGATAATTTTAAGCTTGGGGATTCCAAATATCGGCGCGGGCGTTGGCCCATTCGGCCTGTTCCCAGCCCGACAATGTTGGGGCGTTGGCGACCAATGCGTCGCGATCTGCCTGTGCCAGCACGGCCAGCAAAGCGCGGCCCGCACGGGCACGGATCAAGGCGCGATGTTCGCTGGCCAAGGCCGCAGGGGCGGCATCGGCGGGATTGAAGTCAATCGCATTGCCGGCCTTGGCTTCATACCATGGCCAGAAGAAGTGCGCGGCGCGCACCGCATTCCATGCGGCGTTCAAATAGGCACCGTGGCGATCAGGCGTCAGGTCTGGAATAGCCTTTTCGACATATTCGGCGGTGCGTTCGGGCGCGGGGATATGGGCGTTGAGACCGCCCCATGATGCGGTGCCCATATGCGCGGCAACAGCGGCGGCGAGCAAGGCGCTATAGCCTTCGCCAACAATGGCGTCTGGCGTGATGCCCAGCGCCTTGATGGTGGCGGCAATGGCCGCAACCCAATCGTTCAGGGTCGGTGCATCGGTGCCGGTGAAATCGTCCGACAGGCCATGACCGGGCAGGTCAAAGCTGATGGCGTCGCCCAAGTCGCTGAGGCCGACTTCGCGGCCCGGCGCGTGCAGGCGCACGGTGGTGCCATGGCGGTTGCCTTGCCAATGAATCAGGCCGTCGAAATTGGGGCTTTCCACTGCAATAAAGCCGGCATCCTGATCCTCTGCCAAGGCTGGCAGGGCGGGGGACGGCACGCTTTGGACATGGGCCAAGCTGGCGTTTTCCAAATCATTGGGGGTGGCGACGGGTTCGGCGCGCCAATTGGATGGCAAGGTGCCAAGGCGGGCGATGTGCGCCTGCAGCGGATCGCCATTATAGGCGGTAATCAGCACAGGGGCCGTGGCTTCGCCCAGATCGGGAATGTCGCGGGGCGCGCGAATAACCGCGCCATAACCCGCGCGATAGGCGTCGCCGCTGTCCAGCATTTCCAAAATCGCGGCGTGGACGCGGGCGACATCGTCATGGGTGCTGGGGATGCGGGCTTGGTGACGCACGTCAAACCATGGGAAGAACCATGTTTGTTCCAACATGCGGTTCCACAGCCATGTCAGATGCTCGCCATAAGCGCTGGGGTGGAAAGCGGGCAGATAGTCTTTGTCGAAAATGGCGCGTTCTTCGGGCGTCCAAATGGCATAGCCGCCGACGGACAGGGCCGTGAAACGGTGCGGGGCTTTGCGAAGGGCCGTGACCAAGATGATCCCGCCGGAGTGAAAACCATAAGCGGCCGTCTGTTCAATACCCACCGCGTCCATAAATTCCAATATGGCTGCAGCAAAGTCATCGATGGTTGGCTCACCGGCCAGTGCATCGGATTGACCAAAGCCGGGCGAATCAGGGGCGATGCAGGTGAACTGCTGGCCCCATTTTTTCATCAGCGGCTCATATTCCGCAGAACTACGCGGACTTTGATGCACCATAAGCAGAGTCGGACCCGATCCTGCCTTGCGATAATGGACACGGCGATTGCCGATTGTCAGAAAGTGGCGTGTGATTTTCATAGCCCCTAATTTGTCCGGACAAATTCTGCTCGACAAGTGTTTTTTTTGCGGGCTAGGGTAAAGTTGATAATTTCACATGGAGAGTGAAGATGACTCAGCCCGGCACCTATATGCTGTGTGATGGCCGAACGGCCCGCCAGATCTTCGACGAAGTGATGGCCAATCCTGCGCGCAATAAATTTGGATTTGGCCAAAAGCTGGCCATCGTAAACGTCGATTTTCAGCAGGCTTATACCCGCGTCGACATGTTTAAAACCGCTTATGAAACCGATCCCAAGCAGATTGATTTTGTAAACCAAATCTCTGCCTTGGCCCGCAAAGCGGATATGCCAGTGATCTGGAGCCGCGTGGGTTATAAAGCGGATGCGGGCGATGCCGGTGTGTGGGGAACCCGCACCAACACGCCCGATAGCTTGCAAAATATCAAATATGGCAGCGACCGTCACGCCTTTGACCCGCGCTGTGATGTGCATGCGGATGATTTGGAATATACCAAGCGTATGCCATCGGCTTTCTTTGAAACGCCGCTGGCCAGCTATTTGCGCTGGCACAAGGTGGATACGGTGGTGGTGACGGGCGGCAGCACATCGGGCTGTGTGCGCGCAACCGCTGTGGATGCTTTGTCCTATGGTTTCCGCACCATTGTTCCGATTGAAACCTGCGCCGACAAGCATGAAAGCTATCATTTTGCGAATCTGACCGATTTGCAGTTGAAATATGCGGATGTTGAACCGGTTCAGACGGTGATTGATTGGCTGGAGGCGCGGGTATGACAACCGCGCAAAAAGCTGATCCGGAACTATACAATTTCAGCCCCTATCGCGGGCGGCCCAAAATTCAGTGGCCAGACGGCAAGAAAGTCGCCGTGTGGGTCGCACCGAATTTGGAATATTATGAAATAGATCCGCCCGCCAATCCGCACCGGAAAAGCTGGACCAAGCCGCACCCCGATGTCGTCGGATTTTCGCACCGCGACCATAGCAACCGCGTGTCGCATTGGCGCATGGCCGATGCCATGTCCAAATATGGCTTCAAGGGCAGCGTGTCTTTGTCGGTCGCTTTGTGCCAGCATCACCCCGATGTGGTGGCGGACGCCAATGAACGGGGCTGGGAGTTTTTCAGCCACGGCATTTATAACACCCGCTACACCTATGGCATGGATGAAGCGCAAGAACGTGCGATCATCGAAGACAGCATCCGCACGGTGCGCGAAGCAACGGGTCAGACCATCCGTGGTTGGTTGGCCCCTGCACTGACGCACACCGACCGCACGCTGGACTTGATTGCGGAATATGGCCTCGATTACACCTGCGACCTATATCATGACGATCAACCGCAGGCCGTAAAGGTGAAGAGCGGCAAGCTGATTTCCATGCCGTATAGCTTGGAAGTCAACGATCATTACGGCTTTTTCGTTTATAATATGAGCCCGCGTGAATATGCCGACACGCTGATCCGCCAATATGAGCGTTTGGCCGAAGAAGGCGAGGAAAGCGGCACGGTGATGTGCATTCCGCTTCATGCTTATTTAATCGGCCAACCGCACCGCATTGGCGCTTTTGCCGAAGTGCTGCGCCATATTGCCGAAGATGGCCGCGCATGGATTTGCCGCGCTGGCGACATCGCCGATCATTATTATGCCCATCATTATGAGGAGGCAGTCCGTGGCGCTTGATCCATCCTATTTGGAATATGCCAACCGCCGTGAAGGCTATGACCATGATTTATACACATGGTCGAACATTCGTGACCGCAAGCCCGTGCAATGGCCAGATGGCATGAAAGTCGCTGTTTGGCTGTGCGTCAGTCTGGAATATTTCCCGATGGTGCCCAGCGATACGCCGTTTCGCGCACCGGGCCATATGCAAACCGCCTATCCGGATTACCGCCATTATACGGCGCGTGAATATGGCACGCGCATTGGTTTTTACCGCTTGCTGGACAGCTTTGCCAAAGCGGGCGTGAAGGCCAGCATCGCGGTCAATGGCGCGATTGCGGATCGTTACCCCGAAATCATCGCCGATATTCAGGCGGCTGGGCACGAGATTATTGCCCATAGCACCGATATGAACGGCACCATCGCATCGGGTTTGCCCGAAGCCGATGAGCGGGCGCTGATTCAATCGTCCATCGCATCGCTGGAAAAGGCCAGCGGCGTGAAACCGCAAGGTTGGTTGAGCATTGCCCGTTCGCAAAGCTGGAACACCCATCGCCTGTTGCAGGAAGAAGGCCTTGGCTATTGCTGCGACTGGGCCAATGATGAACTGCCATGGCGCTTTGCCAATGGCTTGGTCAATTTGCCGCTGAACCATGAATTGTCGGACCGCCAGATTTTGACGGTGCAACAACAATCGGTGGACAGCTATGCCCAGCAAATGACCGATGCCTTTGATTGGTTGGCTGGCGAGGCGGATGAATTTGGTGGCCGACTTTTGCCGCTGCACATCACGCCCTATATTATGGGCTTACCCTATCGCATCGCCGCCTTTGACCAATTGATCGCGGGCTTGGCCCAGCGACCGGAAGCATGGTTTGCCACGGGAAGCGACATTGTGAAGCAGTGGGAGACACAGGCATGACCATCAATGTCATCAACCCGCGCACGGGCGTGGCGGATTATCAGATCACCCCCGTGACGCCCGATGAACTGGCCGCAAAGGCCGCCGATATGCGCGCCGCCCAGCCGCAATGGGCGGCGCTGTCGCCCACCGCGCGCGGCGATGCCCTGCGCGCCTTGGCCGATGCCATGGGCCGCCACCGCGATGCCTTGGTGCGCGCCTTGATCGACGACACGGGGCGCGCAGCCATTTCGCGTATCGAAGTGACGGCGATGATGGCCACCTTGACCCGCTGGGCAGACCAAGCACCAGCCTTGATGGCCGAAGCATCACTGGACGATCAGCCAACCGCTATCCCCAGCATCACCACGCGCACCCGCTTGGTGCCTTATGCCTTGGTCGGCGTTATCAGCCCGTGGAATTTCCCACTGACCCTGTCGTTGATCGACGCGATTCCGGCGCTGGCGGCTGGGTCGGCGGTGTTGATTAAACCATCGGAAATCACGCCGCGCTTTGCCGCGCCGCTGCGCGCGGCGATTGCCGAGGTTCCCGAATTGGCCCCAGTTTTGGCGTTGGTGGACGGCGATGGCGCGGCGGGCGCTGCCTTGGTCACAGTGTCGGACTATATTGCCTTTACCGGATCGGTCGCGACAGGCCGTAAGGTGGGCGAAGCGGCGGCCCGTGCGTTCATTCCGGCCAGCTTGGAATTGGGCGGCAAAGATCCGATGATCGTGTTGCCGGATGCCGACCCCGAAGCCGCAGCGAAAATCGCGCTGCGCGCATCGGTGCTGAACAATGGGCAGGCCTGCCAATCCATTGAGCGTATCTATGTTGCACGCAGCATCGCGGAGCCATTTTTGGCGGCCTTGGTCGCCGGTGCCAAGCAAGCGCGGCTGAATTATCCTGATGTGAATCAGGGCGATATTGGCCCATTCATCTTTGCCAAACAGGCCGAAATTTGCGGCCAGCAAATCCAAGATGCCGTGGCACAGGGCGCGACTTTGTTGGCGGGTGGCCAGATTGAAAATCTGGGCGGCGGGCAATATTTGCGCCCGACGATTTTGACCAATGTCACCCCCGACATGGCGGTGATGGCCGAAGAAAGCTTTGGACCCATTTTGCCTGTCACCATTTACGACAGCGTGGAACAAGCGATCCAATGGGCCAATGGGGGCGAATTTGGTCTGTCCGGCGCGGTGATTGGCCGCGACGTTGCGGCGGCCGAGGCTGTGGCCGACCAATTGCAGGTGGGCGGCGTGTCGATCAACGACGGGTCGCTGACGGGCTTGGTATGGGAAGCGGAAAAGTCCAGCTTTGGCCTGTCCGGCCTTGGTCCATCGCGCATGGGCAAAAGCGGCTTGATGCGCTTTTTCCGCAAGAAAGCGATTATCCGCCAGTCCGGCGAAGCCTTGCCTTTGGCGGCCTATAGCGAAGAGGCTTTGGCCAACGCCTGAGCCATCGCAAAATGCAGATATGAAAATGGGGGCCGCGAAGCCCCCATTTTTTTGTCCTGCGACGGTGGATCAGCGGTCCAGCGACGTCAGTTCATAATAGGTTTGCATATAACCGCCGACGCCGCCTTTGACGAAGATATGATCATCGTCCGCCGTCACCCACATATCATAATGGGGGTGGGGCACGCCGCCCATGCCGGGGCCTTCGTCATCGACAAAGCGGAAATGGTGGCAGGCAAAGGTGCCCGCTTGGACCGTCACTTCTTCATCGCCGACATATTCCAACCCAATATGCACCTCTGCCAACATAGGCGGGGTTGCGCCGCGATGGTCGGGGGAGGGAAGGAAAACGCGGATTTGGCGGCGGTGCGGCCCTTTGCTGACATCCATGCAGCGGGTTGTGAAACCATCGCCCGCAATGGGATGCGTGCCAAAACCATCAATCGCGCCCTGATAGGACAGGCTTTGGGATAAGCGGCCAATATCTGGACCCATGCTTTCGCAGTTCAGCGTGCCGCCCTGTTCATGGGCGACATGGTTGATCCAACCACTGCCCATAAATTGATCGCCGACCGTTAAATGCACATGCAGATTTTGCGGCACGCCCTGACCATCAAGATGATAGATAATGTCGCGCAGCACGGTGGGGGCGGGTTCTTCGATTTCACAGCGCGCACGGAAAATGATGCTGCCATCGCCATGATGGGTAAAGCTGAACCATTCACGGCCCCGCTCTTGATCCATCATTTCCGGCTTTTTGGACGTATAGCATATGGTGCCACTGACCGTGCGGTGCTGCATATCAGCTATCCTTCAGCATGGCGCTCAGTTCGGCCATAGGCCGTTCTGGTGCCGCGATCATGGCTTCCATTTCCTGCTGCATCGGGCGCATGATGCGGGCAACATATTCCTTGGACGCCAAGGCCCGTTCATAGGCGGCATCGCCGGTCGCGGCATAAGCTTCGATGTCGGCGCGGCTGATGCTGCCCTTGCTGTCTAGCAGGCGTTCGACGGTGTCCAGACGTTCTTTCAGCACCGCCACTTCACCCGCCACGGCCATTAAAATGCCCAAGGTGCGTTCGTCAGCGAAATCCTGCAATGTATTGGGGCGCTTGCCCTTGGCACGGGTGCCGGCGCGGGCGATCCAGTCGATGGGTTGATCTTCGGTCATCATCAGGCTTTCCATGCTCCATAAGCATTCCAGGCGGCAGCGCGGCCATGGTCTTCTTGTTCCCCCTCGGCCGAGGATGGGAATACGCTGCGGTCCACAACGGCCAGCACGCGGGCGGTGAATTGGCTGTCCAGCGGGAAGCCGGCATCAACCATCACTTGCTTCAGGTTCAGCGCGTGCATCGCCGACCAGAAAGGTTCGTTGTTGTTAAAGGCGTCCCAGTCCCGAATAAACTGTTCATAATAGGGCATTTCAGGGTCATATTGTGGCTGTTCCAAATGGAACATCAAGCCGCCCGATGCCAGAACGCGCTCGCTTTCTTGGATGATGCGCGGCAGCGCCTTGCCCGACAATTCATGCAAATACATGGTTGTTTGGACCCAATCAAAATGCCCGTCGGGAAATTGGCTCAGGTCTTCGGCGTTCATTTGGATGAAGCGCAGATTTTTGGCACCCAAGGATTGGGCGCGGGCATGGGCATAGCGCAGCACAGGGGCGGCAGTGTCGATGGCGATCACTTCGGTGTCGGGGAAGGCCAGCGCCAGCGGCACAATATTATGGCCGACGGTGCAGCCCAAGTCCAAGATACGGCGCGGCTTCCAACCGGGGCGTTCTTTGTTGATCCATTCCACCAAGGCTTGGCCGCCGCCATCGGACAATGCGCCTAGGCCACCGCCGGTGGTGGCGAACAGGCCGCTGTCATAATTGGCACCGGCTGAAAAATCACCGGCGCGTTCTTCGCCATGATAGCTGCCGGGCATGCAGTGGATATCGGCCACATCCATATAATGGGGCGTCGGCAGTTCTGGGTTCAGAACCAGCGTATCGCGGCCTTCATTATATTGGCGGACCTTGCCGGACAGTTCGTCGATTTGGCGCAGGGTGATGGCGCGGCCATTTTGCTGGCGCATTTCCATCGAATTGCGCTTCAGCGCCGACCAATAGCGGTGCCAAGGATTTTCATTCATGGCATCGCGAATTTCAAAACGATCCCGTGGATCGCGGCCATGCTGCGCCTGAAATTCGGGCAGGACCTGCGTGTCATAAGCGATTTTATTACCCGGCCCGATATTGCCCGACAGATATTTGTTCAGTGCCGTCAGGAAATTATACCGCGCCGCTTCGTCATGGGTTGGCGCGGGGAACACGCCATGTTGCGACACAGCGGTATAGGGTGGGGGGACGTCATGTTTCATATTAAGCCCTCTTTGGACAGGCGTTCGATCACATCATTTTGGGCGCGCAGAAAATGGTCGCGGTCGGGCGTTATCATCCCTTGATCGCCCAACAGGCTGTTGGCCGGTTGGTGCGTTGCCGCGCCATAGACAGGCGCAAAAAGTTCCAGCCTTTGACGGCTGAGGAAATTGCTCATCCCCGGCTTGCGGCGGGCGATACGCAGGGCCTCGACATCAATATCCGCAAAGGCGGTAAAGCTTTCGCCGGGGCTCGATTCCGCCAGCGCATTGCCCTTATAATCGATGATGATGCTGTTGCCATCCGCCGATGCAATCGGCATCGCCGTGCCTTCAATCCCCGCCGTGTTGGCCGAAATGACATAAGCAATATTTTCAAAGGCGCGGGCGCGTTTGGCCACTTGCTTGGGTGTGGCGATCGGCGATCCGATTTCCGAGCTGCTATGCACGAAAATCTCTGCCCCGCGCAGCGCATGGGCGCGGGCGATTTCGGGATAGAGAATTTCTTCGGATGCAATGGCCGCCAAATTGCCAATTTCGGTCCGTGCCACGGGGAACACTCCGTCCAGACCATAAATGTCCAAATATTTTTGCCACACATCATGCGGTGTTGGCGCAAACATGCTGTTCAAGCGGCGATAGCGCAGCACGACTTCGCCGCTGGGGGCGATGACAAAGCAGGTTTGGAAATAAATATCGGGAAAATGCGGATCGCGTTCATAAGCATTGCCCGCCAAGAACAGATTTTGTTCCGACGCGATTTTGCCCAGCGCGGCATATTCCGGCCCGTCCATGTCCAGCGCGGCCTTGGCTGCAAAATCTGGGATGGAGATACGGCCCGGATAGCTGGTCAGAAAATATTCGGGCAGCACCGCCAAGCGAACCGGTGATCCGCTATATTGTTGAACAAAGACCGACGATGCGCGCAATTTGACGCCGATTTCGGCGATCATGCTTTGCATTTGGGCCGAAACCTCGGCGCGGTCGTTCAATTTTTCAACCGAACGGGCCGCGATTTGCAAGGCAATGGCTGCAAAAGGTTTGCGGGTGGTGGTGGACGACGACATTATGACAATCCCAAGGCACCAGGGTTCATCAATCCCTTGGGATCAACGGCCTGTTTAATGGTGTTGAGCAGCGCAAAGGCCGCTGGGTCGGAACCTTTTTCCAGCGAATAGGTGCGCGCAATCTGCAAATGGGTTGCGCCCATTTGTTCGAAAATCGCCACCACGCCCGCCCGCAGCTTAGCGACCAAGGCGCGCGCTTCGGGATTGGCCGGAAAGCCTTTCAGCTTGGCAAGATGGTCCGATTCAATCGAGCGTTTATGCACGGCCTCCAGATTATCCGGCCAAAAGAAGACAGGCTCGATTAAGCAGGTCGAGCGGCTGACCGCCGCCAACATCGCGCCGCATCCAATGCCCAAATCGTCCATTTCCGTCTGATGGGCGGCGAATAAATCTTGGATGGCCTGCCATGTTGCGGTCAAGCGGCTGTGTGGCAAAAAGCCGTGAACGGGCACCCAGCGTTCGCCATCGGGACCGACCATCGAATTGACAGGCGGGAAGGGGTTGGCGCGCAAAATTTTCGGGATGCTATTTTCAATCGCTTTGCCGCCCGCGCGTTCCGCGATTTGGGTAATCAGCGCCAAATCGGCATCCACCGCCGATTGGTGGCGGCCTTCGCAAATGCAGTGCAGCGAGAAAGGCACGTCGTTCAGGAAGGACCGACCCGCGGCCACAACCTTGGCGCCTTCTTTCAAGGCTTTGAAAACAGATCCTTGGGCCTTCATCATATTGACCAAGGATTTGGCGTCTTTGGTCAGGCTTTCGCGTTTCATCCGCTGGGCCTGCAAATAGGGGTCAAAGCCAAAGCTTTCCGACGCCAGCCCTTGGCGCGCCACTTCGCTCATCGCCTGAAAATAAGACGCCGCATCGGGGAAGGAATAGGAACCATAAGCAAAAGCAGTGCCTTCGCGGACCAATTTCAACCGTGCCACGGCCTTGACGCCCAATGCGCCGCAATCGGCCGCGAACAGGCTGGTGATGTCGGGACCAAAGGGACGGAAAAATTGCGAACCGGTCGACATCACACGGCCATCGGCCAATACGACATCAAAGCTGATGGCGCTGTCAACGACCGTGCCGCCGGACGCGCCCCAGAAAACGCCATTCTGGCTCATCCCGCCGCCAACGGTGGCGTGGATGCCCGACAAAGTGCCCCATGCCAAGACGCGCAGCCCCTTGGGCTTTAGCGTGCGTTGCAGCTTGTCCCATGTGCAACCGGCTTGGACCGTCACGGTCATATCTTCTTCGTTAATATCGATAATCTGGTTCATCGCCCCAGTATCGATCAACAAAGCGCCAGCCTTGGGGGCCAGATATCCGCTGGTATAGCTCATGCCGCCGCCGCGTGGGATGATGGCAAGGCCCAGTTCATGGGCAGCCTTCAGACCAGCAGAGAGATTGGCCGTATCGGTGGGGCGAAAAACCGCCAACAAGGGCGCACCACGGCTGTAGACGTCGTGGCTGAACATATCGAGTTCGGCATCATCGGTGATGATCGCCGCCGCACCTGCCGCTTGGACCAATTTGTCCAATGCGGCGTCGGTGGAAAGGGAAAGCGTGTCGAGCGACATGGATTACTGAGCCTCCGCCAATGTTTTGGTATCGGGATAACGGCCAAGCGCCAGCAAAGCAGCGCCGCCAAAAATGAACAGGAAGGCGGCAATGTTCAGCATCAAATCATAGCTGCCCGTGCGGTCGCGAACCAGGCCATAGATGATGGGCGAGATCGCCGCGCCAATGGCAAAGGGCATGTAAAGCATGCCGTAAATGCGGCCATAATGCGCCATGCCGAAATATTTGGAGGCCAAATAAGCGATGACGTCGGATTCCGTGCCAGCCGCAAAGCCCAGCAAAAAGGCAGCGGTGAAGACCATCGGCAAATTGCTGTCCGTGCCCATCAACATCCAGCAAGCGGCGGCGGGCAACAGCAAAGCGGGGAAGGCCACGCCGGGGGCCCAGAAACGGTCGAACAAGAAACCGACGCCCAGACGGCCAACCAGCATACCAATGGCCACAACGCCCAAGATGCTGGCCGCGACCGTGGCGGAAAATCCATGCATGCCGACAATTTGGGCAATGTGAATATGCGCGCCGCCATAAGCAAAGGCGATAGCGAGAATCGAAATCAACAACACCCAGAAACGATAGCCACGGGCCGCTTGGCCCAAGGTCAGGCCCACAACATTGCCCGAGCTGTCCGTCACACCGGGGGGGCATTCATCGGGACGCGGTTCGCGGAACCATAAATAGGCCAAGGGAATGGCAACCAGCAGTGGCAACAGCGCCACCGTTGGGAAGGCCCAGCGCCAGCCACCCGCATCAATCGCCTTTTGCGCGATTTGCGGCACAACCATAGCGGCAAGGCTGGTGCCCAGCAGCATGATGCCCAGCGCCAAGCCGCGATTCTTGTTGAACCACATGCTGATGGCGCGGCTCCATGTCACGGGCGTCGAGCCAATGCCGACAATGCCCAAAATGGCCCAGAAAAACAGATATCCGCCATGGCTGGCGGGGATGAAATAAAAGGCGCCAAAAATGGCGCCAAACAAAAAGAGTGACCATAAGACAACAGGACGAACACCGAATTTGTCCGACAGACCGCCAAAGAGCGGAGCCATGATCGCCGCAATGATACCAAATACGGTGACGCCCGCACTGGTTTGGGCAAAGTCCCAGCTAAATTCTTGGCTGATCGGACCGATCACCAACGGCAGGACGTTAAACGGCACGGGAGATGCCCCGCACGCGATGCCAATCAGCGCCGCTGCTAACGGCTTACCGCCTAATGTGAATTCGGACCTTGGGGCTCCAGTGGTCGTCATATGGGAAGCGTCCTCATGTTATATTTGGCGGGTCTGGTCGTCGGCCCGCATTGGGATTTGACCCGGATACTGTGATTGCACAGCAGCCGGGTCAATATAGTTTTAGAAATTATGACGTGCTTTCAACAGCCAAGTCATCGGAGCGTCAATGTAGCGGGTGTTCACCAACGAGGTGTTTGCGCCCGCATTATCAAAGCAGTTGGTGCAACCCAGCGACAATTGCCATTTCTTGTCGGCCCCGTTCAACGCCACGCTGGCATTGACATACCAAACTGATGGAGAGTGCGAACCGTTCAGGATTTCACCCTCATAGGGGTTGGCAGGATAGGTGCCGTTCGTGCCAGTGATTTCACCGCTATAGATGGTGTAATTGGCGGCATTGACTTCTTGCTTGCTGCGATAGCTGGCGTTGATCGACGGAACCAAGGTCATTTCCCCAATGGGGAATTCATAATTGGTGCCAACCGCCAACGTCCATTTCGGAACGCGGGTGGGATCGGCAATTTCACCATTCGGCGTGACAATACCTGCGCCGCATGACGCCGTGGTGCCGGTGCCGCCTGGGATATTGCCAGCCGCCAGCAAGGCTTGGCAGGCCTTTTGCTGGGCATTGACCGATTGGATGCCATAGGCGTCAAAATCAGGCGCGTTGCGATTGATCTTGAACTTTGCGTCCTGATAGCCCGCGTTCAGATAGATATTCCACTCAGGCGTAGGCAGGAAGGTGAATTCCGCTTCGACGCCGCGGTTGCGGAAATCGGCGAAGTTACGCGTGATGAAAGTTGCCGTATTGTCGGGGTTCACCAATGCCGATGGGGTCTGCAGGTCCGTTACATCGCTGTGGAACAGGGTGATGTTGGCGCGGACGCGGCGGTCAAACCAGTCGGACTTCACACCAGCTTCATAGCTCCAGACCTTTTCAGGGCCAAAGGGCAGGAAGGCGCTGGTCGAGGTTGCGCGTGCATTCCAACCACCGGACTTGAATCCACGTGTTGCCGATGCAAAGAACAGCAAATCGCGATTGGCCTTGAAGTTGACAGCAAAACGCGGTGTCCACAATTTTGCATTTTGCGACGCAGGGACAGCCAGACCAGATGGGCCGTTCAAATTGTCGTTGACCAAGCAGTTGGACGCTGGCGTGGAACCGTAGCAGTCCGCATGATTGTCTTGGATGGTGAACGATTTGGTTTCGTCGGTGTAGCGAATGCCTGCCGTCAGTTTCAACTGGTGCGTGATATTGACGTCAGCCTGCGCATAGCCCGCAATGGCTTCGGTGACGTTGCGCAAGGTACGGTCTGCTAGAATCCGCGTATCGGTTGCGGATACGGTAAACAGATCCGCGAAGTCTGTGCGATTTTCTTCACGCAGGTAAAAACCGCCTGCTACGAAATCGATCAGGCCATTGGCCAAGCTGCCGTTCAGCTTGATTTCTTGGCTGATTTGCTCGTGCTGACCATCGTTCAGAATCGTGAAGCCACCCTTTTCATAGCCCATGACCGGCGGAACCGGATTGGACAGAGATGGGCCCGAACGACCATCATAGAAGTCGATGGCATATTGTTGATCTTGGCTGACAAAACCGGTGATGCTGCTCAGCGTTAAATTGTCGGTCAAGTCGGCCGAGAAGTTCAGCGTGACCAAATCGGTGGTCGTGTAATTGCCCATCAGGAAGTTTTTCTTCCGTCCGGAAATTGCCATGTCTGCGAAAGGCGAATTGGCCGAGCTTTTGCCCGCAATCACGCCGGTCGACGCGAAGCGACCCTTGCAGTCGGTGGGGTCCAGCGGATTGCAATCGGTGTTCAGCAGATTTTCGCCATTGGCGACGATATGGGCATAGGAACCGCTGAAACGGATCGATGGGTTGAGTTCACCCGCGATGCCCAGACGAACGCCCCAACCGTCATCGTCGTTCAAACGCTGACCTGTGGTGATATTTTTCACATAGCCGTCATCATCTTGCCAATAACCGCTGATCTTGACCGCCAGCGTGTCGGCCAAGGGCAAATCGACCGAAGCACGGCCCATTTTCTTGTTATATTTGCCGACGCCAATTTCGGCGTAACCGCCAAATTCCTTGCCGGGGTCCTTCAAGATCACATTGACGGCGCCGCCGGTGGTGTTGCGGCCGAACAATGTGCCTTGCGGTCCGCGCAACACTTCAACGCGTTCTACGTCGAACAGGTTGATATTGTTCGCGTTTTGACGGCTGAGGTAAATGTCGTCGACATAGGTGCCAACGGGCGGATCAAAGGTTGGAATGGTTTCGGTGTTGCCGAGACCGCGCAGGAACAGCGCGTTGGCCGATCCAACGCCAGTGTTGTTCATTGATACCAAATTCGGCACAAATCGGCCCAGTTCCAAGGTCGATGAAACGCCCTGACTGGCCAGTTGATCGCCGGAAAATGCAGAAATGGCAATCGGCACGCTTTGGACCGATTCGCTACGGCGCTGGGCCGTTACAACAATGTCAACAATGCCTTGATTCTCAACCGCATCCTGTTCGTCTTGAACAGCAAATGCTGGCGTTGCAAAACAGCCTGCCGATAAGGCTGTTGTTACGATAAGTAGCATTTTTTTCATTTTTTAATCCCCGCATGACCCAAGATGGTTAATCTGAACCAGAAACTATTTTTATAATTTGTCCGGACAAATTTTCATGTAAGGTCGCATCTGTCAAGCGGGGCGTTGCTCTGGAGGAGATTTTTGCAAATGAGTTTGATCGATCTGGCCTATCCGACCTTGGTCTATGTCCATTTAATCCTTTTTGTTCTGTGGCTTGGTGGCGACGTGGGCGTGTTTTTGGCGGGCCAGCACTTTCGCAAGCGCGAATTATACACGCTGGATCAGCGAATCGCGTTGCTGAAGCTGCTGGTGTTGATTGACATGACCCCGCGCACCGCATGGGCGCTGATGGTTCCTGTTTCCCTGTCCGTCGTGACTTTGGGTGGTTTTTGGGCGGTTCCGCCATTGCTGTTGGCCGCTGCATGGGTCGCTGGTCTGGCGTGGCTGTGGCTGGTTTGGGATGCGCACATCCATGACATGACGCCGCGCGCGGCCCGCAATCGTAAAATCGAATCATGGGTCAAGGCGATCATCACGATCGGCTATTTGGGTATCGGTATCAGCAGCTTGCTGATCGGCGAGCCTTTGGCGGAGAAATGGTTGGCGTCGAAAGCGCTGCTGTTCGGCCTGATTTTTGTCGCCGCGATCATGATCGACGTGCGCTTCAAGCCTGTGGGTCCGCAACTGGGCAAATTGCTGGCCGAAGGGTCGAGCGATGAGACAGAGATTCCACTTCGCCGCACCATGGACCGCACCCGTCGTTGGGTTTTGGTCGTTTATGCCTTGCTGATTTTCACGTCGTTTCTGGGTGTTGTGAAGCCATTTTGATCGAAAAATGGTGGGCAACTGCTTTTGTGCTTGACTTAAAAGTTGTCCGGACAAATTTAGAAGACAAGAAATTGAGAGGAAGGTGTTTGTGAGCATGGCATCAGGGTTTGCCTCATTGTTGTTTGTTCCAGGGTCCAAGCCAGAGCGATTTGCGAAGGCGTTGGCGAGCGGCGCAGATTTGGTGTGCATTGATCTGGAAGATGCTGTGCCCGCAGATGGCAAGGCAGCGGCGCGCGCCGCTGCCTTGCAGGCCATTGCCGAATTGGCGGACCCTCGTTTGGTGCTGCGCATCAACGGGCTGCGCACACAGGCTGGCTTGGCCGATTTGCTGGCTTTGGTGGCCAGCGAAGCGGCCCCGCGCCATATGTTGGTGCCGATGGTCGAGGATGCGACCGAAATTGAAATTTTGGCATCGGTGCTGGGCGATCGCACGCCCAATCTGATCCCGTTGATCGAAACCGTGCGCGGCTTGGGTCAGGCGCAGCAGATTGCGCGCCAGCCCCATGTCGGCGCGATGATGTTTGGCGGCGGCGATTTTTCCGCTGAACTGGGCGTCGCGATGGAGTGGGAGCCGTTGCTGGCCGCCCGCAGCGCCTTTGTGATGGCGACCGCATCGGCGGGCATTGCCGCCATTGATGTGCCCTATATTCAATTGGATGATGTTGCTGGCCTGCAGGCCGAAGCAAGCCGCGCCAAGGCGCTAGGCTTTGCCGCCAAGGCCGCCATCCATCCCGCCCAAGTGGCGACACTCAACGAAATTTATCGCCCCACGCCCGCAGAAATTGCGGAAGCCGAGGAGGCGCAACAGGCATTTGAGGCGGCCAATGGGGCTGCCGTTCGGTTCAAAGGTCGCATGCTCGAAGCACCGATCATGCGCCGATATCAGAGGATTTTGGCTATGCGGAGTAAGCAATATGCGTGATGGAGTAATCGAAGTCGGTCCACGTCGTTTTCGCGAGACTTTTGGCCGCTTTTACGAAGATTTTGTGGTGGGCGATATTTACGAACATCGTCCCGGACGCACGATCACCGACAATGACAATGTGTGGTTCACCCTGTTGACGATGAACACGCATCCGGCGCATTTCGACTATGAATTCGCCAAGAAGACCGAATTTGAAAAGCCGCTGGTTTGCTCGCCGCTGACCGTTGCGTTGATGGTCGGCATGAGCGTGTCGGACGTCAGCCAAAAGGCTGTCGCCAATTTGGGTTGGGACAATATCCGGATGACCTATCCGATGTTCCCCGGCGACACGCTGTATGCAGAAAGCGAAGTGTTGGAAAAGCGCGAATCCAGCTCGCGTCCCGAACAAGGGATTGTGACGGTCCGCACCACCGGCACCAACCAAGACGGCAAGGTCGTCTGCACATTCAATCGCACCATGTTGATTTGGAAGCGCGGCTGTGGGCCGGTGAGCGACTAAGGACGAGATTTATCCATGACTGAATTTATTCCGCGCCACATCGACCCCGATGATGAAGCTGCGTTGCTCGACACCATTGACCGCTGGATTGAACGGGATGTTCGCCCCGTTGTGATGCACCACGACCATAATGACATTTGGCCCGCCGAATTGGTGGAACAGATGAAAGAAATGGGCCTGTTCGGTGCGACCATTGGTCAAGAATATGGCGGTCTGGGCCTGCCAGCCACCACCTATGCCAAAATTGTGACGCGTATTTCGTCCTATTGGATGGCGATTACAGGCATTGTGAACTCGCACCTGATGCTGGCGGCGGCTGTCGAGCGTTTCGGCACCGAAGAGCAAAAGCAATTGTGGTTGCCGCAATTTGCAACCGGCGAAGTGCGCGGCGGTTTGGCCTTGACCGAACCCGATGCTGGCACCGATTTGCAAGGCATCCGCACCACGGCGGTTCGCGATGGCGACCATTATGTCATTAACGGCACCAAGACGTGGATCACCAACGGCATCAACGGCAATTGCTTTGCCATGTTGGTCAAGACCGACCCACAGGCAGACCCACGTTACAAGGGCATGAGCCTGTTTATCGCGCCAAAGCTGGACGGTTTCACCGTCAGCAAAAAGTTCGACAAGCTGGGTTATAAAGCCATCGACACCGCCGAACTGGTGTTGAACAATTACCGTCTGCCCGCCGAAAATCTGATTGGCGGCGTTGAGGGGCAGGGCTTTTTCCAAGCCACGGGTGGTCTGGAACTGGGCCGTATCAACGTGGCGGCACGCGGCGTTGGCTTGGCCGAAGGTTCGCTGCGTTTGGCAACCGAATATGCACAGCTTCGCAAGACGATGGGCAAGCCCATTTGCCAGCATCAGGCCATCCAATTGAAATTGGGTGAAATGGTCACGCGCGCCGAAGCCGCCCGTTTGCTGGTGGAACAAGCGGCACGCGCTTATGATCGCGGCGAACGTTGCGACATGGAAGCGGGCATGGCGAAATATTTCGCGTCCGAAGCCGCCGTGCGGAACAGCGAAGAAGCGATGCGTATCTTTGGTGGTTACAGCTATTCCAAAGAATATGACATTGAACGCTTTTATCGTGACGCCTTGTTGATGTGCATCGGCGAGGGGACGAATGAAATGCAGCGCATGATTATTGCCCGCACTTGGATCAAGAGGAACCCTGCGTGACGTTGCACCTTCCGCTGGCCGGTTATCGCATTCTTTCGGCCGAACAATATGGCGCTGGCCCCTATGGCACGATGTTTCTCGCGCAGATGGGGGCAGAGGTCATCAAGATCGAAACCCCAAAGGGTGGCGATACAGCGCGCGCTGTTGGGCCGCATTATTTGCGGAAAGGGGAAAGTCTGTATTTCCAGACTTTCAACCTCAACAAACGCTCGTTGACGCTGGATTTAAACACAGCGGAAGGGCAAGAAATCTTTCGGTCGCTGGCAAAGGACAGCCATGCGGTTGTCAATAATTTGCGCGGCGATCTGCCGGAACGCATGGGCTTGACCTATGATCGATTGAAAGATTGTAACCCCGCCCTCGTGTGCGCGCATTTGTCGGCTTATGGCCGTGATAATGACCGCGCACGCTGGCCGGGTTATGATTATCTGATGCAGGCGGAAGCCGGTTGGATGGCGCTGACCGGTGATCCGGATGCCGCGCCAACCCGCGCGGGCTTGTCTTTGGTGGATTTCATGACCGGCACGGTCATGACCATCGGCCTGTTGGGTGCGCTGGTTGATGCGGCCCGTTCGGGCAAGGGCCGCGATGTGGACGTGGATTTGCTGTCCACCGCGGTGCATCAGACCAGCTATCCCGCTTTGTGGTATTTGAACGAAGGCGATGTGACGGGCCGTGTGGAACGGTCTGCCCATCCGTCGGTGACGCCCAGCCAGTTGGTCAAGGCATCGGACGGCTGGATTTTCGTCATGGCGCAATTGCCGAAATTCTGGACGGTGCTGACGCAGCGTATTGGGCAAGAGGCCTTGGCGTCCGACCCACGCTTCTTGACCCCTGCAGATCGTTTGGCCAATCGCGGCGAATTGACCAGCATTTTGGATGGGATTTTCAGCCAAGAAACGGTCCAGCATTGGATGGACTTGCTGTCGGGTCACATGCCCGTATCGCCGGTTTACCAATTGAATCAGGCGCTGGATAACCCCTATCTGGTGGAAACCGGTATGATCGACACGATCACGCATCCGGACCGCGAAGATATGCGGGTCTTGGCCAGCCCCATTCGCTTGGATGGACAGCGTTTGCCCAACCGTGCGGCGCCATTGTTGGGCGCGGACACCGACGCTTTATTGGCCGAACAAGGGTATGACACAGACCAAATCGCCGATCTGCGTGCGCGAGGGGTGATTTAAGATGGCCAAGCTTTCCGGAATTAAAGTCGTTGATTTGACACAGTTTCTTCCTGGTCCCATGTTGTCGCTGATGATGGCGGACCATGGCGCACAGGTAATGAAGGTGGAACCGCCTGCGGGCGATCCCGCCCGCGCACAGGCCCCCTTTGAACAGGGACAGTCGGTTTGGTTTCGCAATTTGAATCGCGGCAAGCACAGCATAGCCTTGGATTTGAAAAGCGATGCCGGACGGGCCGCTTTGTGGGCGCTGATCGATGAAGCGGATGTTTTTCTGGAAAGCTTTCGCCCCGGCGTGATGAAGCGTTTGGGCTTTGATTATGACAGCGTGTCGGCGCGCAACCCGCGCATTGTCTATTGCTCTATCTCTGCCTTTGGGCAGACGGGCGAGCTGGCCCATCATGCGGCGCATGACATAGCCGTTCAGGCCGTGACTGGATTTTTGTCGGTTAATGATGGTCCCGACGGCATGCCCGTTGTGCCGGGTGTGCCATCGGCGGATATGGCGGCGGGCCTGACTGGCTTGTCGGCGGTGCTGATGGCCTTGATTGGCCGCGATCAGACCGGACGCGGCGATTATTGCGATATTGCTATGTATGACGCCATGCTGCCATGGTCGGCGCATATTGCCGGTGCATCCTATGGTGGCGGCGAACCGCCGCGCTCGGCCAATCAGCGGTCGCTAGGCGGCGCGGCTTTTTATAATGTTTATAAAACATCCGACGACCAATATGTGGTGCTGGGTGGGCGCGAGCTGAAATTTGCGCAAAATCTGTTGACCGCGCTGGACCGTGCGGACCTGATCCCCTTGGCGAGTGAAGAGGCGGGCGAAGCCCAAGCGCCATTGGTGGCGTTTTTGCGCGAAAGCTTTGCCCAGCGCAGCCGCGCGGAATGGGAAGCGTGGTTCGCCGACAAAGATGTGGCGTTTTCGCCGGTTCTGGATTTCCGCGAAGCCTTTGCTGCGCCAGTGATCGCGCAGCGCGGTTTGTTAAAGGCGGATGCTGGGGTTCATCAACTGGCCCCCGCCATTCGCTTTGCGAGCGAAGGGGATTGGACGGCGACATCGGCACCAGAGCTTGGCGCGCCCAATACAGGCGCGCCGGAGCTTCGCACGAATGCCTAAGGCCTCACTTATCCGTTTCAATATGCATGGTATAGGCAAAGCGATCACCGGGGTGATAGCTGGCCGATATTTCGAACAAGCGCCCTGTGCTGTCCGTATAGCAGCGCAGGATGCGAAGGCATGGGCTGCGGCGCGGAATTTGCAGCGCCGTGGCCACATTGGTGCTGGCGGGAACGGCCTGAATATCTTGGGTAATGTGGGAAATTTTCAAACCAGCCAGACGTTCCAACTGGCGAAACAGCGTGTCTTCGCTGGGTTCAATCTGGCGCGCGGCGTCGGCCAATTCGGGGTGAACATAAGCATCGGTCAAGGCGATCGGCGTTTCGCTGCCATGACGGGTGCGAAGGCCTTGGAAATGATGCCAACGACCGGGGTTCACATCGCCAATATGCACGGCCAATTTGGCGGGCAGGTCGATGATACCCATGGGCGCAAAGCGATAGGTGCTGTCGCGGGCATATTGCAAAATTTCGCCCACGTTGGACATCGGCTGGTGCAACGCGCCGCTGCGTTCGGACGCGGGCTTGATCACCGTGCCGGAACCGCGCTTGCGCTGAATAAATCCTTCGTTCTGCAAGGCACGCAAAGCCTCGCGAACCGTGAAACGGCTGACCCCATAACGGGAACACAAAACACTTTCGGTCGGAAATTGCGCTGGGTCGGGATAGCTGCCCCGCAAGATTTCTGCACGCAATTCGTCAGCAAGTTCCTGATACCGCGGCTTGCTGCGACCGTTACGACTGCCAGATGCCAATTGATCCCTCCATTTTTCTTTTCGCTTAGCGCAGGCCGTAGCCAATGAACAGCCTTTCCCTTAGCCTAATTGAGCAAGCTGCACAGCATATACAGCGCCCAATAGAAAAACTTGTCCGGACAAAAAGCCGTTTACATTTATTGGATTGGCTCGCCTGTGTGGCGGGTGCGCGCCAATCATCCATGGCGGAAATTCAGCGCGGCTTGACGGACCACAGCCTGTGGGATCGGGCCGTGTGGCTGGGCAATATTTTGGAAATGGACGATGTGCACCGCGCTGCCATTTTGCACCCCGGCCCGATCATTTGGCCAGCGGCGCTGGGCGGCGGGTCTGGCAAGCTGACGACCGATGCGCCCGCCGATGGCGACGATCTGGACTTGGTGTTGGATGCCGCCATTCGTGGTTATGAGGCGATGATCCTGATTGGGTCGACCTTTGACGCTCGCCATTATGCTTATTGGCACAATACGGCGACGGCGGGATTATTTGGGGCGGCGGCCTGTTCGGCGTCCTTGATGGGCGCCAATGATGCGCAATTATCATCGGCCTTGGGATTGGCAGGGTCGGTGACGGGCGGTTTGTGGCAAATGCGGCACGAAGCGGTGATGGCCAAGCAATGGCATTTGGCCCATGCCGTGACCAGCGGACGGCAGGCGGCGTTACAAGCGATGGCGGGCGTCACAGGGCCGCGTTTCATTTTGGAAGGGCCGCAGGGGCTGTTCGCAGCAAGCTGTGATGCGCCAAAGCCGATGGACTTGACCCAAGATTGGGCGATCCATGCCGTCAGCTTCAAACCATGGGGCGCGTGCCGCCATGCCCATCCGGCGATTGACGCGGCGCTGGAATTGCAAGCGCGGGGCCAATTGACGGGACATGTGAGGGTCGCAACCTATCGCGACGCGCTGGTCTTTTGTGATCGGCCCAACCCGCAAAGCGTGATTGATGCGAAATTTTCGCTGCAACATGTGGTTGCGATTGTGATGGAGCGCGGCGTCCCGCGCCTAGAAGATTTTGAACCCGATGCCATTGCGGCCTTGGCGGATGCACGGGCACAGGTGCAGGTGGTCGAGGATGCGGCGCTGACCGATGCTTATCCCCATCATTTTGGCGCACGCATCGAAAGCGAAACGGGCGCGGTGCATTTGGCCGATACATTGGGTGACCCCGAACGGCCTTTGTCGGACGATGGGGTCAAAGACAAAGCCCGTGCGTTGATGCAGTGGGGCGGCATCGACGCTGCTGCCGCCGAAGACGCCATTGCCACCGTGATGGAAACGGATCGTCGGTCCGATATTCTGACTTTGTTGGGGAGGATTTTGTGACCGCAACCCAAAAAATCTTGGATTTCGTTCGCGCCGAGCATCAATTGCCGCCTGCCGTGCGTGCGGCAGCGCTGCATATGTTGGGCGATACATTGGCAACCGGTGCGGCGGGGTCCTCGGGGCCAGGTGCCGCCGGTGTGCGCCACGCTGCCCAGCAATGGGGGCAGGGCAGTGACAGCCGCATTTTGGCGCAAAATCTGCGTCTGCCCGCTGCCGGTGCGGCCTTTGTGAACGCATTCCAAATCCATTGCTTGGAATGGGACGCCGTGCACGAACCCGCCGTGGTTCATGCGTTGTCGACCGTCACCGCCACCTTGTTGGCCGTCATTGATCGGCGCGGCGGCTGTGACCCCGAAGAGGCGCTGACCGCCTTGGCCATTGGTGTGGACATCGCCAGCGGCTTGGGCTTGTCGGCGGACAGTGCGATGCGCTTTTTCCGGCCTGCGACCGCAGGGGTGATTGGTTCGGCCTTGGCCGCTGCCCGTATCGACGGGGTTGAGCGTTTGGACGATGTGCTGGGGCTGGCCTATTCGCAATGCGCGGGCACGATGCAAGCGCATGTCGAAGGGTCGATTGCCCTGCCATTGCAGGTTGCAGGCGCGGCCCGCGCCGCCGTCGCTGCCGTGGATTTGGTCAAGGCTGGTCTGACCGCCCCGCATGATGTGCTGGAAGGTCCCTTTGGATATTATCAACTGATCGATCAGGGTGATATTCACCGTTATACCAATGATTTGGGCCATATATGGCGCATGGCAGAGGTCAGCGTGAAACCCTATCCATCGGGCCGCGCCAGCCATGCTATTTTGTCGGCGATGGACGATTTGCAGCGCAGCGGCCAAATGCCGACCGAGGATGTGGTGGGGATTGACGCTTATGTCCCGCCGTTGATCCACCGGTTGGTGGGCCGCCCGATGCAGGCGGATATGACGCCAGCCTATGCGCGTTTGTGCCTGCCGATGTTGACCGCGCTGCAATTGGCGGATGGCCGCATTGATCCGCGCCGTTTCACGCCGGACAATTTGGCCGATCCCGCCATTGCGGAATTGGCCAGCCGCTTGACCATGCACGCCGATGGCAACAGCGACCCCAATGCTTTGTCGCCGCAACGCTTGGTGGTCAGGATGCGCGATGGCCGCCAGTTGGAACGGGCCATTCCACATACATTGGGCCACCCCTTGGCCCCGATGAGCGATGCCCAAAATGCCGCAAAATATGGCCTTGCCCGCGAATTGGCGGGTGATGATGCCGACCCCCGAATTTTTTCCGATCCTCTTTCCTATTTTTCCAGTCCGGAGCTTGTATGACTTTCCCGACCTATTTCGAGACGTTTGACGCCCAACAGATGCTCCGCGACTATCCGGTGGGCGACAATTTTGTTGCCCGCTATACCGCGATGTCGCGTGACGAACTGCATGCCATGCAAAATGAGCGTTTCTTGACGCTGATGAAGCGCGGCTGGCAGGTGCCTTTCTATCAACGCCTGTGGGGCGCACAGGGTATTGAAGCGGGCGATATTCGTTCGTTAGAAGATATCACCAAATTGCCCATCTATGACAAAAGCGACCTGATGGCGTCGATTGCGGATTTCCCCCCGCATGGCGATTTTGCAGGGCGCAGCGGTGATGACGCAACGCCGATCATCTTTCACACCACATCGGGCACCACGGGCCGTCCCCAGCCGCTGATGTTTGGTCCCAAGGGCCGCGAAATCACCAATTTGCTGGTGGGCCGCATGTATCGTTGGCAGGGTCTGCAACCCAGCGACGTGGTGCAGTCGGTCTATGGCCATGGCATGATTAACGGCGGTCATTATATCCGCGAAGCCGTGACCCATTTCACCAACAGCATCTTCTTGTCGGCAGGGACGGGCATTGAAACCCGTTCGTTGAACCAAGTTGGCCTGATGCGCGATTTCGGTACGACCGTCATGGTTGGCTTTATTGATTATATCCGCAAATTGGCCGATGTCGCCAAGGCCGAAGGCCTGTTGGACCAGATTAACATCCGCATGATTTGCGGCCATTTGGGCACCGAAGACCGCAGCAGCGTGGAACAAGCATGGGGCGGTGCCAAGGCCTATGACTGGTATGGCGTGGGCGACACGGGCTGCATCGCGGGCGAAGGTCCGGAACGCGATGGCCTATATGTTTGGGAAGACGCGCAATATCTGGAACTGCTGGACGTGGACAGCGGCGCGCCTGTGGCGGCGGGTGAAACCGGCGACATGGTGGTGACCTGCCTGTTCAAGGACGATCTGGCCCCCTGCATTCGTTTCAACACCCATGACATCACGCAGGAACTGACCACCAACAACCAGACCGGTATGGTGTTCAAGCGGATTTCGGGCTTCAAGGGTCGCAGCGACAATATGGTCAAGCTGCGCGGGATTAACGTATTCCCGCACGCCATTGGTGCGATCATCGAAAATCGTGGGGATTTGACCGGTGAATATATTTGCCATGTTGCCCGCGATGATGCTGGCCGCGACGAAATGCGCGTGACCTTGGAAAGCCGCACGGGCGAAGGCGCAGACGCCTTGGCTGCTGTGCTGCGTCAAGGATTGGGCGTTGAAGTGTCGGTGAATCTGGTTGGTGTCGGTGCGACTGCTGCCGAAACCCAGATTGACGTGCGTCAAAAGCCGATCCGTTTGGTCGACGAGCGTAAAGCATGAGCGACTGGCATAGCCTAGATTATCAAGCCTTGCGCGCCGCCTATGTGGCGGGCGCCGTGACGCCGGTTCAGGTGGTTCAGCACCATCTGGACCGCATCGCTGCCCTTAACCCAGAATTGCGCCACTATATTGACGTGGATGACCAGCGCGCGCTGATCGCCGCCGAAGACAGCGGGGCGCGTTTTGCCAGCGGTATCGTCCGTCCATTGGAAGGTCTGCCGATTGCGGTGAAATCCAACATCGCGGTGCGCGGTTTGGGTTGGAATGCGGGCATGGGGCTGCGCGCGGATATTGTGGCGGATCAAGACGCCGATGTGGTGCGCCGCCTGCGTCATGCAGGGGCGATCATTTTGGGCACGCTCAATATGCACGAAGCCGCGCTGGGCGCGACCACGGACAATCCTTGGTTTGGCAAAGCGATCAACCCGCACAAGGCGGATTATACGCCCGGTGGGTCATCGGGTGGCAGCGGCGCTGCGGTGGCGGCGGGCCTGTGCACCGCGTCGCTGGGCACCGATACGCTGGGGTCGGTGCGTATTCCGGCGGCCTATAATGGCGTTTATGGTATCAAGCCGACGCATGGCGTGATTTCGTCCGACGGTTTGGTGCCGCTCAGCCATTGGCTGGACAGCATTGGTCCCTTGGCCCGTTCGATCGAAGATTTGACCGATTTATTAGCGGTGCTGGGCGATGATGCGGGCGGCACGGGTGAGGGCGAATTGTCGCGCTTGTTGCTGTTGTCGGACTTTGACGGGCTGGACTGCGAAGCCGATGTCGTGGCGGCTTATGAACGGGCCAAGGCCGTGTTGGCGGATTTGCCGCAAGACACGCTGCACCTGAGCGATAGCGCCGCCGATATTCGCTTTGCGGGCTTTGTGGTCGCGGCGCGGGAATTGTCGGGCCATTTGGGGGATGCCCAAACGGCATCGCCGGAAAAATTGTCCGAAGAATTGCGCTTCATGCTGTCTTATGCCGACAATCGGTCCGCCGATGATGTCGCGCGGGCGGACGCCATTCTGGAACGCACCCGTGCCCAGATTTTGGACAAGGTTGGGCCAGACACATTATGGTTGATGCCCACCGCGCCCCAAGCCGCCTTTGCGCATAATAGCAGGCCGCCCGTCACCCAGTCAGCCTTTACGGGGCTGGTGAATATTGCGGGCCTGCCAGCGATCAGCATTCCAGCGGGCGTCAACGCCGATGGCCTGCCAGTGGCGGTGCAATTGGTTGGTCCCGCCCACAGCGAAGCAAAGCTGATCAAATGGGCGCAGATTTTAAATGAGGCTTTGGCGGCTTTCACGCCCAGCCCCGTCATGAACAGGAAATAAAGGAGAGAAGCATGCGTATCGTTGTGCTGTTTAATCTGAAGGCCGATGCCGATCCCGCAGCCTATGAAAATTGGGCCAAGACCCGCGATATTCCGGGCGTGCGTGCGCTGTCGTCGGTGGAGGATTTCCAAGTGTATCGCACCACGGGCGTATTGGGCAGCGAAGCCGCATCGCCTTATGCCTATATCGAAGTGATCGACATTCCCGACATGGCCGCTTTTGGCGCAGAGGCTGCCAGCGAAGCGGTGCAGACTGTGGCTGCGGAATTTCAGCAATTTGCGGATAATCCGCAATTCATCCTGACCGAGGCGCTGTGATGTCCCGCCGTTTCGAAGGCAAAACCATTGTCGTCACCGGTTCGGGCCGCGAAAAGGGCTTGGGTCAGGCGATTTTGCAACGCTTTGCGGATGAAGGCGCCAATTGCGTTGTCACCGATTTGGGCGTTCCCGCCCAGCATATGGGGGCATCGGACATTGGCACCAGCGCCGAAATGGAATCGGTGGCCGAGGAATTGCGCGCGCGCGGTGCCAAGGTTGCGATCATCCCATGCGACGTCCGCAGCGAAGAGCAATTGCGCGCTTTGGCTGAAAAAACGATCGCGACCTTTGGATCGTTGGACATTTGGGTCAATAATGCGGGCATCGGCTATATTATGAAACCCTTGCTGGAAACCACGTCCAGCGAATGGGAAGCGGTGATCGGCGTTAATCTGTCGGGTGCCTTTTATGGCACACAGGCGGCGGCGCGCGCGATGATTGCGGGTGGCAAGGGCGGACGTATTATCAACGTCGCCAGCCAAGCCGCCAAGTCGGGTTTCCCGCATATGGCCCCTTATACCAGCAGCAAACATGGCATGATCGGCCTGACGCGCAGCAATGCGATTGAGCTGGGTCAATATGGCATCACCGTCAATGCGGTATGCCCCAACCATGTGACCACCGGTTTGGGTGCCAAGCAAAATGAATATTTTGCCGCGCTATTGGGTTTTGACACCGTCGAAGCCTATATGGAAAATATGAAGAAAAAGAACCCCTTGGGTCGTCCGGGGCTGGGCAGTGACACGGCGGCTGCGGTCGCATGGTTGGCCAGCGATGACGCCCAATATGTGACCGGCGAAGCCATGAATGTTTCCGGCGGCGAGGAGATGCACTGATGCAGCAAGAACGGATGGATTGGCCCAATGGCGCGAAAATCGCGCTGTCGGTTGTGGTCAATGTCGAAGAAGGTTCAGAAATGACCGTGGCGCGCGGCGATCGTGGTATGGAGCCGGTGGACGAACTGGGCATTCATATCAAATCGCCCATTCGCAACTATGGTAATGAATCCAACTATCTATACGGTATCAAGGCCGGTGCGCCGCGTATCGTCAAGCTGCTGCGCGATTATGATATCCGCGCTAGCTGGACCGTCGCAGCGATGAGCTTGGAAAATTACCCCGAAATCGCCAAGGCCATTGCCGATTTGGGTCATGAACCAGTCAGCCACGGCTATCGCTGGGTTCACCAGTTCAAAATGAACGAAGAGCAAGAACGCGAATTTATCCGCAAGGCCGTGAAGTCCATCGAAGACACGGTGGGCGTGCGCCCTTATGGTTGGTTGAGCCGCTATTTTCACACAGACAATACCCGCCGTCTGTTGATCGAAGAAGGCTTTGCTTATCATATGGATGATTATAGCGGGGACGTGCCTTTCTGGGATAAGAATACGGTTCCCGAACAGCCGATTGCCATTGTGCCTTATCAGCTTGACAGCAATGACATGAAAATGTGGACGGATCCGGCGATGACCCCGACACAATGGCTGGAATATGCCAAAAATTGCTTTGACCAATTGTATCGCGAAGGCGAAGCAGGCGACCCCAAGATGATGTCGCTGGGTCTGCATTTGCGGATTATCGGTCGTCCGGGCCGCATTTGGGCGTTGGAGGAATTTTTCCGCCATGTCCGCAGCAAGTCCGATGTGTGGGTTGCCACCCGTCATGACATTGCCAAGCATCTGGCGGTGGTGAGCCCGCTATGAGCTTGCGGTTAGAGCGCGATGGCGCCGTCGCGCATTTGGTGATTGATCGCACCGAAAAGCGCAATGCGTTCACACAGGCCATGTGGTTGCAATTCCCGCAACTGCTGGCCGATGCGATGGCGGATGATGCCATTAAAGCGGTGGTGCTGCGCTCTGCCAAGGCCGGTGTGTTTTGCGCGGGCGCGGATATTCAGGAATTTGGCGTTGGCGCGCTGGACCCTGAATGGCGCGCCGCCAACCAAGCCGCCATCAGTCAGGCCCAGATTTTGCTGGCCCGCGCTGACAAGCCGGTGATCGCCGCCATTGACGGCGATTGCGTTGGCGGTGGGTGCGGATTGTCGATTGCGTGCGACCTGCGTATTGGGTCGGCGCGGTCGCGCTTTGGTATTACGCCTGCGAAATTGGGTCTGGTCTATTCGCTGCATGACACCAAATTGCTGGTCGATTTGGTGGGGCCGTCACAGACCAAGCGGATTTTGTTCACCGCGCAATTGCTGCCTGCCGAAGAAGCGCACCGCATTGGCTTGATCGACATGGTGGATGATGACCCTGTGGCTGCTGCTGCTGCCATGGCGCTGACGATGGCCGAAGCATCGTCGCACAGCATCCGCAACAGCAAGAAAATCATCCGTCGGATTTTGGACGGTCAGGCCGATGATGATGCGGCGACACAGGCCTTGTTCGGCGAAGCCTTTTTGGGTGCGGATTTCCAAGAAGGCGTTTCGGCCTTTTTGGAAAAGCGTAAGGCCAAATTCCAATGACGGTGATGCTGCAACATGGCGCGATCATGGGCGGCATTGTCACCACGCCAGATTTGGCAGCCGCCTTGGCCGATTATCAAGGCATATTGGGTTTGTCCTTGGTCGAACAAGGCGTGCTGGATGGCGAATTGGCCGCCAGTTGGGGATGCCCTGCCAGCGCAGGGCATCGCTATGCTTTGCTGCAACCCCAAAGCCAAGCGCCTTGCTTTATCCGCTTGGTCGAAGCGCCATTGCCCGCCGATTTTCGCCCCACCACCAGCTATGGCTGGGCCGCTTTTGAATTGAGCGTGCAAGATGTCTTTGGGTGGCCAGATCGCTTGCAGGGCAGTGGCTTTGACATTGTTGGGCCGCCCAAGGAAATTGCGGGATTGCCCTATTTCATCCCGATGCAAGCCTTGGGGCGCGGCAAAGAGATGATCTATCTGAACGAGGTGCGGGACAATACGCCCACTTCCGACCTGCCCAAGGCGGCGTCGCTGACCGATCATATCTTTATCTGCATCTTGGCTGCCAAGGACCGTGCAGCCAGTTTGGCATGGTATGAACAATGTTTGGGGCTGGATATCAGCAGCAGCTATACCATCCCCTATAGCATGATTAACAACGCCTTTGGCTTGGCTGATGATTATCAGACCACCATCACCATGGTGCAAAAGGGGCGCTTGCCGATCATCGAGGTGGATGATTATCCCGCCGCAGCACAAGACCGTGTCGGTCCGGCGGGGCAATTGCCCGCTGGCAATGCGCTGGTGAGCTTGGCGGTGGAGTGTCTGGATAGCGTTCAGGCGGAATTTATCGCGCCGCCTGTGCGCCGCGATGGCCCCTTTTATGGGGGACGCCGCACCGCCACGCTGCGCGGCTTGGCGGGTGAACTGATCGAACTGATCGAAATTGGCTGACCAGCCTATCAATCGGTGCTGCGACATAATGGTATGAAGCAGGCCGCGTAAAAGGCCGTATCTTAAAAAAGCCCCTTGCTGATGGTCAGCAAGGGGCTTTTCTTTTGGGCCCTGATGTTGGGGCAGGGCCCAGGGGAAAGTTCACGAGAAATCTAGGGTCAGGGCCCATTAACTTCACGTTCGAGGCGTCGAAATGGCGAAGATATCAGGTTTGGGTGGACGCAGGGGGTAGCATCGCTACCCGCAAGGACGCACGAGCCAGAGATCAAAGCCATTTCGACGTCCCGTAGGGATTTGACCGATATGCCCCATGGCTTCGTCGAAAAGCCTTGAAATATTATCATATTCCTTCGTCTTTTCTCCTCGCCCTGCGGCA
This sequence comes from uncultured Sphingopyxis sp., assembly GCA_964542975.1. GTDB lineage: Bacteria > Pseudomonadota > Alphaproteobacteria > Sphingomonadales > Sphingomonadaceae > Sphingopyxis. The sequence goes on from CAZIVW010000007.1 coordinate 70,114, forward strand.
TATCGCTTCAAACCTCGATCGCGAAATTAATGGGTCCTGACCCTAGCAGGAAATTAGGGGAGCAAGATGGTCGATCCCGTGGTCAGCCGTGCTTCAATATCGCGGTGGGCGGCGGCGACATCATCAAGCGCATAGCGTTGGCCGATGGTGATCGCCAATTTGCCATCGCGCAGCATCGTCCACAGACGTTCCACGCCTGCCGCCCGTTCGGCAGGGTCGGCATAATAATGGTACAGCATCGGGCGGCTGTTGAACAACGAACCCTTCAGCGCCAAAACGCCCAAATTAATGCCGCCCACAGGGGCGTCCGCATTGCCATAGTTGATAATCAGTCCGCGCATGCCGCAACTGTCCAACGATGCATCCCATGTCGACATGCCCACACCGTCAAACACCACGCGCACACCCGCACCATCGGTCAGTTCGCGGACTTTCTCTGCCACATTTTCGGTGCGATAGAGGATGATATGGTCGGCACCAGCAGAGCGGGCCAGTTCGGCCTTTTCTTCGGACCCAACCGTGCCAATCACCACGGCGCCCACGGCCTTTAGCCATTGCACCAACAGCAAGCCCACGCCGCCCGCCGCGGCGTGAACCAAGACGGGCCAGCCTGCTTGCACCTTGCCGCAACGCTCGACCAGAAATTCGGTCGTGCAGCCCTTTAACAAGGCCGCCGCTGCCGTTTCATCGTCAATATCATCGGGCAGGGCGAACAGCGACGATGCCGCAATATGCCGATGGGTGGCATAGGCCCCGCGTTCCGGCCCGAAATAGCCGACGCGCTGGCCCACAACAAAGTCGCTGACGCCTTCGCCAACCGCTTCGACAACGCCGACCGCTTCGACGCCCAATTCGGCGGGCAGATCCACGGGGTAAATGCCGCGCCGGTGATAGGTGTCGATGAAGTTCAGGCCAATCGCCGTGTGGCGAACCGTCACCATCAAGGGCGCAAGCGCTGGCAGTTCGATGTCATGAAATTGAATTTGTTCCGGCCCACCAAGGGCATGGATACGAGCAACGCGTGCCATTCGCCTGTCCCCCTTGCTTACCAGGTTTTGCCGCCAACCCAATCGCCAGCCGCGGCGTTAAAGGCATGAATGTCGATTTTCGACCAGATGTCCGCCTTGAAATAGGGGTCTTGCGCCAAAAAGGCTTGGGCGGCTTCGGCACTGTCGGCCTTGATGACCAACATGCTGCCGACAAATTCACCGGCTTCGTTGCGCAGCGGGCCTGCGACCGCAATTTGGTCCAGCGTGGCTTCGACATGCGCCAAATGTTCTTTCAGCTTTTCCATGCGAACAGCATGTGCGCCGGCTTTGTCATGGGTGATGATGGTGTATAATTTGGACATAAGGCCTCCGTTGAAAAATAGTCTGTACCGAAATGGTCGCTAGGAAATAGAAGGCAATGATGCGGGACGTCATATTGTGTGTGTTGGCGTCCCATATCATCGCGCTTGGGTTAGATTTGCGGCGCGTCAATCAGCACCAATTGGCATTGGGCCAAGGGCTGGCGCAGCGCGCGCAGCGCGGTATATTCCGGCGAGTCCCAGAAACCCATTGCGGCTTCGCGGCTGTCCCATTCCGAAATGACCACGGATGCGCCTTCGCCAAATGACCCTTCTAGCAAGCTGGCCCCCGGCGCGCGCATACGATAGCGGCCGCCATGCGCCAATAGCAGGTCGGCGGCTTGCTGGGCATAATCGCGCATAAAGGCTTCTCGATCCGATACGGTGGCGATCACAATCATATAGCATGGCATAGCGTGAATTCCTGTTGGCTAGGATCGGGGATGTTGGAAAAAAGGGCGCAGCCGCAAAAACGACTGCGCCCCTTGAAAATCATCCGCTGTGGGATGTTAGAAGGTTCTGGACAAGGTGATGCCATATTCCGGCTTGCGAGCCGGACTGATGCCAAAGGCACGGGCATAGTCACCGCTTGGTGTAATGGCAGCTGGGAAGTCCAGATAGCGCAAGATACCGGTCGGCGTTTTGTCCGAGAAGATGTTGCGGCCATAGACGGCGATACGCAGGCCATCGGCGTTTTCGGCGCCAAATTGCAGATTCACGCGGGTCGACGAACCGCTTTCTGCAAGGTTCAGAACCTGTGCATACCAGCTGCTGCGGTAAATCAAATCTGCGCCTGAGAAAATTTCCCAACCATCGCCCACGTCTTCACGGAAGCGAAGGCCGACGGTGCCGGTGTGTTTTGACACCAATGGCGGACGATTGCCCGAAATATCGGCAGCGGCAAAGCAACCGGGCTTGGACAGGTTGATTGACGATCCGGTCTTGCAATCTGCACCCAGTAATTGCACCGCCTTTTCAGGTTCAATACCCTTGCGGATATTGGCATCCAAATAGCTGTAGTTAAACTGCAGCTTCAGCATCTTGCCAATCAATGGCAATTGGCCGTCCAATTCAATACCGCGAATGCGCGTACGGCCAATGTTGACATTATAGCTGTCGACAATCTGGTTCGCCACATAGGTGTTGGTCAGAACTTGGTTCTTATAATTTTGCCAAAAGGCCGACAGGTTCAGATAATCAAAACCAAGACGCGACGTTTTCACGCCAACCTCGTAGTTAATCAGTTCTTCTTCCTGATATACGCTGCTGGGGGCGCTGGTCTTGTTGAACCCGCCGGGCGAATTGCCCTGCGAATATTGGGCGTAGAAAGAGGTGCGGTTGTCCACTTTCCAATTCAGCATGAAACGGGGCAATGTCGCCTTGAAGGTGGCATTACGCTGTCCAGCCACGCCAACGACGGCGTCCGCGTTAACAAGCGGCAGGCTGGCCAAATAGCTGGCGTCAAACACGTCGCCCACGCGGTAGGTGGGGGTGATGCTGGATACTTTGTCAATTTGGTGACGCAGCTCGGCGCTGGCCGTTAAATTGTGGGTGACGTCCACGTCCACGCCGCCAAAGAAAGCGGTGTTTTTAACGCGGCGCGTATCGGTCAGCAATTCTGGACCCAGTTCCGACAATTCCAACCATTCCGTCATGCCACGGCTGATGTCATAGCTGTGGAACAGGCCTGCACGCCAGCGCACGCTGTCGGTGCTGGGCGAGCTGAGGCGCCATTCATAGGTTTGGGTTTTGCGGCGCGTGCCGTCGGTGGTTTCGAAGCTGGACTTGCTGCAGTCGCGGTTCACGCGCTGAAGGCATGTCGCGGGCGCGAGGAATGCAAAGAAGCGGTCGTCATAGGTCTGATCGACGCCCACCACTTCGCGGACTTTGCTGACGCCCACTTGGAAGCTGGCTTCATAACCCGAACCGGCAATGTCCCAAGCGATGTCGCCCAAGAAGCGATCCGCCTTACGCGACAAGCCAGACAGTTCCAGTCGGTCGGTGTTCAGGCCAAATTGCGTGGGGGCCTTTACCGTGCCGCAATAATAGCCGCGCGTTTCCAAGAAGCAGTTGTTGTTGCTGCTGTCTTGCAAGGCGATGGCAAAATGGCTGTCGCGGTCCGTTTGGTGAATCCAACGCAGCGACGCGCTGAGATTGTCGGTGGGGTCCAGATACAGCGCCGCGTTCAATTGCTTGGTGTTCTGGTCGCCCAGTCGTTCACCCGGAACGCTGCTGTTGCGATATTGACCATCCACGTCGAAATATTTTGCACCGACTTGGAAGGACACGCCTTGGGCGATCGGGCCGGATACGGCGCCGCTGATTTCACGATGGTTGAAATTACCAGCCGTGGCAGAGATGCGTCCTTCGAAATGGTCGGACGGGCGCTTCATAATGACGTTGATCGCGCCGCTGAGCGTGCCGCGACCAAAGACCGCCGATTGCGGACCCTTGATGACTTCCACCCGTTCCGCATTGCCAACGTCCAGCGACGAGAAGTCCCCGAAATAGGGAATGCCGTCGACGAATACGCCGACCTTGCCATCAGCGAACAAGATGTTCGATGCACCGCGCATGACGGGGCGATCGCTGTCGCGGCCAAAGGATTCGTTGATTTGGAAACCCGGCGTGAAGGCGGAAATGTCCGACACATCTTGAACCATACGATCTTCCAGTGCGGCGCTGTTAAAGGCGCTGACGGCAATAGGAACATCGAGCAAGGTTTCTTGGCGCTTACGCGCGGTGACGATGATGGCACCTTCATAATTATCGTCTGATGCCGCGCTGGTGTCGGCATCTGCGTTGCTCGTTTCGGCGGCCAAGACGGGCGACGAAATCAAGGCGCTAGACAGCAAGAACGTCGCTAAAATTGTCGTTTTTTTTGTTGTTTTCATATCGAGTTTCTACCTCCCCGGTAAAAAGCAGTGGTTTTTTTAATGGCCTGTTTTGTGTCGTCGGATAATAAGTTGTCCATACAAATTTGCAATATTTGTCCGGACAAGTTTTTCAAAAATATTTCTCTTAATTTTATAGCACTAAATGCGTTGTAAAAATTAGATTATTTCAGAAACAACCAATTGTGAAGCTCGTTCTGCGGATTCCAATGCGGCTTCCATTCCCGACGTTGTGCGCCCAAGATGTTCGCCCGCAAAGAACAGCGGTCCACGAGATTCGCGTACGCAATCCGCCAAATATTGCGCCTGTCCGACACCCAGATGATGATAGGTGCCGCGCGCCATGCTTTGTTTGTTCCAACTGAAACGGTGCATCAGGCTTAATTGGCCTTTGGCGGCGGGGCGCGCGGCCTCGATGCGCGGAATGATGGCGGCGGCGACTTGGTCTTCGTCCATCGCATCCATCCGTTCGGACGCGTCACCAGACAGCCATAATTTTAACAGAGGGGGGCTGTCGCCCAGTGCGAAAATGCGGCCCAGCATGGGGTCATCGCTCCATATGGTTTCGGGCAGGCCATCCTCTTTCCAAAAGGCGGTTTTGGATTGGAAGAAGGCAAAGCTGGTTTTGGTATAGGGCAGGCTGGCAATCATGCGGCGCTGGGCGGTGCTGATCCGTCCGCTGATCGGAATGTCGCGCATTACCGAAAAGGGGATGGTGCAAATCATGCGCCGCGCGCTGATGCTCTGTCCATTGGTTAAATGGGCGGTCACATGGTGGCGGCGGACGTCAATGGCGCGCAGCTTTTGACCCAATCGGATATCGGTGGAAAGGGCGGCCGCCATGGCGGTGGGCAGTGCTTCAGATCCGCCGCCCAACATGGTGAGCGGGCCGGGGCTGTCGCGAAACACCGCTTGGGTGCGCGCCAAATTTAGCACCGACAGCGATGCCAGATTATTGCCGTTCAAATTGGCCGCGATCAATCGCATGGCCTCGGGACTGGCGCCAGCATGGGTCAAGGCGTCGCCATAGCTTTGGTCGGCGGCGCCGGCGTCCATCCATGCGCTGGTGCTGGCCAATTGGGGCAGCGATGACGCAAATAGGCTGGGCAGGGCGATGGGCGGCAGGGCGCGTTCTTTGCCAACCAATTGATTGGCGTCAGAGCTTGCCCAATGGGCCGCCGCGACGCTGGTTCCGCGAATATGATACAGGGCGTTGCGGTCGATGCTGGGGGCAGGGACCATCGGCAGCCCATGTTTTTGCGTCAATTGAATCAAGCGGTGATATCCGCTGCCCACTTGTATTCCGCCCGCTTCGGGTTTGCCGGGCAGATCGTTGAGCGTGTGCAGGCGGCCACCGACGCGGTCGGCCCCCTCGATCAGCACGGTTTTCAGGCCCGCCTGTTCCAATAATGCTGCGGCATGAAGGCCGGCCAGCCCCGCGCCGACAATCAAAACATCGGCCTGTGTGGCGGCCCATGCGCTGCGCGGCGCGGCGGCGGCGATTAGCGCGGCGCTGGTTCCGCCGATCATGCTGCGGCGGGTAAATGATGCTGTCATGCAAGTCCCTTGTGAAACGATTTGGTCAGGCCGCTGGATGGGCGGGGTGGGCGTGCGCCCTGTCCGGTTGGCCGCGCGCATGGTGACGCGCGGCCTATATGCTTAACGCACGGCTTATTTGGCGCGCTTGGCATCGATCCATTTTTTGAACACGGTCCATGTCGTGTCATTGGGGCGCTGGTCATCCAGCGGCGGCGGTGTGCGATATTCGGGATATTGGGCGTCAATTTCCTGCCGCAAATGGGCGGGCAGGGCGTCGAAGCTGGTCACTTTGCTACCCACCGCATTGAACACCATCTGCCCCGCACGGCCCCGCATTTTCATCCATGGCATCCAGCCAGAAATGCGAACCCAACTGATGGACGGTTGCACCACGCTTTGGCGGCTGTCCAAAATCTGATTGGCGGGGGTGACGAAATCGAAAATTTCCATCGCATGATATTGGCCGCCGACATAATCTTGATAGGCCCCGCCCAATGGGTCGGTATAGAAAAGCGGAACTTCCATCGGCATCGCGAGCCATGGGCCGACCAGACGGAAATCGGCTTTGAAATCTTTGCCATCGCGGCCCTTGGGGTGGATGGGCGGGACATTGACCGGATCATTGGCAATATGCATCACATCGACGGTTTCGCCGGTCCATGGGTTGGTCCATTGGCGGATGATCTCGCCCGTTTTGGGGTCGGTAAAGACCATCACTTCGCGGCTGACCAAGCGATAGCCGGTGCCGCGCACAGGGTCTTGAACGGTGGTGCATTGGCGAATGTTCATGCCATCGCCCGTGAATAACAATCGGTCGGGTTCGCCGGGGACGCGGGAATAGACTTTGCCCGTCCATTGATAAATTGCCGCTTCGCCGTCTTTGCTGCCGCATTGGGCGCGCTTCATAATTTCCACCGCATCGGCGGGGTTGTCGGGGTTCAGCGTTTTGGCGTGGACGGTTATGGGCGCGGCGCAGGCCAAAATGACCCCAAGGCTGAGGCGCGTGACAGCTTGTTTCATTGAAATTCCCTCTCGATCTTTTGCGGAGGGTAGCGGTCAGGATGATAGAATCAATATGTCCGGATAAATTTTTCTTATCCGGACATATTATCTGATAGTTTATCGTTATTTTGCAGGTGATTGTGACTTCATAAAGTCGATAATTGCCTGACGTTTTTTGGCATCAGTTTCACCAGTGAAGACCATGCGCGTGCCCGGAACGGCGGTGCGCGGCGATTCCAAATAGGCGTTCAACTGGTCTTCGGTCCATGTGATGCCAGCGGTTTCCAAGGCCTTGGAATATTTAAAGCCTTGGACCTTGCCGGCGGGCTTGCCCACGATGTCATACAAATTGGGGCCGGTGCGGCTGGTGCCACCCTCGTTAAAGGTATGGCAGGTGGCGCACTGCGTCACTTCGGGGGGAAGCGGGGTTGCAGGCGCGGATTCTTTGTTGCCGCCACATGCCGCCAAGGGAATGCAGGCCGAAGCAATCAAAAATGTGCGGAGTAGGGGGCTGCGCATTTTCTAGTCTTTCTTTTTAATGGAAACCCAAAACGCCGGGGTTCATGCGGCCTTCTGGATCGACGAGGGATTTAATATCTTTCAGCAATTTTTCCGGTGTCGGCGACAAAGCCTCGCGGAAGGGGTAGCTGCGACCAATTTGGTTGGACGCCGCGCCCAAACGGCGGAACAATTCGACCGTTTCCCCACGCAGGGTGTTGACCAACGCTTGGGCTTCGGGATTGGGTGCCGGTTCGCTGATGCTGGCCAAATGGCTGGCGTCGGCGGCGCTGCTGTGGCGCGGCAGCCAGCTATCTTTCCAGCGGAACACGGGTTCAAAGCTGAAGCAATGATTGGCCAGTGCCGACGCCAGACGGGTGAAATACACGCCCTTGGCTTCCATTTCTGGGCGATAGGGGGCGATCATGTCGTCGAATGCGGCCACCAATTTGCGGGCATCGCTGTGCGCGACCTTGGCATTCAGGGCCGCCCAACGTTCGCCGCCGGGGCCAAAAACGCCATTCAAATTGGGGAACATATCGGCGCGGGCAACGCGCGGGATGGTGGGGGCAACCACCAGACCGCCCGCCGCAACGGCGATTTTTGTTGCGGCTTCAATGTCCGCCTTCACGCCCGCGGCGGACCGACCGGATGCGGTCAGATGCAAAGAGAAATGACCGGCAGGAATGAATTCGGTGCCGCCGCTGGCCAGCGACGCCAAAGCCTTCATCGCATTTTTCACGCCGCCTGCAGATTTGGCGACATTGATGGCCGTTTTGGCCATGGTCGCGGCATCGGCGTCCACGGCTGCGATGCTGTGCGGGTCCAAAATATAGACTTCTTCGGCGATGTCCGCGCGGGCAATCTCGCACAAGGCATCGACCGCAGGTTCGATGGTCGCAAAGGCGAAGCTGGCATAATCTTGTTCCGGCAAAATGCGGATCAAGCGAAATGTTGCCTCGGTCTTAATGCCGAACATGCCGCCATCATGGGTGAACAGCGCGCCCAAATCGGGACCGAAGGTTCGCAAAATTGGTTTGCTGCCAACCGACAGGCTGCCTTGGCCCGTGGTCATCAGGCTGCCGTCCGCCAAAACGATGGTCATGCCCAGCATATTTTCGGCAGCCGAGCCATAGCGGGCGGACCCAAAGAAGAGCGCGCCGTGGCTCAGACCGCCGCCGACGCTGGCGCCTGCGCCTGAAAATGTGCCCATGAACGGGGTGCGCAGGCCCAATGGCTTCAACGCGTCATGAATTTGCTTCCATGTCGTGCCAGCTTCGACCGTGATGGTCAGATCTTCGGCGCTGATGTCCAAAATACGGTTCATCGCGCTGAGGTCCACGCTGATGCTGCGCGTTGTGGGCGAAGCATAGCCACCAGTATAGCTGAGACCGCCGCCGCGCGGGATCAGAGCATAGCCATGGGCCGCCGCGATTTGCGCAATTTGGGTGACTTGCTGGGTGCTGGTCGGGCGAATGGTGGCGGCGGGCAGGCAGCCGCTGATGTGCAGATCGCTGGCAACAGCGGCGCGGCTGGCTTCATCGGTCAATACCGATGAAGCGCCAAGGGCCGAGGTCAATTCGGCAATGATAACAGTGTCAGACATTAGAATTTCACCAAAGATGTAACCGTGATAGCCGCGATGAAGACCCACAAGAGCAACAATACCGATGTCGCGCGGACATAGGTGCGTTTGATGATGGCGTTGGTTTCATCGGTTGGACCTTCGCGGGCCATGATGGCCCAAGTGCGGAAATGGGCGATCAGGGCAATGCGAATGCCCACGCCGCACAGCATGGTGCCAGCAAAGAGCGCCAATTTTACGCGCAGCCACAGGGGCATGTCCCAATCATGGCCGATCAGGCTGATGGCCGTGGCGACCAAAACGCCCATGAAGACATAACGCGAGCCACGGTCGATGGCGCCCAAAGTCTTGCCAATTGGGGAATGGCGCAAGCGGTGCACCACTTCGACAAAGGCAAACCAAATGGCGCCGAAAATGCCAAAGCCAATGGCGGTGGCGGAACCACCTGGAATATAGCCATAAAGCGCGGCAATGGCTGGGCCAAGGCTGGCCTGCAACACCAAGGCATAACGCACATGCTGGTCCACATGCATCACATGTTCCATCAAGCGCGAGCGTTCTTCGAACGGCATTTTATCGCTGTAAGACACATAGCGATAGGTGCTGTTGATGACGAATTCCGAGCCGAGCCAATAACCCAAAACGGCGATATGCGCGGCGAGCAACCAAGGTTCGATCATGCCGCGTCTCCGCTGGTTGTGACGGCATATTCCGTCAGTTCATAGCGGGTTTGCATATAGCCGCCGACCACAGCCTTCAGCAGCACATAGTCGCCGTCGCTGGTGCACCACAGATCATATTCGGGATGTTCCAACAACAAGCCGGGAATATCGGTGAAGCGGAAATGCAGCGCGTCAAATTCGCCCGCCGCTACCGTCATTTTTTCGGTGCCGACATATTCAATCGCCAGATCGATGGGGAATAATTGCGGTCCTGTCGCCCCGCGATGATCGGGGGAGGACAGCAAAATGTTGCGAAACACCTGAACGCCCGGACCTTGGGACAGGTCATAGAGGTTCAGCAAATAACCGTCATTGACCATCGCGTGATTGCCAAAGGCCAGCAATGGCGTGTCGAGGTCAAAGCTTTGCGATACGCGGCCTTCGACGGTGGTTTGGGCTTCGCATTCGGCCTTGGTTTTGGAAAAACGAAACCAACCCGACCCACGAAATTCGCCGCCAACCGCAATGCGAACAAAGCTTTCTTGGGGCATGCCATCGGCGTCCACGCGCAAATTGACGTCGCGAACCACGCTGGGGGCATCGTCAATTTCGCCATGCGCCGCAATGGTGCGGCAACCGTCGCGGTGGAAGTCGATACGGAAAAATTCGCGGCCACGTTCCGCGCCCAAGCGATGCTCTTGGTCGCTGGTATAAAGAATTTTTCCGGTTACGCTGCGGGTGACTCCGCTCATTTCCATGCTCCCTTATCGCGCAGGTATTGGCCCGCATCTTGTAAATCACTGGGTTGGTAGGGGGTGAAGAGATTGGCAGGATAGCGTGGGTTATACGCCTGATATTCCTGCAAATATAATTGCGGGTGCAAGGTTGGTTGGCGGTGGCGTGCACGGAATGCCGCAATCGGAATACGCGCCGTGACCAAGGTTTCATTGGGCGATTTGGCAATCGACATCACTTCGCCGTCCGGACCATAAATGGCTGAACCACCAGCGCTGCTGTCTTCGAAGAAGGGCGATCCGGGCGAAATCGCATTGTTGCACACGCTGCTGTAAACGCCGTTGTAGAGCGCCGTTGCCGCCACATCGAGCGGGGAGAAGCCACCGGTTGCGGTGCGCAAAATCACTTCTGCGCCCTTCATCGCCATGGCGCGGAACAATTCGGGTTCGCGCTGCACGCTGCTGGTCGCCAAATTGCCAAGCGGCGTTTTGATGATCGGCAAAATGGCATCGCGGCCATACATTTCGACGAAGCGGTCCAGCACGTCATAAATGGTCGTGGTGAACAATTCGATCTGACCGCCAAAGACGCCCTTGATATTGCGGGCTTTCCAATCGCGGGCCAAGATTTTGCCGTCGGGACCGATGACCGTGGTGATCGACAGGGCATGGCCCGGCCAATCGGGGTCGCGGGCATAGGAACCAAAGACCAGATAGATACCATATTGCTTGGCCTTTTTCGCCAAGGCTTCGGTTTCCACGCCGGGGATTTCAATCGCCGCTTTCAGAACATCGGCGCGGGTCCAGCCAGCGCCAAATCCGGTGATCGGAAATTCATGAAAGGCCAACAGATCCGGACCCGCGCCAAAGGCAAAGGCGGCGTCGATCAAGCGGATCATATGCTGCAAATTGTCGCGGCGGCTGGCTTCTGGACGCTTGAGGTCGACGGGGATGGAACGCGACTGCGCCAGACCCAAGGTCCATGTATCTTTGGCAAGAGGAACGGTTTCGTAACGGCCATCATTTTGGACGACGACATCGCGCTTTTCATGGGCGCTGGCGGCGGACGCAGAAACGCCGAATGCGGCAGAGAGACCAAGGCCTCCTGCCGCACCCATTAACGATCTGCGTGACAGCTTAACGCCGTTCACTTAGCGCTCCGTGGTTTGAACGCATAATAGCTGGGATCGTCATAGCTCTGCCAGTCGCGCGATACGCGGACTTCGTTAATGACGGTCCGCTGGAACAAGCGGCCCTTGCGGTACCAATGCCATGTGCGGTTCTTGGCTTCGCCATCTTCCGCAACCGTGATCATTTCATAATAGCGGAAATCTGGTTCGTGGGTGCGGGTCCAACCAACCATGATCGTGCGCTGGGTTTCGTCATAGTTCAGCGCGCCAACAAAGCCGTCGATCAGATCATTTTTGATCCAGACGCGGTCGCCTTGGAATGTGCCGTCGAAATAGCGAATTTCTTCGGTGCCATCATCCCAGGTATAGATGTTGGTTTGGGCCAGCTTGGCTTCACCGTCGGGACCATCGGTCAGGCGGCAAACCAGACGCGACTTGTGGCGATCGATGATGTTGTGATCTGCGTCCAGATGCACATATTCGCCTTCCCAGACGCCAGCTTGATCTGCAACTATTGGTTGTTTTTCAGTGATAATCATTGTGTTCCTCCCACGATGTCTGGATATAGAAATGCCGATAGTGCAGGCATGTTTCCAACAAATAATTTTCTTTTTTCACAACCCTATTGATCGAAGGAACGCTTATGGAATCCCGTCAGTTGCGATATTTTCTGTCGGTCTATGACACCGGAACCTTTGGCGGGGCGGGCGAGGCGCTGGGCCTGAGCCAACAAGCCGTCAGCAAAAGCATCGCGGCCCTAGAAGAACGTTTGGGCGTGCGGCTGTTTGACCGCGATGGGCGGCGGGTTCGGCCCACGGCTTATGCCGAACTGTTGTTGCCCCATGCGCGCACCATCGCGGCGGAGGGGGATCGGTTTAAAGCGGAACTGAGCGACATGCTGGGGGGACGGCGCGGGCGGCTGCGCATTGGGGTTGGTCCCAGCGCGGCGGGCGAGGTGGTGGCCCGTGCCGCGGCGATGATGACCGTGGACCACCGGCAACTGCGCCTGCAAGCCTTGGCGGGAACCTATGATATGATGCTGAACAGCCTGCTGATCGGGCAATTGGATGCGGTGGTGTCGATTCGCCAAACCGACCGTGTCGACTCGTTAATTCGGGAACAGGAAATTGGCAGCGTGCGCTATGTGATATTGGCGGGTTCGGGCCATGAATTGGCCGGAAAGCCGGATTTGGACCTTGCGGATATGGCGCGTCAGCGCTGGGTCGCAGGGTCCAATTTGGGCGCGGTGGAACAGGATATTGCCGACAGTTTCCGCCGCAATGGCTTGCCCCCGCCGGTTGCCGAGATTGAATCGACATCGGTGGTCTTTACCTTGGCATTGCTGGACGCGGGGCTGCATTTGGCGATTTTGCCGGAAATGTTGGTGCAGCGTGATTTGGATGTGAGCCGTTTTGTTCGTTTGGATGTCGGGATGTCGTCATGGACCAGACCATTGGTGGTCGCGACCCGCGCACGCGGCGGCAAGCCGCCCTTGGTTGACGAATTTCTGACCGCTATTTGCAGCCTGTTGCCGCCGACACCCTGAGGGGTGTGGAGGGTGGGGTGTGGGGGGTGGGGTGAGGGGGGAGGCCGATTTGCGCCGCCACAGCCCATCAGGAAACAGCCCATAAAGAAACGGCCAGAACGGGAAAACCGATCTGGCCGTTTCTTTATGGGTCCATGACGGGGATTGGCGCCCCAGCGTCCGCTTATTCGGCGGCCACAACCTCGGCCAATTGTTCGTCATCATTCAGCGGATTGGCCAAGCGGCTGATCATTTCCTTTGGGCAGACCTGCCAGAAACGATCTTTCCACATGTCCCAATCGGTCAGAATTTCGGCGGCCCACAGGCTGGCCGTGGCCTCGGCATGATCGGTGATCAACGCTTTCAGCTCGGCTTCCCAATGTGCGCTGTTGAGGCGCTGCCAGACGATGGATTCTGGGTTGGCGCGACGTTCAAAATTATCGTCGGTGTCCAGAATATAGGCCATGCCGCCGGTCATGCCTGCGCCAAAGTTGGAACCCACAGGACCCAAGATGACCGCCGTGCCGCCGGTCATATATTCGCAGCCATTGGCCCCGCATCCCTCGACCACCACTTTGGCGCCGCTGTTGCGCACCGCAAAGCGTTCACCGGCCTGACCCGCAGCCAGCAAAGTGCCAGCGGTCGCACCATAAAGGACGGTGTTGCCGATGATGCTGTTGTGGCGGCTGACCAAGGGGCTGGATACGGTGGGGCGCACCACAATGCGGCCACCCGACAGACCCTTGCCAACATAGTCATTGGCGTCGCCAAATACTTCCAGCGTGATGCCTTGGCACAAAAATGCCCCCAGCGATTGGCCCGCCGTGCCGCGCAGGCGGATTTGGACGTGATTATCGGCCAAGCTCTTCATGCCGAACCGGCTGGTGACCTCTGCCGACAAACGCGTGCCAACGGCGCGGTGTGTGTTGCGGACGTTATAGGTCAATTGCATCCGTTCGCCGCGATCAAACAAAGGCTTGGCATCGACGACAATTTGCGCGTCCAGACTGTCGGGCACGGGATTGCGGAAGTTGGCGCTGACCGAACGGCGCTCTTCGTCCGGAATATCCACCTTCGCCAACAGCGGGTTAAGATCAAGGTCATCCAGATGCTCTGCACCGCGATTAACCTGACGCAGCAATTCGGTGCGGCCGATCACTTCGTCGAGGCTGCGGAAACCAAGGCGGGCCAAAATCTCGCGCACTTCTTCGGCGATAAAGCTCATCAAATTGATGACCTTTTCGGGGGTTCCGGTGAATTTCTGGCGCAGGCGTTCGTCTTGGGTGCAGACGCCGACGGGGCAGGTGTTGCTGTGGCACTGACGCACCATGATGCAGCCCATCGCCACCAGCGACAAGGTGCCGATGCCAAATTCTTCCGCGCCCAAAATGGCGGCGATCACAATGTCGCGGCCAGTCTTCAGGCCGCCATCGGTGCGCAGACGGATGCGGTGACGCAGACCGTTCAGTGCCAATACTTGGTTGACCTCCGACAGGCCCATTTCCCACGGCGTGCCCGCATATTTGATGCTGGTGAAGGGCGATGCGCCCGTGCCGCCGGTGTTGCCCGCCACCAAAATGACGTCGGCATGGGCTTTTGCCACACCCGCCGCCACCGTGCCGATGCCGGCGCTGGAGACGAGTTTGACGCACACCCGCGCCTTGGGGTTGATCTGCTTGCAGTCATAAATGAGCTGGGCGAGATCTTCGATCGAGTAGATATCATGGTGCGGCGGCGGGCTGATCAGCATCACACCCGGCGTCGAGTGACGCAGGCGGGCAATGAATTCCGTGACCTTAAAGCCCGGAAGCTGACCACCTTCACCAGGCTTTGCGCCCTGTGCCACCTTGATTTCAATCTCGTCGCACGCGCCCAGATATTCGGCGGTGACGCCAAAACGGCCCGATGCGATTTGCTTGATGTTGCTGTTGGCATTGTCGCCGTTCGCATAGGGCGAATAACGGCTGCTATCTTCGCCGCCTTCACCCGACACGGCCTTTGCGCCGATGCGGTTCATGGCAATCGCCAGCGTTTCATGCGCTTCGGGCGACAGCGCGCCAAGGCTCATGCCCGGGGTAACGAAACGTTTCCGGATTTCGGTGATCGCTTCCACGCTGTCCAGCGACACGCCTTGGGCGGGATAGTTAAATTCCATCAAATCGCGCAGATAAACGGGCGGCAAGTCGGCGACACCGCGCGAGAATTGCAAATAGGTGGAATAGCTGTCCGTCGCCACAGAGGTTTGCAGCAAGTGCATCAACTGCGCGCTATAGGCATGGGTTTCGCCGCCCGCCCGCTGGCGATAAAAACCGCCGATGGGCAGGGTGGTGACGCGGGCGTCAAAGGCGGCCTTATGCTTGTCGGCAGCGCTGATATACAGCGATTGATAGCCTTCACCCGAAATTTTGGCGGGCATGCCTGGGAACAGATCGTTCACCAAGGCGCGCGACAGGCCAACGGCTTCGAAATTATAACCGCCGCGATAGGAGGAGATGACCGAAATGCCCATCTTCGCCATGATCTTGAGCAGGCCTTCGTCAATGGCCTTGCGGAAGCGCAATTGGGCATCGCCCAAGTCCAAATCGCCGAACAGGCCGCGTGCATGGCGGTCGGCAACGGCGGCCTCGGCCAAATAGGCTTGCACCGTGGTCGCGCCCACGCCGATTAACACCGCAAAGCTGTGGGTATCCATCGCTTCGGCCGAACGCACGTTCACCGACGCATAGCTGCGCAGGCCTTTGCGGACCAAATGGGTGTGCACAGCCGCTGCGGCCAATACCATCGGCACGCCAATATTGTCGGCGTTGATATTCTGGTCGGTCAGGAATAATTCGCTGCGGCCAGCGCGCACGGCGTCTTCCGCTTCGCGGCGGATGCGGGTGATCGCTTCGCGCAAGTCGTGGTGATCACCGCCAGCGGGCAGGGTGCAGTCGATATCCGCCACCGCGTCACCGAAATAGGCGCGCAAGCGGTCCCAATCTTCGCCAACCAAAACGGGGCTGTCGATGGCCAGAACATGCGCATTTTGACCTTGCTTGTCCAAGATATTGGCAAGGTTGGAAAAGCGCGTCTTCAAGCTCATGACATGGCGTTCACGCAGGCTGTCGATGGGCGGGTTGGTGACTTGGCTGAAATTTTGGCGGAAAAATTGCGATACATGGCGCGGCTTGTCGGAAATGACGGCCAGCGGCGTGTCGTCGCCCATCGAGCCCAAGGCTTCCTTGGCGTCTTCCACCATGGGGCTGAGGATCAGCTCCATATCTTCCATGGTCAGGCCAGCGGCGACCTGACGGCGCAGCAATTCCTTGCGGTCCCATGGCTCCAGACTGGATTTTCCGCCCTTGGGCAGATCGGCCATGGTGCGGAAACCCTGCACGCTGGCGCTATAATCTTGTTGTCCCGAGATTTTGTCTTTGATTTCGCGGTCGGTGTAAAACACGCCTTCGTCCAAATCGACGGCGATCATTTCACCTGGCCCCAAGCGACCTTTTTTGCGGATGCTGGCTTCGGGCAGAACGACCATGCCCGCTTCGGACCCGACGACCAACAAATTGTCGGCGGTCACCGTATAGCGCAGCGGACGCAAAGCGTTGCGGTCCATACCCGCCACGGCCCAGCGGCCATCGGTCATCGCCAAAGCGGCGGGACCATCCCAAGGTTCCATCACGCTGGCCAAATAGCTGTACATGGCGCGGTGGGCGTCGGGCATTTCCTTGTCGTTGATCCACGCTTGGGGGACCAAGATCAGCTTGGCGGTTGGGGCATCGCGGCCCGCACGGCACAGCGTTTCAAACACCGCGTCCAGCGCCGCCGTGTCCGACGCACCCGCAGGGATAACCGGCTTAATATCTTCGGAATTTTCGCCAAAGGCGAGGCTGGCCATTTTGATTTCGTGGCTCTTCATCCAATTGCGGTTGCCGCGAATGGTGTTGATTTCGCCATTATGCGCCAGACAACGGAAAGGCTGGGCCAACCACCATTGGGGGAAGGTGTTGGTCGAATAGCGTTGGTGGAAAATCGCCACGCGGCTTTCGAACAATTTGCTGTTCAGATCGGGGTAAAAATCCGACAGGCTTTCGGCCAAGAATAGGCCTTTGTAGATGATCGAACGGGCCGACAAAGAGCAGATGTAAAAATCGGCAATTTGCGCCGCGACCACTTTCTTTTCGATGCGGCGGCGGACCAGATAGAGCTGCTTTTCAAACTCCGCGACCGATTGTTCGTCGGGCATGGGGCCATAGATCATGATCTGTTCGATTTCGGGGCGCGTGCGCTGGGCCTTGTCGCCGATCACCGACACATCGACCGGCACCTGACGCCAGCCATAGATGCTGAAACCTGCGTCGATGATTTCCGATTCCACAATGGTGCGGCAATCTTCTTGGGCGTTTAAATCGGCGCGCGGCAAAAAGATCATGCCGACAGCCAAGCGGTTGGGGCGCACCTTGTGGCCCGATGCCGCAATCGCATCATCAAAGAAACGCACTGGCAGGTCGACGTGAATACCCGCACCATCCCCTGTTTTCCCATCGGCGTCGACCGCGCCGCGATGCCAAACGGCCCGCAAGGCTTCGACCGCGGCCTCAACAACGCGGCGTGATGCCTTGCCATTGGTCGCGGCAACCATGCCAACGCCGCATGCATCGGATTCCAAGTCGGGGCGATACATGCCATGTTCTGCCAGCATCGCGTGTTCAGGGGTGGGATAATGCGTCATGTGCTAGTTCCTGATGAATTTCGGTGCTGCGCCAGCAACCAATTTGGCGCGTCGCAGGCTTATTTTTTCGGCGTGCTACTCAATCGCTGGCTGGCGTCTTTGATCGCGGCCATTTGGGCTTCGTCGGCTTGGGCTTGCGCGGCTTGTGTCGCGGCTTCCGCGGCTTCGACGGCGGCCTTATGCGCGTCTGACCAATTGCTACGGTCATAGGCTTCATAAGACATGGACGCATAGGGCGTGCTGTCGGCCGCCTCTTTTGCGGCGGTGTCGGCGGCGGCTTTGTCTTCGGCGATTTTGCGTTTGACGCTTTTTGCATCAACCTTCAGGATCGCGGCGATTTCCTTCACCTCTTTGTCCGTCAGGCTGTCCAGCGTGCGCGCATCGCGTGGGCGTGGCAAGGCGGTGAAATTCGCATCGATGGTCGGTGCGATTTTTTCGATCCGCTTAATCAATTCTGGCGTGCTGTGCAGCATCGCCATGATGACTTCCGGATTGGCTTGCAGTGGCAGCAATTCGGTGGCGAAGGCAATGCCGACGGGGGTGGCAAAGAAGGATTGGATTTGGTTCAATTCTTCCAAGCTGAATTGACGGGCATAGGCCCGCGCCATGCCCTGTTGCACGGCGGGCAACAGCACCGCGAAAATTTCGTCCACCAATGGACGCAGGGCGGTGGCATATTGCTGTTGTTGCAAGGCTGCGTCTGGATTGATGA
This sequence comes from uncultured Sphingopyxis sp., assembly GCA_964542975.1. Classification (GTDB taxonomy): domain Bacteria; phylum Pseudomonadota; class Alphaproteobacteria; order Sphingomonadales; family Sphingomonadaceae; genus Sphingopyxis. The sequence continues at coordinate 88,460 of CAZIVW010000007.1, forward strand.
TCGCCGTGACGCGTTTGATATCGGCTTGCGACACGCGGTCCATTTGGTCCACCGGCACGCCAAAACCAGCCAATAAGGTTGCGCGGTCCGAAGGGCGGCCCATCGACTGCATGGCTTGGAACAAGCGGCTATAGACATTGCTATACAGTTTTTCGATGCTGGCGCGCTGGGTCATCGGGGCGACCAATTTCTGCGCCGCTGCCAGACGGGCTGGTTCAACGGGCGGCAAATCGGCCATGCCCAAGGCGTCTTCCATCGACAAGGTGAAGCGCGCCAACTGATTTTGTATCACCGCCGAGGCGGCATTGACGTTGGACGCGTTGGTTTCGGCGTCGGTTTCAGCGCTGGTTTCACCATGGGCTTCAGCGGTCACGGCGCTGCTATCCGCGCCGATATGGGCTTGAGCTGGTGCGATCATCAGCCATGCAGCGCTGACCAGCAGAGGTGCTTTCCAATAGTTCATGTCACCAAATCTTTCGCTGTTAGGCCGCTGCTTTGGCGGTCGCTGCCTTTTCCGTCAGGAACTTTGCCATTTGCGCGGCAACATCGCGGCCATCGCGAATGCCCCACACAACCAAGCTGGCCCCGCGCACAATATCGCCTGCGCCAAAGACGCCGTTTAGGCTGGTCATCATGCTTTGATGATCAACGCGCAACGTGCCCCAGCGGGTGACCGACAAATCGGGCGAGCCGAACAAGTGCGGCAATTCTTCAGGGTCAAAGCCCAGCGCCTTGATGACCATATCGGCCGGCACGTCGAAATTGCGGCTGGGGTCTGGTTCGGGGCTGCGGCGGCCGCTGGCATCGGGGGCGCCAAGACGCATACCCGCCACCGACACGGCGGTCACTTTGTCCGTGCCAATAAAGGCCTCGGGGGCGGACAGCCAAACAAACTCCACGCCTTCTTCTTCGGCATTGGCGACTTCGCGCTGCGACCCCGGCATATTTTCGCGGTCGCGGCGATAGAGGCATTTGACCGACTTTGCGCCTTGGCGAATGGCGGTGCGGACACAGTCCATAGCGGTGTCGCCGCCGCCGATAACCACCACATCCTTGCCTTCGGCATTTAAGCGGCCATCATCAAAGGCAGGAACGCTGTCGCCAAAGCTTTTGCGGTTCGATGCGATCAGATAATCCAGCGCGGGCAGCACGGCGTCCAACCGGTTGCCATCCACCTTGATTTCGCGGGCCTTATATACGCCGGTGGCGATCAAAATGGCGTCATGCTTGGCGCGCAATTCGTCCAGCGTGGCGTCCTTGCCGACTTCGAAACCCAAATGGAATTGAATGCCCGCATCCACCAAACGGTCGACACGGCGCATCACCACTGGCTTTTCCAATTTAAAACCGGGGATGCCATAGGTCAGCAAGCCGCCCGCGCGGTCCGAGCGTTCATAGACATGAACCTCATGGCCCGCTTCGCGCAGATATTCGGCGGCGGTCAGGCCAGCAGGGCCGGCACCAATGATGCCAACCGATTGGCCCGTTGCTGGGCCAACAGAAACCGGTTCCACCCAACCTTCGGCCCAAGCCGTGTCGGTGATATATTTTTCCACGCTGCCGATGGTCACGGCGCCATGACCGCTATTTTCGATGACGCAATTGCCTTCGCACAATCTGTCCTGCGGGCAGATGCGGCCGCAAATTTCCGGCATGGTGGATGTCGCGTTCGACAATTCAAAGGCTTCGCGCAGCCGACCCTCGGCGGTCAGGCGCAGCCAGTCTGGGATATGGTTGTTCAGCGGGCAATGCACCGAACAATAAGGCACGCCGCATTGCGAACAACGCGAAGCCTGATCGTCAGCATCTTGCGGGTTATATTTTTGCGATATTTCCCGAAAATCCTGTGCGCGTTCCTCTGCGGTGCGCTTTTCCGGATAATATTGGTTCCGTTCTACAAAGCGGAGCATGCGTTCGGTTGCCATAGGGAGTCCCTTTATTCCTGCTGCGGCGCAACAAGCACAGGAAAAGGGGTGGTGTCACGCAATTTTTCGGCATTAAGTCAGTAATTCTGTCTTAATTTTTGCCGATAATTTGTGTAACCCCTTAAATATGGCAATCTTGCGCCATCGTATGGGTCCGTTTCGGTCCTATGCGATGGAAAGCCAGATGATGGCGATGCCGCCAATGATGATTCGATACCAAGCAAAAGGCGCAAAGCCATAGCGGGCGACAATGGCCACAAAGGCTTTGACGACGATCAAAGCGACAATAAACGCCGTGACCAAGCCGATCAAAATAGCGGACAATTCGTCAAAGGTCAGCAAGGCGCGGTCTTTCCAAAGCGCATAAACCGTCGCCCCTGCCATTGTGGGGACCGCAAGGAAAAAGCTGAATTCGGCGGCGGTCTTGCGCTCAACGCCCATTAATAGTGCGCCCATGATAGTGGCACCCGAACGGCTGACCCCCGGGATCATGGCAATACATTGCACAACGCCAATCGCCAAAGCGGTGCGCAGCGGCATGGCTTCTACGCTGGCGACTTTCACGGTTTTGACCATGCGTTCGATCGCCAAGATGATGATGCCGCCAACCACCAAGGCCACGGCAACCGTCATCGGCGATTGCAGCAATTGCCGTACCCCTTCATAGGCCAGCGCCCCGACGATCATGGCGGGGAAAAATCCGACCAAGATATTGCGGGTAAAGGCGATGGACTCGGCGTCTTTATGCAGCAGGCCGACACCCACATTCCAAAAACGTTGGCGATAGGCCACCAGCACCGCCAAGATCGCACCAAGTTGAATGGCGATTTTAAAGGCGGCGGACCCTTCGCCCTGAAAACCCAGCAATTGGCTGGCTAAGATCAAATGGCCCGTGGATGATACGGGCAAAAATTCCGTCAATCCTTCGATAATGCCCAAAAGGATGATGGTGAAAAGGTCGTGCATACCGGATTCTCAAACAGCGCGGGGAGGGGAAGGGGCGGAGAATAGCAAAAAAGCAGGGACCGTGCAGCAGGAAGCAAAAATTCCCGCAACTGCCCATTTTACCTAATATTCTTAACAGAAAAGCGTCCCTGTTCCCGATAGAGCACAAGCCAATCCTCCGCTACATTTTCAAGCGGGGTTGGTGCAATGCCCAAATCCACCAATCCCAAGGCACCGCTCGCTGGAACATTGTCCACGCGCAGCATGGCATATTGGTCTTTGGTGATGGGCGTAAAGGGCAGGGACGCAATCAGCGAACCGGGCACGGGCAGGAACAAAGGCTGATGACCCGTATAGTCTGCCAACCAATGGAGCAGCCCGTTCATCGTAAAGATTTGCGGACCCGCCAGTTCATAAGTCTGCCCCGCATGGGCGGGATGGAGCGCCGCGATAACGGCGGCGGCGACATCACCCACATAAACGGGCTGAAAGCGCGCATTGCCGCCGACCACGGGCACAAGGCGATACTGAACCATGCTGCCAAAGCGGTTCACAAATTTGTCTTCGCGCCCAAAGATGATGGACGGGCGCAAAATACGCGCCTGCGGACAGGCATTTCTGATGGCCGCTTCGCCAGCGGCTTTTGTGCGCCCATATAAGGATGGGCTGTTGGCATCGGCGCCAATCGCCGACAGATGAACCAAGGCCTGCACGCCCGCCTGCGCTGCGGCTTGGGCGACATGCGCCGCGCCATCGGCCTGCACCGCTTGCATGTCCGCGAAGCTGCCGACCAGATTGACGACCGCATCGCTGCCGCGAAGGGCGCGTGTAACGCTGGCGGCGTCACGCACATCGGCGCGGACAAATTGGATTTGGCCCAAATTGCCCAGCGGCCGCAAGAAAGTGGCTCGGCGCGGATCGCGCTGCGCAACCCGAATACGCGCGCCCAGCGCCATTAATCGTTCGCAGACATAGCGACCAACAAAGCCTCCGCCGCCCAAAATGGTGATCAATTGGCCATCAAGCTTGTGCATGACTTCATCCATCCGATTCTGCGCGCCGCCGACGCTGGGTTGCTTTGTCATGCCGCGAACGGGGGGAGGGGACAAGGGTGACAAGAAAATGGGCACGCATTTCTGTGGGTTGTGCGTAAAAAATGGCGTCATTTGAAAAGCTTTGTTGACAGGGGCAACGATGCCCCATATTGGCGCCCTCCTACCCCGTGCCCAGATGGCGGAATTGGTAGACGCACCAGCTTCAGGTGCTGGCGATCGCAAGGTCGTGGAGGTTCGAGTCCTCTTCTGGGCACCATTTTCTATTCCCAAAACATTCCAGAACCATCGACAAAACGGCAGAAAACTGCCAATTTGTTCTTGGATTTATCTTGCGGTGTCTTTGAATATTGATCTGTTGCAAGAAAATATGAATTGCGATTGGTTAATAGCCGATATTGGGTCGTCGGATGGCTACTCAGTGCGCGATGGATCCTGACCCTAGAGGGAGGTTGTTTTACAGTGATTGAGTAAATTTTCCCATATGGTTCCGATATGTTTCTGCTGCTTGGAAAACTCTCTTTGTTCCAGAATAGCAAGTTGACGCTCGTGGTGCGCAAATAGCGGATCGGCGATCCATTCTGGACATTGCAGCAAAATATGGCGTATCAAATAGCTATTTCTGCTCTCGGTTATGCGGTTGGCTTCCTTGCTGCCAGAGGCGGTGATTAAGAGTCGGTCAAATTGAAAAACCGCTTTTAACGCCTCTGTGTGATTGCTGATTGCGAGCGCGGCTTTTAAAGCATCCAACTGAAAACGGAGTTGACCCAACTTGGCAATGTCCACGCGCTCCGCTGCTTGCGCATAAGCTTTGTTTGCCACAATGACGCGAAATTCCAGCAAATCGACGACGACCGCCTTGTCTAGCGGGCTAACGCGTTTCGCCTTGTTGCTGAAAATATCGACCAGACCCGTTTGTGCCAGCCGATTCAGGGCGTCGCGAATTGGCGTTGAGCTAATTTCAAGAGATTTGGAAAGTTCCATCTCTTTGAGTGGAGTGCCTGGTTCCAGTGTTCCGGTGACAATAGCATCACGGAGATGGTCTTCGACGGCTACACCGAGAGTGGCCGATGCTCGCGGACGATGGCCGATCGCGGACTCCGTGTGGGATATAATAATCATGGCATTTGGCTCATTCTGCAGAATCTTTAATATACTCTGTGCGTGGTTCATGGTAATGAAGAATTGCTATTGTGACAAGTTTCGCCTTGTTCGTCTGTAAGGGGGGGGGCGCTATTTGTGCGGCCCTGTCAACCAATACAGTGGGTTATTCCATCCCCCTGATCCCGCTTTTCTCGGGCTGTTCTGCGAGGGATGGAATTGGGGGTAGCTGTGGTGACCATTGTGGCTTGCCTTATGGAGGGGACGGTTTAGATTTCAATAAGTGACTATCGCTGCACAATGGGGCGGTCGTAAATGGCTCGTTGCAACATGGGCTGTACCAAGCGCACGGCAGGGGGCATGGTCCCATAGTTTTTCCAATAGCCTTCGGGTGACATGTCCACATAATCTTGGATCAGATAAATGATGATGATGTCATTGGCTGGATCCGCCTGCCACCAAGTGCCAAATGCACCAGGCCAGCCAATGCTTCCATTGTCACCTCCCATCGCCATGGGATGATTGCTGTCTGTGACGACCGAAACGCCCAGCCCAAAGCCCATCATTGACCAAAAAGGCAGGCCCTGCATTGGAATGGCGCGCTGGGCATCGGTCAAATGATTCTGCGTCATCAATGCGACGCTTTCTGGGGATAGCAATTGCTTTCCGTCATATTGTCCGCGATCAAGTAGCATGCGGGTGAATTTCAGATAATCTGCCGCCGTTGAATAAAGCCCGCCGCCGCCCGATTCATAAGCCATGGGCTCAGTCCGAAATAGGGTGGCATCCACCGGCTGACCGCTTGCGAAATTATAGCGACGTGCCATCCGATTGCTATCACGGCAGAAAAAATCTGTGTCGATCATATTGAGTGGTTTAAACAAGCGTTCGGCCAATATTGTGCTCAGCCTTGACCCTTCGGCACGGGCGATCAGGAAGCCCAGAACGTCGGTGGCATGGCCATAGCTAAATTGGGCGCCGGGTTGGTGGATGAGGGGAAGTTGGCCCAATTGTGCCAACCATTCATCCGGACCTAAAATACAGTCATCGACATCGCCCAAGCTCGTATAATATTTATGAGCAATCGGCCCCTTTAGTGTGAAGCTATAGCCCATGCCTGCGCGATGGGTCAGCAAATCCTCCACGGTCAGTTCGCGCTGGGCCGGTTCTGTAACGTCCAATGGGCCATCTGGTGTCGTCAGTACGTGCATATCAGCAAATTCAGGCAGCCAGCGGGTGATGGGATCGTGCAGCCCAAGCTTGCCTTCTTCGATCAACATGAGCGTGGCCACGGACGTAATCGGTTTGGTCATCGATGCGATGCGAAAGATGGAGTTCGCCCGCATCGGAATTTGGGCGTCATAATCCTGATAACCAACAACTGTTGTATGCAGAAGATTGTCACGTTGATAAATCATGGCGACTGCGCCAATTAAAGTATTTTTATTGGATTTGGTTTTTAAAATTTCATCTACTTTGTATATATTTTCCATGTTTATTATATTCTTCATATTTTATTTCTTTCACTTCAAGAATTTAATCGTAAATTGTCATATTTTATATGGAAATATAATTTATAAGATGATTTAATTGTTGCGATTAATTGTATTTTATTAGTTTTCTGAAATTTGCGAAGGTGAGTTTCATTTCTATTTTTAGATTTTGCGAATTTTATTTGAGAAAGTGGGAGTTGTGTTTCATTTTGAGGTGAAGGGAGGTGCTGGCCCAGTATCGTTTTGACGGAGTTGACACGTTCTGCAGAATATGGAATGTGGAATGTGTTACGTCGTAACGTGCGGGAGTTAAAAATAATATGAAAAAATCTTCCCCTCCGATCTGTGAGGCGAAATTTCCTCCTCCTTCTTCAATAAGTCCACAGGCTCAAGCCGCATTGCTTTCGGTTAGGACTGTTGAAACCACGTATCCTGCTTTGCATGATCGCGCGGCTTGGTTGGAAGCTATTCGTAATTATAATCAATTATATAGCTCTCTCTTTGAAGAGCGGGTAAAGGATTTGCCGCCTGTTAAGAGAGAAGTTGTTGCTGGAACTTCGGTCATTCGAATTGATTATGATTCACAATCATCGGAAAATCGCGATCGAGTTTTCTTAGATATACATGGCGGCGGCCTCATATATTTTGGTGGTCAATATATGGACTGGTTAGCGCGCATGTCCGCCGCATCCGTTAAAATGAACGTCATTTCGGTTGATTACCGCATGCCGCCAGAGCATCCATTTCCCGCAGGTCTCGATGATTGTTTGTCTGTCTACCGCACGCTTGTGAACGAACGTGGCGCTGAAAATATCATCGTTGGTGGTAGCTCGGCGGGCGGAAACCTCGCGCTGGCCTTGATGTTGCGTCTAAAGGAAGAGGGGCTTCCGCTGCCAGCCGGGCTGGTCCTTCTGTCTCCAGAAATTGACCTCACGGAGTCTGGGGACAGTTTTCAAGTTCTGGCGGGTCTGGACCGGATCACGTCGATGGCCGTGGTCAATAAGCTATATGCTGCCGGTGTGCCGCTCGATCACCCGCATGTCTCACCGTTATTTGGTGATTTTTCTGGGGGCTTTCCGAAAACATTCATTCAGGCTGGTACACGCGATTTGCTTTTGTCGAATGCCGTGCGGCTTCATCGGGCGTTGCGCCGCGTGAATGCTGACGCCGAGCTGCATCTTTGGGAGGCCATGCCCCATGGTAAATTTTTCGATGCGCCCGAAGATGACGAAGTCGATGAAGAAGTGCGCAAATTTATAAAAGGATGCTGGGTGTAAAGCAGACGTAATAAATATTTTGAAATGACCAGAGGCTGGACATCCACGCCTTGATAAAAGTGTCGATTTTTTTTTGGGGGGGGAATATGAACGCACGAATTTGCAAATTTTCGGGAATGTTACTGGCTGGCACCGCAATGATGCCAACGCATGTCTATGCTCAGGCCGCGAATGTTCAGGCGAGCGATAGCGGCTCTGGGTTGAGTGAGATAGTGGTCACAGCCCAACGCCGTGAAGAGCGTTCGCAGAGCGTTCCAATCGTCATCACCGCGCTTTCTGCCGAAGCGCTGCGTGAACGCGGCATAACCAATTTGGAAAGCTTGCAGAGCGAGGTCCCCTCGCTCGTAGTCGCACCCAATGGCCAAACCTCGCGCGATGGTATGTCGCCATCCATCCGTGGCCAGAGTGCTTCGTTCCAAGGCGCTCCGGCTGTTGTCGTCTATATGAACGAAGTGCCGCTGCCGACCACGATTAGCTTGGCGGGTCAAATTGGTGCTGGCACCTTTACGGACTTGCAGAATGTTCAAGTGCTATCGGGGGCTCAGGGGACACTTTTCGGTCGCAACACGACGGGCGGTGCGGTGCTGCTGACCCCGGCCAAGCCGACGGACCAGTTTGAAGGCCATATTCAAGGTGGCGTCGGCAATTATAATTTGGCCGAGCTGGAAGCGGTTATCAACGTGCCACTGTCCGATACTCTGCGGGTCCGCATCGTCGGAGCGACCCGTGATCGCGATGGTTTCACGCGTGATGTCAATTGGAACAAGGACCGTGACGACCAGCATATGCGAATGGCCCGCCTTGGTATTTTGTGGGAACCCTCTGAAAATGTCTCAAGTTACACCATGGGTTATTATGGCTATAGCAAGAGTAATGGAACCGGTACCGTTCCGGTGAATATCAACACCCAATTGCTTCAGGGCTATAGCAACGCTTATGGTTGGGGCTATGGTGTCGCGTCTTACAAATTTTGCACGTCGCCATCGGCGACGCCCCCCAGCGATTGCAGCGCGATCAGCCAGCTCATCACGGACCAGCAGGATCGCGGCAACCGCAGCGTCGCCCATGGTATCGACGATTTCACTAAGGTCTATTCTTGGGGCGTATCGAACAGCACGGATTTTCATCTGACCGACGGGCTGAAACTGCGCAACATCATCAGCTATGCTTCGCTAAAGTCTTATTATGCTGGCGACGGGGACGGCACGACGCTTAATCTCTATGACCAAGGCCACACCGACCTGAGCCGCACGGCTCCGCGCGATTTCTTTCGCCTCTTCACCGAAGAATTGCAGTTCCAAGGGACCGCTTTGGACGATAAGCTGACCTATACCCTTGGCGGCTTCTATTCCAAGCAAACGCCGGGCGGCGCAATGAAAAGCTACTCGGTCACGGTCTGTGCGTTGCCCGGAACGGCGGGCGCGCTGGCCTGTTCAGGCATCAGCGAAACGACCAATAGCAATGAATCAAAGGCTCTGTTCGCTCAGGCCACATTGGACTTGGGCGTGCTGACGCCAGTCCTCGACCGTGTTCGCTTGACCGGCGGCTACCGCTATAGCTGGGACCGCATTGACGGCTCGGCGATTAACTATAGCCCAGCGGTTGGTACCAGCAATGTGCAATGTTCGTTCGACGGTGTGAGTGTTCCGCGTGCCAATGTCGGCAATCTGAGCACGGACGCGACACGCGGCTGCCGTTATGAAGGGCATTTGCGCAGCTCGGCACCAAATTGGACCGTTGGTCTTGATTATGCTCCAATCAATGCGCTGCTGCTCTACGGCAAGGTCACCAAGGGCTATAAGGCTGGTGGGTTCAACGGCTTTGCCGTCCATATTGCCGCGCCGACCGACTATTCGACCTTCGGTCCCGAATATGTCACCGACTGGGAAGCCGGTTTCAAGTCTGACTTTAAGCTTGCAGGTCGCCCGTTCCGCTTGAACGTCAACGGCTTCTATATGGATTATAAAAACATCCAGCGCGGTCTGCCTGATTATAATGCGGCCACTGGCAAGAGCGGTGCAGTCATGCTGAACACCGCCGTCGCGGAAATCAGCGGCGTTGAAGTACAGGCTATTTTCAAGCCGATCGACATCCTCGAAATCGGCGGCAACTATAGCCATATCGATTCCCACTTCACATCATTCACTTATGACTCGGCCACCCCAGTGTGGGATTGCAGCGCAACCTCGAAGGCTTCGCCCAAGACGTTGAGACCGGACCTGAGCTGTCTTCCGCTTCAGTTCCTCTCCCCGAACACGCTTTCGGTTTACGGTCGTCTGTCGGTGCCGACCGCAGAGAGGGTTGGCAAACTCAGCCTGTTCGTCAACTATTCTTGGACGGACAAGCAGGAAACCGCGCCCGGTTCACTGCAGGAGTTTAAGGGCACCACAAATGAATGGGAACCGGGTGTCCGGCTGCCGTCCTACGGTCTTCTTTCCGTCTCGCTGGACTGGAAGAGCATAATGGGCACCGGCTTGGATGCGTCTATTTTTGGGACCAATATGACCAACAAGCAGTATGTGATCTCAAACTCCGGTGTCTTCAACTCGGTTGGTGCGCAGGGTGTTATCTATGGCGAACCGCGCATGTATGGTTTGCGTCTGAAGTATAATTTCGGAAACTGATCGGCTTGATTGCCAATGTTTAAAAAGAAAGAGGGTGGGCAGCGCGGCCCGCCCTCTTTTTTCTTCACAAGCCTGCGATAGTGCGGCTCGTCATGCGCGAGAGGCTGTTGTGCTGCGCCTTAACGCGGAGGGATGGGGCGAATGAGCAAGGGAATAGCGCAGGCATCAATTGGCGCGGCTGTGGTTGCTGGGTTGTGCGCGCCACGCATGCGGCGGGCAACCATCATCCGGGCGAATGTATCACTATTGCTGCGCAGCTTTTCGAATTGCGGCCTTTCCGCGCTGGGAATATCACTCCCCAAACGGGTGCGGGCGATGGGGATATAGTCTTTTTCATCTAGGAACCCATAGGCCCCGCCGCCCCTTGCCATGGTCGACAACAGGTCGATGCGGTCAATAATCCTGCCGACCACGGCGAGCGACCCGTCCAGTCCGCGCGGAGGATGATCGATTACGGCGTATAGATAGGTTCCCCTCGGCTTTTTATCCGGGCTGTCCTGCACAGCGCCGACGCTGGAATGGCAGTGGAGGATCCATGCCTCTTTACCATCGTCGCTGATGCCGATGGGGAAGCTGTTGAGAAAGGCCGTCTGCGGGGCGTAGGAGTCTCGTGCATCGAGCGGAGTTACCGCATCATGGGGGGACAAAGCGAAGCGCCTTTCATCCGGCAGATCGCTGGAAATATTTCCAAGCGACTGTTCGCTGGTTGGGTCTCCCCACTGAACGACATAATTTTCCTGCACACGGAGGATCGCGCTGTTCTTGAAATAACCAGACCGAATGAGCGCCTTAATCTGTGCCACCTGTGCGGGGGCCGCGAAGGACGCAAGTTCAAGCACCACCGTCCCCTTCGCAAGGTCTAGAAACAGGAGGTCGTCATCGGATATCAATTGCCAGTCCGATGCGGGGGAGGCCGCAAGAATTTTGGGGATTTCGGTAACATAGCTGCGCTCTTCATATCGGCGCTCGTCCGCTTGTGCGAGGCCGCCTGCCATGCCTGCTGCCGCAAATAGCATGATGAGGGGGAGTGTTTTGCTGATCATGATATTCCCGCCTGTTTTTTGGGATTCCCATGGTGCGGTACTTCTGCGTGTCCCGAAAGAAACCGTTAAATATGCGGCCCAATGGCATGTTAATCGTCCGCAGTGCCGCATGGAACGGCTCGTTGGCTTGGTGGGGTCCGCCGCGCGGTGAAGCGCGCGGCGGAATCGCTGCTTAGAATTTCTTTTCGAAGCGGGCGTAGAAAAAGCGGCCACGGGAATCGAAGGTGGTTGTGTCAAAACCGTTTGCATAATTGCCTTCGAGATAAGGTGGCATACGATCAAAGAGATTTTCGACGCCAAGCGTGAAGCGCGCGTCGGCGGGCCGCAAGTTGAAATTGAACTGAAGATCATGCCGGACATAGCCGTCGGCGCGCAGATTCTCGCCATTGACCAGAAGTGATCCAAGATTGGTCACCGACCCTACATAGCGCATGGCATAGTTTACGCCGAAATCGCCACGGGTCCAACCGATGCGTCCGCTACCGCGCCAGCGAGCAAGAGTGCCCGTTTCTTCGGAATAGGTGCCGACTTTCTCGATCGGCGCAATGCCTGCCGCCGGCGATTGCTTGAAGCTATCGAGATAGGTGACGTCTCCGCGGAAAATGAACTGACCCCAATCGCTCTCGGGCGTTTTATATTCGATCCCCAGATCAATGCCCTGGACCCGTTGGTCGAGCAGATTGTCGCGAGTTGCGATGACATCCACGATAGCGTTCGCGCTGTTGCGTGTGACACGGTCGGCATAGCTGCCGTTGGCGGCATTTTGAGCAAGGATATAGTTCACGCTGGGCGCGCCGATGATATTATGCTTGTCGATCCGATACACATCGACAGTGACAGAGAGGCCACGCAGGAAACGGGGCGTGAACACCGCGCCTAGGGTGATCGTCTCCGCATCTTCTGGCTTCAGATTGGGGTTGCCACCGCTCAGCACAAAAGCCCCGACCGACGTTGGCGCTTGCACCCCATTGCAGCCAGGCAGTGACGCATAGTTGGAGCCTTGGCAAGGGTCGCTAACCGAACGGAAATTGCGCGTCTGCGGCGAGTTTGCTTCGTTGAAAGTCGGCGCGCGGAAACCTGTCCCCCAAGAACCGCGCAGCAGCAGATCCTCAAATGGGCGCCATTTTACGCCGATTTTGGGATTGGTCGTGCTGCCAAAGGCATTGTAATGGGAATAGCGTATGGCTGCTTCGATATCCAAGCTGTGGATAAGAGGGATGTCGCGCAGGAGCGGGATCGCGGCTTCTGCGTAAAATTCGCTAACCCGCCGCGTGGGCGGATTTTGGTCGGGTAGCGGCACGCGAAAAATAAAGGCGTTGACCTCGGAATTGCTGTCATGGTCCTCGCTATAAGATTCTGTCCGATATTCGGCACCGAGTGCGATCTGAACCGGCCCCGCCGGCAGGTTGAACAGCGTTCCGTGAACATTGCCGACCACCGAGTTCAGCTTGGCATCGGCCTGCGTGTATATGTCAGCCGACACGAAATTCAGCATGTCTTGCGTGATTGATCGTTCTGAACCGAATAGGTTGATCGGTACGCAGCCATTGCCGAGCGCGCGGCAAATATCGGAATCGCCTGCGGCCTGTTCGAGCCGGTCACGCAAGACGCCCTTGCCGCCATAGGTGAAGGAATCGAGTGCCTGATAATTATAGGACAGGTCCCACTTCCAGCCATGAACATCGCCTTCTAGGCCGGCAACGATGCGAAACATATTGGCGCGCACGCGGCTTTGGCGGGCATCGTCGCGACTTTGTTCGCCGATTGTGCGCGTAGCACTGAGGTCGACACCGAATGGGTTATAATCATTGTTCGCATCGACAATGATCGTGTCGCCATAGGCTTCGCCGAACGCATCGGGCGCAAGGAAACCAAGGGATTTGCGGCGATTATATCCGGCTTCGACGAAGCCCGTAATATTGGGCGTAATTTCGTAGCTGCCGCTAAAGCCGAGGTTGATATTGGACAATTTGGACGCGCTGCTTTCATAATCCCAATAATTGAGACCATCGCTGCTTCCCGCGCTTCCTGCGGCATCATACCAAGGGTCGCGGAAATCGCGAAAATCGGCGAGGCTGGTCGCTTGGCTGACACCTTCCCGGACGATCAGCGCGCGGCTAGGGTCGGAAGGGTCTAGTCCGGTGAATGATGTGCGAAGCGGCAGCGGATCGCGAAAGTTTCGGCCGCCCGAACTGCGCCAGTCAACATCGCGGCTGATCGGCCGGTCGGCGATTAAATTGCCGCCCGCATGGCGATAGCTTGCGCTGAAGACAAAGCCCCCGCGGTCGAACTCCTGACCGAAAACGAGACCAAGGTCAGTGACTGGCAAGTCGCCCCTGCTGCTGATCCCTTGCGACCCTTTGATGAGCAGCCCATCATAAGAGCGGCGCATGATGAGGTTGACGACACCGGCGACGGCATCGGACCCATAGATTGCGGAAGCGCCGTCCTGCAGCACCTCAACACGTTCGATGGTTTCGAAGGGAATGCTGTTTAGGTCGACCGTTCCGCCCGAATTGCTAGCCAAGACCCGACGACCGTTGATGAGAACAAGGGTGTTGACGGCACTGAGGCCGCGCAATGCAACGGTTGCACTGCCGCTATTGCCGCGCCCAGCCGATTCACTGGATGTCGCGGTGGCCGCGGGCAGTTCGCGCAGCAAACTTCCAACGCTTGTCGCGCCTGTTGCTTCAATTTCCGAGCGGTCGAGCACCGTAACGGGGGCAGACGAGACGAGATCTGCGCTGGGAAGGCGCGATCCGGTCACCACAATATCTTGGGGCGGTGATGCGTCGGCCGGAGAGGGGGATGACGTCTGAGCATGGGCCGTCCCCGCGACCGTCAGGGCAATGGTTGCCGTCATACACATCAGCTTGTGCTTCATCATTATTATATCCTCCCTCTTTATCCCGCTTGATCGCATCCTTGGCTGGCGCGACTGCATCGAACGGCAATCGACCTAAGAAAAATTTTAATCAGCGTCAAATTTTTTGATGAAATCAATTTATATAGTGACTTCAAAGCGGGGCTAAGGCCTCGTTATCGCCGGGGGCGATCATCTGATCCACTGATGCGCTTGCTGGTGATTGCAATGGGGTCGGGCCGTTCCGCCCGTACAGGGCGCTTTTCGTCTGACGGGTGCTGCTTCATGGCCAGACGTCGCTGCGGCGCATGGGGTTCGGCAGCTACGGATAGGGTGAGGGGAGCCAGCTCGGGTGGGCGGGGCTCTGCTGCGCTTGCCGCTAATCGAACCTGTCAATTAATCATATTGGGAAAATTGATGGGATTGTATAAAATGCATAAAATACAATGATTTATATATATTTTTGACTGGGGTTGCATATTGGAATGCTGGTCAGTAATTGCGGATGAAAGTTATTCGCAATAGCATCAAGGTCGGCATTAGCGTGTTTAGCAATAAAATTTCTCGGTTGAATTTGGGTCGTCATATCCAGCGGTGTGTCCTGCTGAGTGGGGGGCTTTTCTGTGTGCGACCCCATTGGCGGCGCAGGAGGCAGATCAGACTGTTCAGGTTCAAGAGCAGGATTTGGTGAGCGCCATATCCAAGCTGTCGGCGCAATTGGGCGTCGAGATCATGCTTGCCGATGATGTGGAACCGAAGATGACCGTCCGTTCGGTGTCGGGCCAGCTGGCACCGGCTAAAGCGTTAAGTTTGCTGTTGAACGGAACCGGTCTAAGTTATCGCCAGACGTCTGCGGCACGTTATGAAGTGACGCGGCTGCCCAGCACAGCCGAGGGGGATGTTCGTCTTGGTTCGCTGCGTGTCGAAGGGGCTGGGGACGGCAATCCGCTAGCGTATCAGTTTGGCGGTCAAAACGCAGATCCATTGGCATCCGGCACGAGCCGCTTTGATCGGGACGCGATTGCCATTCGTGCCCCAGGGACGGGGGACGTCAATCAGATGCTGCGCCTGCTGCCCAGCGTGCAATTTTCCAATAGCCAAGGCATCGCCTCGGCCCATGAATTGCAAGACTTGCGTCCCGAATTCATCTCTATTTCCGGAGGTTCGCCTTATGAGAATAATTTCCTTGTTGACGGGGTAGGGGTGAATTCGCGCCAAGATATGTTTGGCGGCACCGAAGGCAGCTATAATGCGGGCCATGTTTCCATTGTGGCAGCCACATCACCGCAAAGCTTTTGGATGGACGCCAATCTTGTTGGCGATATCACGGTCCATGATTCCAATGTCTCAGCCCGCTTCGGTGGCTTTACGGGCGGGGTTGTTGAGGTCAACACCCGTTCGCCCAAGTCCAGCTTTGGTATTAGTGGATATGTCGCAAAAAGCAGCGATGGCATGGCGCGCTTTTTGATGTCGGATGCGACACGGGATGCGCTGAACGGGGCGGATGTGGCAAAGCCGGAATTTACGAAAGAACGATTTGGCATCACCGTTGACGTGCCGATCAGCGATGATTTCCGCCTGCTAGCGGCCTATAATCGCTCGCGTGCCGATGTGATCAACGCGCGCAGTTCATCCTATGCCCATTTGGGGGCTTATGGCCAAAAGAGCATTAGCGACAATTTCATGATCAAGGCGGAATATGACGCCTCGTCTGATATTGTGGTCAAGGCGCAGCTTTCCTACAGCCCTTATGAAAGCGAGTTTCAATCCCCATCCAGCCTTGAATCCCTGATCGTCACCAAGGGGGGCGGTCTGACTGGCCAATTATCGGTCGACGGAAAATCTGGTGATGCCAATTGGCAGGTGGAAATCAGCCATGCTTATTCGGACAGCAGCCGCGATGGACCGGCCGGAACGTACAACATCTCCACCTTGGCACCGGGCATGGATTGGTGCTCGACAGGTTCGACCTGCACCTTCGGCAGTGTGGGCCCGATTGACCAGACGCAGAATGACACTGTCGTTAAAGCCCATTGGGAACAGCCATTGGGTAACGGTATCTTGTCGTTCGGCGGCGAATATAGCCATATTGTGGCCGCGAAGCGGCGCGACGAAGCCGTTAATCTGCATCTAAACGCCGTTATTAGCCCCGATACCATTTGCTTGGTTGACGAGGGACGGGCCTGTGTGGACGGGGCCTATGCGCTGCGCCAGCGCAATGTGCTGCCTGTCATGGACGTGAAGGCTGTGGTCAATGCCGTCGCGGCCTATGCGGAATATCAGACGGATGTGCTAGGTTTCATGGTGCGGGCGGGCCTGCGCTATGATTATGAAGATTTCTTGGGCAATCATAATGTTGCGCCCCGTCTGTCGATTTCCCGCGATGTGCTGGGGAAAGTCAATCTGACCTTTGGGGCCAATCGTTATTATGGTCGCAGCTTTTTGGGTCATGCCCTGCGTGATCAATATGGCGCGATGCGCACCTATACCCGCACGGCGACGATGGTGGACGGTGCGCCAACTTGGGGCGACACTTGGGTGCTGAACAGCCATACAGAATCCTCGCGTTACGGCAGCAGCGATTTAGATACGCCCTATAATGATGAATTGACGCTGGCATTGACCGCGCCTGTTCCGGTTCTTGGCGGCGAGTTTCGGGCGCGCGCTTTGCTGCGCCGCAGCCGCGATCAATTCTCCTCTATTCTGGCATATACGGAAGAATTTATCAAAGACACGGGGCAGACGGCAACTCGTTCGGTCTATGAATTGAGCAACGACGGGCGCCGTGATTATCGGTCGCTGACCTTAGAATATCTGCGGCAATTCGGCGCGAACCACAGCCTGTCGCTGAACGCCAATTTTTCCCGCACCAAAGCCAATAATATCAGCTATTTCGATATAGCGGATGATTTGGAAAATGACGGCGTGATGGTGGTTTATAAAGGCCAGATTGTGCCCGTCCTTGAAGCGACCAGCGCCAATCAGATCGGCAATTATGGCAATCCGTTGGTGGTCAATGCGGATCTGAGTTCGCGATTGTGGGATGGCCGCCTGCGGACCAATGTGAATATGCGCTATCGCGGAACATTCAGCCGCGTCGAGGATACGGACATTAACCAGACCATCGATGGCAAACGCTATGATGTCTATGATGTCGTGGATTATAAGCCGGGTGTGGAATTTAATCTGGGCGCGGATGTTGATGTGCTCAAAAGCCAATATGGCACCGCGACATTGGAACTGCGCGTCAACAATTTGTTGAACAGGGTGCCATTTTCCACATATTCCAGCACCAGCCAGCCGTGGCAAATGGGGCGAAATATATGGATCACCGCGCGGTTGACCCATTGATGCTTGGCTGACCATGCGTCATTTCTTCACCTATGCAACAGCGATCGCCTGTGCCCCAATGGGGTGGAGCGCGGTCGCTGCTGCGCAAAGTCAGCCTGTATCTGTCGCCGCAGATATGGCCGCCGACATGGCGCAATTGCGCCAGCTTTATTCCGGCCAGCCGGCGACATGGCCGAAACCAACTTTGCACGACGGCGCGGTGTTCACCGAATTTGGC
This sequence comes from uncultured Sphingopyxis sp., assembly GCA_964542975.1. Taxonomy (GTDB): domain Bacteria; phylum Pseudomonadota; class Alphaproteobacteria; order Sphingomonadales; family Sphingomonadaceae; genus Sphingopyxis. The sequence goes on from CAZIVW010000007.1 coordinate 106,351, forward strand.
CCCTTGCCTGATGTCGTGCATCCAGTGGACAATCCGACCTCGCCCGAAAAGGTGGCGTTGGGCCGCGCCTTGTTTAACGATCCCATATTGTCCGGTTCGGGGCAAATTGCCTGTGCATCCTGTCACCATCAAGAATTGGGTTTTACGGACCGGCTCAGTCGATCCTTTGGTCATGATCGCCAGCGTGGACGGCGCAATGCGCAATCCATTTTGACGGTGGCATGGATGACCCAATTTTTTTGGGACGGGCGCGCATCGTCGTTGGAAGAGCAAGCGGTACAGCCGCTACACGACCCCATAGAAATGGCGTCCCACATCCCAGACATTGAAGCACGCCTGCGCGCGTCGCCAAGCTATGTGAAGAGCTTTGCAGCGGTTTTTGGATCCCAGCCAATCCAAATCGATCAGGCGATGAAAGCATTGGCTAGCTTCATGCGGGCGCAGCGTCCCCGCAGCAAATGGGACAATGTGATGCGTGCCGGAACGCAGTCGTTGACCGATCAGCAATTGCAGGGCCTTCATCTGTTCCGGACCAAAGCCGGATGCGCCAATTGCCATAATGGCCCGCTGTTCACCGACCAGCGATTCCATAATGAAGGCATGTCATTTTATGGGCGCAGCAACCAAGATTTGGGTCGGTATGAATTCACCAAATTGCCCGCGGATGTGGGCGCGTTTCGTACCCCCAGCTTGCGCGGCATAGGGCGCACCGCCCCTTATATGCATATGGGGGCGTTTAACGAACTGATGCCGGTTATCCGATTTTACAATATGGGCGGCGTGCATCCCAAGCCAACGGAAGAGCAGAAAAATGATCCGCTATTTCCCAAGACGTCCAGCCTTTTAAAGCCATTGAATCTGACCGAAGACGAACGACAGGCCATTCTTGCCTTTCTTTTGATCTTGTAAAGACGGGAAGGGTGACGATGCAGACTATGCAATCCATACAGTCCATCGGGCGCATCCGGCGTCCGCCGATCATGCGGCACAAACTGCTCCTGTGGAAACGGTTCATCGGCCAGCGCGGTCGGCGCGGCCAGCGCGGCCCCGCGCCTCTGCTTGGCAACGAAGGCGTCGGTCACGCTTATTTGGCGCATGGCCCGCATTGGCGCACACGCTGTTGGGGTATCGCGGGGACATCATGCGTGTGTCTGACGCTTTGTGCCGGGGCGTTTGTGTCTTGGATCACGCCGCTGCAATTGGCGGTCCATCAATCGCCTGCGCCGCTGTCGGTTATTCAAATGAGCAGCCCATCCGATCAGCCAAGGCCCGCAGAAAGCCGAAGAGAGACAAGCGAGCCGCCGAAAACGCCAGCAGAGCCTGCCCCCGACGCCAGCATGACGCCTGTCTTACCGTCCCAGACGGCGGCTTTGGTCGTTCCCACTGCCATGGCGAGCCCCAGTCCGGCGAGCGGGGCCATGGCCGCCAGTCACGCCACACCGGCATCCGCTTCGTCCCCGTCGTCTCCACCATCCGCCGCCAGCACGGCGAGGGCGGAAGCCCATGCCGCCGCGCATCAGGTGCCCCCATCGGGGCAGGCGCGATCCAGTTGGGAGGGGGAGGTGCTTCGCCATTTGGAGAAATTTCGGCGCTATCCATCGGCAGCGCGCGTGCGCGGTCAACAAGGCGTGGCCTATGTGGCCTTCACCATGAACCGTTCGGGCCAGGTGATCCGCGCAAGCATATTACAAAGTTCCAAGGTGCAAATTTTGGATCGCGCGGCGCTCGACACGCTGCGCCGTGCGCAACCTTTGCCTGCTATTCCCGCCGATATGCCCGAGGTCGTGGACATCACCATACCCGTGGAATTTTTTAAGTCGCGCTAATCCTCTCGATCTGAATTTGGACAGGGCGGATGCAGCGGATGCGCGTTTCGCGGCGCATCCATATGGCGTATTTTTTCCATATATGAAAATATTATCATATTTGATAGAATGTGTCGTGCGCGGTGGCATGAGCGGTTCTGGTTCGGCTGTCGCCATGCGGGTGAGGATCGTTTGCAAGGGACGCAGCAATGACGGGCAGGTCGGTGAAGGGCGCGGATGCACCAGATGATTATTTTCTGTTGCTGGACCCTGCGGATAATATCCTGATCTGCGTTCGTTCCGTTGCACGCGGAACGCAGATCCGCATAGAGGGCGCAGAGATTATGCTATGCGAAGATATTGCCGTGGGGCATAAAATCGCGCGGCAGGCTTTGTTTTCGGGTGATAAAGTCTATCGCTATGGCTTTCCGATTGGCACGATGCGTGATGCGGCGGCGCGGGGTTGCCATGTGCATCATCATAATTTGCAGAGTGATTATATCCCAGCCCATGGGCGCGATGCGTCATCCGCGCGATCTGGCCCTGCAGTGCCCAGTCCTGTCACCCCAAGCGCGGACGGATATGACCGATGATCGCCGCCATTATGCCCCCCCATGGTGCCGAGCAGTTCCAAGGCTTTTTGCGGGATGATGGGCGCAGGGGCATTCGCAACGTCACGCTTATCATCTATTTGGTGGAATGCGCGCACCATGTGGCACGGACTATTGTCACCCAATGCGATGACCCCGATGTGCAATTAATCGGCTTTCCCGGCTGTTATCCCAATAGCTATGCCTATCAGATGCTCAGCCGATTGGCGACGCACCCCAATGTCGGCGGTGTTTTGCTGATCTCCTTGGGTTGCGAGGGGTTTGATCGCGCGGCTCTAATGGCGGACATCGCGGCTAGCGGGCGGCCGGTCGAGCGGCTCGTCATTCAAGAGGCGGGCGGAACTCGCCGGACCATCGCGGCAGGGATAGATGCTGTGCAGCGTATCAAAAGCCGCGCTGCGGCCACGCCGCGCGCCCCAATGGCGGTGCAGGAATTGGTGGTCGGTACCATTTGCGGCGGGTCGGATGGCACCAGCGGCATTACCGCCAACCCAGCGGTCGGTCGCTGCTTTGACCAACTGATTAGGGCTGGTGCGACCTGTATTTTCGAAGAAACGGGGGAGTTGATCGGCTGTGAACAAATTATGGCCGAACGGGCGATCACACCGGAATTGGGGCGGGAGATTGAGGGGGCGGTCACCAAAGCGGCGGCTTATTACAGCGTCTTAGGTTATGGTAGCTTTGCCCCCGGCAATGCTGACGGCGGCCTGAGCACGCAGGAAGAAAAATCGCTGGGGGCATATTCCAAATCAGGGCGGTCGCAAATATCGGGCTTGATTAAACCAGGCGATATTCCGCCATCATCAGGCCTTTATTTGATGGACGTTGTGCCCGACGGCGAGGTGCGTTTTGGCTTCCCCAACATTTCGGACAATGCCGAGATTGTGGAGATGATCGCGTCGGGTTGTCACCTGATCCTATTTACCACGGGGCGAGGGTCGGTTGTCGGGTCGGCCATTTCGCCGGTGATCAAAATCTGCGCCAATCCGGAAACCTATGATCGATTGTCCGAAGATATGGATATCAACGCTGGTCGTATCTTGCGCCAACAGGCCAGCCTAGACCAAGTGGGGGCTGAGATTTTCGACCGCTGCCTGATGGTCGCTAGTGGCCAACACAGTGTGTCCGAAGCCATGGGACATCAGGAATTTATCCTGACCTATAAATATTTTGATCCTGTCGGTCCGGCCTGTTTACCCCGTGCCGTGCAACGCTGAGTGCCGCCGTCGATAGGCGGCGCAATAATGAGATATTAACCTTATTATTCGAAAGACCCTGCAGCCAATATAAAAAGAAGCGGGGCAGGACGATGGATTTAACCTGTTATATTTTTCCAGGATGGAAGCCAAATATCAGGCCGGCATCCCATAAAAGGGAATGGATGGACCGTTCGCCGGAATCCTTTGCTTATCGTTGTTTGCCGCTGAATATCGCCAATTCCCATGGTTGGGAAATCCTCAGCCCCTGCGGGTTTGAAGCGGTGTGGAACGGCGGCGCTGCCCCCGAAGATGTGACTATTCGGCTTGATTCCCCAGACGATCAGTCAGACGCGCCCGTCGCGCTTTTTGGGCAAGGCACCTTCACTGTCCATATTCAGGCCTTGTTCCGTACCGAAGACGGTGTGGATATGTGGGTCGGCGGACCGCCCAACAGCGCAAAGGACGGTATTGCCCCGCTGAACGGCGTGGTGGAAACGGATTGGTCACCTTATAGCTTTACGATGAACTGGCGCTTCACGCGGCCGCATCATCCGGTGCGCTTTGAAGCGGGGGAGCCCATTGCGTTTGTTTTCCCCATTTTGCGAAAATTGGTGGATGACTGCGAACCGGTGATCAAATCCATCGAAGACGCCCCAGAGCTGAAGGCCCAGTTTGAAGAATGGAGCCGGTCGCGGGATCAGTTCCAAGCAGAAATGGCGCAGTCACCGCATCGCTCACCCAGCGAGAAATGGCAGAAATTATACTATCGTGGTCTGTGCCCCAATGGTGCGAATGGCACAGCGGATCACCGGTCCAAGCTGCGTGTTCCCGAATTTCAGATTGAGGATGCACAATTAAAAGCGCAGTTGGCTGCATCCGCGTGCCCCATGTCCACCCAAAAGGCGGCGCAAAAGCTGGCGGATCAATCGGGCGAAGCCGCCCGTGCGAAATGGGCCAGCGATGCTTTGGCGGAACTGCGCCAGATGAAGGGCGATCAAGGGGAAATTTATCGCAAAAGGGGCATCACCTCAGACGAGTTTTTGGAAAAACATTATGCGGCCAACTGGCCGGTTCTGTTGACCGACAAGGCCGATCAGTGGCCCGCAATGTCCAAATGGACGCCGGAATATTTGCGCGCGGTCATCGGCGATGCGCCCGTCGAAGTGCAAAGTCGACGCAATGCGGATCAGGATTATGAGCTCAAGATGGAGGCTCACCGCGAAACCTTGGGCTTTAATCAGTTTATGGATCGGGCGTTGGATCCTGCTGCATCCAATGACTGTTATTTAACCGCCTATAATGCACACAAAAACCAAGTGGCTCTTGCTGCGCTGGACCCCGATTTGGGTTCGGTCGATGGGGTGTTGCAAGATGACGCCAAGGGCCTGTTATGGATTGGCGGGGCTGGTACCTTTACGCCCTTGCACCATGATCTGACGAATAATGTGCTAATCCAAATTTGCGGGCGCAAACGGGTGGTGCTGATTTCACCGGAATATCGCGCGCAACTATATAACCGCCACCATGTGTATAGCGAGGTGCGGGATATCACTCGGCCTGATATTCAAAAAGAATTTCCATTGCTAGAAGATGTGGAAATTCATGACTTTGTGATCGAACCGGGGGATGCGTTGTTCATACCCATTGGGTGGTGGCATCAAGTGACATCTTTGGATTTTAGCGTGTCGATTACCCACACCCAATTTCAGTGGCGCAATGATTTTTACGCCAGCTATCCGCAGTAAAGTATAGGGGTAGGGATGCTGCGCTGGGGCACAAGTTCTGGTGCAGCAGTTGCGA